>JBAVOQ010000159.1:0-2033 GCA_049692235.1 Acidobacteriaceae bacterium | reverse complement strand
AACCGGAAACGCATGCACTCGACGTTGAACTACGTCAGTCCAGTCGAATTCGAACACGGCTGGAAAGACGCTCTGATCGAAGCTGCCGCATAAGATCCGGCGGCGACCGAAGCAGGCGGTGTGAATGTGCAAATCGATAAGGCCGCTTCCCACATTCACACCGCCACGACGACTACGACGGGGATGAATATTTCCCCTAAACCAGCTGGCTAAGGGATACGCATTTCTAAGGGCAAGGTCACTTCTCTACAAGCTTCGTACAACCGCAATCAAAAATGCGGAGGAAGAGAGTTCCCGTCTTTTATTGCGGTTTGCAAATACGTTCGGGGATGAGTTCAGGGAGATCCAAAAACGACAGAGCAGCCTTGTCTTCTTCCAATTGGATTGTAACTTGAAAAAATGTCTCATCGATTCCGCAAGATGGAATGCAATACACAAGCTGCCGGACGACTTAAACTACGTCGATCATGCGCTGGATCTGCTCGGCATGGATCGTGCGGACGATCTCCGTCCACGGAGCTTTTTCTTTTTTGAGTATAGTGACCAAAACATTAGTCCTGTCTCCGCACAGAAGAAGGGCGGTAGACCGAAACAAGCGGATACGCTGGAATTCTTTAAGTGGATCGAGAACACCCGGACAAAGACTATCGAGAGTGTCTGCAAGCACTTCGATCAGATAAAGCTACCCGTGTCCAGACAGTGTCCGGTTGCGTGAGGATGGCGATCCAGCCTGGTGGGAGGGCTTCTACCGAGAGGACGTGATCACCGAGGCGGGGAAGAAGGTGCGGCGGCGCCGCGCCGTAAACCTCGGCTCCGTGAAAGAGGTTCGCTCGAAGAAGGCCGCCTTGCTGAAGCTGGCCGTCATCCTTGAACCCATCAACCAAGTCAAGTGCCGCCCGAAGATGATGATGACATTTGGAGGATTTCTCCAGAAATATCGGACGCTGAAGCTGGCGAACAAAAAGGGGACGACGAAGCACGGATACGAGACCAACATCCGCGCCCACTATCTACCCGAATTCGCTGACATGCAGTTGTCCGAGATCACCGTCGAGGCAGTACAGAGCTTCATCAACCAGAAGGCAAAGGAAGGCAAGGCGCTGCAGACCCTCAAGAACCTGAAATGGGGACTCAGCTCCATCTTCCGCGCCGCTCTGAAATATGGATACATGACGTCCAATCCAGCACGTGGGGCCGATCTCCCTCCGGAGGAGATCAGAGAACAGAAAAAACTCCCGACCGGCGATCAGCTGATTCAGTTGATTAACGCTCTCGAGGAGCCGATCAGCACGCTGGTCTACCTGGTCTCTGTCGCTTCGATCCGCCCGGAGGAACTGGCTTTCAAGTGGAAGGACCTGGTTCCCGAAACCAGAAACCTGTGGGTGGTGCGCGCGGTCAATCGGGGCGAGCTTCACACCCCGAAGTACCACCGCTCGAACCGCCCGATCCGACTGACGGAGGCAGATGTCGCGCGTTTGCTTACGTTGAAGGAGCAGACGAAGGCGGGGGATGAGGATTGGATGTTTCCCAACCGTATTAAGAGGGGCAAGACCATGAAGCCCGGTCCGATCTGGCACGAGACGCTTCTGGGCCGGCGCATTCAACCGGTGGCAGACCGGCTCGGCTTACCGCATATCACGTGGCGTCTCCTGCGGCACTGGGGAGCGACACAGATGGTGGAGGAGCGGGTTCCGATCAAAGCGGCGCAGGAACGCCTCGGTCACTCCAGGCCCGACATTCTGCTCAAGATCTACGCTCATGTTCTCGACGCGTCGGCGGACGCGGCGGCTGAATCGCTGAGCGGGCAATTGAGTGGCGGATTGAGGGCGGTTGAGGCTGCGAAAAATGCTGCCTTATAAGCGGTTGCTTGCTTATCGGCAGCTAAACGGCAGCTAGAGGATCGCGGCCTCTAGGTGTGTGTCGGGCATAGATTCTTGACGAAGCCGAGAGTGTGTGCGCAGCAGGTTCTGTTTTAGATTGGATTCATGGGCCAGAACTTCATTGCTGACACGGTCAACCAGACGCTGCTGTTT
>JBAVOQ010000158.1:0-45142 GCA_049692235.1 Acidobacteriaceae bacterium | reverse complement strand
ACCTATAACATAGGCATTGTAAATCTCTCCGAAGCTGGGCAATACAAGCTGACGATCAGACCGGCAGGTACCACGGGCCACGACCTGATGTACTTGAAGTCGATCGAATTGACGCCGCTGCTCTAAGAATCTGTCTAAAAACTAGCGGTGGAACCTTGTAAGGAATATGCAGGGAGGGATTCGGGCCGTAGTTTGAGGTCATGTACCCAAGTGATCTGAGGGACAGGCAGTGGGCCACGCTGGAGCCGTTGCTGAAGGAGCTGCGGGGCAAGCGTCACACCGGGGGCCGTCCGCGCAAGTATGAACTGCGGCGGGTGGTGGATGCCCTGCTTTACGTGGTGAAGACATGTTGCCAATGGCGGCAGTTGCCAGCCGACTTCCCACCATGGCAGTCGGTGCATCAGCAGTTTCGGGCGTGGCGCGACAACGGGGCATGGGAGGGGATCGGCAACGCCCTGCGCGAGCAGGGGCGTAAAGCGAAGGGTCGAAACGCCGCTCCCAGCGTTGTGATCGTCGATTCGCAGTCTGTGAAGACGGCGGTAAAACTACCTTCAACAACGCAGGTATCAGAGAGGGGTTCTACCAGACCCGAACCAATGACCTGAAATCCAAAAGGTTCGATTCACGGCCCTGGGAACAGAAAGCCAATTTCTGGGAACAATAACCCTTTTCAGGGGCGCTTGCAGTGCCTACAGCCCTACAGCGGCGACCAGGGCCTTGTAAAGACAGGGTTTATCTCAAAGCGGGAGGTTGAAACGGTAGAAGTCAGGAGTTCGAGCCTTCCCATCAAGCATGTTTTCAATCAACTTCCGTCTTTTTGATTCTCGAAAAGGGCACATCATAGGGTAAGCAATGGGATGGACGCCCCCAATCGAAACGGCATCGAGTGTGCCAGAGTGGAAGGTGTAAGACCGGCCACTACATAATGACGGAGGCGTCCCAGATGAAGGTTAAGACGATTGGCATTGATGTAGCAAAGAATGTTTTTCAAGTGCATGGGGTGGATGAAGATGGAAAAGTCGTGCTGCGCAAGCAGCTACGGCGAAGTCAGGTGATGGAGTTCTTCGCCCAGCGGCCTCCATGCCTGGTGGGAATCGAGGCTTGTGGAAGTGCTCACCACTGGGCGCGGCGACTGATGAAAATCGGCTACACGGTAAAGTTGATGGCACCCCAGTTTGTGAAGCCTTATGTAAAGACCAACAAGAATGATGCGGCGGATGCGGAGGCGATCTGCGAAGCGGTGAGCCGTCCTACCATGCGCTTTGTGCCCGTCAAGACGGTAGATCAGCAGGCGGCGTTGTCCGTTCATCGAGCCCGGCAGGGCTTTGTGCAGCAACGCACCGCACAGGCGAATCAGATTCGTGGTCTGCTGGCAGAATATGGCGTCGTGATACCGCAAGGGATTGGAAACATTCGCAAGTGTCTGCCGGAGATCTTGGAGGATGCGGAGAACAGTCTGCCTTGCCTGTTCCGACAACTGCTGGGGCAACTGGGCGAACATCTGAAGGAGCTGGATCAGCTGGTGAAGGAGATGGATCATCAGATTCAGCAGTGGCATGGCAACAACGAAGCCAGTCAGAGGCTAGCGGCGATTGCGGGGATGGGTCCAATCACGGCGAGTGCGATGGTAGGCTCCGTCGGCGATGCTCGCAATTTTCGCAATGGCCGGCAATTGGCGGCTTGGCTGGGGCTGGTGCCACGGCAGCACTCAACAGGTGGTAAGTCGCTGTTATTGGGTATCAGTAAACGCGGTGATTGCTATTTGCGCACACTATTGATCCACGGTGCAAGATCCGTAATCCGATGTTCTGGACGTAAGGCAGTGGTGGACCCTGGAGATAAAATGACGTGGTTGCAGTCGCTGGTCTTGCGAAGAGGAGCCAATGTAGCTGCTGTTGCCCTGGCCAACAAGAATGCACGGGTGATCTGGGCGTTGCTGGCCCATGATCGTCATTATCAGCGCTCCGTTGCTTGCTCCGCGTGAAGCTGTATGAAACAGAAGCTTGATCTCTGCGAAATTCAAGTCAGAGAGAAAGGAATCCATCCCACAGTTTGCTCAGGCACTTCATTGATGATGGCGAAATAGGTCAAGCCTATGGTTGGCAAAACCCTGCCGGACGCAGCACCTACTCAGTGCGTGTAAGCGATTGAGGAGCCAACCAGCAGATTCCATCAGGGCCAGCAGCCAAGGCTGCATCGATAGGCCGAATGTACGGCTGCAAACTTGCCTCTCACCAGCATCGATCGTGCGCTTGGCAAAGGAGGGGGCGTCCATGTACGTCCGGCGCGGGCCGTGAGGGGTAGGAATGGATCTCAAGTGTCCATCAAGTTGGCCAAGTGGACACTTGAGATCAGGCGAGATCGTTCTTGGTGCGGCGACATTCTAGGGCGGCAGCTCCTGGATGCGGT
Organism: Acidobacteriaceae bacterium; assembly: GCA_049692235.1. GTDB lineage: Bacteria > Acidobacteriota > Terriglobia > Terriglobales > Acidobacteriaceae > JAKAAZ01. Next base: position 42,733 of record JBAVOQ010000158.1, on the reverse strand, counting down.
TGATCGGGTGATCGGCGATCTGTTCGAGCACGCGGCGGAGATAAAGTTCCGGATCAAGCCCATTGAGCTTCTACTACGACGCCCCGGAATCGAACAAGCCGTGGGAGAACTATCAGGACTTCGGCCATAATCACTGGCATAACAGCCTCATCTGGGGAGAAAACATCCACGACTTTGCCATTCTTGGCACCGGGCTTATCTGGGGAAAGGGCCTGAGCCGCGGCACGGGATCCGTTCCCAGCGCCTCATTGCCTGGAATGGCCGACAAAGCCATCGGCCTGAAGAATTGCCACAATGTGCTGCTCCGCGATTTCTCCATTCTTGAATGTGGCCACTTTGGCATTTTAGCCACTGGAGTCGACAATCTCACCATCGACAATCTGAGGATCGATACCAACCGCGACGGCATTGACATCGACTGCTGCCGCAATGTGCGCGTCTCCAATTGCAGTGTCAACTCACCGTGGGATGATGCCATCTGCCCGAAAAGCTCCTTCGCGCTGGGTTATGCACGCACAACTGAGAACGTCACGATCAGCGACTGCTATGTCACCGGCGGTTATGAAATGGGTTCCATGCTGGACGGTACGTGGAAGCGCTGGCCAACAGATCAGGCAGCGCAAGCAAGTGTAAAGCCTTATTTCCCGAAGGAGTTTAACGGAAGCATCAAACTGGGAACTGAGTCGAATGGCGGTTTCAAGAACATTGCGATCTCCAATTGCGTTTTCGATGGCGGCAAAGGTTTTGCGGTTGAAAGCTCGGATGGCGCATTGATTGAAGGGATCACATTTTCCGGTATCACCATGCACGACTGCACGAACACGCCGTTCTTTCTGCGTCTCGGCGCCCGCATGCGCGGTGCCGCCGGGGTTCCGGTGGGCAGGTTGAGAGGAGTGACGATTGCTGATGTCGTCAGCTACAATTCCGTCTCGCGCCTCAGTGCGGGCGGAATCATCAGCGGCATCCTCGGTCATGCAATCGAAGACATCAAAATCCATGATGTCTATTTGGAAAGCATAGGTGGCGGCACGAAAGAAATGGCGGCGCTCCAGCCGCCAGAATCGATTCGTGACGATCCCTGGCCTGATCCTGACATGTTCGGCGACATCCCAGGCAATCCGTCCCTCGATACCGGCAGATCACACGGCGATCTCGTTGCAGAGTATTTCAATATCACTGCCTTCGCGCCCAATGTAGTGGGCACATTTGGAACATCGCCGCGCAACTTCATTGTTGGCCCGGAATTGGCTAACCTCGACATGGCCCTGATGAGGACGTTCAACGTGCATGACCATGCCCAGCTGGAGTTTCGGGCTGAGTCCTTCAACATCATGAATCGGTCGAATTTCGGTAATCCTGATAACAGAGGTGACATCGCCCACCTTCGGGCAGATTACCAGCGCAGGAGATCCTCGAATCATGCAGTTTGCTCTGAAGGCCAGCTTTTAAAGGAGGCGAGTCGAATGCATAAATCGATAAGCGTGGCCAGGCTGGCATTGGTGGCTATTTTCATCTGCCTCGGTGCGGCTCCGCAATCCGTGGCGCAACCGGCGGCGGCGCAGCGGCCGCAAACTGTCCAAGGCCCCCCGCCGAGCGACATGCTGAGATCCTATCTACAGAGGATCGCTTTACAGCAACTCGCGTCGCGCAGGGACCGAATCGCCGATATCCGGACGCGCGATCAGTTCGAAAAGCGCAGGGCCAAAGTGCGGCGGCAGTTACTGGCGATGATGGGTGGACTTCCGGACGAGCGGTCTCCCCTGAACCTGCGGATTACGGGGGTCATCGACCACGGCGATTACCGTGTCGAGAAAATCATTTATGAAAGCCTGCCGAAGTTCTACGTCACAGCCAACCTGTACGTGCCGCAGACGGGCCATTCTCGTTACCCTGCGATCCTTCAACCCACCGGGCACAGTTTGGCCGCAAAGGCCAGGGCCTTCTATCAGAGCATCAGCCTCGGGCTGGTGAAGAGCGGCTTCGCGGTCCTCACTTACGATCCCGTGGGACAAGGAGAGCGCGTTATCTTCTACGATTCGGCCCTCCAAGGTTCCAAGGTTGGTTCGACTACAGATGAGCATGAGATGGTGGGGATTCAGAGTCTGCTCGCAGGTGAGAGTATCGCTCGATATATGGTTTGGGATGGAATGCGAGGCATCGACCTGTTGCAGTCGCTTCCGTATGTCGAGACAAAGCGCATCGGCGTTACGGGCTGCTCTGGCGGCGGCACGCTCACCGCGTATATCGCCGCGCTGGACGATCGGGTCCAGGCCGCGGCGCCAGCCTATTATATCACCGATTGGGAAGACCAGTTGTTGGGCACGGGCCCGCAGGATGCCGAACAACAGTTTCCCGATCAACTTAAGAACGGACTGGATCATGCCGATCTGGTGGAGGCGTTCGCTCCCAAGCCGTATTTAATTGTTCCGACGATGGACGATTTCTTCCCCATCGCGGGATCGCGCAACACACTCGCCGAGAGCAAACGCATTTATGCTCTGTTTGGCGCCGAAGATAAGATATCTACTGCCGTCGCTCCGGGCGGCCATGGCGTCCGAAAATCGCAGCGTGAGGCCATCGAGGCCTGGATGAGCCGCTGGCTGAAAGGCGGGACAGGCGCAATCTTGCCGGAACCACCATTCCAGACCGAGTATGAGCAGAACCTTCTTTGCACACGGACCGGACAGGTCTCCACCTCGTTGGGCGGAGATACGGTGAGCACATTGAACATGCGCCAGTTCGCAAAACTGACGCCGCCGCGACCAACACTTACGTCACGTCCGGACGTGGATCGGCTCAAAGCCCGCTTGAAAGATGAAATTGTGCGACTGACGCGTTATGAGGCATCCACCGGGCCGTTGCACGTGAAGACATTGGGATCCACGGAGCGAAACGGTTACCGCCTCACTCGCCTGAGTTATGAGACTGGACCGGGCCGCGTAGTCCCAGCCCTACTGGCCGAACCTAACGCGAATCACTCGCGGAAGAAGACGATCGTGTACGTGGATGACCGCGGTATGAATATGGCCTCCGCGCTTCCCGACACGTCGAATGTCACCTCAACAACTAGCGATGTGGATGATCTGGCGCGGCTCGGTTATACGGTGCTGGTGCTGGATCCGTCCGGTATCGGCGAAACAGCTTCGACCTGGCTCAGCAATTCGTCCTATTGGTTCGGGCCGAATGAAGCTGTGTCCTGGCTAGCATTGATGGTCGGAAAGCCCCTGGTGGGCTTGCGCATGGATGACATCCTGCGCGGCGTCGATTTGCTGCAACAGAGAGGACTGCTGTATGGCGGCGAGTGCTTTGGCTTCGCCAGGGGCGTTATCGGAGTGGACCTGCTGCACGCTGCCGTGATGGACCAACGCATCGCCGGTGTTGTGATTGAGGTTGGCCTTGTCTCCTATGACCAGGTTGCGCAATTGCCAATTCACCGGGGCATTTTCGGCGTCGTCATTCCAGGCGTGCTGGGAAAGTACGATCTCCCGGATCTGGTTGCGGCACTGGCGCCCCGCCCCGTGTGGCTGCTGAATCTGCGTTCGCCCGTAGGAAATACGGTCTTCCTGCGCGACGCGCGCCACGAATATGCATACGCGGCATCCGCTTATGCGGCTGCGGGTGCTCCGGAACAATTTCGGCTCGGGCTGCGTCGCGAAGGGGAGGACATCGCGTCGGCATACCCCGCGCTGCGGTAGCTGCACTTAAAACAGATCGCAAAGCGGAGCGAATATCCGCGGCGTTTCATGGATTCAAGGAACTAAGAATCCTCACCACGCCAGATACACCAATAAATACCCGACTTAGGACATTTGACGTTCGCCTGAACTCTAACGGGTGATAGAGATATAGAACGATAATCGCTTGGTGTAATGTCAGAACCGTAGAGTGTGGTTAGGAGAAATGGGACTTATGAGAAGTAAGAGTTTAAAGCTGCTATTTATGTTTCTGGCAATCGCGCCTTTGACTTTACCTGCCTATGCTAACGCGGAAGCTGTGAGCTTTACGCGACAGGGCGACACGATCCGGGTCGCGATAGGCGGCAAGCCTTTCACTGTTTATCATTTCGATCCCAAGACGGCGAAAGCCTACTTGCAGCCTTTGCGCGGTGTGAACGGCGTGGTTGTAACACGCGGTTTCCCTATCGGGGATACCATACCGGTTGCGCACCAGCATGATCCCAGCATTGAGCCGCACCAGCGTGCCATGTACTTCGGGCATGGGGACATCAATGGGTATGACTTCTGGAGCGAAGAAGTATTCAAGAAATATTATGGCCACGCCGACACCTCGCGTTGGGGGCGAATGGTGTTTCGCAGGATTGACGAGATGAATGGCGGAGCCTCTTCCGGTACCATTCGGGCGACGTTCGATCTTGTGGGCCCAGACCATAAACCTTTTGCGCAGGAGACCCAGGAATTTACCTTCAGCGGTGATAAGGGGTCACGCACTATCGACTGTAGAATTGTCATCCATGCTAATCATGGACCAGTAAAGTTTGGCGACACGAAAGAGGGTACTTTTGCCATTCGTCTCGCTCCCGAGCTGGATGCTCCCAAGGGTACGATGGTGGATTCAAAGGGCGGCCTGGGCGAGGCTCAGATCTGGGGCAAGCGTGCCGACTGGGTCAACGTCGATGGTGTGATCGATGGCAAAACACTTGGCGTCGCAATTTTCGACAGTCCGAAAAGCTTTCGCCATCCCACCTACTGGCATGCTCGTGGTTATGGATTGCTGGCGGCGAATCCCTTTGGGCTTTCATTTTTTTTCCGCGATCCAAAGAAGGATGGCAGTTATACAGTTCCCGCTGGAAAATCGATTCGTTTTCAGTACCGTGTACTTATCCACGATGGCAACTATAAGCAAGCGCATGTGGCGGAGCAATATAGTCAGTATGCTGCCCATCCATAACGGCAGCGGCGGTCAGGGCGTTTCAAAACAATTGGGGGCGATACGAAATGGACGAGAGCAGAAGAGAGTTTTTGAAGACGGGTGCGAAAGCGGCCGCCACAATTGCAGCTGTCCAGCCGTTGATGGCCCTGGGAGCGCCGGCGAATGTTCTGGGTGCGAACAACCGGGTACGCGTCGCAATCATCGGGCTGCGCGGTCGGGGAGAAGAGCACATTAAGAGATATGGAGCGCTGCCGAACGTCGAAATTGCGGCGCTTTGCGATGTCGATGACAACGTGATGAGGGAACGACTGCCGGAAGCGCAGAAGCTGGGATCTCACCCTCAGACTTACAAAGATGTACGCAAGGTGCTCGACGATAAGTCCATCGACGCTATCTCGATCGCGACGCCTCACCACTGGCATTCGCTGATGGCGATCTGGGCGTGCCAGTCGGGCAAAGACGTGTATGTGGAGAAACCCTGTTCCCATAATTTGTGGGAGGGTGGACAACTCGTGCGCGCGGCGGCGAAGTACGACCGCATCGTGCAACACGGAACCCAGAGCCGTTCCACTCCCGAGGTGGTGGAGGCGATAAAGAAGGTTCAGGGTGGTGTTGTCGGAGATGTTTATTTGTCGCGCGGGCTATGTTTCAAACGGAGAGACACTATCGGTCATACGCCTGTCTCGCCGGTTCCCGCGGGAGTTGACTACAACCTCTGGACCGGACCGGCTCCCCTTCAACCCTTTACGAAGAATCATTTTCACTACAACTGGCATTGGTTCTGGGACTACGGCAACGGCGATCTGGGGAACCAGGGCATTCATCAGCTGGACATTGCGCGATGGGGATTGGGGCTGGGCTTTCCCAACATGATTTCGGCGATCGGCGGACATTTCATGTTCGATGATGACCAGCAGACTCCGAACGTGCTGAACTGTGCCTTCGAGTACAACCACCCTGGTGGAAAACCCACGCTGCTGGAGTTTGAAGTTCGCCATTGGGATACGAATCACGAGGCCGAAATCGGAGCGAGCCACAGAGCTCCAAAAGCCGTTGCGGAAAAAGCGCAAGGAGGACTAGGTCCCCACGAGGGAAGTTACAACACTGTGGGCAACATTTTCTATGGACCCAAAGGGTACTTGTCGATCGATGGTGGCAATGGCGGTTATAAGAGCTGGATGGGAAAAGACCAGCAGCCCGGCCCATCCGCGCCGGCGGCCAACGACGACAATTTCGCAAACTTCATTGCGTGCGTGATCAGCCGGAAAAAAGAAGACCTGAATGCGCCTATCGAGGAAGGACACATGTCAGCTGGGTTGGCACACCTAGCCAACGCATCCTACCGGCTGGGACGGACTCTGAATTTCGATCCGCAGACCCAGCTAGTTAAGAACGATGACGAAGCGAATCGTCTATTGCGCGACGGCGACCGCGGCTATCGTGCGCCATTCGTGGTGCCGGAGCAGGTCTAATGCTGAAGTTATCGTGTCATGTATTCGCTTAACTTAAATCTATCAACATAATGTCAGTTAAGGAAGCTCTGCACAAGCCCGCGATCCACAGCCGGCTTGAATAAAATTGAGGAATGGAGCGGAAGGCGCATTTTCAGCGGACGTTGGCGGGGCAGGGGAGTTTTGAGAAGTATGGCCGCAAGAGTAAGCGGGAGCAGTTTCTCGATGAGATGAACGAGGTTGTTCCCTGGGTCCGGCTTCTGTCGCTGGTTGAGCCGCATTATCCGAAGGCGGGTAATGGTCGCCGTCCGGTTGGCCTGGAGATCATGCTGCGGTCTTACTTCGTGCAGCAGTGGTTCAACCTGTCGGACCCCGGCGTGGAAGATGCGCTCTATGACTCGCCCGCGCTGCGGCGCTTCGTCGGTGTTGATCTGGGCATGGCCGCGGCACCGGACGAGACCACCATCCTGCGCTTCCGTCATCTGTTGGAGGAGCACGATCTGGGAGGCGCGATGCTGGACGAAGTCAATCAGCATCTGGCCACGAAGGGCATCCGCATCACCACCGGCACGATCGTCGATGCCACCATCATCCACGCGCCCTCGTCGACCAAGAACTCGACCGGGGAACGCGACCCGGAGATGCATCAGACGAAGAAGGGAAACCAGTGGCATTTCGGTCTGAAGGCGCACATCGGCGTGGATAGTAAAGAAGGCGTAGTGCACTCGGTGTGTACGTCTGCTGCCAGCGTGGCTGACGTACATACGTTGCCCGACTTACTGCACGGCGATCAGCGCAAGGTGTGGGGCGACGCTGGCTATCAGAGACAAGCAGATACGATCCGCGAAGCTGCGCCGCACGCACAGGACATGACCGGCCGCCGCACCAGGTTCAAGAATTATGTGGATGAAGAAGCCAGGCGCAAGAACACCACCAAGTCGCGAGTCAGGGCCAAGGTGGAGCATCCGTTCCGAATACTGAAGCGCATCTTCGGCTTCGACAAGGTGAGATACCGGGGCTTGAGGAAGAATCACAATCGTCTATGCGCCTGCTTCGCGCTGGTGAATCTCTACCAGCACCGCCAACGGCTGGCCCTTCTGGGGACGTAGTGTGTCCGGAGGTCGCGAAACATCCTCCAGACACCACAAAACGACTCGCAAAGCCCGCAATCTCGCGCAAACCCTGCCAGAGTATCGCGATGAAGACGCCGTATCACACCGGCGCTACCAAATCAGCGGCCTCTGCAGAGCTTCCTTAATAAGGATCCCTAAATGAGTGCTGACACGGCTGTCCGGTTAGAAGTCGAATAGATTCAACTGGTTGATGGAGTCACATAAGTCGTCGTGGCAGTCCCATGGGTGAAGTGCCCGTAAAATGGGGATTTTCTCGAACAGGGTAACACTCAGAATCTGTAGAAGTTGGTAGAGACTGGCCTCCAGTTTGAGCCGTTTGCGCATGATGGCGACCAGCACATAGACCGAAACAGCGATCCAGATCTGGGATTTGACGGCATTCTCTCTGGTCCCGAAGAATGCCTTGATGCGTAGATGCTGCTTGATCCAGCGAAAATACAGCTCCACTTCCCAGCGACGCTTGTAGATTTGCGCGATCGTCAGCGCCGGAAGTGTGAAGTTGTTGGTCAAGAACTTCAACCGCTTGCCGGTTTCCGGATTGCAATAGGTAACGCGGCGCAGCGGGTCTGGATAGACTGAGGCCGATCCAAGCGCGGTCAGAATCACCGTCTGGTCCGAGCGCACGCCGGTACTCTTGTCCACTGGGTGAGAGTAGCGCCGCTGCAACAGAACATTGGATTTTGTGCGTGTCACGAAGAACGATGCGTGCAGCGTAAAGAGATAGAGCCGCTGAAAATCGACATAGCCGCGATCCATCACATAGAAAGCTCCTGCTTCGGGCACGATCTCGTCCAGGATGTTGACGTCGTGTACCTTGCCGTTGGTGATGCGAATGAAGGTGGGGATGTTGCCATGCAAGTCCAGAAGCGTGTGCATCTTGACAGCGCCTTTGTGCTTGCGGAACCTGGCCCACGGGAAGAGCGCAAGGCAAAGATCGATGGTGGTCGAATCCAGCGCATACAGGCTTTGATCCAGGTCGACGCCCATCGAATCGCCGACATAGAGTGGCCGGGCAATGCCGATCAACACCTGAGCGAAGCCGGCAAAGATGCGCCAGTCGCGGCACTCGTTGGCATCGGCCAGAGTGGAGCGCGCCACCTTGCCGCGAAAGCCCAAGTGATAGCGCTTCGGTCCCAGCGCATGAAGGCAGGCTTCGATGTCGCGCAGGCTCTCGCGATAGGTCAACTGGGCAAAGACCATGGCCAGATAATGCTCCCAACACGAGAGCCTTCGTGACCCGGCATTGCCCTGATAACGCTCAACGCAGCGGCGAAATTCGCGGTCGGGAAGAAACGAGACCAGTTGCTGAAAGATGGTGTGCCCTTGGTTCATGCACCATCGTCAACCGCAGCCAAAGACGATTCCATGCTGCGGCGCACAATTCAAATCGCGGCAAGACAAAATGCCCGATAAATATTTACAGCGCAATCACTTACCGGGGGTGCTGGTAAGTTAAACCGGACACCAGTGGAGTGCTGAAATTGCTGAAGTGAGATATTCCAAATTTGAGAATCTTAAGTTGGAGATTTATCCCAGCTCGGAAGCGTCGGGCGTGGCGGCAGCCACTGCCGCAGCGGAAGTATTGCAGGTGTTGGGCGGAAGGAATGAAAGTATCGGGGTGATTTTCGCCACCGGAGCTTCACAGATGGATACTCTCCGGGCGTTGATAACAATCCTAGACCTACCGTGGGACAAAGTTCGCGGCTTCCACACGGATGAGTACCTGGGCCTAGCTGCGGACCGTCCTGCATCTTTCCGCCGTTATTTGCGGGAAAAGCTGACAGGGCAGGTGCGGATGCGGGAATTTCTTGAAGTCAATGGGACCGCATCCGATCCAGAACGCGAATGCGAGATCTACGCGAACAAACTGCGTTCTGCCAATCCGCAACTCTGTTTGTTGGGAATCGGGGCACCTCGCGTTCAACGATCCCGGTGCTGCCGATTTTAACGATCCTTTAGATATGAAAATTGTTCGACTGGATGAGGTTTGTCGGCGGCAGCAGGCGGCGGAAGGTTGGTTCAAAAGTTTTCAGGAAGTTCCAGAGCGGGCCATGACACTCACGATTCCAACGTTGTTCCGGGTATCCAAACTGATCCTCTCGGTACCTGGTTCACGTGTGATGTCCTAAAGCATTTACCCAGTTAGTGTAGAGTAGTAAAGGCGATGCTCCGCGGCATGAGCAGCCATGGCGCGACCATACTCAGATGATTTGCGAAGGAAGCTGTTGGATGCTCACGATCGAGGCCAGGCAAGCCTGGCCGAGTTGGCGTCGCGCATTGGCGTGAGCCGTGGCTGGGCGTGGAAGATTTCCGCGGCCCGCAAGCGTAGCGGTCAGGTGGAACGGCCGCGGTATCGCCCCGGTCCCAGCAGCCGACTGGATCGAAAGCTGCTGGCGGGACTGCTGGCGCGGAGGCCCGATCTGACGCTCGGCCAGTTGCAGGCTGCGGTGGAAAAGCAGACGGGGGTCCGCTTTGGCACTTCGTATTTGTGGCGGGTGTTGCGGGGGATGGATTTCCGGCTGAAAAAAAGTCGCTCCACGCCCAGGAGCGGGACACGGAAGAGAACCTCAAGCGGCGGGCGGAGTTCCTCAAAAAAAATCCGTGCGACTCCCTCGGAACGGTTGATTTATTTGGACGAAAGTGGCGTCACCACGCAGATGACCAGGCTCTATGCACGCAGCCGGGATGGGGCGCGCATCCACGAAGCGGCTCCGCAAGGCCACTGGAAAATCCTGACTATTCTGGGGGCCATGAGCACCTGCGGCATGATCGCAGCCATGACCATCGAGGAGCCCACAGACGCCGATATTTTCCTGGCCTATCTGGATCATGTCTTATGTCCGAAGCTGACGCCCGGCGACGTGGTGGTGATGGACAATCTCCCTGCGCACAAGGTCAAAGGCGTGCACGAAAGGATCGAGGCCGCAGGTGCGGAACTGCTCTACCTGCCTCCCTATTCGCCCGATCTGAACCCCATCGAAAAGGCTTGGTCGAAGCTCAAGTTGTTGCTGCGTTCCGCCAAGGCCCGCACCAGTGAAGCCCTGGATGAGGCCATCTCCGAGTTGCTGCCACAACTCACTCAACAAAACGCCGAAGCCTGGTTCAGAACTCGCTTCGGAACTCTATAGCAACTGGGTAAATGCTCTAATAAAAATCTCGGTTTCCAAAGAACCGTTTTGTACCACAAGCTTCCGGCACGCCGTTTGACTGTTCCGCCATCCTTTTACTATCCCCAGCAGACTTGGTGGGAAGTTTCGATTTCATGCCGCATGCATCAACTGGTTCCTGACACCGGCATAGCGCGATAAGGTTCGCCCTTCGATAGAACAGCCCAGGCAATGCGGGCTAACTTGTTGGCGACGGCCACGACCATGACGTTGCGGTGTGTCCTGGACTCCAGTTGATTCATCCAGTTGCCGATCGCGTGGTTGGAGCGATTCAGGCTCAAGACGATGGAGCGAGCGCCATGGATGAACAATCGTCGGAGATATGCGTTGCCGCGTTTACTGATCCCCAGCAGCCACGCTTTACCACCGGTGGAATGCTGTTTCGGCACCAGTCCCAGCCATGCTGCGAAATCGCGTCCCTTCGTAGAGGCAGCTCCGTTGCAGTCAGGGGACCGACACCAGGAATCTCCAGCAATCGTTGGCACGCTGCGTCCTGGCTGGCTATGCTGTCAATCTCGCCGCTCAGGTCTTCGATCTGTTCTTCCAGCGTCTTCCACTCCTGCCACAACCGATCGACAAGCCTCTGCATACGCGGAGATAGCCTCTATTCGGCATCTTCGAGCAGGTCTGGTATCTGTTTCCGTAAATAAGGCCGGCGTTGCCGGATGACACTGGTGCGGCGAGAAACAAGTCTGTCCCGAACGCGGTGGAGAGCCTGGAGGTCAAGTTGATCGTCCGTCTTGATTGGCACAAAGCGCATGTTCGGCCGCTGCACTGCTTCGGCAATAGCTTCGGCGTCAAGATAGTCGTTCTTGTTGGACTTCAGAAATGGCTTTACGAACTGTGCCGGCATAAGCCGGACATCGTGCCCCTGCCCTCTGTGCCCTCAGCGCCGCACCAAGAAAGTGCCCGCCGCAGCACGCTTCCATGCCTATCAGACAGGATGGAAGCTTCGCGGTGTAGACCATCATCTGAGAACGCGACAGCCGCTTTTTAGCTGTCACCTTCGCGTACTTGTCCATCCCTACCAGATGGAAAACGCTCTTGCCCAAATCGATTCCGATAACCCGTATCTCCATAAAATGATCCTCCATAAACCGCTCCCTACACGATCACCCTCTTCTTCAAGGCGATCAAGCGGCGGACCATCTCATTAACATCGGGCAGACCACATCGTTGTACGTGTAATAAGCGAGCACACCCATGATGAAGAAGCCGATGATCAGGACGATGCACGCTGCCTGTATCTAGACGTTCGATATCATCAGCGGCCGTTTATCTGAAGAGCGAATGGGAACTCCTGAGATGCGCATGGGGGACCAGGCAAAGACGATTCAGATCAGCGGTCGGATTACACGGCACGCAGCATCTTCATCAGAATATCAACGCCGAAGATTCCGTTTTGCCCACGATCCGATCGGCTTGAAATGGTCGAATTGGAGAACCGCTGGTGCACCGGGTTCTGCCCCGACTGTTTGCACCCGGCGCTTTCTGCGGGTTACTGGCGCTAACGCAGAGATCTGGCATAAGTTCTTGAATCCGCGATTGCTGTGACTTGTTTTCAGGAAGATATGAGGGAGAGATCAGCAAGATAATGGCAGATGGTGTGTCTTGCGGCCCGTAGGCTCACAGAAACCTGACCAAAACCTGACCAACCTCCATAGACAAGAGCGAATTTACTGAACAAACTGAACCAATTTAGCGAGGCGTCTGTGCGGGCGATTGAGCCGTAAGTCCATTTACTTCAATGTACATACGACGATATTGTTGGGTTTGAGCATTCGACTCTTAATCGACAGGTTGGTGGTTCGATTCCACCCGCGTCCACCAAACTAATCCATCGAAAAAAAACTTCTACGCTTTATTGTTTTGTCTCCAGGCCGGCTGTGATCATGGGAAGACCGGTCACGCGCCAGTGGCTCACTTGCGCGTCCACGTTGGTCGCGAGGGCGCTGTCGGCATTTGTGACTGGCGCGACATCGACATTCCATCCATCCAACACCACCAGCGGCGTGTCGCCTTTCAGGTCCGCTTCAGATGCGTCGATGGTCACTGTGCGGCTCTCGCCGGGCGCAAGCGAGATATAGTTGTCGGAGTAAAACACCGGCAGCACTCTCTCTCCGGAACTTTTCCGTCGCAATTGCAGGTGCGCCATCAAGGCCATCGTCTCGCCAGGATTGTGGAGTGTGACATCGAGCAGCACGCGGCCATTCGCATCGTGGCGCGTTGTCGTGCCTTCCAGATGCATCACCGGCAACTGATTGAGGGGCGTCAGGTCTTCGCCGCTCGCAGGGCTCGGCTTCCAATAGAGATTTCGCGATAAAACCGCGTCGCTCGAGTCTCGCAGCTGCAGTCGCACGAAGTACACGCCCGAAAGATCTTTGGGAAACGGGATTGCGCCTAGATCAATTACCGTGTCCGCCGGGCCGTTGACCGGATAATCACGCTCGAGCGCTAACTTGCCGTCCAGGTTCAGAATCGATAAATGTGCCATGGCTCCAGAGATGGGCTGTGGTCGATTGTTGATCACCAGCAGCCTCCCGTTGGCCTCATTCATCTCGATATGCACCATCTCCGACGCTGACTCCACCGCGAACAAGGAGGAGTTCGGTTCCAGGTCGTAATCGTAAAGTTGCCACACGAAACTGGGATGCGCCGGGTTGCTCATCCAGGTAATGACGCCGGTGTCTGGATGAAACAGCATGGCGTTGCGCCCTTCATACATGGCGCGGAAGGCCTCGTAGTTCATCATTTGCGCCTTGCGGACAAAGTCGGCAAGGTTTACCACGCGCCCATACCGGCCCGCCAACACGTATGGGTACGTATCGCCGTGCTGCGCACCTTTGGCCAGGTCATGCTGTGCCCAATCGTCATTGATGGTCTCCCAATCCTTCTGCGGCATCATGGCGTGAATGGACTCGAGCGTGGGCACCGATACGCTGCCAGTTTCTGTTTTGAAGGGCGCATCGTAGACGTAAAAAGCACTGGGTTCGCGCCAGTAGTACGGTCCGTGAGACACGACTCCGCGGCCCGCGGTGGAACTGGGTTGATATAAACGCACCGGATCCAACTCTGGGATCATCTTGTCCAGAACGTTGGCGATCTCCGGCGGCGGATAGCCTTCATTCCTCGCACACCACAGCGCGATTGAGGGATGATTGCGAACCCGCAGGATCTTGTCCTTCACGTTCGCGAGATAGATTTGCAGGTCATCTGGATTCGGCCCGTCGCTTGGATTGGGCTGAAAGAATTCATCCCAGATAAGAATTCCGTATTTGTCGCACAGTTCGTAGAAGTCTTCGCCGGTGCTTTGGCCAACCCAATTCCGGATCATGTTCATATGCGTCATCTGGTGCAGATGGATTTCCGCATCCAGTCGGGCGCGGGGGATTCGCTTCATGGCTTCATCCAGGCCCCAGTCGCCGCCTCGGATGAACACAGGTACGCCATTCACTGAAATCGTCAGGTTGTCAGACCCAGGCAATTCGTACGTGATCTTGCGGATGCCAAACGTCGTATCCTTCGCGTCGGAATCTTTTCCGTGTTGCACAAACTGCAGGTGCAATGTGTACAGATTCTGCGGGCCATAGCCGTTCGGCCACCACAGCTTTGGATTCGCCACATGCAGGGCTGTATTCGTCTTCGGGTCGAATGCGACGAATTGCGTACTACGCGGCGCGAGCGTCAGCTTCCGGGAAAACCTCACGTCGCCGAAGCTACCTTCGAGCAGACCCTTCTGCTGCTTCTCCGATGTATTCTCGACGGTCGTCTTCACGGTCACATCGGCAGTGTCGATGCGTGGCAGCGGCAGATCGGTAGTTATGTAGGGATTCTCGATCAGCACAGGCCCAGATGCGGACAGCCAGACCTTCTGCCACAGGCCGGTGTCGCGGTCCGCGACGGATGGCAGCCAATCCCATCCGATGGTCGACAGAAACGTGGGTCCATCGATCGCCGTGATTCCACCGTTCTGGCCCACTCCATAGGCGATCGTGTGTGGGTGTGGAACTCCGGGATGCGGTTGTGGAAACACCTGCACCGCCAGGACAGCTGTCTTGCCTGCCTTCACCAACTTTGTGATGTTGAATTGTCCGCGGATGAACGCGCCCTGAATCGTACCCAGGTGGGTTCCATTCACCCACACTTCCGATCGAAAATTCGCTCCATCGAAATTGAGTGCCACCTGTCGATGCGCGTATTTCTTCGGTACCGAGAATGTCGTGCGGTACCAGTAGGACGTCTTATTGAGGCTCTCGGGAATTGCGCGGCTGTTCTCGCCATAAAGTGGCTCCGGATAAACCCCATCGTTCACCATGCTGGTCAGCACCGTGCCCGGTACGGTTGCTGCCAGCCAGCCACGGGGCTGGTATGTGTCGGACGAAATTGTGGTGCCTGCATCGGAGACCTGGGCCGCGTCCTGCAGTTGCCATCTCGAGCTCAGCTCGACAGGCGCTGGAAGAGCCGTTTGCGCAGGCATTGGAACGCTGCGGAAAACAATGACGACCAACGCGACAATCAACCAGGCGGATATTTTCCGAAATGCGGGCATGTTTCCTCTCTCTGCTTCTTTCAACGAATCTTCTGGATGAGATCAGGTGGGAAGATCGCTCGTTGCGGATAGAATTCAACGGTGGTCGGCCTCAAATCTGCCTACCGAACACTATATTCGCGGCGTTGCAAGACACACAACGCGAACTCATGCCGCAGTTTGAATTCGCTGGAGCTGTTTGTTCGATCGTTGTCTACGCGGCGACAGGAATATCACCAGGTTGCGGGTCCGATGCCGGTTTGCGCGGATGCGTCAGGAAATAGGCCAGCATGGACAAGCTGGCAACTGAGCCAACGACAACGTCGATGCCGGGCATACCGCGAATCCCCCAATGCGCATATCCCAGGCCGTCGATCAACACCATGCTGGCGACCGGAATGTTTCCCAGTGAGTTGATGATGGAGTAGCGGGCGCTGCCACTCTTGCCGGACTTGCCAAGAAACTCCAGCACCACGGATGTGAAGCCAGCGTAGCTTGCTCCCACGGTGAAGAGAAACAATGTCGATCCGATCAGGTATGTCGATGGCCGTAGCGGCCCAAGCCATACAATTGCAAGCGTCGCCTCATTGATCAGGCCAACCGTGAGATAGGCCACCGGAGCTCGCACACGGGTCGGAATCAGAGGATAGGCGACGGCGCCGGCGGCCATCAGCAGCGAGCCAGCCACGCCGTTGATCCACCCGACCTGGTGACCGCTGACGTGATAATCCCTTGCCAGGCCCGGCAGCAGTTGAATCATTGCGCCGCTGCCCATGGGGAACATGCACGTGAGCGTATAAGGGATCGCTTCCCACCGAAGGAATGTGGTTTTGGCTTCCTGCGCGATGCGGGCGACGGTTTCTTTCAGGGTGCGTTCGCTGACAACATCTTGTTCTGGCGCGGCGAGCGCGGCCAGCGACGGCAGGGCAATCATCGCTGCAGCAATCCAGCCTAGAGTTCCCAGGTGCATTCGTTCCGACAGAAATGTCAGCACGAATAAAGCGACCGCACCAAAACCAAGCGATCCGCCTTGATAGAAGCTACCCGCCCGACGCCGGCTGACTTCGCTGTGCAAGGAGCCCATCATTCCGCCACAGGCGGCGATGACCAACTGGCCGATACACGCGCTAAGAAAAATGAGAGCGACGGCGCTGCTGCTCGCCAAGAGAGGCCTCTGAAAAGCAAACAACATGCAGACCGCGGCCGTGGTTGCCGCAATCATCAGCCACGACCGACGACGAATCCAGAAGTCGGTCAGTGGACTCCACAAAAAATAAATGATCTGCGGCAGATTCAGCAGCGCGATAATTTCGGCGCCGCGAGCCATGTCGACGCCTTGAGTCCGAAACAGATATGAAAGCCCGCCTCCGCCGATGATGCCATTAGAGAGCACCGCCATGGGAGCGATCAGCAATCCAAACAACCACGGTCGCTCCAGCAGCGCACTCGGACGCGCCGCAGCGTGGTCGCTCAGATTTTTTTTGGGCATGGCAACAGAAGGGTATCACGGCCCTGCGGGCGACCCCGTTGCGGAGAGCCAACCCTGAACGGCCGCGTCAGCAACGATGCAGTGGGCAGCGGTGCGCGGATCCGGCGTGCACGGTTGCAAGCCTATCTCACGGGGCCGCGGCAAATCATGGTAGCGACGTATGCCGCGCCAAAACCGTTGTCGATATTGACGACGGCTACGTTGGGAGAGCAGGAATTCAGCATTCCCAGCAGCGCAGCCAAGCCGTGAAATGAGGCGCCATAGCCAATGCTGGTGGGCACGGCAATCACCGGTACGCTGACGAGTCCTCCCAGCACGCTTGGCAGAGCGCCTTCCATCCCCGCACAGACGATAATCACGCGCGCCTGCTGCAGCGCCTCACGATGGGCAAGCAGTCGATGCAGTCCGGCGACGCCGACATCATAGAACCTGTCGACCTCTCCACCGAAAACGTCGATCGTCACAGCGGCCTCTTCAGCTACTGGAATATCGCTTGTACCGGCACATACGACGGCGATGCGCGGTTGATTCGGATCGGTGGGTTTTTCGTTTTGGCGCAGTGCGATGACGCGCGGAACTGGAAAATACTTTGCCGCGGGCACATGCTGCCGCACCGCCTGGAACGTGGGAGCATCGGCGCGGGTGGCGAGCACTTCTACGCCGCTGGCTGCTATACGCGCGAAAATTTCAGCCACCTGTTCCGGCGTTTTGCCGGAGGCAAGGATGACTTCCGGTAGCCCGGTCCGAAGCGACCGGTGGTGGTCAACCTTGGCGAAGCCGATGTCCTCAAACGGCAGACGGGCGAGCTTCGCCGAAGCGTCCTGCGGCGACACGGCCCCCTCCCTGACGTTTTCGAGCAGGCGCAGCAGCGTGTCTTGATCCATGGTCGTTCGCTCTTTCTCAATTACGGATGTGGCGTAGTTTGGTAGATCGCGAGCGCGGACTGCATGACTACTTTGAGCGGGACTGAATGTTCCGCGGCGCAACGCCGGCAATCTTCATACTCTGGCGCTGCGTTGACTTCAACGCCGTTCAGCAAACCGATCTTGATTCTGATTTCGCCCCACTGGGTTTGCACATTGACGAATTTGCGATCCAGGCAGGCTCGGCGTTCTTCACGAATACGCACTCCCAGCGTGCTGGTCTCACGAAAGAGCAATTGCTGCAGCGGCTCGACGTGGGCGCGGTCGCACAAAACTGTAATCAGCGTCGCCAGCCTGTTTTTCTTCATGTGCACAGACGCGCACATCACGTCTAAAGCTCCAGCCTGCAACGCGCGCTCCGTGAAATCGCCCAACACTTGAGGATTCAGGTCGTCCACCGCGGTTTCCATCACCACGACCGTGTCGCCAGCCATCGATGCGACTTCGCCGGCGTCGCCGAGGCAGAGACGGACAACATTGGGAAATCGTTTCGGATTGCGTGAGCCCGCACCGTAACCGATTTTGTCAACACGCATCGCGGGGGCCGGTGCGAAGGTGCAGTTGAGTGCGCGCACCAAGGCTGCGCCGGTGGGTGTGACTAACTCCATCTGGATGCCGGAGGAATAGGTTGGCACTCCCTGCAGTAAATCCATCGTCGCCGGTGCGGGAACAGGGAAGGTGCCATGCGCGCATTCCACCGTTCCACCGCCAACATTCAACGGCGAGCAGATCCAGGAGTCAACGCCTAAGGCATGCGCGCCCACGCTGCCGGCCACGATGTCTACGATAGAATCGGCAGCGCCGACTTCGTGGAAATGGATGGTCTCAATGGGAACGTTGTGAATCTTCGCCTCCGACTCGCCCAGTAACTCGAAAGCGCGGATCGCTGTCGCCTTCGCCGCTGCGACCAGAGAAGCGTTTTCGATCATCGTTCGAATGACGCTGAGTGAGCGGCCATGGTGATGGTGTTCGTGATGGGAATGATGATGCGTATGCGTGGAGTCTGCTGCTGCTTCCGCGCTGGCGCCGTCGACCAGCACGCGTACTTTGCTGGCATTGATTCCGCTGCGATCTACTTTTTCAATTTCAAGAGTCGCGCCGAGGTTGAGAGAGGCGACTGCTTCGCGAAGTAACTTTGGATCGACGCCGGCATCGACGAGCGCGCCCAGAAACATGTCGCCGCTGATTCCGGCAAAGCATTCAAGATAAGCAATTCGCATAAAGTTTAAAGTTCCGAGGCGGACGCTGGTGTCGAGCGCTCCACAGCAGACGCGACAAGACTATTGCAGGTTGACGGAACGAATGGCCTCCACTGGAAGGATGGCATTCATCGAGCCGGAGCGATAGCCCTCGCAGTCCAGCGTGACATATTGAAAGCCCAGGGCGCGAAACCCAGACGTCATGCGATCCATGGTTTCCATGTTCAGCGCGCGCGGCATTTCGTCGCGGGCAATTTCAATGCGAACCATCTCGCCGTGATAGCGCACGCGAAATTGCCGAAATCCCATCTGCTGCAATAACGCTTCGCCGTCTTCCACCTGCTGCAATACTTCCCGGGTGACTGGACGTCCATATTCGACACGCGAAGAAAGGCAAGCCGACGCCGGCTTGTCCCAAATGCGCAATCCCGCCTGCAGCGCCAAGGTGCGAATTTCCTGCTTCGTCAATCCAACCTCGGCCAAGGGAGCCAGCACACCGTGCGCCTTTGCCGCTTGCTGGCCCGGCCGGTACTCGCCACGATCGTCGACGTTCATCCCGTACGCCAAATGCTGAAATCTGGATCCTTGATGCGCTTTTTCCATGACTGAAAAAAGCTCGTCTTTGCAATGAAAGCAGCGAGTCGCGTCATTCTTCACGTATTCGGGATCGTCGAGTTCGGAGGTCGCCAGAACCTGGATTGGGATCGAATGTTCCTCGGCAAAACGCAATGCATCCGCAAAGTGCGCACGGGACAGGCTGGCAGAGTCGGCAAGAACGGCCAGCATGTTATCGCACAGAACCCGATGGGCCGTGTATGCAAGATAGGCCGAGTCGATTCCGCCGGAGTAGGCGACAAGAACGCTGCCTAATTGCCGGATGCGGTTTTCGAGGTGCGATTGTTTCTGCGAAAGCTCCATAGCCGGTTCAATCCCGTTTCCAGTTTCCGATCTAGACATCATTCCCACGATGAAAGATCGGCTGTACGCCCGCGGCCTGGTGTAACAACGCCTGCTCTTCCCGGGAATCGAGCGGCTTGTAGTTTTGCGCAACATCCATGGCCAGGCGGAAATACGCTTCGTCGCCGGGAGGTATGGCAGCTGTGATGGAGTGGCCTAACGTATATCGCAGGCCCTGCGCAGCCTCGTGCGGAAAATGCGCGGGCTCATACCAGCATTTGGAATGTGGATGATCCTTCTTCTCCGAAGCTGGCCACACTGTCTTTGCCATGCTCTTGATGGCCAGCATGCCCACACCTTTTTCCTGCGCCTTCTGGATTACCTGCGGGCCGAAATTCGCCTGCGACACCAGCACCCAGTTGATGGGGAAGAGAACTGTGTCAAAGGGATATCTGTCCATCGCCGCGACAGCCGTTTCCACTGAATGCGCGGAGAAACCGATGAAGCGAATTTTTCCTTCTTTGCGCGCCTCCTCAAAGGTTTCCATGGCGCCGCCGGGTCCCAGCACCTGGTCTAATTCAGTCATCTTGGTGAGCGCGTGAAACTGATAGAGATCGAGGTGGTCCGTCTTGAGCAGCTGGAGAGATTCTTCCAGGGCTGTTCGCGAACCGACCTTGTCGCGCTTGCCTGTCTTGCAAGCAAGAAAGCTTTTTTCGCGATAGGGCGCCAGCGCGGGGCCAAGGAGCTGCTGTGCGTCACCATAACTGGGGGCTACGTCGAAATAATTGATGCCGCGATCGACAGCCTCCGCCACAATGCTTTTTGAAGCCGATGGAGTGCCGTTCATTACCACAATGCCGCCCATGCCAATGATGGAAAGATGGACATCCGTCTTGCCCAGACGCCGTCGAGCAATCGGGTCAGTATTCTTTACGGAGTCGGATGCGGCCCACGATGGAGAAAAGCTTCCGCTGCTGGCAGCGATGGCTGCGAATGTTCCTTGCTTGATAAAATCTCGACGTTCCATGGGTTCCTCCGTGGCTGGATTCGACCAAAGCGCAGGACACGCAAGCAGTATGATGCCATTGTCTCACGGCGATTTGCGAGGCCGTACCGCCAGGGTTTCAGCATAGTCTGTATCAGGCAGCATTTCTACATTGCCCCGGCAGAGCCAGCATGAGATATGAAATATGATGCAGGAATTTTCGCGACGCACCCATTGGAACCTTGAAAAAACCGCGTATGCAGCGGCGCTGGAACGATTGCGCGCGGACGGACAGCCCCTTTTCGACCTGACCGCCTCGAATCCCACGACCTGCGGATTTCAGTATGATCGCGCGGGTATCCTCGGCGAGCTGAGTCGCCCGGCGTGTCTGGAATACGAACCTGATCCACGCGGACTGCCGATTGCGCGTGCCGCTGTCGTCGACTACTATGCCAAGGCTGCGGCGACCCGAATCTCGGCTGAACAAATTTTCCTGACCACCAGCACCAGCGAGGCCTACAGCTACCTGTTTCGACTGCATTGCGATCCCGGCGCGGAAATCCTGATTGCGCAACCCAGCTATCCTTTGTTCGACTTTCTGGCGGATCTGGATGATGTGCGGCTGGTGCCATACCCGCTGTTTTACGATCACGGATGGCACATCGACATGGCGGCATTGACTGAACGCATCACATCGCGTACTCGCGCCGTCGTCGTGGTCCATCCTAACAACCCAACCGGACATTTCACTTTGGGGGCGGAACGAAAGTTGCTGGAGCGCGTTTGCGAGGAGCACGGGCTGGTGCTGATTGTCGACGAAGTGTTTCACGATTACGCACTGGATACGGCGGACGCCCGCGAAAACGCGCATGCCAGTTTTTCGACCGGAGAACATCCTGTGCTGACCTATGTACTCAGCGGGTTGAGCAAGGTGGCTGGATTGCCGCAAATGAAGGCAGCGTGGATCGCAGCGTTTGGCCCCACGCCGTTGCTGGAAGCTGCCATGGCACGATTGGAAATGATCGCGGATACATTTCTCTCGATGAATGCGCCAGTACAGCACGCCATGCCGTATCTGCTGGCGAATCGGATCGCAGTGCAGCAGCAAATTCTGCAGCGGGTCAGCGATAACTTGTTGGAGTTAGATCGGCAGCTTGCCGGTTCACCTGCGGTGTCGCGACTGCAAGTCGAGGGCGGATGGTATGCGGTTCTGCGAGTGCCGGCCTTGATGAGCGGAGATGCCTTGGCGATTCGCCTCATGGAGCGAGAGAGAGTCGTGGTGCATCCGGGACACTTTTATGGATTCGATGGGGATGGGTGGATTGTTCTCAGCTTGCTGCCGCCGCTGACCGAGTTTGCCAAGGGTATAGAAAAATTGATCCAGTATTTTCGGGAGTCTGATACAGCCAGCCTGGGGCAACCATAGCCTATCCGGCGGTGTTCCTGGCGGGTGAATGCCAGAGGACAAAGCCTTCACCCGTTTCGAAATGGCAGCCAGCTATTTCTCAAAAAGCCAGGTAACGTAGTTGCTTCCATCTCCATATGTGGTATTGAAAACCTGTCCAACAAGGGCATAGCCGACTGTTGATGTCGATGTCGGCGTTGGTGGAAAGACCAAAATCGGTCGCGGCATTGAGTCGCCGTGTACGCGCGTTCCAACAAGCACATATCCATCCGTAGGATTTCCACCGAAGGCGGTGATGATGTATCCGGCGTTGGCAAGCGTTGTGGCCGCTGGCCCAATATTGCCATAGCTTGCGGTCAGCACATTGGTATCGTAGACAGTTGTCTGGTCGGAGGCCCATCCGTAGGAAAGCAGGTTCATCTGGCCGGTTGCGTCGTTGAAGGATATGGCCGTCACGACGCGGCTTTGAGTCCCGTCCAGTGCAACGAGTGCCGGCAGCCCGTTCACGGTAGCGGTCTCAAGGCGGTAGTCGAATCCGCCGCCTGCCGCGTCTTGAATGAAGGACATCGCAAACACATCTTCCGACGCTTCAATGTCGAGTGAGGTGATGACGGTATTGGGAGTGATCCAAGATTGAAGATCCTCGTTCAAATGCTCTGGCATGTCGGTCTTATAAAAGATGGACAGTGACGTCCCCGCCGGCGCGGACCCAGTAGAATAGGGCCATGCACAATTCTGCTTGCCGCCAGTCCCGCATATACCTCCGCCTATTCTAAGGGGTGTGCCGACAGAGTTGGAGTAGCCGTATCCCCACGGATATTGCATGCAACACTGATATGTCCAACTGGCAATACCGTTTGCCGTTGCTGGAGAATCCACCAACTGGAAGCGCAAGTCACCCGCAGCGGGGGACCGAGGGCCGACGGTCAATGTCGCCGGATTGCTGGTAACATCCGCGCTACCGTCCTGCACTGTCACAACGAACTTTGACCCGGTATCGTCGGGCGTCACCGCTTGAGTGGTGTAGGAAGCGCCGGTGGCTCCCGTGATCGCTGTGCCGTTTTCACTCCATTGATAACTCAGTGTGCCTGCTCCAACCGCGCTCACACTAAAAGTGGCGGTCTGGCCAAGAGGTGTACTCGAGTCTTGTGGTTGCTGGGTAATGCTCAACGGAGTGTTTACAGGAGGTGCGGGAGGCGCGGTGTGCGTGGCTCCGCACCCCCATAATAGGAACATTGCGCCCAGCAGGAGCGAGTGGGAGAACAGGCACAAAATAATTTGACGACGGCGAACTTCCCCAGTGCGGCGAGACGGACAAATCATAAGCGACTCCTGGACGCCCCAGTATACCCAACGATAGATGGCTGGGCTGCAGAGTAGGCAACGCTTTACGGGTTGATCAGGAATGGATTTGTTTCCCGTTCCTCGCCGATCGTCGTCGCAGGGCCATGGCCAGGGATGACTCGTGTGGCATCCGGCAACGGCAGAAGCCGCTCTTTCAAGGAATGCAGGATCTTGCGGAGGTCGCCGCCGGGAAGGTCTGTGCGACCAATCGAGCCCGCGAAGAGAGTATCGCCCGCCAGCAGCAGTTGCGGGCTGGGCATGTGCAGGCAAATACTGCCTTCCGTATGCCCGGGTGTATGCAGTACCTGGGCGGGCTCGCCGGCAATGGTTAGCGCCAGCAGATCGGAGGCGTCGACATCCGGAGCCGTGACTTCAGGCACGGGAACCCCTAACCATGCCGCTTGCATGTCCATCATTTTCAGAAGAGGCAGATCGTTCTGATTCATGTAGATTGGAGCGCCGGTCAGACGTTTGAGCTGCACTGCGCCGCCTACATGGTCGATGTGGGCATGGGTAACGATGATCTGCTCCACGGTCAGGTGGTGCCTTTTCAAGATGGCTAGAATTGTGTCGATATCCGCGCCAGGATCGATGACCGTAGCCCGCAGGGAAGTCTCGTCCGCGAGAATAGTGCAGTTACAGGCGAGCGGGCCGACGGGGAAAATTTCTTGAATCATAGGCAAAAGAGCAGCGAAGAATAACGGATAGGCCCAGAACGCGATCCGCAGTCGAGACATACTTCCATCGACGCAAATTTCAGCAATTCGCCTCTGGATTCCGCGCCTGCGTGGCTCATCCAGCTACTTACTGTGCGGAGCACTCTGCGTCGGCGCCGATTGCACTCCCTGCAAAACCGAGTGGCCAGTGCTTTGGCGCGCTACCAGTACGGTCAACGAGATGGAGGTAATCGCGAAGATGATCGCGGCCCAAGTGGTCACCTTGGTGAGAATATTGACGGTTCCGCGGGGGCCAAAGGCCGTCTGCGAGCCCTGGCCGCCAAACGCGCCCGCCAGATCCGCGCCCTTGCCCGGCTGCAGCAGGATAATCCCGATCAGAACAAAACAAACGACGACGTGAAGGACGGTAAACAGATAAATCATTGGGTCACTTTCGAGTAGAAAACTGTGTGCGCAATGGCGACAAAACGCCTGGTTCCTGGTGCGGAAGGGGGGACTTGAACCCCCATGCCTTTCGGCGCCACCCCCTCAAGATGGTGTGTCTGCCATTTCACCACTTCCGCGGAATGCGCTAAGACCAACTATACCATCTGGGCTCTGGATTTCGCTGGCATCCGGGGCTTTCCAGGCGGTCGTGGGTCGAGGGTCGATTCGTTTGATCCGTCTGGAACGACAGAGACTTAGGCGCGGAGGTCGAAGGTACAACAGGAAGCCGGTTGTCGCCATCTGAACTGACAGAGGAGACACGATCTTGTCTAACAATGACAATGCAATTCGCACTGTGCGGTCCGTCATCCAGGTACTTCACGATGGTCAACGAGGCATGGCTGCCATCGGCGCCGAGCTGAAGAATGAAGCGGCCAAACATTACTTTCTGCAAGAAACCCAGTTGCGGGCAGAGTATGCGGCGGAGTTGGAGAACGAACTTCATCGACTGGGAGTCCATGACGTGAAGGAAGGCGGCACTGCAGCCGGTACGGCCCACCGCGTTTGGGCCGACCTGAAAGCGCAGCTGGGTGGCGGCGACCATACGCTGCTGAAGACCGCGGAAGAAGAAGAGGACGAGGCCAAGGAGAAATACGCGGAAGCCCTGACCGAGACTCTCCCCGGGAATATTGCTGAGTTGCTGCGCGAACAACAGGCTCATATCCTGGAATCCCACGATAGAATTCGCGAATTCCGAGACAACACTGCGGAGTGATCTTGCTTTGAAATTGGTTTCAGTCGCGCCAGCGAGTTTACGCTGCGGAGCGAGCGTGCGCGATGAGCGGCGACCCGAGCCTGGTATCTAGAAGTCTGACGATTGTGCTCGGAGATAGATACCAGGGTGGAGCGATGAGCGCTTCTGGCATAGTTCGGATCGGGATTTCGGGATGGACCTATCCTCCCTGGCGTGGGGTATTTTTTCCCAAGAAACTATCCCAAAAACGCGAACTGGAATACGCTGCAAGCATTTTTCGAACGATTGAAATCAACGGCACTTTTTACTCGCTGCAGCGGCCCTCCAGTTACCAGTCGTGGGCGGACCGCACTCCAGAAGCCTTCATGTTTTCCGTCAAAGCGCCTCGATACATCACCCACATGCGCCGCTTGCGAGACGTCGAAACTCCTCTGGCAAACTTCTTCGCATCCGGCGTTTTGAAGTTGGGCGCGAAGTTAGGGCCGATCCTGTGGCAGCTTCCGCCAAATTTAAAATACTCCAGCGAATTGATTGAAAGCTTCCTCGAATTACTGCCCAGGAATACAAACGAGGCGGTTGAGTTGGGGAAGAAACACGATCGCATGGTGGAGGGAAGGTCATTTCTGGAGACAGACCGAAACCGGCCGCTACGCCACGCAATGGAAATTCGTCACGCCAGCTTTGTCGCTCCGGAATTCATTGCGATGCTGCGCAAACATAAAGTCGCGCTAGTGTGCGCGGATACTGTCGAGTGGCCACGCTTGATGGATGTGACTTCCGACTTTGTTTACTGCCGGCTGCACGGTTCCAAGGTGTTGTATTCGAGCGGCTACAACAAGGCAGCGATTGAAGAATGGGCCGGGCGCGTGGCTGCGTGGGCGAAGGGTGGCGAATCGAGCGATGGCGACTATGCCAGCACGAAAAAAGCCGCAAGGCGCGCGAAGAGGGATGCCTTTGTGTACTTCGATAATGATGCAAAAGTTCGTGCGCCGCGAGATGCGAAAAAATTGCAGGCCCGCATGGAAGAATTGTTAGCTGAATGAAGTCGCTGCGTGTCAAAGCGCATCGAGTCCGCAGTATGGATTTGTTGGCCATATCAATTTTCGTTGTTGAGCGCCTGAATCCTGGTTTGAAGCAAGGGACAACAAGAGGGATTCACTCGCCATCCGACTTACATAAGGGACATATCCCGATTGGAGTCAAACAATGCCAAAAGAATCCCATACCAAAGCCGCCGAACATCATGAGAATGCCGCCAAGTCTCACCGCACCGCAGCCGAGAGCCATGGCCGCGGAGATCATGAACAGGGGTTTCAGCATTCTACGCAAGCCCATGAAAACTCCACCCGAGCCCATCAAAGCTCGAGCGATGCTCACGAACGCTCCAAGATGAGCCGCTCCGAAGCCGGTTCCAAGGCCGGAAAATCTTTGAGCCCGGAGGAGCACGCGCGAGCAGGCTCCTCCCAGTCCCACAAGAACGATAACCGATAACCAATCACTGAACTCGGATTCATGGAGGGGTGGTGCGAACGCAGCTGGCCGCAAACAGCATCACCTTCTCCACCCTCTCAGAAATCCGGGAAATAGCGGCCTATCCTTGCAACTGCTTTGCTACAGTAGCACTAGAATGCACGTTCGCGTCTTGCCTTTGATTGTTCGCCTGATTGATTTCTTTACGATCGCCTTCAGTGCGCTGTTCCCTCTGATCAATCCGCTTGGATCTGCGATGTTATTCCTGGGGCTCGCGGGACCAGCCGACGCGATTGTCTATCGGCGGCTCGCTCGTAGAATCGCCCTCTATACCGTCTTGTTCCTCATGGTCGTGGATCTCGCCGGGGCGTTGGTTCTGACGTTCTTTGGGATATCTCTTCCCGTCATCCAAGTTGCCGGTGGACTGGTTCTTGCCTCCATGGGTTGGAATTTATTGAATCAACCAGACGCCCCGAATACGGCGCAAGCCTCGGGCCCGTCCAGTTCGCTGGAAGAACTCGACTCCAAAGCCTTTTATCCTTTTACCTTTCCTTTGACTGCCGGCCCCGGCACCGTGGTTGTGACCCTGACGTTGGCCGCGCACGCCGAACAATCGACCTCCATTGACAGTATTTTCAGCCAACTTGGACTTTTCCTGGCGGTGGTTGTGTTGTGCGGCATGGTGTACTTCGCCTACGGTTATGCGCCAGCCTTGGCGCGTAAGGTCTCCCGCCAGACAATCCACGGAATCCTCCGAATTATCTCCTTTATTTTGTTAGCGATCGGGGTGCAGATCTTCTGGCGTGGGGCGGAAGTCCTGCTGCGGGAGGCACTTCGCATTCACCGCTGAGGCCGTCCCGCGTCCTTTCTTTTCTTATGCTTGGAGGGCGATCCCGATCCCAGAACGATGCAGAAAAGTCGTGGTTCCTATTGATTTTTGGAGCATTTCTTCGTAAAATTGAAAGTGGTTCACGCCTTCGCACCCCCTCTGCAAGGGTGATGGTACTTTCTCTCGTTGAACCCGCACACATTCTAGCCAGCAAAGGAATAGCGAATTCATGGCAAAACGCCGCGGAAATCCAAACTGGGGCAAGCCCGAACCGATCGGTCCGGTTGTGCCTACGGTGACTTCTTTTGAACAGGTTGTCAAGGAATACAAGCTAACCCCGGACCAATACATTCGCTCCACTCGCTTACGGGAGTGGGCGCGCCGGAACAAAAACTCGAAGTATATTCCGGAAGCCCTGTTAGAAGCCTGGGGTTTTGAGATCGAATCATCGCTGTAACAAAAACAGTTCGCACAAGGAGATGCCACCTCAACCGGGGTGGCATTTCTTTTGCCAGAAAATGTTCGCAACAAGACCTCTCGGTACAATAAGTGCAATGGTCACGCCCACTCCATTTGTCGATGTTCCAACCGCCCTGGAAGAGATTAAGGCGGCCCGCATGATCGTCGTCGTCGACGATGAGAACCGCGAGAACGAAGGCGACCTGACACTGGCGGCGGAGTTCGTCACTCCGGAAGCCATCAATTTTATGGCGCGCTTTGGGCGCGGCCTCATCTGCCTGGCGCTCACGGAAGATCGAGCGGACCATCTTCGTCTGCGACCCATGACGGAAGAAAATACCTCGCGTTTCGGCACGGCATTCACAGAAAGCATTGAGGCTCGTGAAGGAGTGACCACGGGAATCAGCGCCCATGATCGTGCCCATACGATTCGCGTCGCAATCGATCCTGCGTCGGGAGCTGCGGACCTGGCACGGCCGGGACACGTGTTTCCGCTGCGTGCGCGCCGCGGTGGCGTGCTGGTGCGTGCCGGTCAGACGGAAGCGTCTGTAGATTTGGCGCGCATGGCCGGGCTGATACCCGCGGGAGTGATCTGCGAAATCATGAAGGACGATGGCACTATGGCGCGCGTGCCTGACCTGATTGAATTTTGTGGAGAACACGGTATCAAGTTGCTGACGGTCGCAGAACTGATCCGATATCGCCTGCAGAACGAGCGCAATATTTATCGCGTCGCGGAATCGATGCTGCCCACGCCGTTTGGGGAGTTCCGCATGATTGCATATGAGAGCGAAGTGGATGGCGGCGAAAGCCATGTCGCACTGGTTTATGGCGATGTTGCGGAAGGTGACGAACCGGTACTGGTCCGGGTACATACACACTGTCTGGCCGGAGATGTGTTTGGCACTCCGCTATGCGATTGCCAGCAGGTCGTGCGTCGTTCGCTGCAGATGATCTCTGAAGCCGGACGCGGCGCATTGATTTATCTGCATAACAACACAAAAGGTTTTGGCATCGATACCAAAGGCCCCCAGGCGCGGCTGGTCTTTCACCGTGATCCACGCGCGCATGAGCGCAATGAGGACCGGCAATATCGAATCCTCCGCCAGGTAGGGCTAGGCGGACAAATTCTTTCTGACCTGAAAATTCACAAGATTCGCCTATTGACGAACACGCCGACGCACGTCCCGGCGTTGCAGGGCTTCAACGTTGAAATTGTTAAACAAGTTCCCATCCCGATGGAAAAATCTTCCCTGCTGGTGGGTTAACCAGAGTCCTTCGCGGCTACGCAAAAAAGGCGTGACAAGCGCCTCGGGTTGAGATATTGTGCATGGGTTTGAGGTAAGTCCATGCGCGCCGTCGCCAGTTTTCCTGCTCTTCCAGGACCCTCCATCGCCCGCAGCCTTGTCTCCACCGGAACTGCGCGGAATTGCTTCTTCTTGTTGTTCCTCTGTGGAATTCTATCGGCTTCCCTCTTGTTCTCGCCGATCGCTTCCGGCCAACAGACCACGTTGAAACGGTACGATATGTACGCTGGGTTTGCAGATTTGAATAGCCCCGCCTTGGGACTGAATCAGACGGGACTGCACACGCAATTCGGCGTGAATTTGCGCAAGTGGTATGCGCTCGGCTTCGATTACAGCGTCAGCAGCGGCTCGACAGTCTTGAAGCCCGATCTGCTGCCGCTCGCGCTTCAGCAGCAGCTGGCTCCGATCATCGAGGCCTACATGATGGCCGGAGTCGTTCCGCCAACCTATCAGCTGACGCTGCCGGCCCACATCATGACGCAATCCTTCGCAGCGGGCCCACAATTCGCCTACCGGCATTTCCGACGGGTCACGTTATTCGTCCGCCCGTCCGTAGGAGCATTTCGTCTGGCGGCCACACCCCATCCGGCTGATCCGGTTGCAACGACAATTTCTCAGGCGCTGGTTCCGTCCGGCCATAAAGTTGACTGGACAGGCTTCTATGGATTCGGCGGAGGAGATGAAATTCTACTCACTCCCCATTTCGGCGTGCGCAGCCAAATGGACGTTGTCTACAATCACCCATTCAACGATATTCTCGCGAACGGTTTTTGGACCATTCGATATTCGGCCGGCCTGAATATCCATGTTGGACGAAATATTTTGAAGTAGGTTTTAGTCAGGTCGAATTAAGCGCGATTTAAATGCCTGTAGCATCCCCGGATATAGGCGGTACTTGGCTGGCCAGTCCTTCTCGCTCCAGGTCTGCTTGCAGAGCCTGCACGCCGCGGAATAACAGGCCATGGAGTCCTACCGCCCGCGCCCCCTCCACATTTTCCAGGCGATCGTCGAGAAAGAGTGCTTCGTCGGCGCGAACATTCAATTTCTCCAGCGTATGTTCGTAGATCGCAGCCATCGGTTTGATCAGGTTCAACTCGCAGGACCAGGTAAGGTGATGAAATCGGTCCAGCCAGCCAAAGTTTTCTTGCATGTAGGCGAGCAGGTCTTCGCCCATATTGGACAGGATGGCGATCTTCATTCCTGACGCGCGAACACGATTCACCCAGTCCAGCATGATGGGGTCGACAGTTGCCCATAGAAGAACATCCTGCTCGATCAACGCTTCGATTTCGTCCGGAGAAAAGGAAACTCCAGCGTCGCGAGCAATGGTCGGCCAGTATGTGTGTCCATTCAATGTGCCCCGGTCGTAATCCAGTCGATATCGCCAGTAATGTGCATCGAAAACCTCCGGCGAAAGCCCGGAGATTTCAAGCAGACGCGCGCGAGCGCCCGGTTCAGGCGGACCGGACAGAACCATACCGTAATCGAAAATGACAGCGCGCAAGGACATGTAGTTTTGGCGAAAGCCGGTAATCTGGCGGTTACAACAACGGAAGCGAACTGATCAGCGCAATCCTTTGCGAATATGGCTGAGCGGCGCTCCTACTCAAGAATACATGCAGCAAAATCTCTTGAGCTAGTAGAGAACAATTTTCGAAAACGAGTGTGGATCGAGGCTAGCACCGCCGACCAATGCGCCGTCGATGTCTTCCTGGCTCATCAATGCACTGGCGTTCTCCGGTTTTACGCTGCCGCCATAGAGAATGCGCATTTTATCGGCGATCCCGCGGCTGAGCGAGCGTGCAACTTCCTCGCGAATGATGTGGTGAGCGTCTTCGGCCATCTGTGGAGTTGCGGTTTTGCCGGTGCCGATGGCCCAAACAGGTTCGTAGGCAATCACGATGGAATGAGCAGCGTCGTGTGCAACGCCATGGAGCGCTTTGGAGGTCTGCCGCAGAAGAACTTCTTCCGTCTGCCCACCTTCGCGCTCGGCCAGCAATTCGCCAACGCAGACAATCGGCGTCAATTTATGTTTCAGTGCGGTATGCAGCTTTTTGTTTACGGTCTCATCGGTCTCGCCAAAATACTGGCGGCGTTCGGAATGGCCGAGAATCACGTGCGTGCATCCACATGCGACCAGCATTGGCGCGGAAATCTCTCCGGTGAATGCGCCTTCTTCCTGCCAGATCATGTTCTGTCCGCCGACGTGGATGTGACTGCCGCGAGTACCGGTAACAACGGCGGCAATGTCGACGAACGGTGGGCAGAGAACGATCTCGTCGCGGGTGTGATTTTGAACCAGAGGCAGAAAGGCTGTAACAAAGTCGCTCGACTGGGACGGTGTTTTGTACATTTTCCAATTGGCCGCAATCAGGGGCTTGCGAGTGCTCACGCTGTCTTCTCCGTCAGGGCTTCTACGCCCGGTAATTTTTTGCCTTCAAGGAATTCAAGCGACGCGCCGCCGCCGGTCGAAATGTGTGTGATTTTATCGGCGACTCCGGCCTTGTGAACTGCGGCCACGGAATCTCCGCCGCCGACAATTGAGATTGCC
Source organism: Acidobacteriaceae bacterium (assembly GCA_049692235.1). Lineage (GTDB taxonomy): Bacteria > Acidobacteriota > Terriglobia > Terriglobales > Acidobacteriaceae > JAKAAZ01. Next base: position 10,849 of record JBAVOQ010000158.1, on the reverse strand, counting down.
GAGGGGTTATCGGCGACGGCCTGGGCTACCTGCATGGTTCCATGCGCAAAGGCCGGCATTTCAAACACTCCCATGGGACCATTCCAAACGATCGTTCGGGCGCGCGAGATTTCATCCACAAAAAGGTCGATGGTTTCCGGACCGATATCGAGTGCCATCCAGTCCGCAGGGAAGGGTTTATCGCCGGCCGAGATTTTGGTCTGGGCATCGGCGGAAAATTTGTCGGCCAGCACGTGATCGATTGGCAACAGAAAGCGTACGCCGCGCTTCGCCGCGGTTTCCATGGCTTCTCTTGCCACATCCAGCTTGTCCACTTCCAGCAGCGATTTGCCGACTTCCTGACCTTTAGCTTTCAGGAAGGTGTAGGCCATGCCGCCGCCGATCAGCAGCGCGTCGACCTTGTCGAGCAGGTTATGGATCACCTGGATTTTGTCGGAAACTTTGGCGCCACCCAGGATCGCGATGAACGGTTTTTCCGGATCGCTCAGAGCTTTACCCAGATACGTCAATTCTTTTTCCATCAGCAAGCCAGCGGCCGACTTCGCGACGAAATGCGTGATGCCTTCCGTGGAAGCATGGGCGCGATGGGCGCTGCCGAAGGCGTCATTGACGTACAGGTCGCAAAGTTTTGCCAGTTGCTTGGCAAAGGCTGGATCGTTCTTCTCTTCCTCCGCATGGAAGCGCAGGTTCTCCAGCAGCAGCACCTGTCCGGATTCCAACATGCGCACCATTTCTTCCGGAGTCTCTCCCACGCAGTCGGGCGAAAACCCGACATTCACCGACTGGCCAAGGCTGTGCCCCAAGAGCTGGCGCAAACGATCGACAACCGGGCGCAGGCTCATCTTGGCATTGGGCTTTCCTTTGGGGCGGCCCAGGTGCGAGGCGAGGATGACTTTGGCGCGGTGACGGACGGCATATTCCAATGTCAGCAACGTCTCGCGGATGCGCGTGTCATCCATGATTTGGGTGCCGTCCTCCGAAAGAGGGACGTTGAAGTCTACGCGGATCAGGACGTGCTGATGTTCCAGGGAAAGATCGCGAATCGATAATTTTGACATAGAGTTTTTCACTAGATCGTTTGTATGCTGATGAAATTCTAATACTTTTGCTGCATGCGAAACTTGTCTGCCACGGTAGTCCCAGCGGCGGAGAAACGGACAGATGGCTGTTGTTTGCCCCATAGCACGCGCGTTGATTTCGGCGTGTGCAACTCAGCTATTGCTTGGTGTCGAGTGGATGCTTTGCGTCCTGAAAAAACTGGTTCTGAAGCGCGAGACTGGTCTGGTCCGCTTTTACTGCGCGGATGGCTCCTTCGATGCCGCCAACCCACGTTTCCATATCCATTTCACCGAGCTTAGCGTTGGCATATTGGGCATAGCCGGCATAGTGATCGGGGAATTTCGCATACCACCAGATGCCGGTGTACACGCCGGGCGGGAGATGCACCCGGTCCTGATCCGCGCCCGACTCCTGGCCGACGCGGTTCATGTGCACCAAATCGGGCCGCGAAACCGTCATGAGGGAAGTTTCAGTTTCGCCGGCATGTTCGTCCACCTTGTCTTTCAACGGGGGGGCATTGGCTGCTTGATGGTGCAAGCCGTAGATGTAGACGACATAATCTTTCGGCGAGTCGAGTTGAGACTGCGCGAAGTACGGCAGAAGGCTTTCATTTCCGCCATGGCCGTTCACAATGACGATTTTCTTACAGCCGTTGCGGGCCATCTCATTGGTCGTTGCCTGCAACAATTGCAACTGGAGCTTGGCGGAGTAGGATACCGTTCCGGGCTCGTGGCGGGCCTCCGCAATCTGACCGAAGTAATAGGGTGGAAAGACAACCGCATACTCCTGCTTGGCCGCCTGGAGCGATGCGTACCGGACATCAATCAGATCCGTGCCGATAGGAAGCTGGGTGCCGTGTTTCTCCAGGATGCCAAAGGGCAGAAGGCAGACTCCTTGCGACTGGTGGATCGCTTGAATAAAGTCCGGCCCGGTGAGTTCCTCCCATTTGGGAGAAAGTGCGGTGGTGTTCGCCGGCTGCGTCGTACTGGTAGGAGCGGACTGGGACCGACCGTATTCAGCAGGAATCAGCACGGCGGTGAAAACGCAGATACATGTCAGAGGGCGGAGTAAGGCTCGCATCGGATCTCCATACTGAATAAGGTCGATGATTTCTATCCGGACAGCACAGCTTCGGCTTCGATTTCAATGCGCCACGATGGATTCAGCAGCTTGGCAACCACGACCATCGTAGCAGCAGGGCGGATGGTACCGAAGAACTCCCCGTGGACGCGGCCAATCGCCTCCCAATCCTCCACATGGGTCAGGTACATACGGGTTCGCACCACGTCTTCCAACTTCGCTCCCGCCTGTTCGAGGACCTTTTGGATGATGTTCAATACGTGGCGGGTCTGGTCGGTGGCGTTGGCTTGATCTGCGCCGACGGGTCCCGTGCCGGAGACGTGAATCGTGTTCCCAATCCGCACGGCACGTGAAAATCCAATGATCGGTTCGTACGGGGAGGAGCCAGGAATGTTTTGTCGCATCGTGCTGCTCCGAAGAAAATCAGGATGGAGTCAGATTTCTCTGGAGGTGCTGCGGGAAAATCTCCGCAACATCTCCAGATCGTCTTGATCGTGCGGGAACCGCGTCTTAGAGACCCTTCTTCGTCAGGAAGAGGATCAGGTCCTTCACACGGCAGGAGTAGCCCCATTCGTTGTCGTACCAGCTGAGCACCTTCACCATGTTCCCCACAACCTTGGTCAGGGGAGCATCGATGATGGAGGACAGCGGATTGCCCCGGTAATCGATGGAGACGAGGGGAGCCGTTTCGTAGCCCAGAATTCCCTTCATAGGGCCTTCCGCAGCAGCCTTCAGCGCAGAGTTTACGGACTCCACCGTGACCGGCTTTTCAGTTTCGACAGTCAGATCGACAACGGAAACCACGGGAGTCGGAACACGCAGCGAGAAGCCGTCCAGTTTGCCCTTCAGCTCCGGAATCACCAGGTGCAGCGCCTTAGCTGCGCCGGTTGACGTGGGAATGATGGAAAGGCTGGCGGCACGGGCGCGGCGCAGGTCCTTGTGGGGAAAGTCGAGCGTGACCTGGTCGTTGGTGAAGCTGTGAATGGTGTTCATCAGGCCAGACACGATGCCGAAGTTGTCCAGCAGCACCTTGGCCACGGGAGCCAGGCAGTTGGTGGTGCAGGAAGCGTTCGAGATGACGTTATGCTTGGCCGGATCGTACTTGTTTTCATTCACACCCAGCACAACGGTCAGATCTTCATTGCTGGCGGGGGCGGAGATGATGACTTTCTTGACGGTCGGCCCCAGGTGGGCTTTCGCCTTGGTGGCGTCCGTAAAATGTCCGGTCGATTCGATGACGATCTGGGCGCCCACGGAGTCCCAGGGAAGCTTGGAAGGGTCCCTTTCGGCGAATACCTTAATCTTCTTCCCGTCTACGCTGATGAAGTCGTCGCCAAATTGCACGTCGTTCTGCAGATTGCCAAGGACAGAATCGTGCTTGAGCAGATGAGCCAGCGTCTTCGGGTCAGTCAGATCGTTGACTGCAACAAAATCAATCTCAGGGCTGCCTAAAGATGCCCGCAGTACATTCCGGCCGATGCGGCCAAAACCGTTGATGCCAACCTTTACTGCCATGGGAAATTTCCCTCCTGTGATGAACGATGAATAGAGTGGATACACTTCCATTGTACGATGCCGCAGCGGCATCATCGAGTGATAGCGGACACACGCAATGGTGCACATTCGAGCGCGCCGTAGCTCTTGAAAGACGTTATTCTTGAACTACAACGGAGATTTCCTGGCGGCCGCTGAAACCGCTGTTCTGTTTCCGGCGAAGTCCAAGGGAATTGACGACCGGTTTGCAGCGTGTGCCGCCAATGTGTTACAAGCGCATCATGCGCGATTGGGTGCGCGAAAAACTAATGAGACGTCGCAAGAAGCCGGTGACCAACAATTCCGAGTCAACTGGAAAGATTGGCCACGAGATTCCGCAAGACCAGCCAACACCACTACAACCGTCGTATCCTCAATCGCTCGAGCGCGAGGATGCAGCGAAAGTACCCGCTCGAGTCGAACGCGCCGAGCCAGTTCCTGTTGCCGACGCGCCCGCAGCCGTGTCCTCCGCTGGCTCCGACGAAAAACGGTCGGGCCGACAGTGGAGAAATCGGCATGGAAATCGTTCCGAAGGGCAACAAACCTCCCGCCGCGAACCGAGGTCTGAACTTCAAAGCAAGGGGGGATCTTCTCTTCCAGAGCAGAATCCCAACCTGGTGATGGAGACACAGCCAGAGTCCCTGGGGCAACCGCCGGCGGAACTGCAAGCGTCAAAATCGCCAAAGGGCTACGTGGTGCTGGCGATTGGACTGCCGGGCTCCGGCAAGACGACGTGGTTTAAGCGTCGTGGGGTCACGCCGCTTTCCAGCGATATGCTGCGCAGCATTCTGTTCGACGACATTACCGAACAGCGCTATCAGGGGCTGGTGTTTTCTACACTGCGCTCTTTGTTGCGTGCGCGGTTGATCGCGAAAATGCCGTGGAACTATGTCGATGCGACCAATCTTTCGCCGCATGAACGACGCCAGTGGATCAAGATGGCCCGCAGCTTTGGATATGAAGTGCATGCCGTCTTTTTCGATGTGCCGTTCGAGGTGTGCATGGAGCGAAACATGCGCCGCGATTACATGGTAAATGAAGCCGCGATGCGCAGCATGGCAGAGCGACTGCGTCCGCCGTCCTTCAAAGAAGGCTTTCATAAAATTACGGTTGTGCGTGTGAAAAGCGGCGCAGAAGGCTCTCCGGAGCCCGCTATTCCCATGGCGTGACGGTTATATCGACCATCGACGGGGCCGCGAGTCATCGCGGTCCTGTTGCTTTTGCAGCGGCGAAACTTGCGACGTGTGAATCGACGTTGCATCCCAAGGTGCGATGAAGCTGGAAACTTCCAATCCCGCCCCACTTGCGGAACCACCCTCATCTGACTCCGCGTCGAGAGTAGAGCCCTGGCTGCGCGGCACACTCACCGATCTGCCGGCGGAGCAGCGCGCCATCCTGCATGCGCTGGAACTGGCGCGAGAAGACATCGCGCAATGGTGCGGAACGCTCAGCGAGGGCGAGATGCACGCTCGTCCGTATGGGCTTGCATCGGTGGCTTTCCAGTTGCGCCATATCGCCGGAAGCCTGGATCGATTGCTGACCTACGCGGAAGGGAATCAGTTGAACGCGGCGCAACTGAAAGTTCTTGCGGCCGAAATGCTTCCTGAGGGAAGCAAAGAGGAAATCCTGGCGGTGTTTGAAACTGGATTACGCGATGCAGAGCGGAGGGTGCGGGCGATCGATATTGCAAGATGGCCAGAGCCGTGCGAGGTGGGACGCAAGAAGTTGCCGACCACGGTGGCCGGCCTGCTGATTCATTGCGCGGAACACACCCAGCGCCACGTCGGCCAGGCGATTACGACGGCGAAGGTGTTGCTTGCACTGCGCGAATAGCCGTCAGCCTAAGAATTTACCGAATCCGCTTCCTCTGTGATATGCCCCATCTTGTCGCGCTTGACCTGGAGATACTTTTCGAAGCTTTCCTGAGATTCCACCACGGAAGACAGCCGTTCAACCACGCGAATCCCGGCCGATTCCAGCGCAGCCACCTTGTCAGGATTGTTCGTCATCAGGCGGACCTCGGTGATCCCCATCAGCTTGAGAACTTCCGCGGGAAGCTCATACCCGCGGTAGTCTGCTTTGAAGCCCAATTGCTCGTTGGCTTCTACCGTGTCCAGGCCTTTGTCCTGCAGCGCGTACGCCTGAAGCTTCGGCATCAGGCCAATGCCGCGCCCCTCCTGTTGTTCGTACAGCAGGATTCCGGCGCCCTCCTCGGCGATGGTGCGCAACGCCAGTTCCAACTGCAGGCGGCAATCGCAGCGCAGGGAACCGAACACATCGCCTGTCAAACATTGCGAATGGATGCGAACGATCGGGGGTATGCTCGAAACATCGCCCATGACCAGAGCGACCATTTCCTCCGGCGGCTCCGGCTGGGAACCCGTTTGACAACCTGGGTCTGGGGTCGTACCCGAACGGATCCCAACAAAGCCAAAAATACGGAAATGGCCCCAGCGAGTCGGGAAGTCGGCTTCGGCAGCTTTTGTCACCCTTTCAAACGGCATACCTCAATTATAGGTCCGCAATCTTCCCCTACGAATCCACATCGCGGACGGAGTAAAGTGAAGTCGTGATTGATTCCAAACTCATCCTGATCACGCTGTTGGTCAAGCTGGGCGTGGCGGCTGCGCTTTCCAGCGCGCTTTCGCGGTCGATGGTGTTCAAAAACCTGCTGCTCAGCTCGCGCCGCAGCGCCGGACAAATGCTTGGGTTGCTGGCGTGTATCTGCGTTCCGCTGACGCTGGGGGTGTGGGTCAGGGTGGTGGTGCCGAACTTTCTGGCCGCCGATATTTCTTTTGAAGCGGTGATTCTGGTGGCGCTGTTGCTGGGTACAACGCCGGCCATCATCGCCGGGGCGTTTCTTTCGATTCCCGCAGTGCTGCATCGTGAATACCTGACCTTGCCGTTCAACCTGGTTGTCGCGTTAATCTTCGGCACATATCGTGCGTTCGTCTCCGAGGAAGATATCTGGTCTTTTTCTCCGTTTGTCGATCTCAGCATTTATCGCTGGATCCGCAGAAACCTGATGCGTCCGCGCCTCGATCGTCAGATTCTGCTGCTGACTCTCATCCTTGGCATGCAGGGGATGCACAACTGGATTTCTCATCTCTATCCACGCCGTTTGTTCGCGCTGCACTCAGACAGCTGGCTGTTGTTTCTTGCCATCTGTATCTGCGCGCCGATGGTCGTCGGGATTCCGCTGAAAATCTGGAATGCGATCCGCATCGAACGCAAACTGGAGGAGCAGGAAAGACTGTTGATGGATGCGCGCCTCGATGCGCTGCAGCGTCAGATCAATCCGCATTTTCTGTTCAACACACTCAACTCCATCGCCTCACTGGTGCGATTTCGGCCGGAGCTGGCCCGTGAGCTGATCGTCAAGTTGGCGAGTATCTTGCGGGTCCTGTTGCAGGATCGTGACGACCTGATGCCGCTGCGGGAGGAATTGCAGTTTGCCGACGATTATCTCGATATCGAAGTGGTTCGCTTCGGGATTGAGAAGTTGCGTGTGGTGAAAGATATTGCTCCGGAGACGCTGGAGATCCTGGTGCCCAGCATGCTGCTGCAGCCGCTGATTGAAAACGGCATCAAGCATGGACTGGAGCCGCGCATCGGCGGTGGCGCAATCACGTTGCGCAGCCGGTTGCAGAACGACAAGCTGGTGATCACGGTAGAGGACGATGGCGTCGGCATGCCGGTTGAAAATGGGCCGCCGGTCCATCGCAGCGGATTGTTGCAATCGGGGACCGGTGTCGGCATGCGCAATGTGCGGGAGCGGATGCAAGTGCTCTGTGGTCCAGACGCAGGTTTTGAGATTCTCAGTCGTCCGGGCCGCGGCACGCGCGTCATTCTTACCATCCCGATCAATTCCGCCAACACGGCGACTCAGTGGCCGGAGTTGCGCAGGATCGATTCGTAAAATTCTTCGTACTTTGGAATCACGCGCGAAGCACAATAGGTGCGCTGCGCTTCCTGACGGCCTGCCCGCGCCATTTCATTCAGGCGATCGCGATCCTGCAACAAGCTGACGGCCGCGGCGGCCATAGCGTCCACGTCGCCCACAGGAAACAGCAGGCCCGTGACGCCATCCTGGATCAGTTCCGGCACGCCGCCGACATTGGTGCCGATGGTGGGAACTTCGCAGGCCATCGCTTCCAGCGCCGCCAGCCCAAAAGATTCCAACTCGCTCGGCATCAGCATCAGGTCAGCCGCGGGCAATAGATGGTTCACTTGATCGTGCTTGCCAACGAAGGCGATGCGATCGCTAATGTTCAGCGACTTCGCCAGCCACTCCGCCGAAGAACGCTCCGGACCATCGCCGACCATTAATAACCGTGCTGGCATTTCTTTGGCGACACCGGCAAAAATGCGAATCACATCTTGAATTCGTTTGACCGGGCGGAAGTTTGATAGATGAACCAGGACGGACTCGCCGGGTTCTGCGTATTGGGCGCGAACAATCTGGCTGGCCTCAGGATCGCGCAGGTAAACGTCGCAATTGACGAAGTTTGTGATGACATGAATTGGGCGGGTAGTCGAAAACGTTTCCACGGTCTTGCGCCGCAGATAGTCGGAGATAGCGGTGACACCATCGCTCTCGTCTATGGCGTAACGGGTGATCGGCAAGTAGGCGCGATCGGCACCCACCAGGGTGATGTCAGTACCGTGCAGCGTAGTGACAAACGGCAGTCGGCGGCCGCTGCGCGCCAGCATCTGCCGGGCCAGCAGCGCGCTGACCGAGTGGGGAATCGCGTAGTGAACATGCAACAGGTCCAGGTCGTAATATTCCGCGACCTCCGACATGCGAGTCGCCAGAGCCAGCGAGTACGGTGGAAATTCAAAAAGCGGATAGTTCGAGACCGGGACCTCGTGAAAATGAATCCGCTCCTCGCGACCGCTGAGTCGAAACGGCTGCGCGTAGGAGATGAAATGAATGTCGTGGCCGCGATTGGCCAGTTCGATTCCCAACTCCGTGGCGACTACGCCACTGCCGCCATACGTCGGATAACAGGTGATACCGATTTTCATATTCAATCGCCTTCTGCATCCATAGATGCCCGTCGAAGACTGACGGCTACTTAATTCTTGCCGTTCAGCGCTGAGCGGTGGCCACCGTTAGCTGGCCAAAGTCGATCAGCTCGAAGTGGAATCCGATGCCGCCAAGAATCGATGGAAGCGCCTGCAGTGTGGCCAGTTCTACCTGGCGCGATTGCTGCAGACGGGTCCGCGTTGCCATCAATTCATCGTCCACGTAAGCGGGATGGCAGACCAGTTCATAGGTGCCGTCCGGCAGGCGATCCAAGAGAGCACGCAATGTGATTTCGTTCAACGTTCCTGTCGCGGCCACTCCCACGCAGCCATCCGTGGTGATAAATTCTCGCTGCCGTATCAATTTCCAAAAACTGTGATGCAGCGTACCCAGCAAACGAACCTGCCAGGCGCGAACAAGTCCAGCGCCGGGAGTTGCCGCTACGCTCCACTCCGGTTCAAACGGATTGCGTATGGTGCGGATCTTGCAGGCTTGTGCGGCCCGCATCACGCCCTTGAGAACCCGGGGAAACATGTGTGTGTGCTTGTGCGTATCGACATGCGTGACACTGACGCCGGCTTGCTGCAATCGCTGGATTTGCGCGATGGCTTCCTGTTCGATGTGGGCGCTGTCAATCCGACCAAGATACAGGTCGCGAACAAATTCCCCGAGTGTTGCGCGAAAACGCGGTTGACCGCTCGTGTCGCGGCTGGAATCGAGCAGGGTAGGGATGGTCGCTGGATTCGCAACCGGGATTCCGTCCACCAGGACGATATGACAGCCAACGCCAAGAAGTTTTTGTTGGTGGGAAATTTCAATCGCCTCGCGAAAACGTGGAGCGGCGGCCATCAATGTTGTTGAGGTTAGCGCGCTCCAGTGATGCAGATCCCGCACGGCACGGTTGATGCCGTCGGTCAGTCCGAAGTCGTCTGCATTCACGATGAGTCGGCGCACTGGGATGAGTCTATCAAGTGCGGCCGAGGGTGAATGGCTGAAGGCGACAGCGACCTGCAAGGGGAAGATGTAGTTCGGTAGGCTTGACCCACGGAAGCCCCTTCCATAGACTCAAGAAGGCCCGCAATGCAAGCCTCATGGGCGGTTAGCTCAGTTGGTTAGAGCATCTCGCTTACACCGAGAGGGTCGGGGGTTCGAGTCCCTCACTGCCCACCAAAACTGCTTTCCAGGCCGAAGAAAACAGGGAAGACAAGATAAATCTAAATAAATAAAGGCGAATGTCGCATCCAGGTATTTTCCATATTTTCTACAGTGTCCCCTTGATACCCCATCTTCCCCGAAAACGTTGTACAAACAAGACAAGGTTGTACAAAGTATTCGTCAGAGGGCCCCGTAGATGCATACGGCTGTTCAGGGTCGCGTCCCGGTGTCGATCGATCTCCAATAGCACTCTCTCCCACCTGCAACACCACGCTGCTAAATTTGCGAGTGCAAACTCAAATGGAATCGATTCCCGTCGTTTCTCGTCTTATTTCCCAATCGATAGGGGAAATCCTTTGATGGTGTTCGATCACGCCCTCTGGATGTTCGTCTGCCTGCGTCTGCTGGGCGGGGAACCGGCTGCGCCCGGCGATACGCTGGTCCAGTACGCGACGGAGCTGGAGATCGAGTATTGCCGGCTGCGCCTCGGCGTTGATCTTCGAGATGTTGAAGATGTTGATGTGAACGCCATTGCCGCCGAAGAGATCCGCCGAGCGAATGCCGCGCCGCTTTCACAGTTGTCTCCGGTGATGATCTCCGGCGGTTGCAGCGCAAAGCCCAACAGCCGTTGAAAGACGTACTTCGGCGAGCCGGGCGTAAAGTTGGCAATCAATTTGTTGTAGATAGTTAGGTTCGGAACCAGCTCATGCAGCAGCGCATTATACAGGCCCTGCGTCGTCTCATGCATGTAGGCGTGGGAGTGCACAGTGGCAATCCGGCAGGCTGCCGATTGGGGGCCAGCCATTGGTGTAGAAACAATCGACATCGTAGAGCGAGTTTACTTCTCGCATGATGGCCGGAATGTAGTTCATGACGGCGGGGTCATGCTCGGTCATGTTGCTCTGGCCGACGCGGCGAACCTTTTGCTGCCAAGGCTGGTGCGCGGGATCAATTGCAGCGAGGCGCGGAGGCAGGGGGACAAGCATGGGGGTG
>JBAVOQ010000157.1:0-447643 GCA_049692235.1 Acidobacteriaceae bacterium | reverse complement strand
TCTTGCGACCATACTTCTCAAAGCTCGGCTGACTGGCAAAAGTTATCTGGCGCATCGCGTCTCCGCTCCTGCTGCCACTTTATCCAAGCTCAATCCGCCGTGCAGACTTGATCAGAGATTCCCTTAGGTCACTTCCCGGCCCAAGTTATCCACATTTCGGTGAATCCCCGACCCTGGAAATTTAGTTGCTAAGGCAACCATATGTGCCAAAAAGGGCAAACCTGGTTGCTAAGGCAACTAAATTTATTCGGCCCCTTCTACCGCCAAAATTCCGCCAAAAAACTTTCTCCGCCGCCGCGCGGAAAAACTTTTTCGCGTCGCTCCGCATTTCAATACTTTACGGAATAATCACCCCCGCGCCATCGATGGCATCGTGCCGCAGCGCTTCCATCGCCTCATTGATGTCATCCAGCGAAAATGCCGTCGCCTTGGTTTTTATGCCAATTTGGCCGGAAATCTGCAAAAAATCACGCGCATCGTCCCGTGTCATATTCGCCACGCTGCGAATCTGCCGCTCGCCCCACAACAATTTGTCGTAGTCGAATTCCGGAATTCGATCCAGATGAATCGCATTGATCGCCACCACGCCGCCTTTGCGCAAACATGAAAGCGCCGCCACCACCACCTTCCCGCTGGGCGCAAATGTCACCGCGCGATCCAGCTTCACCGGCGGCATCTCGTGTTCCTCGCCCACCCAGCAAGCCCCTAAAGAATCAGCAAGTTGGCGGTGCGATGCGCCGCGCGTCGACACATACACATCGCAATTCCACGCGCGCAGAACTGCAATTGCAAGATGCGCGGACGCTCCAAATCCGAATAATCCAACGCGCTCTCCACGCTCAACGCCCGCCACTCTCAAACTGCGAAAACCGATAATCCCCGCGCACAGCAAGGGCGCGACGTGCAGATCATTCAGCGCTTCCGGCAGCGGATACACAAAATCCGCGCGCGCCACCGCATACTCCGCGTAGCCGCCATTTACGCTGTATCCCGTGAATGTCGGATCGTCACACAGATTTTCAAAATGATTCCGACAATACCAGCACGTTCCATCGACTCCGCCCATCCAGGACACACCCACGCGCATTCCCGCAGGCAATTCCGGCGTCGCACCGTCGACAATTTCACCCACAATTTGGTGCCCAGGAATCAGCTTGTCGCGGCGCGGCGGAAGTTCCCGATCGAGAATGTGCAGATCCGTGCGACACACCCCGCACGCGCGCACGCGCAGCAGCACTTGGCCAGCTTCTGCATGCGGCTTATCGACCTGTTCGACGCGCAACTTGTGAAGAGAAGATGAATCCTCGGAATGGAAGATTGCGGCTTTCATTTACAAGTCCTCTCTTTACCATTCTTGCAGGCATCTGTCCGGTCAAATGTAAACATATTTTGCCCAAACTGAAACGCCTGGAGTTTTATCCGTACCGAGGGTTTAGCTTGTTACAGTGTCGGCTAGGCAACATTCCCTCGCAATGGAAACGTGCCTCAATGGGGACTGTCCCTCACAGTGTCGATTGAGCTTGTTCAATGCTCGCAATCGGTGGTGCTCCATGTCTCTCGCGCCGACTCTTGATCTCCTTTGTTGTCGTTCCGGAAGCGATGCGTTTTGTAGTCTGCCGCCAGAGGCTCTTTCTGATTTGGATGCCATCAGTGCGTCCGTCGAATATCGCGATGGAGCAACGCTGATGCGACAAGGTGATGCACCGCACTTCGTCAGAATCCTGTGTGATGGGCGGGTGAAAATCTCCACCGCTTCGCAGGATGGAAAGAGCCTGCTGCTGAAGATCGCCAGCGCGGGTACGATTCTGGGACTGGTTTCCGCGGTCCGTCGGATCAAGTACGAAACGACTGCAGAAGCGTATGGGCCGTGCACTGTGAACGAAATCTCCGATCAAGATTTTCTGGATTTTCTCTTCCGCCATCGCCATGCAAGCTGGCAGGTGATGCAGATGCTGGCAGATGAAAATCACGAACTGCTGGTGAATGCGCGTCGCATCGCCCTGTCCGGTACCGTCGCGGGCAATATTGCCAAGCTGTTGCTGGATTGGGGTGCAACTGTGACTGAAATCGATGGGAAGAAGCACTTCAACATGGTGCTAACCCACCAGGAAATTGCAGAGATGGTTGGTACCACGCACGAGACTGTGACGCGCACATTGGCCAGTTTTCGTCACGATGGATGGATTCGCGTTCACGGCGCCTCGGTGGAAATTCTTCAGCAGGAAAAAAATGAAGGGCATCTCTATATAAGCCGCGTTGCCAGGCGTTGTGGCTGGAGCGGATCACGAACTTATGCATTAGGTCTTCGGCTGTATGTTCACTGTTGACTGACAGCCTGGAAGTCGGCGCCGATCTTCCTATGATTTCAGAATGATCGGCCGCTCCAGGAGCGCCGAATGAAGACTGCATCTTGAATGCGGCCTCGAGCGTTGCCCGCAGCCCAGCGAATGAACGGAATTGAGCACAAAGGTAACTCGCCGTTGCGCGAACATGTGCGCCGATCGTCTACCTTTCTTCGACCTCCGGAAAATCGAGCCCATGCCTTCCGAGAACTCCATGTCTGCTGGGCTTGCGCGATGCGGACTTTCGCCTGTCCTGGCGCACGTTTCGCATGCGATGCATCATCTGTGATCAACATCACCGCCAATCCTGTGCAGAACATTCTAACTTCGGTTGTTGTAGGAACAGTCATTTATGGAATTGGCGCGACGGTACAAAGTGTTTTATGGATTTCGAACAGATTTTCAGGATTACCAGGGTTTTTCTGAACCATGAACGTGGAGGCTCTATGAAACGTTTGCTTCTTTGTGTTGCGCTGGGTATCGCACTCCCCGGACTATGGAATGCCGGAGTGGCGAAGGCCGCGAATCAACCCGGCCAGCAAGCCAGTGCACCTCAAACTCCCCCGGCGGCCACAGCCACTGCACCCGGCTATGTGGGCTCCGATACATGTATCACGTGCCACGCGGAGATCGGCAAGAACTTCGTGAACAATCCGCATTCGAAGCTTGCCTTGGAACATGGCGGCAAAGGCATCACCTGCGAGAGCTGCCACGGACCGGGGCAGGCGCACGTGGAGGGTGGCGGCGACATCACCAAGATTTTCCTGCCCAGTAAAGCTTCCGCCAAAGAGACGAATGCCACCTGCGAGGGATGCCATGCCAGGGTACATCCGAATTTTGATCGATCTCCGCATGCCAAGGCTGGCCTAAGCTGCATCAGTTGCCATAGCGTTCACGCCGCCCAGACCGACCAAGCCTTGCTGAAACTGCCGCAGCCAGCCCTGTGCTTTACCTGCCACACCGACGTGAAGGGCGCATTCAATATGCCGTTTCACCATCCGGTGCTGGAAGGCACAGTCAAGTGCAGCGACTGCCATGACGTCCACGGCACGTTCCAGCGCACCCAGCTAAAGTCGACTGCCGATCAGAATGTGGTCTGCGTCAAGTGCCATACCGATGTGCGCGGACCGTTCGTCTACGAGCACGCTGTGGTCAAGGGAGAAGGGTGCCTGGCTTGCCACACGCCGCACGGCTCCCAGAACGCTCGACTGCTGAACATGCCGACGATCAATACCTTGTGCAACCAGTGCCACAGCGCTGTTAGCGGCGACACGATCCACGGAATGAACGCGGGATCCCAGGAGCTTGCCCCCTGTACAAGCTGCCACACCATGATCCACGGGTCCAATCTGAATGCGGCCTTTATCAGGTAATGGAGTCGGGTCCGAATTTCCGATGTGCTGACGTTTTTTTCAAGTGAGGTTTTATATGAGACAGACAGACGAGTTTTCAAAGCTGTACCACCAACAGCTCTCTCCCGCATGGGCGCTTCGTCTTGCCGCAGGCATCGGAATCGCAATCTTCGCGATGACCACCGGCGTCGCACTCGCGCAGGTTACACCGCCAGCGATTCCGACCGCTCCGACTGGATATACGATTCACGGAAGCACCCAGGAAGGCGGCCACGTCGCCAGCATCACCGGCAGCGGCGCCATGTATGACACCCTGGTCAACCAACAGTCCGGGCCTCGCGTATTTGGCCAGTCCTTTAACCTGGAAGTTTTGCCCGGCACCAAGCATTCCCTGGCGGATTCCGTCACTGCCTTCACCACCGGGTTTGGCGGCGATCCCGACAGCTATACCCGCATGAGCATTTCTAAAGGAAATGTGTACGAGTTCACCGGAACATTCCGTCGCCACCGCGAGTATTTTGACTACGACTTGCTGGGCAACCCGAATATCCCTTCGGGTCAGTCCATCCCGATCGGGCCATCGAACGCCCCCACGGGCTTTCTGCCGTGGCCGCAAGTGGAAAAATCGCCGTTCATGTTCAACACGGTGCGCAGACTGCTGGACACCAACCTGACTCTGTTTCCGCTGTCCAAGATCACGTATCACTTCGGATACTCAGAGAACACCATGGAAGGCTCCAGCCTCAGCCCAGGCGGATCGAGCCCATTCTTCGCACCCTCGATTGGTTCGAACGATCAACTGCTTCAGGAGTACCAGCGTCACAGCTCGGACGACTTTATGGGAGCCGTTGACTGGAAGCCACTGCCCAGAACCACGCTCACATTTGAAGAGCAGATCGATCACCTGAAGGAGAACTCCTATTTCACGCTGGCTCCGAGCGACTTTATTGCGCAAGAAGCGGATGGAACTCCGGTAGCTCCCGGCGGTTGGGATAGCCTGACGCCGTACGGTATCGGCAGCTGCAACACAGGCAGCATGGGCGCTGCACCTTACACGATCCTATCGCCCGCGCAAACTCCGGGCGGTCTACCCATCATCAACCCGGCCTGCTCTGTCGCCGTCAGTTACCTTCGCAGTCAGCCGACCCGCATGCTTTTCCCGACAGAAATTTTCCGGTTCCAAAGTTCCAGCATCAAGAACATCGCGATGAACGGCAATTTTCGCTACACCAACGCAAATATGAATTTGCCGAACTACTATGAGAACTTCCAGGGCCTGTCCGGAAAGAATCGCTCGATCATATTTACCGGCAACGCCAACGCCAAACGCGAGGTGGTTGCATTCGATTACGGTATCAATTGGAACGCGACCAAAACTATCAGCGTTTCCGATCAACTCAGCTACTCGAATGCCCAGCAACCCGGCACCGCCGATATCTCCAAGGGCGCCACGCTGGCGACACCTGGAAACCCCAACGAGACCATCAACTACTCCCCGCTTGCCCCAGGAGCCCCCGTCACTGGTGAGGGCAGCCCCAATGGCACACCTCTGCCTGGCTATTTTGGCCAGAAGTTCTTCACCAACGCGGTAACGGGAACGTGGGACGGATTGTCTCGCGCAACGCTATCGCTGACCTATCGCTATAACTCGCACGTCATCTCGCAAGGCATTCCTCACAATGCTCCCCTGGTTCCGCCGGCAACCACCGGAACGGTTACCATCCACGAAAACGGCGCAATCTTGTACGCCACCGTGCGTCCGTCCGAGCATTTGGACCTGAATGGCAGCATCGGTCTGATGTACGCCGATAATGCATTCACACCTCTGACTCCCCGTCAGGCACAGACCTATCGCCTGCATGCTCTCTACCGGATGAAGTCGTGGGGTACGGTTTCCGCTGCTTATAACGATGTGGAGCGGCACAACAACACCAACAATACAGGCGTCGCCTCGGCAGCCGGTCCGCTTGAACATAACGACCACAGCCGAGTTTTCGGGTTGGGTGCAACGCTGCAGAAGAATGAGCACTATGGGCTCGATCTGAACTACGCCTACAGCGATGTCTATGCCTCGACGAATATCTGCTATGACGCCGGCGCCACCCCCACAATGCCGGGAGCAGCCTCGCCCAGCGGCACAGCCTGCCCAGGGGGAGCGGTTCGTGGAGCACCGTACTACATGTTCGGACCGGTCAAGGACTTCATGAATGCTCCCACGCAATTTGGATCTGTGGGCGTTCACCTCTCCCCGATGCCGAAGCTTCAGGGTGGCCTCGGCTACACGATCAGCTCCGTCAACGGGACTCGGTTCTACAACGATGCGCGGGATGTCGCCGGCTCGCTGGTCTCTACCTATCAGTCTCCGTATGTGAATGTTGCGTACACGGTTCGTAAGAACTGGATCTGGAACGCACAATACAACTACTACGGGTACGGAGAGGGCGGGCCTTCGGGCGCAGCCTTCTGTACCACTTCCAATACGCTTCCCATCCCTGGAACGCCGGCCCCAGTGGTTCCCTGCAACGATCCCTCGCTGGCCGGAAAGCAGACCGGTCTCACCATATCGCCTGCAGGGGAGACCGCACCGCGGAATTTCCATGCGAACAATGTAACTCTTGGAATGCGCTACGATTTCTGACACGCATTCATGCATTTGGCAAGACTGGAATGGAACAGGAGATTGAAAGATGAAAAATCGAATGGCAGTCACAATCCTTAGCGTGATGGCATGTTCGGCAATGACATTGCTCGCACAAGGTCCTGGCGCCGAAACCTACAAGGCGAAGTGCGCCATGTGTCATGCCGCGGACGGCAGCGGCAATACACCAGCCGGCAAAGCAACGAAGACACCTTCGTTCAGTTCGCCGGAGATGCTGAAAATGTCGGCGGCGGAACTGGTTGCAGGCACGACGAATGGCAAAGGTAAAATGCCTGCGTATTCCAACAAATTAACCGGGGCGCAGATCACAGCGGTAGTCGCCTACATTCAAACCTTGCAGAAGAAGTAGTGGCGGACGATTCGCAACTAACTGCGAGTTAGAGTTCACGAGGGCTCGCGACGACAACTGAGCCCTTGGTTGTAAGCAATAACGGAATTACTGGCAATAGCCTATGGGGAAGTATCATGCGACGCATGGCACTTCCCCCAACTTTTTCTACCTGGACGTTTTTCTAGTTCGCAGGCGCGGCCGTCGCCTCGGGCTGCAATTCGAATAGCAACAGCGATCTGCCGGTCACGTCGTAGGAGTCGCCGCTCTTGAACATTTCCTTCTCAATGGATTCCGTCGCGGCACCCTCCAGATTGGTGTCGATCAGCAGCTTCCACCTATCGCCTCCGGGACATTCCGGCAGGGCGAATTTGACCAGGTCGAAATGACCGTTGATCACCATCAACAGCGTGGCTTCATGCCCACGCTGATGAATCCCGGTCGTCTGCGCGCGGCCATCCATCAGCATCCCAAAACAGCGCATTCCAGTGTCGCCCCAGTTGGCGTCTTCCATTTCATGCCCGTTGGCGTTGATCCATGTGACGTCTTTTACGCCCAGCTCCTCGTTATATTTCCCCGTCAGGAATAAATTCCGACGAAGGATTGGATAGCGATGGCGCAATGAGGTCAGCTTCCGAACAAATTCAACTTGCTCGTTGTTTTTTTCTTCGAGCGTCCAGTCCACCCAGCTGATGTCGTTGTCCTGGCAATAGGCATTGTTGTTGCCCTGCTGGGTTCGGGCGAATTCGTCACCCGCAACCATCATGGGCGTTCCCTGCGAGAGCAGCAGCGTGGCCAGCATATTTCGCATCTGGCGGCGTCTCAGCCGGTTGATTTCAGGGTCATCCGTTGGGCCTTCGACGCCGCAATTCCAGGAGATCGTATTGGGATTTCCGTCTTGATTTGCCTCGCTGTTGGCTTCATTGTGTTTTTCGTTGTAGGAAACCAGGTCATTGAGCGTAAAGCCATCATGGGCGGTAATGAAATTGATGCTCGCCCATGGTCTGCGACCCTGTTGATTGAAGATGGCGCCAGAGGCGCAGAGACGCTGCGTCAACGCCGCTGCCGTTCCGTCTCCTTTCCAGAAGCCGCGCACGTCATTGCGAAATTTATCGTTCCACTCTGCCCAGCCCGGCGGAAATTCTCCAACCTGGTAGCCGCCGGGACCGCAGTCCCACGGCTCCGCAATCAACTTGACTGTATTCAGCACCGGATCCTGACTGCAGGCCTTCAGAAAACCGCTTTGATTATCGAAGCCGTTGGGTTCCCGCGCCAGGATGGTTCCCAGATCGAAGCGGAATCCATCCACCTGCACCTCCTCCACCCAGTAACGCAGGCTATCGGTGACCATCTGAATCACTCGGGGATGACTTAGGTTCACGGTATTCCCCGCGCCCGTGTCATTGATGTAATAGCGAGGATTGTCCGGCATCAGCCGGTAATAGCTGGCATTATCGATGCCCTTGAAGGACAATGTCGGCCCACGCTCATTGCCTTCCGCCGTGTGATTGTAGACCACGTCCAGAATCACTTCCAGGCCGGCTTGATGGACGTGCGCGACCATTTCCTTCAGTTCTCTCAGCGTCTGCGCTAGGTCATACGCGTAGCGCGGATCCGGAGCAAAATAACCGATGCTGTTGTATCCCCAGTAATTGGTCAGCCCCTGGTCCAGCAGATGGCTGTCGTTGATGAAGGCATGGATCGGCAGCAACTCAATGGATGTCACGCCGAGGGATTTGATGTAGTCCAGCACCGCCGGCTGCGCCAGACCGCAATAGGTTCCGCGGAGATGTTCCGGCACCGCGGGATGTTTTTTTGTGTAGCCGCGAACGTGCAACTCATAAATGATGGTGTCGTTGTAGGAGACTGCCAGTTTCCTTTGACTTCCTGTTCTTGCTCGTCCTGGCGGTTCGCCCCAATCGAAATTCGGATCGACCACCACGCATTTCGGCATGAAGGGCGCACTATCGCGCTCATCGAATGTCAGGTCGTCCATCGACTCCATCTTGTAACCAAAGACTGCCGGATCCCACTTCAGTTCTCCTATGTAACCCATTGCGTAGGGATCGAGCAATAATTTGTTGGGGTTGAATCGATGTCCTTTTTCCGGCTCGTAGGGACCATGGACTCGATATCCATAGACGGTTCCTGGGCCTACCTCCGGCAAGGAGCCGTGCCAAATCTGGTCGGTGCATTCGGGCAATTCGATGCGCTGGCGTTCATGTTCGCCTTTGTCGTCAAAAATGCATACTTCCACCTTAGTTGCGTGAGCAGAAAAGACGGCGAAGTTCGTTCCAGTCCCGTCCCGCGACGCGCCGCGTGGATATGGCAATCCCTCACAAATTGTGAATTTCTGTGTTTCTATCATCCGGTCCGTACATTCCTTTCTAACGAGGGCCTTCTCCAAAAGGAAAAACCTGCACGCGAAACAGAGAGGACCAGTGACTTAGATGCAACACAGAGAAAATCGCCAGACAGATTTCTCCTTTGTGGGTTGAGAACTGACTGGAATCAGCTGGCAATTCTTACTGTCGTTGGGACAGGCGGTGCAGCGTTACGCAGGAAATAGAAAAGACCTGAAAGTCCTTACGCGAGTCGTAGGAACTTCCAGGCCCGATGATCGAACAATGTTTTGCGAGCGTCGCCGCTATATCTGCTTCACCCGGCCACGCGTGACCAACCGCAGCAAAAGGGTCAAAAGCACGGCTCCCGCGACCGCGACGACGATGGTATAGATAAAGCCACCGCTGCCTGCATGGCCCAGCGATCGCATAATAAAACCGCCGACAAGCGCGCCAATGATGCCGATTACCATGTCCATGAATACGCCATATCCTCCGCCGCTCATGATCTTGCCTGTGATCCAACCTGCGATGATCCCAACGATGATCCACCAGAGTATGAACATATTGTTTCCTCGTTCTATCGGACTTTTGCAGACGGCTGCGACATCGGTCTGCAATGTAGGGATAAATCTAGCAGAACCAGCGATTTCTGGCTGGATTAAATCTGCCGTGACGCCCGCTCCAAATGCGTTTTAACCCTTCGGCAACATGGGTCGGCCCTCATGGGCTACCAGCAGGTCATGCATATCGTTGGCGTGTTCTTCTTCGTTGCCCAGGATATGTTCCAGCATGACTCGCGTGGTGGTGTCCTTATCGGCAAAGAAGTGGATCAGCTCACGATAATGTTCCACCGCGATGCGTTCTGCAATCAGATTTTCCTTGATCATGCCAATCAGATCGTTGCCTTCGGCATATTGCGAAGCGGAGCGGCTGGCTAATCCTTCCGGATTGAAATTCGGCTTGCCGCCAAGCTGGTTAATGCGTTCCGCGACGGCCATCATGTGTTCCTGCTCTTCTTTCGCGTGCTGGGCAAACTCCGCCTTCACGCTGTCGCTGGAAATGCCGGAAGCGGAAACGGCGTGCATGGTATATCGCAGAACACAGACGATTTCTGTTGCCAGCACAGCTTGCAGGATGTCGATGGCCTGCTTCACATCGCCACCGTAATTCTGCGTGACTGCCCCTTTTGCAATGCTCTTGCGAGCCCGTTCACGCAGGGTTTTCACATCGGTCAGGAAGGGTTCGTTCACTGTAGATTTCGCCATATTTTGGATCCTTTCAGTTGGATAACGTTCACCAGGAGTACCGCTACGCGGCAACAACGCAAAAGGTTTTTCAACTTGTAGGATGCCCACGCCTGACGTCCGTGACGGAAATTTGTTCATTTCTTCACGATCTCTGGCGCGCAGCCCGCCGGGCTGAGCGATGCGTGGCTCCTGCTTTTCGATCACCACAGAGTTGCATTTTCGCAAATCCGCCGGGCAACCTTTTTCGTACATATTATGTTGTAGAGGTTGCCATTTGCGCTGGATACATGAACCGTGTACGGTGAAATGTCGACCGTGTGTAGGGACACGCGAGTCAATCTTTTCCAATCGAGCTATTCCATTGCCCGACACGCCACCGCAAGACGACACTCTTACGGACCAGCAAATGACGGACCGGCAGCTGATGGACGAACTGCGGAGGCGGCAGCCTGACGCGCTGTCACGAATGTACGACCAGTACTCGACCATGGTGTATTCCGTCGCCATGCGTGTGCTGCGCGACACCGCCGCAGCAGAAGACGTAATGCAGGAAGTGTTCTTGAAGTTGTGGCAGCAACCGGAGATCTTCTCGGACCATCGCGGAAGCCTTTGCGGATGGCTTGCAGTGGTGACGCGCAACCGCGCCATCGACCGCATCCGAGGCAGTCGAAGATTCGAAAATGTCGACGATTTGCAGTTAGCGAATTCCGTCGACATGGGGACCGAGGCGGATCGCAATATGATGCTGGCCAAAGTTCGGGTGGTGATGGAAACCATGCCTCCCGATCAGCGCCGGACGCTGGAGATGGCTTTTTTTGAAGGGCAGACGCACACAGAAATCGCAGCACAGACCGGGCAGCCTTTGGGAACTGTAAAAACGCGCATACGGTCGGCATTGATCTTGATACGAAAGGCATTGGAAGTCTCCGGATGACGCCCGAACTCCATCCCGATATGGATGACTTGATCCTCTTCTGCCTGGGAACGCCTGCTGGCGCGCCTGAAACGAAGGAGGATGCGGCAGCGATTGAGCGCGTGCGTCTGCATGTGCAGCAATGCCAGGAGTGCAGCGCGGAGGTCGCACAATTGAGTGCTGAATTTGCGCTGGTGGCCATGTCAGTTGCGCAAGTTCCGCCTCCAGCATCGGCCAAGGAACGCCTGCTTCAAGCGGCGGGAGTTCATTCCGGCACCGCCACCGACAAGTCGGCATCCGTTAAGAGTTTCCCTGCGCCGGTTGAAGGCGCAGCCAACACGCGCGGCGGCATCGCCGCGGTTCGCGCTCGGCGTACCAACCCGGCGCTGATCTGGGGCGGATGGGTGGCAGCTTTAGTCTGCCTGTTCTATGTAGTTCACCTTCGCGATCTGCAGCAGAACATGGAACATCGCCTGGCTCTGGAAACTGCGCAGCTGAATCAAACCAACGCAGCCGCGGAAAGATCTCGAGAAATAGTTGAAGTCTTGACTTCGCCGGAATCGCAGCGAGTCACCCTTGTCTTTGCCCATGCGCGACCCGAGCCTTCTGGCGACGCCGTATACTTGAAGGATCGTGGGGCGCTGGTGTTTGCCGCCAGCCATCTGGCGCCATTGCCGCCGAACAAGACCTATGAATTATGGATCATTCCTGCGAACGGAAGCGCTCCGATTCCCGCGGGCACCTTCCAGCCGGACGCGCAAGGAATGGCGAGCATCCTGTTGCCGAACCTGCCCAAAGGAATCCAGGCGAAGGCATTCGGAGTGACCATGGAAAACGCAGGCGGCTCGCCGACGCCGACGCTACCGATTCTGCTGGCGGGCGGATAAAGTCATTTTTCGGCTGCGCGATTCGGCACGCCACACCGAAGCGTTTCCGCAAATCCAGCTTAGGCTTCGTTCTGCGCCGCTCGATGTTTCCAGTGTGTCCAGATAAACCAGACGATACCTGCAACCAGCAGCAACACGACGGCCGCGTCCGACTTGTGCAGGATATGCTTCAAGCGCGGGTCGGTGTTCCACGCATTGCCGAGTTTCATTCCCGCATAGACCAGAACGAAACACCAGGGCCACGAACCTACGAACGTATAGATGTGGAACTTTAGCTGCGGCATGCGGGCAATTCCAGCGGGCAGCGCAATAAAGGTGCGCACCACCGGCAGCAGGCGCGCGACCAGCACGGTAATGGTGCCGAAGCGCTCAAAAAATCGCGTGGTGCGGTCGAGATCGCGACGGTCCAGCAGAATGTAGGAACCGTATTTCTCCACCAGCAGCCGCCCACCGTAGGCTCCAATCCAATACGCAACCGCTGAGCCTACATTGCAGCCGATAGCGCCCGCCGTGGCAACCCAGAACAAACTGAACCGCCCCGTATAGACCAGGTATCCGGCAAACGGCATAATGATTTCCGACGGCAGCGGGATGCAGGCCGACTCAATGGCCATCAACAGGGCAACGCCCGGATAGCCGATGTGGGAAATGATGGCGGTGATCCATGGAACGAGGAGGGTAAGAATTTTTTCTGTCATCGAGCGTTTGGATGCGGCCTGTCAGCAGTATAGCGGTCGATGCGTGCATCTTTGGAGAATGTGACGGAGAACACGAATGCGACCGGTTTTTGCTAGCATGATGGATAGCAACCAGGAGAAAATCGATGACCGACGCTGCCACCACTGAGATCGCGACCGAGACGGCACATGCCGCTGCCACCCAGACCGCTCCCGCGAAAGACGCTTCCAAAGAAAAAGAGCTGAAGCGGCAGATTGTCTCCTTCCAATTTTTTAAAGTGATGCCGGAATGGCGTCGGCTGCCCGCCGAGGAGCGTGCTGACCACAAGAGCGCCGTGGCCGCGGTGTTGGAGCGCTGGAATCAGGCGGATCGTATGTTGACGCTGACGTATTCCACCGTGGGAACACGCAGCGAATGCGACATGATGCTTTGGCGCATTTGTACGACCGTGGACGATCTGAACCAGATGACCGCCGAGCTGATGGCGACGCCGATGGGCGGCTACCTTGAGACTGCGTTCAGTTATCTGGCAATGACCAAGCGTTCGCAATATCTGATCGGTCATGAGCATGAAGGACAGGCGGATTCGCGCGGCTTTTTGCGGCCGGGACGTCAGAAATATATCTTCGTGTATCCATTCTGGAAGACGCGTGCCTGGTATCTGCTGCCTAAGGATGAGCGGCAGCGTTTGATGACGGAGCATATTCGCGTCGGGCATTTATACCCACGGGTGAAACTGAATACGACATATTCTTTTGGTCTGGACGATCAGGAATTTGTGGTGGCGTTTGAGACGAACTATCCGGAAGATTTTCTTGACCTGGTCGAGCAGTTGCGTGGCACGGAAATCAGCGCCTACACGCTGAAGGATTATCCCATCTTTACGTGCGTGCGCATGACCGCGCAGGAGATGCTGAATCGGGTTGGGTAAAACAGTGCCGACCGCACGTCCGCAGAAAACGACAGCTACGAAGAAGCGCTCGCGTACGAAGTTGGCGCCGGTACCGGCTGCGAAAAAAACGGCGAAGAAGAAATCTGTCAGCGATCCGACGAATCCGCAGCGTGTGGAAACCATTCTGCACCGACTCGCGGAACGTTATCCTAACGCAGTTTGTGCGCTGCACCACCGCAATGCGTGGGAACTGATGGTCGCGACCATACTTTCCGCGCAGTGTACCGATGTTCGGGTGAACATGGTGACGCCCGCGCTGTTCCAGCGCTTTCCTACGCCGCAGGCCATGGCGAAGGCGTCACAGGCGGAAGTGGAAGAGATGATCCGCACCACGGGGTTTTTTCGCAACAAGGCCAAAAACATTATCGGCGCGGCGCAGAAGGTAGTTGCAGAATTCGGCGGCAAGGTGCCGCAGACGATGGATGAGTTGTTGACGATTCCCGGCGTGGCGCGGAAGACCGCAAATGTTGTTTCAGGATCGTGGTACAAAATCCCGCTGGGAGTGGTGGTGGACACGCACGTGATGCGCATCACGCAGCGGCTGGAACTAACCAAGTCGACGACGCCGGAAAAAATCGAACAGGACATGATGCGGCTGATCCCGCAGGCCAGCTGGATCGACTTTTCCCATCGCGTGATTCACTTTGGGCGAGAGATTTGCATCGCGCGGAAGCCTCGCTGTGCTGATTGCTTCCTGGAAGACGTCTGCAACTCCAAAGACAAGACGTGGAGCACGCACGATAGTGTCTTAAGTCTGCGTTGATAATTTTGAGGCGATCAGGAGCTTGATTCGCTCAAAGCATCGGTCGAGGTGATTTGATGTCCGAATGCTTCCTCTCCTACTACGACATGGGAAGCCTATTTCGGCCCCACAGCTTGGACACTTAACTTCCTGAACAGATTTCCGAGGTAGCATTTGCGCTGGGCTACGACCAAACGATGCCGCGTACTGTAGGACATCGTCATCCGAGATGTTTGCCATGGATCGGAATTATAGTTGCAGCGAGAGTGGAAATCAGTGCGATTTTGATACCGCATAGAAAAGCCGCGTTTATTATTTAGACCTAGATAACATCAACCTGGGTCATTTTTGCTCAGCCGCATTCATCCTACAATCCATCCCATGAAAAACCTTTGGCATTGGTTCCCGTCGAATTGGAGTGCGCTGGGCATTGGCTCGTTCCTTGTGGTATTGCTCCCCGCAATCTTTGCCGTATTCAAATGGAGGTACCCATCAAGAGCCGAATGGGTACGAGAAAAGCAGCAGAGGAAGAACCGAGTTTTTGATGGTCGCGTTTTGGACTCGTTGTCAGACGTAAAGGTAACAAGGATATCCAAGGGTCAGACTGGCGCCGGGTTTCCTCTTACAAGAGTAGTGGAAATAGGTGACTATCTTGGGGCAGATCGGAGTGAAGTGGAAAACAGCCTGCAGCGTCTATCTGCCCGTGGAAGGGTTAATTCCTCCGATGATGACTGTTACTGGTTCCCACTCCCCGACTGACCATCAACGCACATTTAAGACACGGCCAGCACACAGTGACTACTTGACGTGGTCTTGGTGCGACGTCGACCAGCGACATAGCGCGTTGACTACGCCGGGGATGGTGTATTCCGTCGCCTCAACGGCGGGCTCGATGCCGTGATGGCGAAGCGTCTGGCTGGTAATGGGGCCGATGGAAGCCGCGGCCATGGCGGTCGGCCATGCCGGTACGCTCGCTTCGTGCAGCAGCCGAAAGAAATTTGTCACGGTGGAAGAACTGGTAAACGTGACCACATCCGGCATCCGGCTGGGCGCCGCGAAGATGAGCCGCAAATCGTCCGCGGATGTCGCCGGAACTACGGTTTGGTAGGCATCGACCACTTCCACGATGGCGCCGGCGTTTCGGAGTTCCTCCGGAAGCACATCGCGCGCCACCTTGGCGCGGACTAACAAAACATACTTGCCGCGAACCTGGGCCCGAAGCGATTCCACCAGCGATTCTGCAATGGCTTGTTTGGGGACTTCATCGACGTGTAAACCCATTTCCCCAAGAGCACGCGCGGTTGCGGGGCCGATGGCTGCAACCTTTAAAGCATCGAGCGCGGCGATGGACAGTTTCAAAGCTGCAAGTCGCGCGGCCAATACTTCCGCACCATTCGCGCTGGTCACGACCAGCCACTGATACTTTTTTGCGCTCCACAGCGCCGCATCCAACGCGTCGTAGGACTCAGGCGGGATAATTTCGATGGCCGGGATCGCGACGACCGTCGCGCCCTTCTCTTCCAGCGCGCTTGCCAGCGATTGCGCTTGATGCCTCGCTCGTGTGATGAGGATCTTCCGTCCGGCGAGCGGTTTCATCTGCCTGGACTTCCTGCCGGCGGGGCAGGTTCAGCAGCGGCAAGAAACTCTGCTGCACCGCGCGCTAACAAACGATTCGCCATGAGGCGGCCGGCTTCTTCAGCCAAGGGGCGCTCGTGAGGCAGATCCATCTGTTCTTGCAAAACTTGCGATCCATCTGGAAGAGCGACAACGCCCATCACGGTCCAGCCGTTGTTTCCAGGCTCGCAATACACGCCCACGGGAAGATGGCAGCCTCCGCCCAATGTAGCCAGGGCAGCACGCTCCACGAACACCGCAAAATGGGTCGCAGCGTCATTGAGCGCGGAAACAGCCGCGCGCGTCGCGTCGTCGTTTGTCCGGCACTCAATTGCGAGTGCTCCCTGCCCCGCGGCAGGACACATTTGTTGCGGCGAAAACAGTTCTTTCACATCGGCGGCAAGACCGAGGCGATCCAAGCCCGCCGCAGCAAGAATGATGGCATCGTATTGGCCCTGGTGCAGCTTGCGCAGACGAGTATCCACGTTGCCGCGCAGCTCGCGAATATCGAGATCGGCCCGCAATGCGCGCAATTGTGCCTGGCGCCGCAGGCTGCTGGTACCGACAACCGCCCCGGGCGGCAGCGCGGCGAAATTTTCGTGGCGAACAGAGACGAACGCATCGCGCGGATCGGCGCGCCTTGGAATGGCCGCGATAATGAACTCTTGCGACAGCTCCGTCGGCAGGTCTTTCAGGCTGTGTACGGCGAGGTCGATGCGCTCGTCGGCCAGCGCCTCTTCAATCTCTTTCGTAAACATTCCCTTGGTGCCAACCTGCATAAAGGGCGCATGCTGCATCCGATCGCCGGTCGTAACCAGAATCTCAATGGAGACCTGATGACCGCGAAGCCGCAACTCCGCGGCAATGTGATCTGCTTGCCAGCGGGCAAGGGCGGAGCCGCGACTCCCAATGCGGATCAAGGCAAACTGCCTTCCTTGACCGAGGCCGATTTCGCCGGCGAGGCGGCATTCGCGCTTGCAACTGCGGTTGCGTCAGGAGTGGGGACGAATGCGGCCTCCGTTGGCTCACTTTGTTCAGGAATCGACTCGGCCGTCCCAACCGCTTGGGCGGACTTTTCGTGATGCTCCAGATCAAAGACAGTTTGAATCACCGCGAGGGTTTCGCGATCGCCTTCCTGCGCAGCACGCTTGATGGCCTGTATGGGCGCATGCTGCAACTTGTGAACCAGTGCGCGAGTCATCTGCTCCACCGCTTGCAATTGCTCGCTGGATAATTGCGCCAGACGAGGCGCCATGCGGCGCATCTCATACTGCCGAACATCTTCCAGGCTTTGCTGCAGCGCAACGATGGAAGGCACTCCATTGAGCGACTGCATTCGCTGCGTGTACCGCTCCACTTCGGTGCGAATAATCAGCTCGGCGTCCATCGCTTCCTTGGTGCGGCTGGACATGTTCGACACAGCCACGGCCTGCAGGTCGTCGATGTTGTAAACGAAAACACCTTCCACGTTATTAATCTCCGGCTCCACATCGCGGGGCACAGCAATGTCGATAAAAAACATGGGCCGCTGCTTGCGGCGCTGCATGTATTGTTCCGCGTGGGCGCGCTGGAAGATGGGATCCTCGGCCCCGGTGGAGCTGACGATGATGTCCGCCATGGCTGCATATTGGTGAAGCAAGTCGTAGGAGATAGGTTGCACGATGGCGGATTGGCCTGTCGCAGAGCCGCTCTCAGAGCGTACGCCAGGAAATTTACCGGCCAACTCAACCGCGCGTTCGTAGGTACGATTGCAGATGTAGATGGTGCTGGCTCCGTGCTGCATCATGCTGCGGGCTGCCAGTTCTCCCATCTTGCCTGCGCCCATCAACAGAACCGTTTTCCCCTGTAACGAGCCAAAGATTTTGCGAGCCAGATCGACGGCAACCGACGCGATGGACACCGAGGAGATGCCGATGCTGGTTTGGTTGCGCACTTTGCGGGCTACGGTAAAGGCGCGCTGCATCAGCGGATCCAGGTTGTTATTGATGCCGCCAATGGATCTTGCCAGAGAATAAGACTCTTTTACCTGACCCAGAATTTGCGGCTCTCCAACGACCAGCGAATCCAGACTGGACGCAACCCGGAACACGTGACGGACAACTTCCGACGCGCGGTATTCGTACATATACGGGTGCAGCGCTTCTTTGCCGATAGCGAAATAGTTCTGGATGAACTCCAGCAGATCGGCCTGCGCGGGTTCCTGATAGGTGAGGAACTCGACCCGGTTGCAGGTGGAAAGAATCATGCCTTCTCGCACACACGGAACACTCAGCAGAGAGAGCGTAGCTTCCTGCAGACGGGCAGCAGGGATGGCAAGCCTCTCCCGCACCTGCAATGGCGCGGATTTGTGATTGACGCCGATGAGGACGAAGTTCATGGCGAGGGGAACCTGTGTACGGTGCTGAACTGGTTGGCGACCCACACGGTGAGCGCCATGAGAAATACCAGCGAAGATAAGTAGACGGCCCGCTTGCCGCGAAGGCCGGTGTGACGGCGGACATACAACATCCAGACGTAGAGGATCCACATGCCGATGGAGAGCAGGACCTTCGGGTCGAGAAAATAGGCAGCTCCCACGCTCTCCTGAGCGATCAATGCGCCCGCCAGCAGGCCCAGCGTCATGCAGGGCAAGCCGATCACGAGGGTGACAAATGCAATGTGATCGATGGTATCGAGCGGCGGCAGGTGGCTGAAAATACCGCCGATCTGCTTGTTCTTCAAACGCCGTTCCTGGATCAGGTAGAGCAGGCTGGAGAGCAGACTAAACAACAACAGCGTGTAAGCCACCAGCAGCAATGCGATGTGCAACAGGATCCATCCGTTATGCATCCACTGGCTGGAGACAGGGGCGTGATCCGGTTGCGCTGCCGGCAGAAGTAAAAGCAGAAAAATCACGGGAAGGACAAACAAGCCGAAGGAGATAGCCCGGTAGCGCCAGTAAATCGCCAGAAACGTGATGGTCAGCAGCAGCGCGAAGGAGGTTTCGACCTCATGCAGGCTGGCCGGAACCCAGTGATGGGCCAGACGCATCATTTCTACCAGCGCAACCAGATGAAAATAAAAAGCGGAAACGCAGACGGGGTGCACAAATTTGCGCCAGCGATCATGGCCGGTCAGCACATCTGGAATGACCGTAAGGCTGGAGACGCCATACAGAACCAGCGCGACCCGCAGCCAAATGAGATACATTGCCATCGCTCGAAGAACCGCTCCCAAAGAGAACGTACAAGTAAGTATATAGCCCAGACAAAAGGCACTTTACTGTGATGTAGGACACATGTGACAGAGAACACACAGGCCCTTCCTGCGAGTATGACAACTCCAGCGGCGCGTCGGTTCTGTATCCCTGAACGGAGGCCCGGTTTTCCTGATGCTGTAGATTGGTACACATCGTTCCCGATGGCCTATCTTTAAAGGAAAGGCCGCCCGTCATTTTTGTTGCGCCCAAGCTCCAGGAGAAGCCGTCTGTCCGTATCCAGCGCCAGCCCGAATCCCACCCTGGAAATGGCTTCCACGCCATTGATGCGGCAGTATGCCGCCGCGAAACAGAAACATCCGGATACGCTGCTCTTCTTTCGCCTGGGTGACTTCTACGAACTGTTTTATGAGGACGCCAAGACTGCGGCGCGCGAACTGCAGATCACCCTTACGTCGCGCGACAAGGAACGCGCCATCCCGATGTGCGGTGTGCCCCATCACGCCGCCGATCAGTACATCACGCGCTTGTTGCGGCTGGGCTATCGCATCGCCATCTGCGAGCAACTGGAAGACCCCAAGCTGACGAAAACCATTGTGCGCCGCGAGGTGACGCGCGTGCTGACGCCAGGCACGGCGATTGACCCCACGCTGCACTCTGAACAGAACAATTTCCTGGCGGCGCTATGCTTTGACGGCGCGACGATCGGACTGGCGTTTCTGGATAACTCGACGGGCGATTTTCGCGCCACGGAATTTCGCGGCCGCGATGCACAGGATGCCGCAACCCAAGCGAGCGACGAGCTGGCGCGGTTTAATCCGGCTGAAATTTTGTTGGCCGAAAACAGTGGCGGGCTGGCTGCATCGCTTGAAGATGCTTTGCGCTCCCGCACCGTGACACATCTGGAACCCTGGGTGCTGACGCGGGACTATGCGATGCCGCTGCTGGAAAATCATCTGGGAACGCGCGAGCTGGCCGCGTTCGGACTAGAGGGCCACGCAACAGCCGCGGTTGCGGCGGGCAGCATTGTGCACTACCTGCGCGCCACGCAATTGGGCCAACTGGAACACATTGACCGGGTACGTTATTACGAACACAGCGGCTGCCTGCAACTCGATGCCGTGACCGTCCGCAACCTGGAACTGGTCGAGCCACTGATGCCGGATGCACGGCGGCATACGACGCTGTTTCATACGCTGGACATGTGCCAGACGCCGATGGGCAAGCGCAAGTTGCGCGCCACGATCCTGCGGCCGCTGATCGAACTCGCCGCAATTCACGAGCGCCTGGATGGCGTAGCGGAGTTGCACGGCGATTTGCAGATTCGAGAGCATGTGCGCAACAGCATTGCGGACATTCTCGACTTGGAGCGATTGCTAAGCCGGATTTCGCTCGACAGCGCCGGACCGCGCGATTTGCTGGCGCTGGCCAGTTCCGCGGCGAAGTTGCCGTTGGTCGCTGCAGCGATTACGCCACTCCAGTCGTCGGCCTGGAAACGAATGCAATCGTCCCTGGATAGCCTCGAAGACCTGCAGCAAGCAATTTCGAAGACACTCGCAGAGCAGCCTCCGGTGCGTTTGGAGGATGGTGGAGCGATCGCCGCTGAAGTCGATGCGGAATTGGACGAACTGCGATTGCTCAGCCTGAGCGGTAAACAATCGATCGCAGCCATCGAGGAGCGCGAACGCCAGCGGACCGGCATTGGATCGCTGAAAGTTCGCTACAACTCCGTGTTCGGCTATTACATAGAGATCACAAAATCGAACCTCGACAATGTTCCCGCGGAGTATGAACGCAAGCAAACGCTGGTCAATGCGGAGCGCTTTACCACGCAAGAACTGAAGGATTACGAACGCAGCGTGCTGGGCGCGCAGGAGCGCTGCCTGGAAATTGAGCGACGCATTTTTCTGGAACTGCGCCAGAGGATTCTAGCGGCGAGCGCACGCATTCGCGCCACCGCGGAGACAGTTGCTGAAATCGACCTGCTGGCATGCTTTGCGCAGCTTGCTGCGGCGCGACGCTATGTCCGTCCGGAGGTCGACGACTCCGGCATTTTCGAAGCGCTGGCCGCGCGTCATCCTGTGATTGAGCGGCATATGGAGCAGTCGTCAGAAGGAAGGTTCGTTCCCAACAGCCTCTATCTCGATACCGAAGGGCCGAGTCTCTTGCTGCTGACCGGGCCCAACATGGGCGGGAAATCCACGTATCTTCGCCAGGCCGCTCTGCTGGTCATCCTTGCGCAGATGGGATGTTTTGTTCCGGCGCAGCGGATGCGGCTAGGCTTGGTCGACCGCATTTATACGCGCATCGGCGCCAGCGACAATGTCGCCGAGGGTCGTTCGACTTTCATGGTGGAGATGACCGAGACGGCCACGATCTTACACACCGCCACGCGACAATCGCTGTTGCTGCTGGACGAAATGGGGCGTGGCACGGCAACCTTCGATGGCATGTCGCTGGCCTGGGCGACGGTTGAACATATTCATGAAGTATTGTCTGCAAGAACATTATTCGCAACACATTATCATGAACTGACAATGCTCGCCGGAATCCTGCCTCGACTGAAGAATCTGCGTGTGACAGTGCAGGAAAATCCGAAGGGAATTGTTTTTCTCCACGCCATTGAGGAAGGGGCGGCCAACAAAAGCTATGGGATCGAGGTGGCGCGGTTGGCAGGAATTCCGCAGGAAGTAGTGGTTCGGGCCAGAGAGATTTTGCGTCAGCATGAACGATCGGAGAAACGTGAAATCGAATCCAGCCGCGAACCGGATGTGCAGATGACGTTGTTCACTCCGTTGTCGCAGCGAGTCGTCGACCAGATCCAGTCGCTCGACCTGAATTCGCTGACGCCGATGCAGGCGCTGAATTTGTTACAGGAACTGCAGCAGGAAGTTCGCGAGGGATCTCCGGCGATGGGAAAGCACGCATGAAGACGACCGCACTGCGCCATCGCGTCGGATCGCTGTTGATCGTCGGGGTCGAATCGACGTCGTTGTCGACGTTGGAAATGGCCTGGCTACGCATCTTGCAGCCGAGCGGGATCATTCTGTTTCGTCGCAACATAGAGACTGCGGCGCAGTTGCATGGACTGTGGCAGCAAGCCGCAACCGTGCTCACAGCACCTTTTTTTCGCTGCGTGGATCTTGAAGGCGGTACGGTTGACCGACTGCGCGATCTGGTGGGGAGGACGCCCTCCGTCGCAGAGGTTGCGTCTACCCATCGGCCTGCGATCATTCGGGAGAGCGGCGCGCTGGTCGGACGAATGCTGCACTCGCTTGGATTCAACCTGGACCTGGCGCCAGTGTTAGATCTGGCATTGCCGGCTTCGCGCGAGGTGATGAGGACCCGTGTGGTTTCTGCCGATCCAGCGAACGTGATTGCCTACGCTCGAGAATTCATTGCTGGACTACAACAACAGAATGTCTTGTCGTGCGGCAAACATTTCCCCGGTCTTGGCGGAGGGAGATTGGACTCGCACCACGAGACGCCAAGTATCAGCCGAATCTGGAAGCAAATTTGGGAGCAGGATCTGGAGCCCTACCGGGCATTGCGTGCCGAGCTCCCGTTGGTGATGGTGAATCACGCCACCTATCCGAAAATAGAGCGGCCGTCGCGACCGGCGTCGCTGTCACGTTTCTGGATCCATGAAGTGCTGCGGGGAAAATTGCGCTATCGAGGACTGGTCATCTCCGACGACATGGAAATGGGCGGAGTCCTCAACCACGCGTCCGCCGAATCCGCTGCCATTGAGGCCATCGCCGCTGGAACCGACCTGCTGGAAGTCTGTCATCGTGCCGACCGCGTTCTGGCCACGCATGAAGCCCTGCTGCGCGAGGCGGAACGTTCGCCTGCTTTCGCACGCGCGGTCGTCAGGGCTGCCAAGCGAATCGCGAGCGCAAAGCTTCGCCTTCTGAAGAAGTCGGTTCTACCTCGACCGCTATCTGCCGCTGGACTGAAGCAGTTACAAAACGCGCAGGAATGTTTGCGGGTAAGCATTGCGCACTCGGCTCGAGGATCGACGGAATGAAAACTTCTTCTGACGCAAAACGTTCTTCCGGCCAAGAAAGCGGCGCGATGACAGTGGCCGGCATCATGAGCGGCACATCCGCGGACGGCATAGACGTCGCGCTGGTCAGGATTAATGTGCGGCGAAACTCGCACAATCATCTCCCCCAACTTCGACTCCTCGCGCATGTGGCTGTTCCCTACCCTGCCGGTGTCCGCAAGCGCATCTTGCAGATGATGAACGCCGACGATGCCTCCGTCGCAGAGTTGGCTCGGCTGCATTGGCGGCTAGGACAGTTGTATGCCGATGCTGTGAAGTTGGCGCTGAAACAACATCCGATGCGGCTCGATCTTGTTGGCTGCCATGGCCAGACCATCTACCACCAAGCCGTTGCCCGGCAATTTCTTGGCGCGCCGGTGGCCTGCACATGGCAAATGGGAGAAGCCTCTGTCATCGCATCTGAGCTTGGCGTTCCGGTGGTGTCTGACTTTCGGCCTGCGGATCTCGCTGTCGGCGGCCAAGGCGCACCCTTGGTGCCGCTGCTGGATTATGTCGCGTTTCACCATCCCACACGCAATCGCGTGCTGCAAAATCTTGGTGGCATCGCCAACCTGACCGTGATTCCGGCAGGCGCTTCACAACAGCAGGTCTTCGCCTTCGATACCGGCCCTGCCAATATGGTGATCGACGCCTTGATGACGGAGTGCTTCGGCAAGAAATATGACGCGCAAGGCGTGACGGCGAGGTGCGGCCGCGTGCTGGAGTCGGTTGTCGAACCTTATTTGCGCGGACGATTTTTTCAGGCACCCCCGCCGAAGTCCGCGGGCAGAGAACAGTTTGGGCGCGAATTTGTCGCCGGTTTTCTCGCGGATTGCCGCAAACAAAGCAATCGGTCCGAGGATGCCGTCGCGACCGCGACGGCGCTGACGGCCCAAAGCATCGGGCGCGCATGGAGAGACTTTGTTGCGCCCGCGCTGCGCGATGCTCCGACGGACTATATTGTCGCGGGTGGAGGCGCAAGAAACGTTACGCTGATGGAAATGATTCGGAGCGAATTGGAATTACTCGGAAAAATCAGCATCAAGACCAGCGACGAGTTTGGAATGCCCGCGGCGGCGAAAGAAGCGATAGCGTTCGCGCTGCTTGCGTATCAGACCTGGCATCGCCAGCCGGGAAACTTGCCGCGAGCGACAGGCGCGACACGAGCGGCGATTTTGGGAAAAATCACCTATGCGTAACTGGCGCGCGGGCTTCACTTGCACCGCAGCGTCGATCGTCTTGGCGACCATTTCACTGGTCAGCGCAGCCATCCTGCTAGGCTGCAGCCCAAAACCCGCTGCGCCGAATACTGTGACGGTATTGATTGAAAGCAGCCCAACCAATCTGGACCCACGCATTGGGAACGATGGACAGTCGGAGAGAATCGATGAGTTGATCTTTGATTCGCTGGTAAAAAAGGATGCGCAATTCAACCTGCAGCCTGACCTTGCGACGTCGTGGGAAACACCCAATCCTCTGACATATATTTTTCATTTACGAACGGATGTGAAGTTTCAGAATGGCCAGCCGTTTACGGCGCGTGATGTAAAGTGGACGCTCGACACGATGCGGGACCACTCCATTTTGACGGCGAAATACCAGGCATACCGCAATGTTGCCTCGATTGACGCGCCAGATTCGCAGACCCTCATCATTCACATGCAGCAGCCGGATGCCGCGCTACTTTGGAGCCTTTCCGACGGCGCGCTGGGGATCGTCCCCTATGGAAGTGGGCGTGATTTTCAGCAGCATCCGATTGGGACGGGGCCGTTTCGTTTTGTCAGCCAGGAACTCGACAAAGAAGTTGTGCTCGAGCGCAATCCGCTGAGTTGGCAGACAGTTCCGAAAATCGCGCAGCTCCGGTTCGATGTCGTCCCAGATGAAATGACGCGGGCGTTGGCGCTGCGCAAGGGATCTGCTGACATCGCATCGAATGCGCTGTCGCCGGACATGATCTGGTCGATGCGGAGCGACAGGAATCTGACCGTAGCAAAGGCGCCTGGGACTGTTGTGCAATATCTCACATTCAATTTGCACGACCCATATCTACGCGATGCACGCGTGCGCCAGGCGATTGCGTTTGCGCTGAATCGGCCGTTGATTATCGCTACCCTGCTACGCGGCATGGCTCGACCGGCTGAGAGTCTGCTGCCCCCGAACCATTGGGCATACACGGGAGATGTAGCGCATTACGATTACAATCCGCAGCGAGCTCGTCAACTATTGGACGACGCCGGATATAAACCGGGAGCTGATGGTATCCGCTTCCACCTGACGATGAAGACGTCCAACGATGGAGGCGCACGAGAACTGGCAATGACGTTGCAACAACAGTTGCGGGCGGTCGGGATAGCGCTCGAAGTGCGCAGCTTCGAATTTGCTACATTTTATTCCGACATTTCGCATGGGTCGTTCGGCATGTACAGCTTGCGATGGATCGGCGGCAATGAAGACCCGGACATTTTTCGGTATGCATTCGCCTCGTCGAGCGTGCCGCCGCATGGCGTCAACCGCGGCGATTATTCCAATACACAAGTCGACCAGTTGTTGCAGGCAGCCGCTTCAGAATCCGACCAGGCGAAGCGCCGCATTCTGTATGTTCAGGTACAGCAAATTCTTGCGAAAGAAATGCCGACTCTACCACTTTGGTTCATTGATTCCGTCGTGATCTACAACCGCAGAATCAGCGGCGTTGAAGCGTCTCCATCAGGAAATTTCTATTTCCTGGAGACGGCTGTTCCGCGCGTGGCGAGATAACCGCGCGTCAGACCGGAAGAGTACCGGGAGAGATGCGGGACCGATTGCTGGGCGGGCTGGAGAAGCCTGCAAGCCGGACGGTCAACAGCATCGCGGGCACAAGAAACACAGTTGAATTGAGCACCCACATAATGACTCCGCCAGCGATCTGATCGGAGAGAGCGGAGATGTGGAATGGATTAGGCTGCGAAACATAGAACTGGTAAATCGGGCGGTTGCAGAACGCAAGAAACGCGGAGAGTGCCGAGTTCACGATGTCCGCGGAGAGAAGATACACGAGGATCATCCAGCCGTTGTGGCCCGCGCGGCTCGGCCACGGCTGCAGAATCACCCACCAGAAAAGCAGCGCCGTAGTCAGGAAACAGATGTGCTCAAAGTCATGCACGTTTTCATTGCGAAGAGCGTAATCGTAGGCTTTGGGCAGATGCCAGGCCAAAAACACGATGTTGAACGCGAGCCAAGCGACCACTGGATCCGTAAGGAAATGGCCGACGCGGCGCAGCCACGACTGGCGGATCAGCGGACCCAGCACAGTCTTGACGAATTTCCGCGGCAGTCCACGCAGCAAGGGCACGACCGGCGCGCCGAGCAGCACCAGCGGCGGCACCGCCGACATCAACAGAAAGTGCTGCACCATGTGCGCGCTAAGCAACGTGTCGGCAAAACCGTCGATTGGCGAAGCGATGGCAAGCCACAGCACCACCATGCCGCCGACAAAACACGCGAGACGCTCGATGGTGAAATAACCCGGCCGGGTGCGTCGAATCGCACGCCATCCCCGCACGTAAATCGCAGACACAAGAAGGATGCCGACGCTCAGCCAGAACGGCGACGACCACGCATCAAGAATGGCCTGAGTTGCTGTGGGCATGACATCTCCGCTTCGATGCATTCTTCAGGCGCGAAACTTGGCGGCCGGTTCCGCTCCGTCTGAAAGAAGAAACAACGCACTAAACCCGTGCTACTCCTTGCTTCCCTGTCGCGGTTCCGCAAGAGGTGCGCCTTCCGCCAGGGGGCGAGCCAGATTGCGCGCCGGCATTTGATTGCCGTTCAGCGTTTCAAGAAAGCGAACCAGCGCCGTAGTCTCCTGGGGGCTCAACGCGCTGCCATACGCCGGCATATTTCCGCTGCCCTGCAGCACCTGACGGATCAACTGGCTTTCGGTCATCTGCGTTGCGACACGGTTCAACTCAGGTCCGCGCTTGCCTCCGACGCCGTCGAGCGCATGGCAATTGCGGCACTGCATTTGTTGAAAAACCACCGCGCCGCGCCGCTCCAGAGGAGTCCGATCCTTTAGATATTTCGGCTGCACTGGATCCGCGCTCCACGCATTCATCACCGGACTCCACGGCGGATGCTCGCCGAGACTGGTGAGAATGGCGAGCGAAACTGCAATCACGCACACCATCAAGACGGCCACGGGTCGGCGCGACCAATGCTTCTCGCCTTCTCCGGCATAGAGGGGCAGGCCCAGCATCACGCAGATGACAGCAATGGGTGCGATGAGAAGCAGTACCGTTTCCAGTTGAGGCGGCGCCAGCGCAAAGATGGCGTAAATCCACAGAAACGCCACATCCGGCTTGGGAGCGGTTTGAATGATTGTGGGATCGGGGGGACCACTGGGTCCGACGGGGCCAAAGAAAATAGCGCACGCCATGATCGCCAGAATAATGGCGGCGGAAAACATGACATCTTTCCACGCAGCGTCTGGCACAAAAGGCACGCCGTCTTTGTGAATCTCGGCTTCGTATTCCTGCACGTAGGTGCTTCGACGGACCAGTCGGCCCGGCATCGGCCACTCATTGATGCCAAGGCGAAGGACCATCCACACATGCACGCCGACCAGAACGATAAGAATTCCCGGGATGATAAAAACGTGCAGCGCGAAAAAGCGCGAGAAGGTGGTAGCCCCAATAATCGGTCCGCCGAGCATGAAGTGCACCAGCCAACCGCCGATCCACGGGACCCTTCCCATGATGGACGCGCCAATCCCCAATCCCCAATAGGCATCCTGATCGAAGCGCAGCACCTGGCCGGTGAAGGCCATGCCCAGCGTCAGCAACAGCAGGAACACGCCGACAATCCAGGTCAGTTCTCGGGGAAACTTATACGCGCCGAACATGAAGACCTGGGTCATGTGAATCAGGACGATGGCGATCATGAAGTCCGATCCCCATCCGTGCAACGCGCGCAAAAACCATCCCAGCGTGAGGCCGTGATTCAAGAAGTTCAGGCTATTCCATGCATCCCGGGCAGTCGGCGTATAGACCAGCGCCAGCAGTATGCCGGTGACCACCTGCATCATCAGAATCACAGTGGCTGCGCTGCCAAACACGTACCACCAGCTTGCGCTGCTGGCGGGGATGGGATGTTCGGCGGCCTCGGTAACGGGTTGGACAAAGCCCAGCCGACGGTCGAGCCAGCGATAGAGCGCGATACCCTTCTGTTTTAACCCTGGCATGAGCTGCACCCCGGCCTGGCATTGCTGGCTTCCGTCGACAGAGTGGGTAATTCACCTGCCCAGATCAGAAGTTGATTGCCAACGATTCTGTACTTGTACTGATACAAGCCGCGCGGCGGAGGACCGGCAGCGACTGCGCCATCCTGGTAGTACACGCCGCCATGGCACGGACACATGAACAGTTTGGATTGCGGGAACCAATGCACGGGACAGTCCATGTGCGCGCAGTTGATAGCGAAAACCTGAAATTGATTGTTCGCAATGTGGCGAACCCAGCACGGCAAGGTACGTGTCTGGCCGTCTGCCGGCGTTCCCATGGGATTGCGATATTTTCCCAGCCGGGTTTCTCCCGGTGGAAACTGCTCAAGATTTCCGACAGGAACCCAATTGTTGTAGCTGGAATTTTTTCTGAAAAATGGACCGAAAAGATAGCCGAAGACCGGAACCGCCAGGACGGCACCGACTGCGCCATTCAGCAACAAAGCGACCTTGAAAAGAAATTTTCTGCGCGAGTGCTCGCTCGGCTCATTCATCGGATTCTCGACGATCGGGTTCTTGATCAAGTCCTTCAATGGGTTCTTCACAATCACTCCTGTTGCGGCACTTCGCGAGTTTTATTTCCCTTTCGTGGAATTGTCCGCACCAGTCACCGGCGCGCTTGGAAATGGCTGGCCGGGAAACTGAACTCGATGCGATCCCAACCACGCAACGACGTCGGTGACTTCCTTGTCGGTCATGGGCTTAACGGATCCATCGCCGCGCCAATCCGGCATTCCCTCGCCGGGTAGGCCGGCAACAACCAGGTCGCGCAAGCCCCGATTGCCGATCAGCGAAAGGTAGGTCGGGTCGACAATAGAACCGCTCACACGATGTTTCGCAGCAGCACCAGTCGCGGTCGCGCCCGTCCCGTCTTCTCCATGGCAGCTCGCGCAGTGGGACTGGAAGGCTGTCTTGCCGGCGGCAATATCAGGGGCTGTTGTCGCGCTATAGCCGGGTGGATTTGTTCCATTCAGTCGCAACGGCGACCCGGATTTCCCCCAATGTGCAATCATCCCGTTGACGATAATTTCCACCTGCTGATCGGTTAACATCCCGCCGGCTGACTGAGCGAAGGCGTGCATGGACTGAAGTGATTCTCCGCTGGAAACGATGGAGAGCATGTGTTCCTTGCCTGCCCAGGCGAGGTACACGGGATTGTTCAGCGGCAGCGCCGGGCCATTCAATCCGCGGTCTCCGTGACAGGCTGAGCAGTTGCTTTTGTATAAAACGTTGAAGTCGACTGTCTGATCCGGACGCAAAGTTTCTGGCCTAAAGCCAGGCTTGCCGGGCAGATGATCGCACCCAACGCACGTAAACAAAAACATTGCGGCGATGATCGTTGCTACCAGCACTGGAATCTTTGCCTTCATGGGTTGCGGTCCTCGTCGCGTGCTTCCTCTTCCATGCCCTGCGAGATCAGGCCGGCGCGTTCTGCAAACGGTCGCGCCTGGAACTGCGGCGTGCGCACGCGAACATGCAGATTCACGACAAATCCGGCGACCAGGCCGAAGGCAATCTGGGACGCAATGAACCATAGCCAATCAATCCGTTGATTCATGGTGGGATTGACGGCTGCCAATCCTCCGTACAAAAGTCCGCTCCAGAAAATGGGCGCTAAAAATCCCGCAGTGGCAATCGGCTCCCAGGGAAACATGGGGAGGACAGCGCCATAGAGAAGGCCAACCAGTACGGATGCCAGCGCATGCACCACCACGGCAACCAGCAAACCTTCAAGATGGAATGAACTCAGAAAGGATGTGCTCCTCTCCGACCATCCGGAGATAGCCATGGCCGCCAGCAGGTTGGGAGCATACCAAAGACTGTGAAAGCGAATCAGCCCGAAGATCGTCGCCGGGGCAATCATGGCAACTCCGCCGGCCAGCCCACCTTCGACGCCGGCGCTCAGCGTGAATCGTTCCACGGGCAGCAATTTG
Source organism: Acidobacteriaceae bacterium (assembly GCA_049692235.1). Lineage (GTDB taxonomy): Bacteria > Acidobacteriota > Terriglobia > Terriglobales > Acidobacteriaceae > JAKAAZ01. Next base: position 417,152 of record JBAVOQ010000157.1, on the reverse strand, counting down.
CGATGCGATCCTACGGCAGGCAGGCGCGCCACCTGTTCGCGTGAGCTTTTAATTTCCACCAGCTCGGTGGTCACGGATACCGACTCATGCTGCTCGTGCGGAAAAACAGTGCGAAACCAACCGACCGCGCCAAATAGTATCAGCACGAATCCCAACAAGCTGATGGGCCACGCCGTCACCAGGCCGGCGAACAGAAGTGTCACGCCGATCGCCAGCACAAATGGCCACGCAGTCGGGGCGGGCATGTGAATTGCGTGCACGGATGAACGACCGTTTTCCAGTTCGGTATTCATTGTTTTCTTCTTGTCATCATCTTCCAACGATATATACGACGGTGAGTACGACAACCCATACAGCATCGACAAAATGCCAGTACATCGACAAGGTATGAAAATGGTCGGTTTGATCTTCTCCAACGACCCCGAACAGACCCAGGATCAACACCACGCTCAACATCAAAAGACCAATCAGGACGTGGGTCGCGTGCAATCCCACCAGAGAATAAAACGTGGTGCCGAACAAACTGGTGTGGATGGTGAAGTGATGCTTGTAAATCAGGTCAAGCCATTCTTTGGCTGTTCCCAAAATAAAAATCAATCCAAGTAAGATCGTGCCCCCCAGCCAGCCGATAAACGACAGCTGACTTTTCTTTTTCAGGCCATTCACCGAGAGATGAACGGTGATGCTGCTGGAAAGCAGACAGATGGTGCCGAAGATCGGAACTTTAAGGATTTCTTTTGGCGTGGGTCCGCTGAGACTCTTACCCAAGTAGTAGATGTAGGCGACGACAAAGATCAAAAACATGGCGGATTCAGCGGCGATCAGACACCACATGCCGACGCTTCCCCGGTACGGCAACTCCCACGGATCGTCTTTCAAATCGAAGTTGAACGGGATTGTCGTCATTGTTGCGCCGCCAATCGATTCTCGCTCTCGATCTCATACTCCCAGTCGGGATCTTCCGGATGTTTCAGGTCCCATAAGGGACGACGGCTGCGGACCATGGGATCTTCCGCGAAATTGTAGCTGGGCGGAGGTGAAGTGGTCGCCCACTCCAGCGTCCATGCGTCCCATGGGTCATTGCCCGCCAGTTCGCCGTAAAAATGAGAGCGCACCAGGTTGTAGACGAAGATGAGTATGGCAATCGCCTGGAGAAACGCACCCACCGTCATGATCAGGTTCCACGTCGCCCAGTGATGGCCGGCCTCATAGGTATAAATTTCGCGCGGCATGCCCAGCAGACCAACAATATGCATAAAGTCGAAGGTCATCTGGAAGCCTAGAACGAAAAGCCAGAAATGCCATTTCCCCAACTTTTCACTCATCATGCGGCCGGTGATTTTTGGGAACCAGTAGTAGAAAGCGGCGAACAGTGCGAAAAGAATTCCGCCGACAATGACGTAGTGGAAATGCGCTACAACGAAATAGGAGTTGTGCAATTGCCAGTTGAACGGGGCCACCGCCAACATGATTCCCGTCAATCCGGAGAGCGTGAACTGAAACAGGAACGCGGTGCAGAACATCATGGGGACCGTGAAATGAATTTTCCCGCCCCACATGGTCGCCAACCAGTTGAAAATTTTGATTCCCGTGGGGACGGCGATGATCATGGTTGACAGCACGAAAGCGGTGTTGGCTGCGGCGCTCATGCCGACCGTGAACATATGGTGCGCCCAAACAGTGAAGCTGATAAAGCCGATGCCGACGGATGCCGCCACCATCGCCGGATATCCGAAGATGGCCTTGCGCGAGAAGACAGGAATGATTTCGTTCACAAATCCAAAGGCAGGCAGCACCAGAATATAAACTTCCGGATGACCGAAGATCCAGAAGAAGTGCGCCCACAGCACAGCCGACCCGCCGGCCTGGGTATCAAAGAAATGTGCGCCGAGGAAGCGATCGAGCAGCAGCATGATTTGTGCGGCCGACAAAGGAGGGATTCCTCCCAGCGCCATCACGGACGTAACCAACATCAACCATACAAACAATGGCATGCGATTCAGCTTCATGCCCTTGCAGCGCATGCAAAGCGTGGTGGCGACAATATTCAGCGCCGTGCCGATAGTGCCAATGCCGCTAATAAAGATTCCTAATGCCCAGTAGTCGGCGGCATGGCTTTTCGAGAACGCAATCGAGGTCAGCGGGGCGTACGCGAACCATCCTTGATCGGGAATTCCAGAGCCGCCATAAAGACCCTTGCCGCCCAACAGGCTGTAGTAGAGCAGCAGCGCACCAAAGAGAAATATCCAGAAGCTGAAGGCGTTCAGTCGAGGAAACGCCATATCTCGCGCGCCAATCATCAGCGGCACCAGATAGTTTCCAAACCCAAACAAGATCGGCATGGCCACAAAAAAGATCATGGTGGTGCCATGCAGGGTGAACAGCTGATTGAACTGGTCCGGCGAAAGAAAGGTCGACTCCGGCCGGGCAAGCTGAATGCGAATCAGCAGAATTTCGACGCCACCAACCAACAGAAACAGCAACGAGGCGGCGATGTACATGAGCCCGATCTTTTTGTGATCGGTGGTCACAATCCATTCGTGCATCACCTCTAACCACAGTCGCGGATGCTTCTCCTTGGGAGTTAAATCCAGCACTCCTGACAGTGGTATGGAATCAGCCATGACGTGCGCCTTTCATTTTCTCAGCTTACTTCAGTGTCATCAGATAGGACGTGATGGATGCAATGTCCGTATCGCTCAACTTCATCGCCGGCATCAGACAGCCGGGCTTGTAATCGTCAGGGGCCTTGATCCAGCCCTCCAAGTTCGTGCGCGTATTTGGCAGCGCTCCGGAGGCAATGGTGTCGCGGCTCATCAGGTGGGTCAGGTCGGGTCCAAAACGGCCGTTCGCCACGGTGCCGCGAATGGTGTGGCAGTTGATGCAGGCATTCTGCTCAAACACGGCCCGTCCAGATGCAACGCTGGGATCGTTGACGGCATCTTTTTGCTGATTCGCGACCCACTTCTGAAAATCTTCAGGTGTCTGCGCATAGACACGGATCAACATCTTGGCGTGTTGCGCACCGCAGAATTGTGCGCATTGGCCGAGGAATAATCCGGTGGCCTCCGGCTGAATCCACATCTGATTTACTTGTCCGGCCATCAGGTCTGTCTTGCCAGCCAACCGCGGCACCCAAAAACTGTGGTCGACATCAGCGGTCACCAACTTCATGAAAGTCGGGGTGGGATCTTTTGCATCGTTGCTGACCGGAACATGCAATTCATTCGCGGTAACGAAGTTGTATTTCGGGTAGGTAAACTCCCACCACCACTGGTGCCCGGTGACGGTTACATCCAAAGTTGTTTTCGGACGCGGCGCGTTTTGAATGCTGAAGATAATCCTCACCGTGGAAAGAAACAGAACCACCACAATCAGGATTGGGATGACGGTCCACGCTAACTCAATCTGATTGCTTCCGTAAATCTGGGGTGGCTCGGTATCATCGTCGCCTGGGCGGAAGCGATACTTGACGATCACGAACAGCAACAATCCGCACACGGTGACGAAAATTGCGCCAGTAATGATCAGCACGAACATTGAAAGACGAAAAATATCGTGTGCAGGGACGGACTGCGGCGAAAAAATGTTTGTGGAGGAAGTGAATAGCTTTTCAAACCAGCCTTCTCCTCCGCCGGAGCCGGTACTCATCGCCAGAGCTCGAGCATGGAAGGATGAACGACCGTGCGTGGCAGCCAGGAAAAAGCCCGGTCGCACGGCATTCAAACTAGGTAGCCTCAATGCATCACTCCTGCAAAACAGAAAAACGGGGTTGATGAATCAGAAAGGTTTTCCGAGCGAGCTGATTGCTGGTTCCCAAGTGAAGTACTAACACTCCAGTATGACATTGTTCGATGGCGTTTCGGTTGCATCTCGAAAATTGTGCGGAGGAAATTCGATTGAATTTACATCCGGATGCAGCCGCTGTTTACTGACGAATGCGTGGATTCGCCAAAATATAAAGCGCATCGGTCAGCAGATTGACCAGTACATAGGTAAGCCCGATGGCAAGAATGCAGCCCTGCACCAGCGGGTAGTCGCGATTGGAGATTGCAGCAATGGTGAGTCTGCCAATCCCGGGCCAGGAAAAGATGGTTTCGGTCACGATCGCGCCGGCCAGCAACACTCCAAACTGCAGGCCGATCACGGTCAACAAAGGAATCATCGCATTGGGTAGCGCGTGGCGATACACCACGGCGCGTTCCGAAAGCCCCTTGGCGCGCGCGGTACGTATGTAGTCCTGGCCGAGTTCTTCCAGCATGGAGGTGCGAACCATGCGGGTCAAAATCGCCGCCAGCGCGGACCCCATAGTTAGTGTGGGCAAAATGAAATTGAGCCACGAACCCGTACCGGAAACCGGCAGCCATCCCAATAGAATTCCGAAGACAAGAATCAAAATCGGCCCGAGCGTGAAGCTTGGAAACGAGACGCCAAACAAACTAATCACGCCCAGGCTTTGGTCCTGCCATTTTGATCGATGCCGAGCCGACGCGATGCCGGCGGGAAACGACAGCAAAATGGCGAGCAAAATTGCTGGAATCGCAAGCTCCAGCGTGTAGGGGTATCGCGACAAGATCAGCTCGGTAACCGGACGGTTGAAGCGAAGCGATTGTCCCAGGCTGCCGTGCAACACTCCGTTCCAGTAGCGGACATATTGGGTGCCCAGCGGAACATCCAGACCATAGGCGTGACGCAACGCGCCGATATCCGACGCGGTCGCTCCCTCCCCCAGCATCTGTTCCACCGGATCGCCGGGAACAAGGTGGATCAGAAAGAAAATAAGCGACACCACAATCCACAGCACGGGCAGCACCAGCAACAGGCGCTTTACGACAGTTCTCCAAGCCGTCATCATGCGGAATCCTTCCCGTCATTGTTCTTGCCACGATTAGCGACGCCGCGATGTTCTGCTTCGACGTAGGGTTCCATGACACTCGACGCGTCTGCCGGAATTTCGCGCTCGTCGAACAGGGTGGGCTGCGCTTTTCGGTCTGGCAATTGTTCCTGAACCGTACTGGATGCGGCGACCGGCTCCACTCGGACGCGAGTAATCCGGCGGTCTTCCATGGAAGCTACGGTAAATCTTCGTCCGTCATGCACGAACGAATCGCCTACCTTCGGGATCCTCTGCATGTGAACCAGCAGAAATCCAGCCAGCGTCTCCACGCCGCCGTCGTGGGGCAAATGCCAGCCCATTTGTGTTTCCAGATCCAGCAACGTGACGTTGCCGTGTAGCACCAGGGTGCCGGAGGCCAGCTTTTGCATGGAGCTGTCACGCACATCGAACTCATCTTCCATTTCTCCGACAAGCTGCTCCAGCGCGTCTTCGACTGTCACCAATCCGGTAATCGAACCGAACTCATCCACCACAATGGCCAGATGTCTTCTGCGCGTTTGAAATTCCGTCAGCAGATCGGAAACAACTTTGGTTTCCGGAACGAAGATGACCTCGTGCATCAACTGACCGATCTGCATCTCGCTCTCGCCGCCGCGAACAGCACTTTCAGGTGGCGTCGCCTGCAGGATGGCACGGAAATGCATGAGTCGCGCCATATCCTTGGCGTACACCACACCGATAATGTGCTCCGGGCCTCGCTCGGGGTCGTATACGGGAATGCGCGAGCGCTGAATCTGCGTGATGCGAGCATTGGCTTCGGCAATGGGAAGGTTGGCGGGCAGGGAGAAAATTTTCTGGCGCGGCGTCATGATCTCCCGGACAGTGATCGTATCCAGATCGAGCACGCGATGAATGATCACCTCCTGCTTTTCCGGCAGCAGACCCATGCGCCGGGTCGCGCTGGTGATCAGCTTCAACTCCTCGGGCGAGTGGACGCTGCCCTCGGGGGCGCGAGACAGTCGAAACAGACGCAGCACAATCTCCGCCGACGCATTCATCAGCCGGACCAGCGGCCGGGTTACGCGCATGAATACGTGAATCGGGCCGGCAATGGCCAACGCCATTTTTTCGCCCTGCCGCAGAGCCAGCGATTTGGGCACCAGTTCGCCAAAAATAACTTCCAGATAGGTAATCAGGCTGAAAGCCAGGATGGCGGAAACGAGGCCGCCGTAAAATCTGGCATGGGGCAGCAGAGAGAGCCAGGGCAACAGAAAACGCGCCACAAAGGGCTCACCCAGCCAGCCCAGGGTCAGGCTCGCCAGCGTCACCCCCAGTTGTACCGCGGGCAGTAGCTCGTCCAGATTTGCCTGTAAATCGGCGACAATTCGAGCACTGGTGCGCCGTTGCTCGATCAGTTGCTGCACGCGAGTTCGCCGCAATGAAACCATGGCAAACTCCGCCGCAACGAAAAATCCGTTGGCCAGGATCAGCGCTACAATTGCAGCGGCCCGAAATAGCGGCAAACTAGGCATTCGCCTCCGAGTCTAAAGCAAATTCGGAGTGTCGGTTGCTGACGCGATGCGTTAAAGAAGTGAAAACGCAGTCGAAACCGCCGATCAGCTACGGCAAATTGCAAGGAATTTCTGCTCCCCCGCCCTGGTAACCATCTCGCCCCGGGAGTTAGTCTCCGGGGAACCCTCCATCAGGAATTTCTCGTAACTTTGCCGTCACGGTAGTACATTTTCATTAACTTTATGTTCCGTCGGAGGACTCCCCCATGATTGCTCCACGCCTTTCTACGGCTTTTTTTGCCCTGTTTTTCGCCTCAACGCTTTGCTACGCTGCGGAGCCTGAATTTAGTCGCTCCCTGACCGTCAATGGAAATCTCACATTCAGCGTCTGCAGCACCTCCGGTTCGATCCACATTGCGGGGGTCGATGGCAGCAAGGTTCAAATCGCGGCGAAGCTGCATAACAGCTCCTGGCACACCACTGGTACATCCGGAGACATGAAGGAGATTGTTGCCAATCCCCCGATCCAACAAACGGGCAACGTCATCAAGGTCGGCAACCCTGATACCTGCGGCGGTGCGAAGGCGCACAACATCGACATCGACTATGAGATTACGATCCCAAAAAATTCCACAGTCGAAGCCGTGACTGGACCGGGCAGTGTCCACGTGGAGAATATTGGTGGGTTCGTTCATGCGGCTGCCGGCGGCGGTAACATCGCAGCCACAAACATCGGACCAGATTCCAAATTGGCCACTCGCGCCGGCACCCTCGATATTACGGGGGCCCATGGCGACCTGATGGCCGCCACTGGATCGGGAAATCTGACGGTTGGCGACTCGACCGTGACCGAAGCCCGCCTGCATACAGGCTCAGGGAACATCACGACCACGAATCTTCACGGCGGCATGCGGGTCAATTCCGGGACCGGCAATCTGACGATCGGCGGCCTGCCAAGCGCTGACTGGAAGCTCGAGACCGGGTCGGGAAACATTCAGATTCACATTGACCCGGCCGCCAAGTTCCTGCTGGACGTGGAGACAGGTTCGGGCACCATCGATTCGAATTTCCCCGCTCCGCTTTCCGGTCACATCACCAGCGGCGTCTTGAAGGGACCCGTCAATGGTGGCGGCCCAACAGTCGAGGTGTATACGGGTTCCGGAAACATTCTGTTCAATTAGAAAGTTCGCTCGCAAGGCAGGGGCTGCAAAAGAATATTCTCACGAAAGTTCTGCGCGCTTGATTCTGTCGCTGCAGCCCCGATTCATTTTTTGCTGCGTAATTTCGCATACAGTAGAGATATGGTTCCTGAGCCCCGCAAACTTCCTGCTGAGCCCTTTCGATTGATTGTGTTTGACCTGGACGGAACGCTGATCGATTCGCGAGCCGACCTGACCCACTCCGTGAACGCGATGCTGCGGTACCTTCGTCGACCGGAACTGCCGGAGGACGTCATCGCCAGCTACATCGGCAACGGGGTGGCCATGTTGGTACGGCGAGCCCTGGGAGATCCAACCGACCCCGCCTTGCTGGACGATGCCGTGGCCTATTTCCTCGCCTACTATCGCGAGCACAAGCTGGACAACACCTATGTTTACCCTGGCATGTTGCCCTTGTTGGATGCATTGCGCAATCACCCCCAGCGGCCATTGATGGCGGTGTTGACCAACAAGCCAGTGGGGCCGTCGAAGGCAATCTGCGAAGCGCTGGGTTTAGCGGAAGGCATGTTTCGCATTTATGGCGGCGACAGCTTTACCACCAAGAAACCGGACGCGTTGGGCCTGCAGACGCTTCTCCGCGAGGCCAACGTTGAGCCGCATCAGGCGGTGATGGTTGGAGACTCCGACGTGGATGTTCTGGTGGCGAAGAACGCCGGGACATTTTCTATCGGCTGCAGTTTTGGCCTGTCGCCGCACACGCTGGAAATCATGCCGCCGAACCTCCTGGTAGACGCACCGCAGGACTTGATTCCGCTGCTGGCGGGATAGTTCGCTTCTTTAATATCCGCTTAGCAGTCTTGCCGGCTGCCAAGAACGCGCTCCGGCGGCACAGCGTACACCACCGTTTGGATGCCGCCGCCGCGATACGCCTTCAAATACATGCGGTGTTCAGGGCAAAGCGTGCGAATCAACAACGGCAGGCGCCAGATATCTTCCTGGGAGTGATACACGCAAATCGCAAGAATCGGTCGATCCCGCTGAATTACCTGCTGGCCGCCGATCAGGGCATCGTATTCGCCGCCTTCGATGTCCATTTTGATCATGCTGACGCGCTTCGAGGCGAACATCACATCGATGGGCACCATGTCGATGAGAATTCTTCCTTCATCGGAGACCTTGGAATCCACGCTGCCAGTATCGTCGAAGCGGACCGTTCCGCGACGAGCCCCAACAGCGCACTGGTGCAGGCGAATTCGATTCGCGAACTCGGGCTCGAGCGCAGAGACAAAATCTGCCAGCCGGGCAAATGAGCGTGTGTCTGCCTCAACGGCCTCAATCCCGCCGAATTGAATTTGATGGTCAATCAGATTGCGTATGGTGTCGCCGTCATAGGCGCCGCAGTCCAGGAAGACATCCTCCGGGCCAAGTTGGAACACGCCAGGCAGAACATAGGACTCTTCCACGTCCGGAGCGGACAGTCCCGACGGGTCCCCGAACGCGCGAAGCTGAATCTGGGCGACATATTCCGCAATGGATTCCTCGTCCGCCCACAACCTGGCGGCTCGTGTCACGTCTTCCGCGTGCGCATACAGGTTATGCGGAAGGTCGTAGAGAAGAAAGGGTGGAAACTTATCAGGAAATCGCCAGGCGATCGGTTCGCTGCTGGAAATGTGCGCACAACCGAGGTGCAGCAACTGATCGAATGTTTCCCGGTACCAGTGATGTTCATTGCGAATGGCGATGAAGAATACGGCATCCTGGCCAAACAAGTCGGCCGCGTCGTCGGGGGAAAGGATGGGAATGCCATTCACGGATTTCCCCCACAATACTGGGTTGTTATCCGCAAACGAGAGAGGATGTACGCCCATGCTCTGTAGGGCTGACAGCGCTCGTTGACCCATGGTTCCGGCGCCGAAGATTACGCATCGGCGTTTGCGCTCCGCCAACACGCGGTCGAGAACAGTGTTCTCCCGCAGCCTGACATGCGCAGTGGACTCAGACGAGATCTGATACAAAAGATCTTCCAGACTTACGGCAGAAAAACGTACAAATGAAGCAACAGCAGAATGAGGAGATTCCATCATGTTCCATCACCTCTACAGCTTGCTATTTAGTTTTTAATCTTGCAGTGGTGTCACGATCATATTCGATAAAAACTCCTCTCTGTCAAGAAAAGGCCACAAATCTTCCAGCGGACGAGAAACGAAGGTACCGTCCGGCTTTTGCATGGAAGACAGCCGCGGCGCCCTGGTTTCGTCGGGAATGACATGAACGTCGCACAAGACCGGGCCCGGCGTGTCCAGAACGGCACGCACATCGCGACGCAGGTTCTTCTGGTCTGCAATCTGCGCGGACTTGATTCCGTAGGCTGCGGCGATCTTGCCGAGGTCGGGTACCGTAAGGCCAGTGCTCTCGTCACAGCCGATGCTTTCCTGGCCGAAATAGTTTTTCTGCGATGCCCGAATGGATGCGTAGCCATCGTTATTTAGTACGAAAAATTTGATGGGCAACTTCAGCCGCGCCACCGTCTCCAACTCCTGAATGTTGAACTGGAACCCGCCGTCTCCATCCACGCAGATCGTCTGCCGACCGCCAGCCGCCAGACAGACCGCGATCGACATTGGCAGGCCAAAGCCCATGCTGCCCAGTCCAGCGGTATGGTAGATCCTTTGTCCGGTGCGAGTTGGACACGCCAGCAAAAAGATCTCGATGCCGGCGCCGGAACTGCCGGATACGAGTTGATCCTTGGCATCTGTCTCGGTGCCAATAACTTCCGCCAGATGATAAATGCTGACCTGCGTGTCTGGGTTGCGATGCTCCGCTGTCACCACGGGATAACGGGTCTTCCAGTCGGCGCATCGGGCATCCCACGCGGAGCGATCGCGCGGACGAATCGCCTCCCGCTGGCGCAACATCTCTGTCAGAAACGCGCGCGCATCGGCCTGCACCGGCTGCTCGATGTGCGGATGTAATTTGGCCAGCTCGGCGGCATCAATATCAACCACCACTTTGTGAGCTTCCCGAGCGAGTTTGTCCGGCGCATATCCGGTGATCGCGAAGTCCAGACGAACTCCCATGGCCAGCAGGAAATCGCAATTTTGCAGTGCGAAGTTTGCTCCGCGGGCGGCGACCGAACCGGGACGACCAACGTACAGGGGCTCATCGCTGGGAACAAGATCGGCAGCACACCAGGTAGCCGCGATTGGAACATTCAACAACATCCGCAGTTCGTGAAACTCCTTTTCCGCGCGGGCCAGTCGAATCCCATTCCCGGCAAAAAGCAGTGGACGTTCTGCTTGATTCAGCGCGGCGATGGTCTGTCGTACTTGCTTGACTAAGTCCGCCCCTGCTCCGGCGTCGCCGGATGCATCCTCCGCGGGATCGAAGCCCTTCAGCGCGCTCACGTCATCCAGCGGGAACGCCTGAACATCGAGCGGCACATCGATCCACACTGGGCCAGGGCGGCCAGTGCGCGCCAGGTACACGGCCTTTTCCAGGTGATAGCGAATGCTGTACGGGTCGAGAACAGTGACAGCGTATTTCGTAATCGGACGCACAATCGAGACAATGTCGACTTCCTGCACTCCCAACTGGCGCATGCCCAGCGGCTTCCCTTCCGCATCGAACATGCGATCCGGCCGCTTCACCTGTCCGGAAATAAACAGGACAGGGGTGGAGTCGAGCCATGCACCGGCAACGCCGGTCACGGCATTGGTGCCGCCCGGGCCCGTCGTCACCATGGCGACACCGAGCGAGTTTGTTGCCTTGGCGTACGCCTCGGCGCAAATCGCACTGGCCTGTTCGTGCGAATTGCACACCGGCTCCAGCCCCTTGCAGCGAGAGAGCGATTCGTTCAGGTGCATGGCGCCGCCGCCGGTCACCAGGAAAACGTGCTTGACGCCTTGGTCCGCGACAAACTGGACGAGATAATCAGAAAGCTTCGGCATGTATTTTTTAACCTTAGGGTGTGAAACTCAGGTGGCGCGAGCAGCAAGGATGGCGTCGATCAGTTCACGAACAGCACCGTTGCCGCCTTTATTTTTAGCGATAAATGTGGCGGTGGCCAGAACGGTTGGATGCGCATTGGCTGGAGCGGCGGACAAACCGGCGATCTGCTGCGCAGCGATATCGTTGATGTCATCGCCCATGAAGCAAATCGCGGCCAAGGGGAGCTGCTGCCGTTCTGAAAACAAGCGCAACGCCGCCGCTTTGTCTCGACAGCCTTTGGTGATGTCAGTGATTTGAAACTTCTCGGCAAACCGGTCCACCAGCGGACTGTCCTCACCGGAGATCAAGGTGAGGATGAGGCCCGCCTTACGCGCGTTTGAGACGCCCATAATGTCGGCGAAGGAAAACCGTTTCCATTCCTCGCCGTTTGGACCCCACCAGACACCGCCGTCTGTCAGAACGCCATCGACATCGAGAGCGATGGCCCGAATCTCCTTCATCAAACTCCCGCCCCGACACGACGCAGCTTTTTGATGATCGGCAGTTCACGCTCGTACACACGCTTCACGCCGTCGCCCATTGACTGCTCCACCAGGCGAATGTCGCGAATCAGCCGAGTGATTCCGTTCGGTTCCAGGGAGGCCGCCTGATCGCTGCCCCACATGGACCGATCCAGTGTGACGTGACGCTCCACCGAACATGCGCCCAGAACCGCCGCCGCGACGCTGGAAGCAATCCCGGTTTCGTGGCCGGAATAGCCGATGGGCACGCCATAGCGTTCTTTCATGGTTGGGATCGCGCGAAGGTTCAGCTCTTCGTAATACGCGGGGTAGGTGCTGCAGCTGTGCATCACGACTAAATCTTTTTTGCCGAGCACGTCGAGCGCGTGATCGATTTCCTGATAGGTACTCATGCCGGTCGACAGAATAATCGGCTTGCCTTTGGAGCGGGTGTGACGCAGCAAGTGATCGTCAGTCAGCGATGCGGAAGCAATCTTGAAGCAAGGCACGTCAAATTGGGCAATCAAGTCCACCGAACCCTCATCCCAGCAGGAGACAAACCAGGGAATATTGACCGCTTTGCAATAGGCGTCGATTTCCACGAAATCATCGGAGTCGAATTCGAGCGCTTCCTTCAAGTCACCATTGGTCGTGCCGAAGGGGCTTTCGCGCGGACGGCCCAGTTCTTCCGCGGAATACACCACGTCGACGGTGCGCTTTTGAAATTTGACTGCATCGCATCCGGCTGCCACTGCAACGCTGATCAATCGCTTGGCGATGTCCAGATTACCGTTATGATTAATGCCGATTTCCGCGATGACGTAGCAGGGCTGCCCGTCGCCAATGAGTTTTGTACCGATTTTTACCGCGCTAGATTCTTGCGTCATGCTTGCAACCCTCGTTTCCTGGTTGATGCCACGTCATCATAAACCGACAACGTGAACTCCCTGTGCGTAGATGCAAAATCACCCTGTTCCCGATGCAGCGGAGTATACACTTTTATCGATGATGAACCCTTTGCACGCTGCACCGCCGGTTTCCGTTGCAGATCTGAATTACATTCTAGAAAACAATGCCGCATTGTGGGAAGAATTGCGCGGGCGTCGAATTTTTATTACAGGGGGAACAGGATTCTTTGGCTGCTGGCTGCTGGAAAGTTTCGTTGCGGCCAACAACGCTTTTGATCTGAAAGCGCGGGCAGTCGTTCTGACGCGTTCCGCGCGCAGATTCCGCGAGCGTGCCCCGCACCTTGCCGGAAATCCTTCAGTTGAATTGCTGGAAGGCGATGTTCGGACCTTTACGTTCCCCGACGGCGAGTTCCCTTTTGTGATTCACGCGGCCACAGAATCCGTGCGCACCAGCTCCGCCAACCCGCTGGCGACGGACCCTTCTACCGAGTTGCTGTCGACGATCCTTGAAGGCACGAGAAGGTGCCTGGAGTTTGCCGAATCTCACGGGACATCCAAGTTTCTGCTGACAAGTTCAGGCGCGGTGTACGGTCGTCAGCCTTCGGATATGACGCATATCCCCGAGGACTATCACGGTGCTCCCGATCTTTTGCATTCAAGTTCCGTGTATGGAGAAGGCAAGCGGATCGCCGAAATGCTTTGCAGTCTGTCAGCAGCCCGCACGCAGATGGAATGCAAAATTGCTCGATGTTTTGCATTTGTCGGCCCGCATCTTCCGTTGAACGCTCATTTTGCCATTGGAAATTTTATTCGCGATGCCATGCGCGGCGGCCCGATCGTGATTCAAGGCGATGGAACGCCAAGGCGCTCCTACATGTATGCCGCCGACCTGGCGCTGTGGCTATGGGCGATCTTATTTCGGGCCGATTCGTCGCGCGCATTCAATGTTGGATCGGAAAGAGATTTAAGCATTCGCGAGGTTGCCGAAGCAGTCGCAGATACCTTGGGCCCCGGGATTGAGATTCGGATCGAACGCACTCCCGGTCCCGGCGCACCGGTGCAGCGCTACGTTCCATCGGTGCAGGCGGCCAAGCAAAGTCTCAACTTGACGGATGGAATCTCGCTTGTCGATGCCATCCGCCGCACAGCTGCGTGGTACAGATAAACATTGCGGAGGTTATCCGATGCGAAGCAAGCAGCTATTTCTGACTATTTTTGCGTGCATGTTGACGACGGCCACCGTGGCGGCGCAATCGTTTTCCGCACAGGATATCGCGCAGCTCAAAAAGTTCTACGAGTCAGGGCTCCATCGCAATGGAATTGTCGGCAGCAGCCTGGTTCTTGTTCACAACAATCAGGTCATGTTTCAGGATCTCTACGGGAAACAGAATCTCTCGCCCGCGCAACCCGTCGATGAAAATACAACCTACCACTGGGCCTCCATTACCAAAACCTTCACCGGCGTCGCCATCATGCAACTCCGCGATCGCGGCCTGCTCTCACTCGATGATCCGCTGATCAAGTACATTCCTGAGCTATCCGTGGTGCATGATCCGTATGGGCCGATCTCCGCCATTACTATTCGAGAGGCTATGTCGCATTCCAGTGGATTTCGCGATCCTACCTGGCCTTGGCGAGACCAACCCTGGCAACCCTTCGAACCGACAAGGTGGTCGCAAATCGTGGCCATGTTGCCGTACACCAGCATCCACTTCGCGCCCGGTTCTCGCTTTGGCTATTCCAATCTTGCGGTCGTCTTTCTTGGCGAAATTATTGAGAGACTTTCCACCGATCCCTATGAGGTCTACATGGATAAGAATGTTCTTGGGCCGCTGGGAATGTACCGCTCGTATTTCGATCGCAGCCCGTACACATTGTTGCAATTTCGCTCCCACAGCTATGACCTTCTCAACGGCAAGCTGACGGAAGATCCATTCGATTTTAATACAGGAATTACGCGCGCGAATGGCGGTCTGAACGCTCCGATTCCCGACATGTTGAAGTACCTGAATTTTCTGCTCGGCGATCCGTCACATCAGTCCGAATACGATGCCATCCTGAAACGATCCTCACTGGAAGAGATGTGGAAGCCGATCATTCCGATAGTTCCCGATGCTGACTTTCCCTCACGCGCCGGAGCCCATGACTCGATGGCGGGAAGTTTCGATTTGCATACCGATGGCAAGCTGCGCCTGGTGGGAAAAGCCGGGTGGCAGAACGGCTTTCGCAGCCACTTTTATCTCGACTCCGCGTCGAGGAGTGCCTACATCGTGGTCTTCAACACCGATGCACAGGATGCCAAGCAGAACACGCGCGATTTCGATTTTCAACTGCGTGACTATCTCATCGACCATTACTTCAGCTCGGGAAAATGATCGTGTATTTTTGGGAATTTCGCGTGTCGCTGATACACTGGCAACGATAGGCCGCGTGGGGCTATAGCTCAGTTTGGGAGAGCGCGCCGTTCGCAATGGCGAGGTCGTCGGTTCGATCCCGACTAGCTCCACCAGAAGATTCTCCACGAGATTTCGGCAATTACAAAGGCCCGCCTGATCGCGGGCTTTTTCGTTTGCAGGAAGATCCTCGAGCGCGCCTATCCGGCGATGATTGCGGCGGCGGCGTGCGGTTCTTTCGCAGCGGCCAGCGGTCTGCAGGATTCGCGTTTGATCAGCTGCGTGGGAATGGTCACCACCCGCGGAGCGAGGTTCGGCTGGGCGATTCGACTCAGCACCAGCTTGACCATCTGCTGGCCCAGCTGCTCGGGAAATTCCCGCGTCGTGGTCAGCCCCGGATAGAGCCAGGTGCTCGCCGTATCGTCGCAGCCCGCCACGCTGACGTCGTCCGGAACCTTCAGCCCGCTATCACGCAGCCCTTTGTACACCCCGTGCGCCGTCTGGTCGTTACCCGCCAGAATCGCCGTGCACGCCTCACCACGCGCCAGCAGCGACTTTGTGTTGATGTAGCCCATCTCGGTTTCATCGTCGAACTCCAGTCCGCTCAGCCGCGGCTGCAACCCGGCCGCCGTCATGGCGCGACGATAGCCTTCGTAGTGCCGCGCAAACCATGGCAGGCGCACGTTGCCCACAAACCAGATGTCGCGATGGCCCAGGCCCATCAGGTATTGCGTCATCTCCTGGCCACCCTGTATATCGTCGGAATACACCGCGTCGCACTTCAAACTCTGCGGCTCTCCGATCACGTTGTTTCCCAGCACCGAATACGCGATTCCCTTGTGATCGAGCAACTCCAGCAGGTTCGCCGAGTTGGTTCCGGCCAGCACCACCGCGCGCACCACATCATGGCGCTGCACCACTTTCGGCAAATGCAGTTCCTTCCAGGGAACATTCGCAGAATAGTTGAACGAGAGAAACACCATGTCCCAGCCATTGGCGGCGCAGTAGGCTTCGGCTCCCAGCAGAATCCTGGAATGAAACGCATGCAGCATGGCCCGGTTGCTCAGCAGAAAGGCCAGCGCCTTGGTCTTGTTGCGCTGCGACAAATCCACGTTCAGCTTGGCGGCCGCATCCAGCACCACTTCCCGGATCGACGAGTCCACCCGATTGTTGCCGTTCAACACCCGCGACACCGTGGCCACGCTCACGTTGGCCTCCGTCGCGATCTCCCGTAGCCCAATCTTATTTTTCTTCGCGTCCGTACTTTCTTTAATTCCCACCTACGCCTCCGCCCTTCCCTCGCCGTCATCCCTTACCT
This sequence comes from Acidobacteriaceae bacterium, assembly GCA_049692235.1. GTDB lineage: Bacteria > Acidobacteriota > Terriglobia > Terriglobales > Acidobacteriaceae > JAKAAZ01. The sequence goes on along the minus strand of JBAVOQ010000157.1, from coordinate 400,577 downwards.
GTCCAAGACTACGTGATTTTCATCTTCCCGGTTCGACCATCGCCGGCTCCGCAACCGCGTCCGGTCCCCAGACCTGCTGCAGAAACAAATACCTGTCGCGATGCTGGTCGGGTCGCGCCTCAGAATTCGCCGACAAGTGCATGACCTGCCATTTTGCTGGCGGGTTGTAGCCAGGCCATGCGGGAAGGCCAGCGCCGTTGGGATCGCCCGTCTTGGCAAAATTCGTCCAGTACGTCTGCACCTGTTCGGATAGCTTGTAATCCTCCGGCCTCCACTTCGCGCCTTGCCGCGAATCCAGCGTGCCCAAGACATATTCAATATCATCGGAGTGAAAAGCGCCGATCGCAGCCGGGTGAAATGGATCGCCGGGCGAACCCAGATCGAACCGATAGCGATACACCGGTGCGTTGCCTGTCTTCACCTGGGCTTCCAACCACTGCCAGGTAGAGTAGGCAATAAAGGCATCGCCTGCAAAGTCCTCGGAGACTCGCAGCGCCTCAGCATTGTTGGAGGCGGAGTACACCTTGAGAAAATCCTGTGCCTTTGCACCAAATCTGGATGTGGCCATCGCATGCAGGCTTTCGGGAGTCGGCTTTTCAGGTTGATCGAGCACGTCCCCACTGCCTTCATCTTTGTTCCAGCCGGCAAGCAACGGAACATGCGCCTGGCTTCCCGCCGCATAGATGGCGGGGACACTTTCAGGTAGAAATTTTCCATCCACGTTGGGCCAGAATATTCCGTCGCCGTGAGAAGCGGTACTCGCCTCCTTCAACAGGTCGGCCGCGCTGACCGATCGCAGAAAATCGAGGCTGCTGCTTTTGAACGCGGATTCGGCAAATTCCTGCCCGCGTTGTTCACTCACAGGCAGCGATAGGAAGGTCAATCCCGGCCCGGTCAACGCTCCGCCGCTTTCGCCGATGGCTCCGGCAAACAAGCCTTTCGAAAGTGGAGAAGCCATCTGAGCGCTGACGGAGATCGATCCTGCGGATTCGCCAAATATCGTGACCTTGGCAGGATCGCCGCCGAATGCCGCGATATTGCGCCGCACCCAGTCGAGCGCAGCCACCTGGTCCATCAACCCATAGTTGCCGGCGGCATGTTTCGGCGACTCCGCGGCCAGACTCGGTAGCGCGAAGAATCCGAAGATTCCCAGCCGATAGTTCATGGAGACAATAATGACGCCCTTGCGAGCCAGGTGCTCGCCATCCTGACGCGGTTCCGACGAACCTCCTGTCACAAATCCGCCGCCATGAATCCAGACCATCACCGGCAATGGAGCAGCATTTTTTGCTGCCGGCGCCCAGACGTTCAGCGTAAGGCAGTCTTCGCTCGGTCCGGAATCGCGAAACACCATGTCGGGGTAAAGGTGGGTTTGCATGCAGCGCGGGCCAAAATTGGTGGCCGAACGGACTCCAGACCATTTTGCCGCGGGTTGCGGCGGCTTCCACCGAAGCAGTCCCACTGGAGGCGCGGCGTACGGAATCCCCAGAAAAGCCCTCACCTGCCCGTCGCTGCTTATGGTTCCCTGAACGCTTCCGCGGTCGGTGACAACCGTGAGTCCATCGTTGGCGTGCGCTGCAGGCGCCGTTAGCAAAACCGCGCAGGCACCCGCCGCAAGAAACTTAATTCTGCTGAGCAGCCGCATTGTTTCCGACGTTCCTCTCAACCTGTTCGATCTCAATAGCCTATACCCTCCAGCAATGACGTGAAGCATTTAAGAAACATTTCCATCTCTTGAGAAATATAGATTAGTATCACCTTGAAACCCAGCGGTTCCGTTTCCAAGCGAATGTCATCGTTCCGAGAGACCTGAGCCTGCGACAGGTCCTGCGGATGCCACATTCGCGGCTTCATATTCAACGTCGGTATTCCCGCACTCGTGATGATGATAAAGCCCGAACCAGGTCGTCGCGTCAACCCGCCATCCAGATTTTTCTACGGCTGGTGGATTGTCGGTGCCGCGTTTCTGAACCTGTTTTTCACTACCGGAGTAATTTACTACGGCTTCCCTGTCTTTTATCCGGCATTTGTCGCGTCCCTGGGCTTTACACGCGCGCAGGTGACACAGGGATTTCTGCTCGGCGCGCTGGTGGTCGGACTTCCCTTTGGGCTGTTTGCCGGCACGCTGATCGATCGGGTCGGCGCTCGCCGGGTCATTCTTTCTGGAATCGGATTGATCGGTCTTCCACTTGTCCTGATGGGTTGGATGACACACTTCTGGCAGTATGAATTGCTCTGCATTGCAGAAGTCATCGGATACACGCTGGCTGGCCCGATCGCCAACCAGGTCCTAATCGCGCAGTGGTTTCGTGAGCGGCGTGGCCAGGCGATGGGATATGCCTACCTGGGGCTGGGCTTGGGCGGCGTCGTCTCTCCGCTGGCCGCGAATTTTCTGATCCGCGATTTTGGCTGGCGAACTGCGTTGGAGATTGCAGGGACTCTGATCCTGGCGGTGCTGTTTCCGGTCGGCTTGTGGGTGACACGTTCGACTCCTTCCGAGATGGGCTTGCTTCCGGATGGAGCCATTGCAAATGAGTTGAGAACGCATGAGTCGGAGCCGGATGAGCGCGTCCTCAGCGTGGCTGCGGCGGTCCGCACACGGGATTTCTGGCTGATTCTGGCTGGCGCGACGCTGATTTTAAGTTCCGTCAATGCAGTCATTCAACACTTCATCCTTTTCTTGAAAGATCAAGGCTATTCCATTCAAACTGCGTCTCATTTTCTCTCGGCTCTACTGATTTCCAGCCTGGGGGGGCGCGTGCTGGTGGGATACATTGCCGACCGCTTCCGGAAGAAAAATACAATGGCGCTGTTTTATCTGGTACTGGGCGCTTCCATTCCGCTGCTGTACTTCGCGCATCATCCTGTCGCAGCATTCGCCTTTGCGATCACTTTTGGTTTCTCCATGGGCGCCGACTATATGCTGATTCCGCTGGTGACGGCGGACCGCTTCGGGTTGGCATCCCTGGGAAAGCTGCTGGCGCTGATCATCATGGGATACACGATTGGCCAGTGGATCGCGCCCTGGATGGCCGGTAAAATCTTCGATACCTACCACAGCTATCGACTGGCGTGGGCCATGTTCACCGGCGCGGGTCTGCTGGGCGCGGCCGCCATTTATGCCGTGTCGTCTTCGTCGCCAACTTCGCCTGCAAAACTCTCTGGGAGCACGCCGGAATGAACCGCGATCTTTTCGAACCAATGCGCTCCACGGTCTGGCCGGGTGCCGATTCGCGATGGAACTGCCGTTTCTTTTGGGAAGCCACTTTGTGACAGACACGACTCTCAATCCGGTCACGCAACTCTACTGCACCACCCATCCGGCCATGGGAACCGAGTACTCGCTGTATCTCTACGCGCCGTCGCGCGAACAAGCGGCGGCCATCGCCAAGCCGGTATTTGAGGAAGTCGATCGCGTCGATGCTTTGCTGAGCAATTATCGGCTAGACAGTGAGCTTTCCCGAATCAACCACCAAGCTTTTGATCATGAAGTAACGACCGATCCGGAAACCTTCCGCTTTCTCGCAACCTGCCTGGCATGGAGTGAACGATCAAAGGGCGCCTTCGACATTTCGGTGGGCAAGCTGATGAAGGTGTGGAAATTTTTTGGCGCTTCCGGCGCACTTCCCACGTCCCAGGAAATCGCCGCAGCCCGCGAACACGTCGGATGGGAGAAGATTCGACTGGATCCAGAGCAGCGTACCGTTCGGTTTCTTTCTACGGAAATCGAGTTGGATCCAGGAGGCATCGGGAAGGGGTACGCGATTGATCGCGCTGTAAGAGTACTGCGGACGAAGCAGGTTTCAGCGGCGTTGCTGTCAGCCGGCAGCAGCACCATCTATGCTCATGGTGCGCCACCGGGAGAAGCCGGCTGGAAGGTGCGCGTACCCTCGCCGCACCCTGGAGGCGGCACGATTTCCACGGTCATCCTTCGGGACACCTCCCTCTCAACCGCCAACCTTTCCGAAAAGAACTTCGTTCATGAGGGACAGCTCTACGGCGCCATCATGAATCCGCGGACTCTACAGCCGGTGCGAGGAATGCTGCAGGTTACAGTGATTTCGCAGTCGGCCACCGACAGCGACGCCTTATCGAATGCACTGTTTGTGTCAGGCCCTGAAGATCGAGCCTCGTTGCTCCCCGAGCAGGATTGTGCATTAGTGATTCGAGAACAACGATCTGAAGTTGAACAGCAAGTGGCGCCCCCGTATCAGGCGATTCGTTGGCCATCTGAGGTTGCCCAGCGGCACCTCGCGGAACTACCGACTACAAAGGAGAAAGAAAAACTATGAACCGCAGAAGATTGCTCCAAGGTCTTTCATTCAGTATGCTGGCGGCGAAATTGTCAGGTACTTCGTCGCTCTATGGCCAAGCAGCGGAACCGCAGCCGCAACCCGCGCGAACCCTCTCGCCCAACGATCGCATCCAGGTCGGCTTTATCGGGCCTGGGAGTCGCGGGCAGGAGTTGATCCGACAATTGCTGCGCACCCCGGGCGTGGACATTGCCGCGCAGTGTGACGTATATGAGCCGCGCTTCGCGGAGGTGAATGAAATGGTCGGCAAGAAAGTGCCGGCTCATAAGGATTATCGAGAGCTTCTCGATCGCAAAGACCTGGACGTAATCTACATCGCAACTCCGCCGGTGTTTCATGCGTCGTACTCCATCGCGGCGATGAAAAGCGGGCGGCCCGTCTATTGCGAAAAGACGATTGGCTTTACGCCAGAAGATTGTACGAATGTTGTCGAAGCGGCGCGAAAGACCGGCCAGATTTTTCAGGTTGGTCATCAGATGCGATATGCCTCCTGGATTGTGGACGGAGTGAATCGCGTGCACAAGGGAGACATTGGCGAGCCCACCCATGTCTACGGCTACTGGCATCGCAGCGACAACTGGCGCCGGGAAGTGCCGAATCCCAGCCTCGAACACTTGATGAACTGGCGTCTTTACCGCGAATCGAGCGGCGGTCTGCTGGAAGAATTGGGTTCCCATCACATCGACATTGCGAACTGGGTGTTCGGAGAGCAGCCGCAAACCCTCCTCGGCAGCAGCAGTATTGCGGTCTACCATGACGGCCGCACCGTGGGCGACAATGTGCAAGCGGTGCTTGGCTACTCCAAAGGACGCCGCATGGTTTTCAGCTCCCTTACGGACAACGGATTGATGGCGGATCAGGTATGGGTGTACGGCACCGAAGGCAGTTTGCAGATTACGCTGGCCGACGCCACGTTGTATAAGCGAACCTCCAAGATGATCACCGAAACCTCCCATTCCGATGTGGTGCAAAAAGGAGTGGAGACCGGAGCGTCATACAATGCGCATTCGGAGCTGCCGTATCGCGGGCCGGGTTATCGACTGAATATGAAACGGGACGAAGATCCGACGCTCACCGCTTGCAAGTCGTTTATGGAATGCGTTCGCAACAAACAACAGCCCTTTGCCAATGTGAATGTGGGATTCGGATCGGCCATTGCCTGCGCAATCGGAAGGCATGCCATGTATGAGGGGCGCGAAGCGAAGATTCCGCAATTAACGGCCTAGGTAAAAACCAGCGCATGGCGCGCGGAAGAAATTCAATCAGGAGACTCTACGATGGCGCTAACAAGAAGAGACATCTGCATTCTGCTGCCGGCGTTGATGGCATCAGCCACAAGTCACGCGGCGGAAGGCGATGCCAGCAAGGATGAGACGCTCAAGTCCGCGATTTACAACCTGAAGGATTTGAAGGTTGAGAAAAGCAAAGATCGTGACTATATCCCAGTATTTGAGGGAAGTACATCGAATGGACAACATATGACGCTGCACGAATCCGCTGTAGGTCCGGGCGGGGTCATCCATGAAATGTACACCCATCCAGGCGATGAGATGTTTCTGGTGCGGGAAGGTACGCTTGAGGTGGAGATGGAGGGCAAGCGCTCCCAGGTGGGACCGGGCGGCATCGCTTACGTCGCGTCAAACACGCCGTATGCGATTCGCAACACAAGCAATGAGTGGACACGCTATTTTGTGTTTCTCTTCGGACCCTCGCATCCGCATATTCAGTGGAAATAGAAACGGCGGTGGGGCGGGGCCGCGGGTTACTCAGACGCGGCTTCCACCTGCGCTGGAGGACGAATCAACAGGAAGATAAAGATGGTCGCCAGCACCGGCAACAGCCCGGCGGCAAGAAACGCGGGCCGATAAGAAAATCGATCGACTAAGAAGCCGACCAGCAGCGTGAAGCCTGTGCTGACCAGGCCGGCGGCCAATCCGCTCAGGCCGGTGACCGAGCCGACGACATCCTGCGGAAAAAGATCGGATGGCAATGTGAGGCCCATGGTGGACCAGCTGGCATACCCCCACAGCGCGACGCAGATCAGCGCCAGCGCGAAATACACGTTGTGCACACTCACCGCTGGAATGCCGGCGAGAATCGGCACACAACTGGCAAAGCAGATCCAGGTGCGAGCGCGCACCACCGACATTCCACGACGAATGCAGTAGCCGGAAATCCAGCCGCCGGTGAAGTTGCCGATGTCGGCCGCGACAAACGGAATCCAGGCAAACAATGCAATTCGTTTCAGGGTGAAGCCGCGCGCGTCGCTGAGATATTGCGGCAACCAGAAAACGTAGAACCACCAGATTGGATCGGTCAGCGCGCGACCCAGAACAATTCCCCAAAGATTGCGATTCTTCGCGAGCCGCCGCCAGCGCGTCCATCCGCGATCGGTGGTGACAGGCTCCGCGTCGCGGCCCGCTTCAATCAGCGCCACTTCTTCCGGGCTGACGCGAGGATGCGTCTTCAGCGGATGATAGACACGCAGCCAGACGGCAAGCCAGACAAATCCTAGCAGTCCCGATGCCGCAAATCCCCAGCGCCAGCCGAAGGCCAACGCGATCAGCGGAATGGTCAACGCCGCCAAGGCTCCGCCTACGCTGGAGCCGCTATCGAAGATGGCAACCGCGAGACTTCGCTCCTCCCGTGGAAACCACTCGGCGACAACTTTGCTGGCGCCGGGCCAGTTAAAACCCTCCCCGATGCCCAGCATGAATCGAAAACATGCGAAGCCGAAAACAGAACTGGCGAGGCCGGTAAGGATATTCATCACCGACCACCAGATCGCTGCCGCGGCCAACCCCACGCGACTGCCAACCGCATCGAGAACGATGCCGCCGATCAACCATGTGATGGCGTACGAGATCTGAAACGATCCCAGAATTTTTGCCAGGTCGGTGTGGGACAAGTGGTACTGCGCCGTGATCATCGGCGACAGCACGGAGAAGCTTTGCCGGCTGATGTAGTTGGTTACGGTGGAGAAGAAAAGCGTCCAAACGATCCACCAGCGAGTTCTGCCGACATGTTTGGACAGTTTCGACGCGGGTGCGCCAGACTCTGCAGGCTTCAACAGTCACCTCGCCGGGCGGCAGCTCAATGTGCGTTTCCTAGAATCCCAGGGAACCATTTGACCGCATTGTCGTGATACAGCTTGCGAAGTATCGGCTGCGGAAGCGCGAGTCCCCGGATCTTGCGACCGTTGTACTCGACCACGTCGTTTGTGGCAAAGAAGCGCCAGTCATTCGCGTACCGGTCTTCCCACTCTTTCATTGTGTCTTGCGGGTTGCTGTCGGGGTTCAGCTCGTTGTCGGTCGCATAGATCAACCGATCCTGATACTTGGTGATGAATGCGATCAGGTCCGCGCGCGGCTGCATCTCGACATAGGGCATACGCGCTGCAAGGTCCACGGCAAAGTTCGGATATTTGTCGAGGTGCTGCGCAAGCTGGTGGAAATCCGCTTCCATACTGCCCAGGTGCGCGCCCACCACTCGCAGTTTCGGATTCGCTTCCAGCACATGATCGCGTGCAACCAGAATTGCTGCCTTCGATGGCGCTCCGGGCTTGGAATACATGTATAGCTCAGGATGTTGGGTATAGTAATCGTAGTCGGCGGCGTTGGGATTGGGAGCTTCCCAAATCGTATTGGGGTCGGCCAGGTGCGCAACCAACGTCTTGTTATGAGCTGCGATGTTCTTGAAGATCGGCTCAAAGACGGGATTGTCGGGCATAATGTAATTTCCCTTCGCGTCTTTGATTTCCATGCCGACATTTTTCCAGATCTTGACCGCCACTGCCCCGTGCGAAAAATCTTCGTTGATGATGCGATTCGCATTTGAGGCAAAACCCGTCTGGTTGTACTTGAATGGATCAAAGGTGCTGCACATCGCGATATATCCGTCGCTGTGATGCACAACCGTCCACGCATCCTTCCGTTCTTTGGTCAGGTTTTTCAGTTCCGGATCGAAGTCATCCACCAGTGTGATATCGAGCGTATGCAGGTTCAGTCGCTTGAGCATCGCATACAACGCCGGCGCATCATGAAATGCATGTGTGTGTGTATCGATCGGATCGAGTGCGGCGAACTCGGGCAGTTCCTGCGCGGTGAACGGTCCACTCACCGGTGTAGCCGACGCTATTGCGGAGGTGGTGGAAGTCGAGGCTTTCGGTGCCTGAGGTTTGTTGCATCCAGCCACTGCCAGAAGCAACGCGAGGGACATCGTAATTTTTTTCACGCTGGCCATCCTTCGGTTCAATTGTGCGTCCTTGTTAACTCGTGCACCAGCATCGGACGTTGCGATCACACTTCGATCGGGTGATCGAGAATTTCCTCGTTCTTAGGATCCCAGTAGAGTTTCTTTCCGCTCCAATAGGATTGTGCCGCCATAATCACCACGACCGCATGGGAAAAACCGTGGTCGACATTGGCGTCGGGCTGCTTGCGAGTCTGCATTGCCGTCAGCCAGTTCATCACGTGTTGCGCGTCATCATCGTCCGGCCCACGGGAGTCCGGCGGCGGTGCTCCGGGGACATGAACAATCTCTTCCTCTTCGCGCGCCGGAGGCACAATCGGGAGCTTGGAATAATTTACGGAGCCGTCCATTTCATCTCTGCCGCCTTCGTTACTCACGACAAAGAACGACGCGCCCTCGCCGCCATAATTTGCGATAGTGCCATCGCGTCCTTGAATCCGCGAAAAGCTGCGATAGCTATTGCCGAACGTTGTTTTGTAGGTATAGAGAAACCCTTTGGGATAGGTGATCGCGGCCACCACTGTGTCTGGATTTTGTCGTCCGTCGGGCCAGGCATAGATGCCGCCGTTGGCCACCACACTTTCCGGATAGCTCTCGTCCGTCCACAAATGCACTAGATCGCTGCCGTGACTCAACCACTGGTCGAAGATGCCGGAGGAATAATCCTTGTACAGGCGAAACTCCAGGTAAACATGCGGATCGAAGGGCTGGTACGGTTTGCCGAGCAGCCACCGCTTCCAATCTGTGTCTTCTTCACGCAGTTTGGATTGACGATCCTGCATCCACTTCTTCCACTCCATCTTCCGATCCTGATCCATCTGAACCGTCTCGCCAATATCGTTCGGCACAAAACGCCAGCGCTCTTCGTTGACGTTCCATTCCTGCTCAATGTGGACGATCTTGCCGATTCGACCGGAGCGGACGATATCCCGCACTGCAAGTTGATAGGGCTGGGTGCGATGCTGCGATCCCATCTGGACAACCTGCTTCGACGCCTTGACAGCAGCACGGGCTTCTTTGGCTTCCGCAAGAACGTTGGCAAACGGCTTCTCGACGTAGCAATCCTTGCCGGCACGAACAACTTCAGTACACAGCTTGGCATGCTGAAAGTCGCCTGTGGCAATCATCACACCGTCGATGTCCGGGCGCGCCAGCATTTCCTCTGAGTATTTGAACATTTGCGGATCAAGACTGAAAGCCTTCTTGACCTGTGCTGCTCGCTGCTCGCGAGCCAGGGTCCACAGATCGCAGACCGCCACCGTTTCCACCGGCATGTGTTTCGACGCCAGTTGCGCCATGTGGACGTGGCCTTCACTGCGTTGCCCGCAGCCAAGTTGTCCAAGCCGAATGCGATCATTCGCGCCCAAAATACGGGCGTAGGAACGCGCATCCATCCCCACCGCCAGTGCGGCGACTCCAGCCTGCTTCACAAACGTGCGGCGATCGATTCCTTCCGGTGTCTTTTCGGCCATCGAGTCCCCCCAGTGCAGAGATTTTCGTTCGAAGTTGAACCTAGCTTTTGCCAACCGCCGCCGACTGCAGAAGATCCATCACCTGGGCGGACGATTCCCTATCAAGGTATACCGTGGCGTTGGGATGCGTGCGCAGCAACGTGGCCGGACAGGCCGTGGAAATGGAATCCTCAAGCGCGCGACGAACAATCGCCGCTTTCCGTGGCCCGGGAACAGAAGCGATCAGCTTTGGCGTCCGAAATAGCGCGGGAATCGTGATGGTCATGGCACGTTGCGGCACTTCCTCAAGACTTCCGAACCAGCCTTCGGCTGCCTGTTGCTGACGGCACGTCGTGTCTAGCTGTACGATTTTCACATCGAGCGGATCGTTGAAATCCGCCACACCGGGGTCGTTGAATGCGAGGTGTCCGTTTTCACCGATGCCGAGTAAACACAATTGCGGATTCGCCGCACGTAGCAGCGCCGCATAGTCTTTGCAGGCCTGCTCTGGATTGGACGCGGTCCCGTCGATCTCGAAAAATTCCTTCATCTGTACTTTTTGCGTCAGATTGTCGCGCAGATAACGGCGAAAGGAAGCCGGATGATCGGGGCTCAAGCCAACGTATTCATCCATATGAAAGCCGCGAACTTGCCCCCATGGCAGCCCGGAAATTTGCGTCAGGGCCTGCAATGTATCGAGCTGCGAGGCGCCGGTCGCGAAGATCACGGCGAACTCGGGGTTCGTTTTTGCCAGTTGCATCAGCGAACTTGCTGCGGACTGCGCGGCGGCGGCCGCGGCCGCTTCTCCCGTGGGGTGAATTTCAACTTTTAACTTCTCTACCTGGTACTGCTGCACATCACGGTTCTGTGTCATTATTTTCCTCAATCAACTTTCGCAGTCCAGAAAAATTCGCCGTTCCGGTCCCGCTAGCCGTTCAATATCGGTGGCTATCTCTCCAGAAACACAAACTCGTCAAGAGTACGGCATATGTGTTGTCATACTCGTAGACGAGCAAAATAGACCGGTGTACCTTGGCGGCTGCGTCTCGAAAGCCAAGGATACTTCTCGAAAGCGAACGATACCGTTCTGATGTCAAGGCTACTGCGTGCAATTGGGTAAGTCAAGATAGTTTTCCCGCTATGAAGCAATTTTTTCATAGTTTGCCCGTTTTCAGAACTTCTCAACTGTTACCGGCCACCAACCGATCGGCAAAGTTACACTGTTTCTTCAGCAGCAATCCGTTCGGTCGCCGCATCCTTACATACATGAAAATCGCGTTTCTCGGTCTTGGAAAAATGGGTACTGCCGTCGTCGGCCGGCTGTTGCGGGCGGGACATACCGTCTTCGCCTGGAATCGGTCGCCAAAATCGTTGCAGGAACTGGAAATCCCATCGGCTACGCTGCTTCCTTCCGTCCGTGCGACCGTGGAAACATGCGACGTTGTTTGCACCATGCTTGCCAACGATGAAGCGACGGAAGCTGTCGCCTTCGGCGCGGAGGGCTTTCTGGCAGCGATGCGGCCCAATGCCGTCCACATTGCTCTGGGCACGCTCAGCGTGGCGCTGTCGCGTCGATTGATGGAAAGCCATGCCGCTGCGGGCCAACGCTACGTCGCAGCTCCGGTATTTGGCCGCCCGAATGTCGCCGTTCAGGGCCGCTTGTGGGTTGTGGCCGCGGGCGACGATTCCACGCTCCAACATGTTCGCACCGTGCTGGATGCGATCGGGCGCGGAGTGACCATCGTCGGGAATGAACCGCCGCAGGCACACGCGTTCAAGCTGGGCGGAAATTTCATGATCAGCGCGATGGTGCAGACGCTCAGCGAGACCTTCGTTTTCGCGACCGCACAAGGCCTCGACCCGGAGCTGTTCCTGGAAACAGTCAACGAGGCTCTGTTCCAATCGCCGTTTTACCTGAACTACGGTAACGTAATGCTGCATCCTCCCGAGCAGCCGGGAGCTACAGTTTTGCTGGGCGAGAAAGATATACGGTTGTTTCGCGAAGCCACGCAGTCCGCTGGAGTGCGACTAGGCCTCGCGGAATATTTGCAGGAACAATTCAATGTGGCGATTCGCAACGGCCTGGGCAAAACGGATTGGGCAGTTGGACAATATCGCATGGCGGAACAAGCTTCAAAAAAATAAACCTTCCTAGGAGATGCATGTCCACCACATCCCGCACAACGACGACGGACCGCCCGCTTCATGGCAAAGTTGCCTTCATCACTGGCGCCAGCTCTGGCATCGGAGCAGCCTGCGCTGCAGCCTTTGCCCACGCCGGAGCTCGACTCTTATTGGCCGCGCGCCGCAACGATCGCCTGCAGGAAATGGTTTCTGACTTGCGAGCCGCGGGCGCGGAGGATGTCCACACGATCGCGCTCGACGTGCGCGATAAAAAACAGGTTCAGACGGTCGTCGATGGATTGCCGTCTTCGTGGCAGGCGATCGATATCCTGATCAACAATGCCGGGCTCAGTCGAGGCCTGGAGAAAGTCTATGAAGGAAAGATTGACGATTGGGAAGAGATGATCGACACCAACGTGAAGGGGCTGCTGTATGTCACCCGCGCGGTGGTTCCGGGAATGGTGCAGCGAGGCTCGGGTCATGTCGTCAATCTTGGTTCAACCGCGGGCCACATGACCTATCCCAACGGCGCGGTCTATTGCGCCACGAAAGCCGCTGAGAATCGCATTACAGAAGGATTGCGTGAAGACCTGCTGGGAACGCCGGTGCGCGTGACGACAGTCGATCCAGGTATGGTCGAAACAGAGTTCAGCAAGGTTCGTTTTCACGGAGATGAAGGCCGCGCCGCCAAGGTGTATCAGGGGCTGACCCCGCTGCAAGCGGACGATGTTGCGGATGCGATCCTGTGGGCTGTCACGCGGCCTGCCCACGTCAACATCGCGCAGATCCTGTTGACGAGTGTAGATCAGGCAAACTCGCTGCTCTTCAATCGACGCACAAGCTAGAGAAAACTCTTTATCCCAGCTTTTGCAATTCCGCCTCAATGTCTTTCAAGGCGGACTGCAATGCGGAACGCCGCACCGGATGACTTGTCTTCTCTGACAAGATCCTCTCGCGCTTGAGATGCAGCATCTGGCGGGCTCGCGCTTGTTCAGCGCCGGCCGCCCGCACTACATCCTTGGAAGCAACCTTCGCTGCCTGTTCTCTCTGTTCCTCTCGCTGCTCTACCTGCTCTTCGACTGATTTACTTTCCCATCCTCGCGCCATATATACAGAGTATATGGATTGGCGAGGGAATCACACTCACCAAATGCAGCATCTGCTTGAATAGAGACTGCAGCCGAACACACAAACTGCGAGGAGTGTTGCATGCGCGCGCTTCAAATTACGCAATTCGGACTCGAAAATTTACATCTGGTCGATCTGCCCACACCTGCGTGCGGCGACAGAATGGTGCTGATTCGGATTCACGCGACATCGCTGAACTATCGCGATCTGTTGATGGTTCGCGGCCATTACGATCCGAAACTGAAGATGCCACGGATTCCGCTCTCCGATGGAGCCGGCGAAGTGGTCGCCGTGGGAGCGGGTGTGACTCGTTTCAAACCAGGCGATCACGTTGTTGGATTATTTCTGCAGAATTGGCAGGACGGCGGTCCTTCACAGGCAAAATCGCGCGGCGCACTCGGTGGCGATATCGATGGCATGCTGGCAGACTACGTTGTACTGCCGGAACATGGTATATCTCACTTCCCTGCTCATCTAAGTTATGAAGAAGCTGCCACACTACCATGCGCGGCGCTGACAGCATGGAATGCGTTGTTTCATGTCGCGACTGCGAAGCCGGGCGACACAGTTGTTATCCAGGGAACCGGCGGAGTTTCTATCTTTGCGTTGCAGTTTGCAAAGTTAGTCGGAGCGCGCGTGCTTGGCACCTCCAGTAGCGACGAGAAACTCGAGCGTGCGAAAACCCTGGGTCTCGATGAAGGTCTCAACTACAAAAACAATCCAGAGTGGTCTAACTGGGTCAAGAAACAAACTTCTGGCGAAGGTGCGGACGTCATCGTTGAAGTAGGAGGAGCCGGAACTCTGAATGAATCCATGAAAGCGGTGCGCATCGGCGGCACCATAGCACAAATTGGAGTACTGAGTAGTTCAGAAGAAAGGCTTGCAGTTACTTCGGTACTTATGCGACAAATTCGCCTGATCGGCGTGTACGTCGGGTCCCATACCATGATGCAGGCCATGCATCGCGCCATTGAACTATCCCAAATGAAGCCCGTAGTGGGAAAAGTATTTCCCATATTGGAGACGATTGAGGCATACCGTTACCTCGAACAAGGTCGACATTTCGGCAAAGTTATTATTTCTTTAACATCTGACAAGTAACAAGCTCCCGCATTCATTTCGGACTTCTAAATCTAATCAATGACTTAGAGTAGACACGCATCGGATGGGTGAATTTATTGTCGTCCGACGCTGCCGGTTGGCATGCGTCTTGCATCTATTCCTGTGTAGCGAGCCCAAATGGATTGGGTCCGCAACACCCCGGAGGCGCGAGCAATCTACAAAAAACAGTAGAGGAGCCCGCGAAGAGAGAAATGACGTCTTGGCTACGCGCGATCTTCGATTTCTTCTACGAAATGTTCTTTGGCTGCGGTCATGGCCATTTGACTCGACCTTTCACGCTACAGGCATCGAGCTATAAAGTCTGTCTCGACTGCGGACAGCATTTCCCCTACTCATTGGAGAAAATGCGGCTACTGCATCCCTGGGAAATCGTCAAGCAACCTTTGGCAGAGCCTGTACCGATATCCGTCGAATCAGGGCTCTCCGAGCGCACAGAATACAACCGCACAAAGGCGGTCGCGTAACTGTACGCAATTGAATTCCTCCGCGTGTAGTTGGCGCATAGGAATCTGCTTCGCTGAACTCCTGCTGGACTTGCTACACTATGGCAACCCCTGACGACAAGGTGTTGCCATAGCAGCTTTTTCGCCAACCCGCATTGTTACTATCGAAGCCCTGACGAAGATCTACGAAAGTAGGCAACGTGTCGTGGCTGTCGACGGAATTGATCTGTCTGTTCCTGCAGGTGGAATCTTTGGCTTACTGGGACCGAATGGTGCTGGCAAAACCACAACAATCAGTATCTGTACGACACGGTCTCTTCCGACTTCCGGACGAGTCATCATCGCAGGCTGCGACGTTGTAGCCAAGCCTGCAGT
The DNA here is from genome assembly GCA_049692235.1 of Acidobacteriaceae bacterium. GTDB lineage: Bacteria > Acidobacteriota > Terriglobia > Terriglobales > Acidobacteriaceae > JAKAAZ01. Next base: position 385,370 of record JBAVOQ010000157.1, on the reverse strand, counting down.
CGCGCGTCGACAAATTGGTGTGGTGCCGCAGTTCAATACCCTCGACCGCTCGTTAACCGCATTTGAAAATCTCTTCTTCCACTGCCGCTATTTCGGAATGAACGATTCACGATCCAAGGAGCGCGCGGAGCAATTGCTGACGCAGTTTCGCCTGGCGGATCGCGCCAAAGCGTTTCCCAGCGAGTTATCCGGTGGATTGGCGCAGCGACTGCTGGTTGCACGCGCCATCGCACATCAACCCGCGGTACTGTTCCTGGATGAGCCCAGTGCGGGCCTCGATCCGCAAAGCCGGCTGGCCATGTGGGAATCGATCCGAAGCCTCAAGGACCAGGGCATTACGGTCTTGATGACCACCCACTACATGGAAGAGGCGGAAGCGCTGTGTGATCGCGTCGCCATTATCGATCATGGAAAAATTCTGGTCGAAGACACGCCAGAGAAACTGAAGAACGGACTGGGAATTCAAACGGTCTACGGCCTGGATGTGCAACACGTCGATCAACGCGAAGAGTTGGCCAGCAAGCTGCGTACGGTTTCGGAAGTCAGCTCGGTCGAGACAACATCCACCGGCGTGCGAGTGTATACGCAAGGTGCGGAGGGTCTACTCACAACCATCGTCACCGAGGCGCAGGCATACGGACTGCGTGACATCTCCATCTCTGAACCTTCGCTGGAGACTGTTTTCATTCACCTGACAGGGAGGGAGCTGCGTGAGTAATGCCGCCAGCCCTGTTGCCAGGTCCGTGCAACATGCTTCCCCTTCTACCTTCAATCTTTACGTTCACGCGTTCTGGGGACTGCTGCTGCGCGACTTCCGCGTCCTGCGACGCGAACTTGGTCCATTTGCCGTGCGCGTGATCATGAACCCGCTGCTGTTCCTGTTCGTCTTCACCTATATTTTCCCTCGCATCGGACAAAGCTTCGGCAGCTCGCCCGGTGCCGGCAGCATGAATTTTGGCACGGTGCTGCTGCCCGGGTTAATGGCTGTGGCAATCATGTTTACCGGTATTGCTGCGGTTGCGTTACCGCTGTCGACGGAGTTTGGTATCACGCGAGAGATTGACGATCGAGTGATGTGTCCGCTTCCCGTCACCGGTGTGGCGATTGAAAAAATATGCTTCAGCGCCCTGCAATGCATGCTTTCCGCGGCGATCGTATTTCCTCTGGCGTATTTCATTCCATCGGAGCCGGTGCATGTCCACGTCAGCAGTTATTGGCTACTCATCTCCGTAGTGATCCTGGCCAGCCTGGTCTCCGGCGCACTTGGCTTAACCATCGGAACCACTGTCGAGCCGCGGCAGATTGGCCTGATCTTTTCCGTCGTCGTGGTACCGATCACATTTCTCGGCTGCGTGTACTACCCATGGGCGCTGCTGCGGCATATCCCATGGCTGCAATATGCCGTGCTATTGAATCCGATTGTGTATATGAGCGAGGGACTGCGCGCCGCATTGACTCCTGCGCTTCCGCACATGCCGGCGTGGCTGATTCTGGGCGCGCTGGTGCTTTCCGTCTTGATTCTCGGATGGGCAGGAATCCGGGGATTCCTGCGCCGAGTGATTGGCTAGCGCCGACTCTTCTACGCTGAATACGAATCCAGAACCGGGAGCAGTTCTGAAGGAGCATATTGCGGCTCCGGCATTTTCAACTCCGGCATGGGCTTCGCTTCAAACAGCTTGCGGCATGGAATCGCCAGCCACCGCGCCATGCGAGTTGCCTTTTGGCGTCGTGCGCTATCGGTCGAAATTCCTGTCTTGGCGTACATTTGCCGGTACAGCTTGGAGATAAATAGAAATGCCAGCCGGCCACGCAACGTCGGCACGCATCTGGAGCGCTTCCAGATTGCCGGCATGCTGTAGAAACTATCCCAGACGCCTTGCGTACGCTCTCGGATTTCTTCCGATGACATGATGGGGTGAGGGCTGAACATCTTTGGCCGAACAGCCGCCGGAATCAACCAGTGGCGTGTGATTGGAATTCCGCCGACCTGCATGACATTCTCGCCGAGATTTTTCTCCCAGCGATCGAAATCGATAGTGCCGGGGAATGGAGTCAGCATCACGAATTGCGCAAAGGTAATGCCCGAGCGCTTGGCCAGTTCCGCCGTGGCGGCAAAGGTGTCCGGGCGGTCCGTGGAAAGTCCAAAGATGAACGATCCCAGGACGTGAACTCCGTGCTCCTTGAATGTCTGTAGCCGCTTTATCAGGTTGTCGCCGGAGAGGTTGAAGTCCTTGAATACGGCCTTGAGTCCTTCCGCAGTCGCCGACTCGACCCCGACAAGCGCGCCTTTGATGTTGGCTTTGCGCATGGCGTCGAGAAATTGAACGTCCTCGCCCGCTTCCATGGTGATTTGCGTATAGAACACCATGTCGCGGGGCAGCTTGGACAGTTTCTCCATCAGATCAAACCGCTCGGAACGTATGCCCTGTAGTTCAGCCACGCGGGCGGTGTTTCCCTGCTGCTCGGCCAGCCGAAGATCGGCGAGACTCACGGGATAAAAGTTATCGTCGGCCAGCGCGATAAAACGAAATCCCCGGCGGCGCAGATCGACGATTTCGCGCACCACAACATCGGAAGTGCGCTGCCGCGGCTTCTGCCCATCTGTACGCCATACGGAGCAGAACGAACAATGTTTCGGGCAGCCTCGCACGGTTTGCACGGAGGCCCACATGTATTTGTCGCGCGGCGCCAGGTCCCAGCGAGCTGGGACGAACTGATCGCCGGAGATTCGGCCGCCATCATAGATCGTCTGGGCCGTTCCCGCGAGCAGATCTGCGATCACTTTCCCCCAGATCACATCGCCATCGCCCTTCACAATGGCATGAGCGCCGCCAAGTTCGATGGCTTCCTGGGGATAAAGCGTGGCGTGGATGCCGCCATAGACCACGAAGGCACCGCGCTCTCGGGCGATTTTACCCAATTCCATCCCACGCAGGGCATTCCCAGTATGGATGCCGATTCCGACCACGTCTCCAGGCTCGACGCTGTCGGGCTGAAACTGCGCCAGGGTTTCGTCCGTAATGAGAGGGTCGCCGTATTTTGCGGGGGTAGCTGCAGCAAGAACATACAGCCAGCGAGGAGTAATGACGCCGATTCCAAACGAGGAATCGCTGGGGTTCACTAGATGGACGCGCACTTTGCGAGGATCTCCTTCTGGTTGGCAATATCGCGCACGAAGGACAATCTTCGAATCAATTTAGCGGACCGTCCGAGCACAACGCATCCAGATCGGAAAGGTCCTTTACCTGAAGGGAACAAAGCCCTACGAACGCGACAACCGTACCACGAGTATGGGCTGGCTTTACAGGCATTGTCAAAATTCGACATTGCCCGGTCATTTTTCTGAAAGCTGAATTTGACGCAAACCGCGAAGTGGAAAGGCAGAAAAGCCTGGAATCCCCTGCAAAACTACCCACCTCGCGGTCGCCTCAGTCAGTGGTTTGTCAGTAGCAATTCGGGCTTAGTGCGAAACGTCGCCGCCCCAGGAAAACTGCATCCCGGTTCTAAAATTGAACGGCAGTCCCGGGTAGCCCAGCACTTGCTGGTAATGCTGGCTCAGCAGGTTGTCGAACACGGTATAGCTGGAGATGTGCCGGTTGATCCGCAGGTGCGTCGTCAATCCCAGAATTTGATAGGCAGGATCGAGATTTTGATTCGGCAACAGCAGTGTCGTTCCGCCGTCGGCGTCAGTCAGGAACGTACTGTCATCTCGCCTGCCGGCAAAACTGCCCGTCATCTCCGCATACCAGCGACTGCGCGCATAGATCAGCGCATAGCTACCACTGTGCTTCGCGCGACGAAAGGGGCGATTGCCCACCAGCGGCGAGTAGGCTCCGATCGGCGTGTTGGGATACTTGGGATTGTAGGAAGGCGACGCGTTGTCGCTGGAGAACGATTTCTGCACCGTCGAATTCAACAATGTGTACCCGCCACGGACGAATAACCGATCGGTGATCCGATATTCGGCACTGGTTTCGACACCCTGCGCAGTGAAACTGAGCGAATTGATGTACGCGCCGTAGGAAGTGTTCTGAATAATCTGCTCTACCGCCGGCGGTACGCCAAGGTGCAGCAGCGCTTGAGCGGCGACAAACTCAATCTGATTCGTAAAGTTGTTGTGGTAGTAGCCGCCGCGCAGCAGCGCTCGTGTGCCAAACATGTGCTGATCGACGCCTGCTTCATAGGTTTTCGTTTGCTGGGCTCCCACTTGCGTGATTCCGTGTTGCGCGATCAGTTGCTGGCCGTTCGGCAGCGAATTCAAGACGTCGTAAATCGAACCATTCTGCTCGGCGATGGTCGGCTCCAGAATTCCCTGCGAATAGTTGAACCGAAGCTTGGTCCCACTAAGAAGGCCGGAAGCGGTTGGCTTGGAAAAGTAGTAGGCCGCGGTGGCGTGAGGTGTCGGTTGAAAACCGAAGACGGAATAATCGGGCAGGTCGGCCCCGGCGCTGTAGTACAGGCGATTCGCCAGATTCCCAGAAGTCTGCACGATCGTGTCGTAGTTGCCGCGATGGGCCGTTTGCGGCAAATAATCGTAAGCCGTGTAGCCGCGTTCCGACTGATATCGAAACGCCACAAACGCGGTGAGTTTGTCGCTGGTCTTGTAGCTTGTCTGGCCGTAGAAATAGTCCTGATTGGTCAGCGTGCCATTCGTCCCAGGATAGGTTTGGTTCGCGCAGGAATAGAACGCCTGCCCGCTGGCGCTGGTTCCATTGGCGCCGACAATTGTCACTTGCTTGCCGAGATATTCCGGTTGTCCGGGAGTGAAACTACTGTCAAAACAATTGAAGTTGTTCGGGTTGTCTGTCAGGATGCCGACCGGCCCCGGATCTGTGTTGAGAAAGCGCAAGCGGACCAACCCATACTGCGCCGTCATATCCAGCTTGTCGCTGGGACGATCTTCAATGGTGGCGCTGCCGTATAAGTCATGTTCCTTTAAATACTGCACGTCAGGAATGCCGTAGAAGAGGATGGCATTGGGTTCGCCCGTCGATGCTGCAATGCGATGGGCAGTGGCTCGCACTTGAATATGCGGCGTGAGCGCGTATCCCAGATTGCCCACCGAAGAGACGTTGTGGAAGGTGCTGTTTGGATAGCTGTTCGAGGTGTCGATGCGCGCGAAATCTCCAAAATAATCGAAGGCGTTGTGCACGCCGCCCAGCGATGCTTCCTGATGGTACGTCCCGAAATTGCCGGCATCGATGGCGTATTGCAGCAGCGGCTTCGCCGTGGTTCCATGGGCGGTCGTCAGCGCGACGACACCAGACGATGCATTCGCGCCATAAAGCGCGCTGTCCGGGCCACGATAGACTTCAGCCTGGCTGATGCCGTTCGACGCCAGGTAGGCAAAATTCACGCCCCCACCAATGTCGTTGATCGGAATGCCATCCAGCAAGATATCGGTTTCATTGGAGTTGCCGCCCATTTCAAAAAGTGAGGTTGCAGCCCCGCGCTGTCCGCTGGTGGTGAACTGCAGCCCACTCACCAGCCGCAGCGTGTCCTGCATGTCAAACTTGTACGGATATAACGACTGATCAATCACCGTCGTCGAAGCACCGGATTGCATCTCGGGAGTTGGAGTGCCGTTCGCCGTGACCGTGACCTGCTGTTCCAGTTTGCCAAACTGCATGGCCACGTCCGCATAGGAAGTCTTATTCATCGCAACATAAATGTCGCTGCTCAGGGTGGCGTTATAGCCGTTGGCAATCACACGCACGTGATAGCGTCCAGGCTTGTAGACGTAGACGATATACCGTCCGCGACCGTCGGTGCGTCCGTGGGACTGAAGCATCACGCCGGTGGGCGTCATGATGTCAACACGCGCGTTATAGACCGGCGCTCCCAGCGGATCGGTCACCACCCCGGTCACCGTTCCGGCGATGGTTCTTTGCTGCACCGGCGCGGCAATTAATGGTGCCGATGGCGAAACAAGAAACAAGCAGCAGATTATCAGCGCTGAAACAAGCGACACGTGCGGAACCGCACGCCTGCGCCGAAACACATTAGAGAAAGAAGTTGAACCGGTCATTCGATATCCCCTCGGATCGTTGCATGAAGCCGGTCTCCTGACTCACGCTTCTTCAAGCTTGGGCACCTTCCCAGACGCTGCCGTCCAGTGGTTGCCCGCCACGGCGGGCCTTGCCCTGCTCTCGCGCTTACAGTTACGGGGTAGTGGCGGAATTGCACCGCGCTTCCCGACACTTCATGGTTAGTGAATACAGTGCGCCGGCAGCGAAAGCATGCGGCCCGGCGCCGGACATCGCGCACCCCTTCGCGAACGAAGAAACACGCGCAGCGAAAACGTACAATCACACTCGAAAACCGGGAATGCGTCGACCAGCCAAGGTTTGGCTGGAGCGCGCTCCCTTCGGTCCTCCCATCGAGACCGAAAGACAGCTAAGACATGACCCTGGCCGGTCTCCTGACTTACGCATCGATTGAGCTTGGCACACCTTCCCAGACGATCGCCGTCCAGTGGCTGCCCGCCGCGGCGGGCCCTGCCTTGCTCTCCGCGCTTACAGTTACGGGGTAGTGGCGGAGTTGCACCGCGCTTCCCGAACACCAAGGGCTGAGCGTTTCCCCACACGCGTAGGGGAACGGCTCTATTGAGATATATATCGGGATCGAATCTCCCCGTCAAACCCTCGAAAAAGATAGAGGAGGAAGCACCGGCGTGCGGACAATGCAAACCGGCCACGCAACAATTGCGCAGCCGGCTAATAGTACCGCTCTTCGGTGGATGATCGCTGCTTGCTTATTTCTTTACGTGACTCGCGATGATCATGTTTTGCACTTTGTCATAAACGTTTCTGGGCAATATGCCCTTTGTTACAAGCTGGTTTTTTGAGGTGTAGGGACGGCCCTTAACAATTCGCTGGGCATATGTGTCGCCGATGCCGGGCAACGTTCTTAGTTGGCCGACTGAGGCGGTGTTGATGTCCATTGTTCCCATTTTCGTCGCCGGTGACATGGATGGGCTGTTCCTGGCCGCTGTCTGAGCGACCGCCGAGGTTGTCGGCAACGCGCCAAGCGCGAACGCAAGAGCCGCGCCACATAGAATGTTCCGTAACCGCTTTTGAAGGTACATCGCGATTCCTCCCATTGGATCTGAAATTGCCGTTGCAACAACACGTTAACCATCGTGGATATCCACGTCAATCAGAAATGTCGTTGCCGGTGAAAATTTCTTCGACCGGCGAAGTGATTGCATTCATTCGTCTCCGGCCCAGGCATGGTCGCAGCTCCCGGTGTGGTCTGTGGAGATTCAGAGCTGGAACCTCTAGTTGCCTCACTTGACACGGCGGCGTCTTGTTTCTTATCCTCAAGCCATGCAGATCAGTCCGCTCCATCGCCATCATCACCATCATCACCACGTGGCGAACGTGTCAGCGGAACATTCTGAGCAGGTCTCCTAAGATCCTGAGCAACTTCAGAAAGTCACCGTCCCGCTGATGCGAACCGCATCCGCGGGTTTTTTGTTTTCACCCACAAGATTTCGATACGGAAGAAGGACGATTCACGATGAGCGAAGCAGTCGCATCGAACCCCGCAATTGACTTTTCGAAACTGGACGGACTGGTACCCGGAATCGTGCAGGATGCCGGTACCGGGCAGGTATTGATGGTCGGTTTCTTGAATGAAGAGAGCTATCGTAAAACCCTCGAGAGCGGCTTTGTCACGTTCTGGAGCCGTACCCGTCGCAAACTGTGGATGAAAGGCGAAACCAGCGGCAATCGCCTGCGCATCACCGAGACGGCCACCGATTGCGACAATGACACGCTGCTGTTTCGCGTGGTGGTGGAAGGCGATGGGCTGGTCTGCCATGAAGGGACCGTCAGCTGCTTCACCAAGCCGGTCGCGATGCCCGCTTTTATCGCGACTGCCAAAGAAAGCGAGATCAGAGCATGAGCCAGAAACTGCGACTTGGAATTCCGAAGGGCAGCCTGCAGGACGCGACCATCGCGCTGTTTGAACGTGCCGGCTGGCGCATCTTCGCCAACGGGCGCTCCTATTTCCCTGGCATCGATGATCCGGAGATCGAGTGCATGCTGATTCGCGCCCAGGAAATGGCTCGATACGTCAACCACGGCGCGCTTGATGCTGGGCTCACCGGCAGCGACTGGGTTGCCGAAAGTGGGTTGACTGTGGAATCCATCGCCAGCCTCACGTACTCCAAACAAAGCCGGCAGAAGGTTCGTTGGGTGCTGGCCGTGCCGGAGGATTCGCCATATCAACGTGCCGAGGATCTGGCCAACAAGATCATCGCCACCGAACTTGTCGAAGCAACAAAGAAATACTTCGTCGGCAAGAACGTTCCCGTGCAGGTGGATTTCAGCTGGGGTGCCACGGAGGTGAAACCTCCCGTGCTGGCCGACGCCATCGTGGAAGTGACCGAGACAGGAAGTTCGCTGCGAGCAAATCGGCTCCGCATTCTGGAGACCGTGCTTGAAAGTGAAACTCAGCTGATTGCGAACACGACGGCATATAAGGACCCCTGGAAAAAAGACAAGATCAGCAAGATCGCGTTGATGCTGCAAGGCGCGATTGCCGCGCAAGGCCAGGTTGGATTGATGATGAACGTGCGCGCCACCGCTCTACCTGCTGTGTTAGGCGTTTTACCGGCGTTGAACTCGCCCACCGTGTCGACTCTCAGCGATGCGGAGTGGGTCGCAGTCAACACCATTTTGGACGAGCGCACCGTGCGCGACGTGATTCCAAGGCTGAAAGCGGCCGGAGCAACTGGAATCGTTGAATATCCGCTGAACAAAATTGTTTTCTAGGGAGCGCCTTCAAGAACGATGAGACTGATACGCACCTACGGGAAAACTGCCGCCCAGGCGGAAACCATGCTGCGCCAGATTGAAGAACGATCGGGCGCGGCAACCGGCCGCCTGGAGCCTGCGGTGAAACGCATCCTCGCAGACATTCGGCGCAAAGGTGACGCTGCCTTGCGCCGTTATGCGGAACGGTTGGATGGTCTTGCGCCTTCGGCAGACATACGGGTGACGCAGGCAGAAATGGCGGCCGCGTGGGATCAAACTCCCAAAGAATTGCGCAAATCGTTGCAAGCGGCGGCGGGAAATATCCGGCGCTTTGCGCGGTGGCAAATGCCGAAAGAATGGACTCGAAAATTGCCGGGCCTGCAGCTCGGACAGCGGGCTCTGCCACTCGACTCGGTTGGCTGTTACGTTCCAGGTGGCCGCTATCCGCTTCCATCAACGCTGCTGATGACGGTGATTCCCGCTCAAGTTGCCGGCGTGCAACGCATCGTAGTCGTCTCTCCGCGTCCAGCGCGCGAAACTCTGGCGACAGCGCACTTGGCCGGGGTCACGGAGTTCTATCGCGTCGGCGGTGCTCAGGCGATTGCAGCGCTCGCCTACGGTACGGCCAGGGTGCAACCTGTCGACAAAATTGTGGGACCCGGAAATCTCTATGTCACTACGGCCAAGAAGCTGGTCGCCTTTGAGTGCGGCATTGATATGCTGGCGGGTCCAACGGAGATTGTTGTCGCCAGCGAGAACGGCAATCCAGAGTGGATTGCCGCCGACATCGTTGCACAGGCCGAACATGATCCGGAAACGCTCGCCGTTCTTGTCACCAGCAACCCGCAATTAGCGCGAGAAACAGCGAAAGAAGTGCAAAACCAGGCTTCCCTAAACAAGATTGCCTGCCAGGCGATCGCAAGGAATGGCTTCATTTTTCTGACAAAAACGAGAAATGAAACTGAAACTGTGACAAATCGGCTGGCAGCGGAACATTTGACCATCGACAAGCAGAGCGATCTGCAATGGGTGCGTCATGCCGGCTCGATTTTTATCGGCGCGAATACACCCCAAAGCATGGGCGACTATATTTCCGGCCCGAATCATGTGCTTCCAACAGGTCGCCTGGCACGGGTCCGCGGCGGATTGAGCGTCTACGACTTCCTTCGCCTGGTGACGACGCAGGAATATACGGCGGCAGGGCTCGCAGAACATGGCCTTCATGCCGAGCGTCTGGCCACCGCCGAGGGCCTGCTTGGACACGCGGCTTCTGTGGCCATTCGCGAAGCCGGTCGCACAAACAGGAGAAAAGCTCGATGAGCCTCGATCCGGCCACGTCCGTTCAGCAAAAACTTCGTCCCCGTGAGGCGGTGGAGCGCATGCACGAATATCACCCGCCACTGGCTGGGCGGGATGGGCTGCGACTCGACTTCAACGAGAACACATTCGCTCCTTCACCCCGCGTGCAGGCTGTGTTACAGCGGATTGCGGCGGAAACACTGACCAAATATCCAGAGCGGCACCACGTCGAGAAGATCGTCGCGAAGCACTTTGACTTGCCCGAAGACGCTGTGTTGCTGACCAACGGCGTGGATGAAGCGATTCATCTGCTGTGCGAAACCTATCTCGAGCCGCAGGATGAAGTTGTCATCGTGACCCCAACATTTTCCATGTATGCCCTGTACGCGGAGGCCACCGGCGCGCGGATTCGCGAGGTCCAGGCCGACAGCACGCTGCAATTTCCCTATCAGCGGGTGCAAGAGGCCATCGGACCCTCCACGCGGGTCATCATGCTGGCATCACCCAATAATCCAACCGGCGCGGTGGTGGAAACTTCATACTTGCTGGAGCTTGCGGCAGCGGCTCCGCAGGCTGCACTGCTCGTGGATGAGGCCTACTACCATTTCCATGGCGAATCCGTTCTATCTGTAACTGCCACTGTGCCAAATCTATTTGTGGCCCGTACGTTCTCCAAAGCCTACGGTCTAGCCGGACTTCGGATCGGGCTACTTGTCGGCCATCCCGATGCCATGCGATTCGCCCGAAAGGTGAGTTCGCCATACAACGTCAATTCCATTGCGCTCGAATGCCTGCCGGAGGCGCTGGCGGACGAAGCCTATATTTCCTGGTATGCGGAGCAGGTGTTGCAAAGCCGCGTCACTGCGGAGCGTGCATTGACGCAACTCCGCGTTCCCTTCTGGCCGAGCCACGCTAACTTTATCCTGATGAATATCGGCGGCAAACACAAGGCGTTCGTCGATGCGATGCGACGGCAGGACGTGCTGGTGCGAGACCGCAGCAGTGATGCCGGCTGCGACGGTTGCGTCCGCATTACATTAGGGACAATCGAACATACTGAACGAGGATTGATTGCATTGCGAAACGCTTTGAAGGAGATTCAATGGCAGCCCGAAAGCTAGCCGGACGCAGTGCGACACTGCGGCGGCACACAACGGAGACGCAGATAGACTTGAAGCTGATGATCGATGGCCAGGGTCATTACAACATCGACACCGGCATCCGGTTTCTTGATCACATGCTGGAGTTGTTTGCGCGCCACGGCGGATTCGATCTGGACCTGGTCTGCAAGGGCGATCTGGATGTGGATCAGCACCACACGGTGGAGGACATCGGCATCGCACTCGGGGAGGCATTTTCCCAGGCCCTTGGTGACAAAAAAGGAATTCTCCGCGCTGGATATTTTCTGATGCCCATGGATGAGACACTCGCCGCCGCTGCGATTGACTTGAGCGGACGAGCCTCCTACGTGATCGACACAAAAGTCCGCATGCGAATCGTGGGGGACCTGCAAACCGAATTGCTACCGGATTTTTTTGAAGGATTCGCCCGCGGCATGCGCGCCAATGTGCATCTGAAGGTTCTCTACGGACGCTCCAATCATCACAAGATCGAAGCGCTTTTCAAGGCCTTCGCGCGCGCCCTGCGCTTTGCCTGTTCACGAGATCTGCGCTTGAAGTCAATGCTGCCCAGTACGAAAGGACTGCTGTAGTGGAGTGTTTCGCATGAGTGCCGGGAAGACAGTCGTGATCGATTACCAGACCGGAAATCTGAATTCTGCCTGCAAATCGCTGCGCTCAGTCGGGGCGGAGCTGCTGGTCACCCAGCGGTCCGAGGATTTGAACAACGCAGCCCGAATCGTATTGCCGGGCGTAGGACATTTCGCTTCGACAGAGCGCCTGATGACCACCGGGATCGGAGATGCTCTGCGCGAACGAGTGGCCGAGGGCGTTCCATTTCTTGGCATCTGCGTCGGCCTGCAATGGTTGTTTGCGGGCAGCACCGAGGCTCCGGAGACCCGGGGTCTCGGCATATTTCCTGAGGTATGTGAGCACTTCCCTGCAGGCATCAAGTCGCCGCACGTTGGCTGGAATTCTCTCGAACTGATGCGCGAATCGCAACTATTGCGCGACTTGCCCGCCTCTCCGTATGTCTACTTCACTCACTCTTATCGGGCCCCAATTGTGAATGCAACAGCGGCTGTTACAAATTATGGAGGCGCGTTCTCCGCCGTCATCGAGAAAGACAACTGGATGGCAGTACAATTTCACCCGGAGAAATCCGGGGCCGTTGGCCTGAAGATTCTGGAGAATTTCATGAAGGTGTCCGGATGCTGACACGCCGAATCATAGCCTGCCTCGACGTTTCTGCCGGACGCGTAGTCAAAGGCGTTCAGTTCGTCGACCTGATCGACGCAGGCGATCCCGCGGAGTTGGCAATGCGTCACGCCGCCGGAGGCGCAGACGAGATTGTGTTTCTCGACATCACCGCGACCCACGAAAAACGCGCGCTGCTTCTGGACGCGGTGCGACGGGCCGCCGATCAAATCTTCATTCCGCTCACGGTGGGGGGAGGCATCCGATCGCTCGAAGATGCGATGTTGGTATTTGATGCAGGCGCGGACAAGGTCAGCGTCAACTCTGCAGCGCTATCGCGGCCGGAACTGATCACGGAAATCGGCTCTCGTTTCGGAGAACAGGCTGTCGTTGTCGCCATCGATGGCCGCCGAAATTCCGGCAGCCCTGAAAGCGCAGAAGTCTACGTCAGCGGAGGTAGAAAAGCCGCTGGAGTGGGCGTTTTGGAGTGGGCTCGACAGGCCGAGGATCGAGGCGCGGGAGAAATCTTGCTCACATCCATGGACTCGGATGGAACGCGGAACGGATTCGATTGCGAATTAACAGCGGCCGTCAGCGCGACGGTTCAGATTCCGGTGATTGCCTCCGGAGGCGCTGGAAACGTACAACATTTCGCCGATGTATTTACTCACGGTTCTGCGGATGCGGCCTTGGCGGCCAGCATCTTCCACTTTGGAATTTCAGACGCGCGCACCATGAAAGAAGAATTAGCTGCGTTTGGCCTGCCAATGCGTCTACCTTGCTGATCAATTCCCATACACTAAAAGGATGAAAATGGACTTGAGGTTCTCATGCTGATCCCGTCAATCGATCTGATGGGAGGTCGCGTTGTGCAGTTGGTCCGCGGAGAAGATCTGGCGCTGGGATTCGATGATCTGGAATATTGGATTGACCGCTTCTTAGACTATCCCCTGGTGCAGTTGATTGACCTGGACGCAGCCAAGCGACAGGGAGATAATCGTCGCCTGATTGAAGCCATTGTCCGCCGCCTGCCGTGCCAGGTTGGCGGAGGTATTCGCAGCAGTGCGGAAGGGCAGATTTTGCTGGACATGGGCGCGCAGCGCGTGATCTTCGGCTCTTCCCTGTTCAATGGCCGCGTATCGTCCGACTCGATCGATCGCGAAAGTTCTGCTGCGGTCACAAATCTTGTGCGCACACAATTCGCCGAAGAACTCGCATTTTCCCTCGGTGTGGAGCAACTGGTGTTCAGTGTCGACACCAAAGACAGCAAAGTTGCCATTCGCGGATGGCGAGAAAAGATCGAACTTCGGCCGCAGGATGCGATGCAGCAGTTGGAACCGTTTTGTGGCGCTTTCCTCTATACCCACGTGGACACAGAGGGCACACTCTCTGGATTTCCCATGGACGTCGCGCGCAGTCTTCGCCGGCAGACGCGGCGTCAGCTGATTGTTGCAGGCGGCATTCGCGCGCAAAGCGAGATTGATGAACTGGGCGCCGAGAACATCGACGCGGTTGCTGGAATGGCGATCTACACCGGCCTAATGAAGGCGTAAGCCCCACCCAGGCCAGGCTGCATCGAGCGGTTGCTTGGCGGATCCGACGATCAGACTACCGGAAATTCTCCTGCCGGATCGCTTGGCGGCAGCGGCCACGGCTCGGCCGGAGCGATGGGCACCGCAGTTGGCGGCGATGTCACAACCCCAAATCCTTCCTTCCGCACGCGCAGGTCGTAATAGCACAGCGCGGTCGCGATGCCGATGAACACCATCACCAACGCAGACATGGCGAGGCTGACGATGCCGATGGCCAGGAAAACTAATACCATCCCGGGACTCATCGCTCCCCCCAACCCTGCCGGATGGGGGTGGAATGGGTTAAATGCCATCAATTCGATAGGAACAAGCACTACGTCGAGAACCAGATAGGCTCCGACGATGGAGAGCAGCATCGCGTACAGTCTACCCTTGCTGCCTCGGCTCAACTCAACCGAACGCCGGACGGATGCTGTGACTGATAGGTTTTCATCGATTGCCGCGGGTACCGATAGCGCGTATCGCGCATACAGCCAAAGCAGAAATACCAGGTAGAGGACAAGCCATAACAACCCTAACAGGATAGCGATCGCGATCAGCCCAAGCGATGCACCATGGCCAACGGAAAACGGGACGGCGCCGCTGGCGTGGTGAATCCCCCCCCAAATTAACGCGACAATCAGGGCCACGATGAGCGACGCGATATAAAACAACAACACATAGCCGATGGACCTCACAAGGACGAGGAGCGCGATGCCTGCAAGCCGCCCGGCCTTGTCTGCAGCCATCTTGCAGGCTTCGCCCACCGTCATTGCAGCGGCGGAAAGTCTCGCTCGCGTCGCGACAAAAAACGCGCCCTGAATGATCAGGACAAAAATGACAAACAGAATGCCGCCGATGACAAAAATAGGCATCATGAGCAACGCGCCGCCAAGCGAGGGCGGCCCGCCGTTCGATCGAATCATCCAGAATTCGCTGCCGCCGAAGATTCCCATGGCGACGATGTGGACCCCGATCAGGATCAGAACAATTCCGAAGAAAAGTTTGAAATTCTCACGGAGAAGAGTGAAGGTCCGCTGAAACATCTGCCCGGCTGTGATGGGGCCGTAGATATTGGACTGAGAAGGGTTGGGAAGAATCGCTGGCTCGCTCATGGCTTTTTGTCTGTGGGCGCAGCGTAGCACAGCTCAGGCCTTGGATCGAAGAAAAAAATAAATTCTTACGGATTGACCGGGCAGCGCGATCCTAGTGCGGCGTCGCTTGCAGTGCCTTGGCCAGGTCGCTCAGCGAATAAATCTCGATGGCTCCGTCATGCAAAACCGCCATGCGCGTGCCATCCGGAGAAAAATCGACGTTCCGGCCCCCAGTGTATGCAGGAGAAGTCTGAAAGGTCGCAATCCGAACCCCGGAAAGGGTGTCGTAGATATCGATGTCCTCCCCAGCAACATCCTCCTTCGTTAACGGATCCAGCGCAGCACGGGGATGCTTTAAGCGAAGGGACTCAATGGCAAAATGGGAACCGTTCGGAATCGGGATCAGTCGCGGATTGTACTGGTCGGGCGCAAGCGGGAGCTGCCATAGGAGGGTGCCTTGAAGGTCGTACCCCTGAGAAGCTTTCTGTTCGCCTTTGGAACACGTCGTCGCCATGAACACATTGTTGGATATGGCCTGAACCGCCGGCGGGCATAGGGAGCGAATGGTGGCGATCTGGCGCTCGGCTCCGTGAAATACCTGCATGTTCACGACCCACTGATCGTGAGGCGCCGTCAACACTTCGAAAAGTCCGTTCGCTATTACTGGGATCGCACTTGGCACTGGAATCTCGGCGCGGCCGATCATGTGCAAGGGATGCAACTGGATAAAGCTGACATTGGTGCGCTGGGCTTCCGTCTCTTGATCCAGCACCGATGGGACGGCTCCGCTATCTTTGTCCTCCGCGTCGGGTTTCACTTTCTCCTGGACGACGACCATGGAGTGATCCGGGGAAAAGCTGACGTCCTCCACGATGCCGATACCTTGAATGAGTACTTGCGGGTCCAAATCCGCGCCAATGCTCTCAAATCGGTTGCATCGACGCAGCAGCAGCTTGCCGTCGCCTAACCCCCAAAGAAAATCCATGAAATCGTACAACTCCCAGTCCGCCTGCTTCAGTACGTGCCCCGACGGCAACTGGAAAACGACTGCATGCACCATGCGCTGAACGTCGGAATCAGGGCAGTTGTCGTCGCGTTTCAGCAGGCCCGGCGTATTGAATGCAAACATCAAATGGTCTGCGTCGATGAAATGCAGTTCAACCATCGCATAGTAGTAAAACGCCGGCAGGTCTCCGGGGGGCAGATAGCCCAGCGGAACGACAGGAATTCTCACCTCAGGATGTAGCTGATTCTGATTCGTGTCCGTGGCGGCTGCGGGTTGCGCAGCCTGGCCATGCAAGCCCGCCGACAGCAAACCCAGCAGCACCAGCAGCACCGCGCACGCCCGATATGCCAGAAATCGAACCGCGCCGACCGGGCTGCCTATTGACTTCGTGATGACGTCAGTTTCTGATGGTAAGGCGCTTATCATCTACAGAGACACGTTACGCTTTCAGGCGAAAGGAACCAAGAAGCATGGTCACAATACCAACTCTGAAGTCTACGCTGGTGCTGGCACTGGCCGCGACATTCTCCACGTTCTGCCTTTCGGCCAAGGGCCAAAGCCCCAAAACTTCTCCAGCGGCGCCTGCGACCGCAAAAATCTCGCCGATTCCCGGCTTCGATGCAT
The DNA here is from genome assembly GCA_049692235.1 of Acidobacteriaceae bacterium. Lineage (GTDB taxonomy): Bacteria > Acidobacteriota > Terriglobia > Terriglobales > Acidobacteriaceae > JAKAAZ01. The sequence continues at coordinate 368,699 of JBAVOQ010000157.1, read as the reverse complement.
CCATTATGGACACCAAGGCCGACCCATGCGCCGACTTCTATCAGTTCGCCTGCGGCAAGTTCGCGGAGAAGTACCCGATTCCCGCCGACCTGCCGCTCTATGACCAGTTCGAAAATCTGAATGAATACAATCGCCAGCTTCTGCATGGCATTCTGGAGCAGGCCTCCAAGCAAACTTCAGCTCGCTCCTCGGACGAGCAAAAGATCGGCGACTACTATGCCAGCTGCATGAACACTAATGCCATCGACGCCGATGGCCTGAAGCCGTTGCAGCCGGAGCTGGACAGGATTGATGCGCTGAAAGACAAGAAGGAATTGCCGGCGTTGCTGGCGCACTATCAGAAGATCAGCGTCAACGCTTTCTTCGACCTTAGCTCCATGCAGGACTTTAAGGACGCAACCAAAGAGATTGCCAGCGTCGATCAGGGCGGTCTCGGACTTCCGGAGAAGGATTATTACCTTCGCGATGATCCGAAGAGCGTGCAGTTGCGGCAGGAATATCTGCAGCACATCACCAATATGCTGCACCTGTATGGCGAGCCCACGGACAAGGCGATGACAGATGCGAAGGCAATTCTGGCGCTTGAAACCTCCATGGCCAAGGCATCCATGGGAATGACGGAGCGGCGCGACCCGTACAAGACCTACCACATTGAAACCGTGGCCACGCTGGCCGGCACCGACCCAGGCCTCGACTGGCAAGTGCTGCTGCGCGACGCGGGGACGCCGCCTATTCAAACCTTGAACGTTGCGAACCCCGTGTATTTCCAGGCGCTCAACGGCATTCTGGAACAGACCGACATGGCGATCATCCGCAATTATCTGCGGGTGCATCTGCTGGACTCATTTGCGTCTCGGCTGCCGACAGCGTTCGATGACGAAAACTTTGACTTCTACGGTCGAAAACTGGTCGGCGTACCCACCATGCCCGTCCGCTGGAAACGCTGCGTCTCGGCCACAGATGCCGCCTTGGGTGAAGCCTTGGGCAAGGTGTACGTGGACAAGTATTTCGCCGGAGACAGCAAGCAGCAAACACTGGCTATGGTGAAGACCATCGAAGCAGCGATGCATCAAGACCTGACCACACTCGCGTGGATGAGCCCGGAAACAAGAACCAAGGCCATCGAGAAACTGAACCTGATCACCAATAAGATCGGCTATCCGGACAAATGGCGTGACTACTCCAAGCTGAGGATTCGACCCAACGATGCGCTGGGAAATTCCATTCAAGCCCGGGAATTTGAGGCTGCGCGGCAACTGAACAAAATCAACAAGCCGGTCGACAAGAGCGAGTGGGAGATGTCGCCGCCGACGGTGAATGCCTACTACGACGACAGTATGAACAACATCAACTTTCCTGCCGGCATCCTACAACCTGCGTTCTATGATCGGTCGTCTCCAGAAGAGGTGAACTACGGTCATATCGGCGCGGTGGAAGGTCATGAGCTGACCCACGGCTTTGACGACGAAGGCGCAAAGTTCGACGGCAACGGCAACTTGAAAAACTGGTGGACGCCGGAAGACAAGAAACAGTTTGAGGCGCGCACCGCCTGCATTGACAACGAGTACAGCAGCTTTATCGCTGTCGACAAGCTGCACGTGAACGGCAAACTGACGCTGGGTGAGAATACCGCCGACAACGGAGGCATCCGCCTGGCTTACATGGCGATGGAAGCCTACGCCAACCAGCATCACATCGACCTGGCGAAAAAAATGGGTGGATTCACGCCGGAGCAGCAGTTCTTTATCGGGTACGCGCAGAATTGGTGCACCAACGACCGGCCTGCGTTCATCCGCCTGATCGTTCAGAGCGATCCACATTCGCCAGATCAAATGCGCGCCAACGGAGTGGTGCGGAACATGCAGGAATTCGCGCACGCCTTCAGTTGCAAGAAGGGTGCGCCCATGGCTCCAGTCGATCGTTGCCGCGTCTGGTAGTCCGTCTCAAGCTTTTCCCCAGGGTGCGGCCGCAAGGCCGTGCCCGCTTTGTTTCTGTGTGACACGAAATTCAACCATGCAGACACTCCATCCATCGCGTAGCCACGCGGCCTTCGGCTATGCTGCCTGTGCGCTGGCAGGCGGCTTGTGGGGAACCGGATTTTTCTTCGGCAAAATCGCCATGCGCGAGATGAGCTCGGCCCACATGGTGCTGTACCGTTTTCTTTTCGCCTGCCTCGGGCTTAGCCCCATCCTGTTGCGGGGCCGTCCGGGATTGGACGCGCGTGGTTGGCGCATCCTCCTGATTGCAGCGTTCCTCGGCGTGCCAGTGCAGTTTCTGCTGCAGTTTGCCGGCCTGGCCCGCACTACCGTCTCTCACGCTGCGCTGATGGTGGGCACATTACCGGTCGTTTTAGCGGTCGGCGCCAGCATTTTTGCGCATGAGCGAATGGACAAGGTGGGATGGATTGCGCTGGCGGTTTCCTCGATCGGCGCCTCCTTCATCGCCTTCGGCCATTCCCCCGCATCCGCCCGTGGTGACGCACCCAGTATGATTGGCGACCTGATGATCGTGGTCTCGCTAATGATTTCCCTCGTGTGGATTTTGATGAACCAGCGACTATTGCGAGACCATTCTCCGCTGATTGTCACCGCCTACGGATTGATGACGGGAACGGTCATGCTCGCGGTCTGGGTGTTCGCTGTGGATGGGCCGCCGCCAATTCATGTCTCGCTGCAAGCATGGCTGGCGCTGGCTGCCAGCGGCCTGCTGTGCACCGCCAGCACGACGTTGCTGTGGAACTGGGGTTTGACCCGCGTGCCTGCCTCCAGAGCGGGCGTATTCCTAAACCTGGAGCCGATGATTGGATCGCTGCTCGGCGTCTCCCTATTGGGGGACCGGCTGGGGCCCGCTGCGTGGCTGGGAGGAGCGATGATTCTTGGCGCAGCCATCACGCTGACATCGTGGCACGGCAGTCATGCCGAAGATGAACATCTGCTGGCTTGAGTTTGCTGAGACTTCGCGTCAGCGAGCGGAAAGCGCTGGCGGGGTTCGGCTCGCATCTCTGGCTGGTTTTCCGTTCCTGGCGAGATCGATGACGAGACGCTCCAGCACCAGGGCCTTGTCCGGTGGTGAGGAACGAATCTCCATGTCGGCGCGTGCAATGCGCTCCAGCATCTGCATCAACTCTCGACGCGATTTGTAGCGGCGCGCCTGCCGAATCAGTTCATCCACGGCGAAAGGCGCGACACGAAAGCCCGGCCACAGTGCCTGCCAGATCCCGCGGGAATCGCGCACATTTTTCTCCAAAATCACCAGCATCTGGCGGAAGGTTCGCGCCAGCATGTGCAGATGCCCGATGGCCCCGTCTTCGCCGCTCTCGCTAGCATTGAGAAGCCCGCGCAGCAACAGCAGCGCCCGCGCCGGATCATGCGCGGAAATCGCATCCGTCAGTTCGTACAAGGATCGCTGTTTCGCGGACACCACCATCTGCTCCACATCTGCCAGCGTGATTTTCTTTTTTCGATCCACAAACAGCGTCAACTTTTCCAGCTCGGAAGACAACCGCATCAGGTCGCCGTGCAATGCATCGACCAGTTCCCGCGCCGCGTCGGCCTCCAGCTCCACGCCACGCGATTCAGCGGACAAAATCAGCCAGCGCATGGCATCTTCGTCTCCAGGCTGGCTCAGTTCAACAATGCCGCAGTGGTCGCCCAGGGTTTCACGGATGCGCTCATAGCGGTCCTTGTCCTGCATATCCATGCGGCGCACGTCGCTGGGAATGTGCAGGTGATCGGCGACAAATACCAGCAGCGCCTGCGGATTCGGCAACGTCAGATATTTCTGAATGGCGGCGAACTCTTCCTTCTTCGCGCCCCGCTGGTACAGCAGCCGCACATTGCGGACAAAAATAATCTGAAACGGAGCCATCAACGAGGGCGTGCTCACCTGGTCAAGCGCGTCGAAAACACTCGCCTCGGCAAGATCCACTTCGGAAACACAGTAGTTGATAAATTGCGGATCGATCAACGCCTCGACGATTCCGCGACGCGACTGTTGCTGCAGATACGCTTCATCGCCAAGCAAGACATACCCCGACCGGCGCGCATCGGTGGCAACCTCCCGGAGCAGGCGCTCCATGGCGAGAAAACCGCCGCCCAGCTTCGAGTTGGCTTCGCTGCGTGCCGCCATCGCTAAAAAGACTCCATCAGGTCGCTGACCAAGGATTGCGCAAAATCTCGTGCCATCCGTTGCACAGCCGACGAATCTTCCTGAATAAAACTCGATAGGTCCGCCGTCTCCTGGTACTGAGTGTGGAAACGGAAATGGTCGTTGCTGTAGAGCACTTTTCCAGAGGCATCGGTCAGCACTGCGCTCGCCGTGATGGTGATCAGATAGCTGGAAGATTGGCCGGTCTGTGCGTTATACGTGAGCGGCATAACTGTCTCCGTCAAAATTGTGCCGCGAAGTGTGGCATCGGCGACATGCGGGCGATTGCTCTCGGTCACACGATCTTTGGTCCGGCTGGTCAACTCGCGAACCACGGCATCTGTGAATGCAACCTCGGTGTGATAGTTCACCACGTTGGTCTGAAAGATGGGAACATCGATGGTCCCAATGTCCGGTGGCAGATGGCTCGCCGAACCCGCAGTGCGATAGCCGCACCCCGTCAGAATCAGCAGCAATGAGGCGGCGAAGATGGCAACTGGACGCATAGAGAGCAGAGAAGAACTCTTTTGATTGTACGGTTTCGTTGGACGAGTTGCCGACCGGGGGGGAAGCAGTTCAAGCGTTCAGGAGCCCGCACATGAAGGAAGGAGCAGCTCGCCGCGTCGAGCCGCTCCTTCCTCGTTGACGACACGTTCAATGCGCAAAATCCCGCTACGAAAGTCTATGCTGGAGAGGGTTGCTCGCCCGCAAAGCCAGGTGCGCGTCCAGCGTCCGGCTTCAGGACATGCTGTACATCCCCTCCAGAACCGGTAGGTGGCATTTCGAGAGGCGGTAAATCTTTGCCCTCGATCAGCAATTTCAACTCCGTCGCATCCAGTGATTCCCGATCCAGCAAAGCCTGGGACATGCGATGCATCAGCGGCTTGTTGTTTTCCAGCAGCGAATGCGCCGACTGATAACCATTGTCCACCAGCATGCGAACTTCCGAGTCGATCTGGCGCGCCGTCTCTTCACTGAAATCGCGATGCTGCGAAATTTCGCGTCCCAGGAAGATCTGCTCTTCCTTCTTGCCGAAAGTGAGCGGCCCGAGACGGCTCATCCCGTATTCGCACACCATCTTGCGGGCCAGTTCGGTCGCCCGCTCAATGTCGTTTCCAGCCCCGGTAGTCATCTGGTTCAGGAAGATTTCTTCGGCGCAGCGACCACCCATCAGAATGGCCAACTGCGTTTCGAGATAGTCCTTGCTGACCGTGTGCTGCTCGTCCTCCGGCAGCTGCATGGTCAAACCGAGCGCCATGCCACGAGGAATGATCGTGACCTTGTGCAGCGGGTCGGCATGCTCGCGAAGCGCAGCAACAACGGCGTGACCGGATTCGTGATACGCCGTGGTGCGTTTTTCCTCGTCGGTCAGCAGCATCGACCGGCGCTCAGCACCCATCAGGACCTTGTCTTTGGCGGACTCGAAGTCGTACATCGTGGCCACCTTGCGGTTGGCCCGCGCAGCGCTGATGGCGGCTTCATTCACCATGTTGGCCAAATCTGCGCCGGTAAATCCAGGGGTACCACGCGCCAACACGCGAAGATCGACATCTTCTGCCAGTGGCACCTTCTTCACATGGACGCGCAATACCTCTTCGCGACCACGCACATCCGGACGACCCACAATGACGCGCCGGTCGAAGCGGCCTGGCCGCAGCAATGCAGGATCGAGAACGTCGGGGCGGTTGGTCGAAGCGAGCAGGATCACGCCGTCGTTCGACTCAAAGCCATCCATTTCGACCAGCAGTTGGTTCAGCGTCTGCTCGCGCTCATCATGACCGCCTCCAAGACCGGCTCCCCGATGTCGCCCAACGGCGTCGATTTCATCAATAAAGATGATGCAGGGAGCATTCTTTTTCCCCTGCTCAAACAGGTCGCGAACGCGGCTGGCTCCGACGCCGACAAACATTTCGACGAAATCCGACCCAGAAATGGAGAAGAATGGAACATTCGCTTCTCCAGCGACGGCACGCGCCAGAAGCGTTTTCCCAGTGCCCGGAGGGCCGATCAGTAAAACGCCCTTGGGAATGCGTCCGCCCAACTTTTGGAACTTGGGCGCATCACGCAAAAACTCGATGATCTCTTTGAGCTCTTCCTTCGCTTCCTCGACTCCGGCCACGTCCTTGAAAGTCACTTTCTTCTGCTGCATCGACAATAATCGAGCCTTGCTCTTGCCGAATGACATGGCCTTGTTGCCGCCTGTCTGCATTTGCCGCAGCATAAAGAACCACAGTGCGCCTAGCAGCAGAATCGGCGAGAGCTGCAGCAGGATATTGAACCAGGCGCTGCCCTGCGAATCCTTAATGGTGACGCTGACCTGGTGGTCTTCCAGCACCTTGTACATGTCGGGATAATTCGACGGCACGATCGAGTGGAAATTCTCTTTGCCGGTGCGGTAGTGGCCGTGAACTTCATTGCCTACCACGGTCACATCGGCAATCTGACCGCCCTGGGCATCCGACATAAATTTGGAGAATGGAATTTCCGCGTCCTTCCCCATTCCCACGCCGCTTTCAACAACGTGCCACAGCACGATGAGACACGTTGCGATCAGCACCCAGAAGACTATTGTTTTCACCGTTGAATTCACGAACTACCCTCGTTTCGGACGCTGCATGACCGGCAAGGAACCTGCAATGAGGACGAAGCAGCAAAAAATCGACGCCCAGGCGACACACCTTGCCTATTCGTTAGACGCTGCAATCGGCCTGTAGGTCGCAGAATTCAAGCCGTTTTGTCGCAACGTACAACGATATTAACTGACTTATGAGAAGGTCGCCTAGCCAAAAGACCCTTGCCTAAATCTTACTCCACTCTGGAGGCACGGCGAAGAATCGAAGAAACCTCAAGAGTTACCCCTAGATCCGGACTTGAGAGATGACGGGTGTCGGCAAGGATCTTTCCGGAGAACTGTCCGTCGTTTTGTCCAGATTTGGGACATTTGCCAGGATGACCCCCCGCATCCAGATGATGTTTCCCCGCCAGGTGACGACTGGCCACGCTGCCCGATCCTCCGCCGAAATCCGCATTCGGCTCAGAATTTCCTTCACTTTTTTCGGACCGCGCGAATGTTGCAGTTCCACGCGATCGCCAGGTTTCCACGCACGAACGTGCGCACACGGCAATTGCGTGGCCGCGTTTGCCGGAGGGGGTTCATGAGGCCAGCTTGCAAAAAATCTGGCATGAAATTCCGGTGCGTCTACGGCTCCCGGAACCGGCAGCTCATAGCTGTAAGCCTCGGAAGAACCCCTTGCGGAGGAACGACCGAATCGCAATTCACGCGCTGAACGTTCGACAGAGACACCGCCTGCCAATTCCAACCGCATCCGTTTCCCGCAGCCAGGTGCATTCGGCAGCACCAATGCACGCAGGCGCTCGGTCGCATCAAAGTCCAACGTCGCGCCTGCTCGTTCAGCGGCTGCACGCAACACTCGTCGCAGCAGCGCGGGATCCAGTTCACGCAGACGGGCAATTTCAATCGCCAGTTCGGCAGAACCGTTTGACGTCGAAACGCTACGACCTCCGCCTCGCGTCGGCTTGCCGGGGAGCAGCAACAACGGCAGCAGACGGTCGAGTTCAAGCTGCCAATGCTGTTCTTCGGCGCGCGCGTTGTCGGCCATGTGGGCAAAAATCGAGTCGATTTGCGGGTTGAATTCGCGCAGTTTCGGCAACAATTCATGGCGAATGCGATTCCGCGTGTGCTCGAGAGAATCGTTCGATGCATCCTGCCGCCACGACTGGCCCATTGCCCGCAAATAGCCTTCAATCTGCTTCCGCTGGACCGCAAGGAAGGGTCGCACGCAGATTTGACTTTTCACACGGCCATTTTGATCCGCCCTGCCTGTGGCTCCCTCCATTCGCAGTTCAGGATGGATGCCGCTCAAGCCTTCCGTCCAGGCGCCTCGCAACAGTTTCATCGACACCGTCTCCGCCTGATCGTCGAGCGTATGCGCGGTCGCAACTTTGTCCGCTTTGCCGGCTGCCAGAACATCGCGAAACGCCTGGTAGCGCAGGGCACGCGCCGCTGTCTCCACCGACTCTTTGTGCTCGGTCATCCGCTGCGGCGTGTCGACGCGCACCACCTCGCAGGGCAGGCAGAATTGTTCGGCCAACGCGCGAACAAACGCAGCATCATCGACAGAAGCCTGTCCACGCAGTCCGTGCTCGACATGCAGGACACTCAGCACAATCCCCAGATTCTGACGGCGCGCAAGCAGGCAGCGCAGCAACGCAGTAGAATCTGCGCCGCCGGAAACAGCCACGCATACCCGGTCTCCGGGTGCAAACAGGGCCGTATCCACCGGAAGCACTGGAGCCGTGCCCTCCGTCTCTTCACCGACTTGTAGCCTTGGCTTTTTGGGCATGGATTCGCCAGACGGGTCGATGGTTCGAGACCGCTCCTCTGTATGGTATCGCTCCGGCTGCCTCACGACACGGCGGCCAAGCTGATCCGCCCGATACCGCGGCCATTGGCGCGCTGGCCGGCGACGAGTGGGGCTGAATAGCGATAGGAACTGGAACGGCTCTACGCCGGTTCAGGCGTTAGTAGAACTGTGGCGGCTTCTACCCCGTGCTCCAGGCGCGTGAGGGTGAGGACGGTGATGTCGTCTTCCTGACCGAAATTGCACGCAGTTTCAGCAATTTGTTCGGCGGAGGGACGGGAGGCGAGCAAGCTGGCGAGGCGCTCGAAGCCGAAGAGTTCGTTGCTGGCACTCTGCGCTTCCAGGACCCCATCGGTGATGAGTGTGAGTGTTTTTCCCCGGGCGAGATCTAGCATCGCCTCTTCGTACTCGACGTCGGGGACAAGGCCAAGGGGCAGCGAACCGGGGAGCGCGGTAACTTCTTCTCCATCGATGTAGGGAGCGAGATGGCCAGCGTGGGATGCGAGGATCTGTTGATCTGCCGTGATGCGCAGGACGAGGCAGGTGACGAAGCCGCCGGACATGCGGCCATGCAGGCGCATGTTCAGCTGTTTCAGGATTTCCGCCGGTTGCTGGGTGTAGCTGGCGATGGTTCGCAGGCTGCCGACGATGAGCGAGACAATCATCGCCGCCTTCATTCCCTTCCCGCTCACATCCCCAATCGCCACCAGCGTGCCTCCACCCTCAAGCGAAAAAATCTGGAAGAAGTCTCCGCCCACTTCGGAAGCCGGGCGATAGACGCTGGCGATGGCATAGCCGGGAACGGCCGGGACCTTTTCCGGCACCAGCACCCGCTGAATTTCGCGGGCCGCCAGCAGTTCGTGCTCGATACTCTCCTGCCGACGACGCTCCGCGAGAAAGTGGCGAAATACGGAGGTTCCGAGCGCCAGCAACAGCAACACTAAAAGGACAAGCGAGATCGCGTAATCAAAGTATCCGACGCGAAACGACTCGTTGACCCAGTCCATATGCCAGTGGATGAGGTCGGGCCATTGACCCGAGATATTCACCAGTGATGAGGAAACGAAAAAGGCGCTCCCCGTCAAAATTACCGGCCAATCTCGCTTTGCTCCCTTGTGGACTACGGCAATGACCAGCAGAACGAGAGGCGCGAGCGTCAGGAAAATGATCAAAACGGTGGCGACGGCGTCGGCGCGTTGGATACCCTTGCCGGCATGTGCCCAGAAAAGGCCCAACATCCCATCGAAAGTGTGGACGGCGGCGATCAGCACGGCGACAGCGGCCACGGCCCGCCGCAGGCGAGGACGGTGCTGCAGCCCGGAAAGCCACAATAAAAGCAGCAAAAACCCGCCTGAAATCGCTCCGATGGACAAGGCTGCCAGGAACATGACCCAGTTGCCGGCAGATGTCCAATATGGCGATAGTTGATTGGCGGCCGCGCCAAGCAGAAAGATAGCAAACCACAGATACAGCGCATTTCGTTTTCCGCGTAAATACACCAGAAATGACGCAATTGCCGCAAGCAACGCCAACATTAGGACGCCGACAAACAGATAATCCGAGACGAACTCCGATTGGAACCTTTCCAGCGGACGACGCTGTTCCTGGGCCACATCGCCGATAACGGGAGGTCGGAGGAAGCCGCAATCATCTGGAATGGAGGAAGGATACTGGCACCATACGCGGATCGCCAGAACGCCGGACGCGGAAGGCCCGTCGGACAGCGGCAAAGGAAAAGCGGCGGTGTCGAAATAGGGCCAGTTGAACCGCGGGGGCACCTTGCCGACGCCGCCCAGCAGACGACCGTTCCAATAAACCTCAAAAGTGTTGGCGGCGCCTACCAGTACGGCGAGCTTTTGAGCGGGGTTCTGACGGTCAATGGTCACCTGACGGCGGTACCAGGAGAACTGCGAATAGGGAATCTTCTGGTCTCCCAGCGTATCGGCGTTCACTGGTTCCCATCCGGAGTCATCAAAAGCGGGATCTGCCCAAAGTGGAAGGTTCGATTTAGCAGCGAAAGGCGAGTCGCCAGGATGAAACTGCCACTTGCCGTCGAGATTCACTTCCGGTATCCCGACGCTGATGGTTTTTTGCGGCTGGGACGAAGATAGCTGCGCCCCAGCGATTGCCGGCATGGCGAACCCGGCAGCGATCGCGAGGGTGGCGCCGAGCAAAACCCCGCACTTGCGACCAGCAACCATACGGAAGTGATCCATCAGCTTGCGAAGCACGGCGCCGCATCCTTTCAAGAAGTATGAGTCACGATGGAGTGTGGAATAGGCAGCGAACGAACCTGGAGATGACAATACGGAACCCGGGACGGCGACGCAAGACCACTTTGCAGAACGCGCTGCGGAACAATCAGGTCAAATCGACCGGCAACCGGATCCTCCTCTGTCTGTGCGCACCATTGGCCGCTCCGGTATACTTTACCTTTCATGCAGGTTTTCGTCATACTTCCCGCAGCAGGCCTTGGAACGCGCATGGGAACAAGCAGCGCGACACGCCAGGCCCCAAAGCAATTTCTTGAGTTGCATGGGCAGCCTATTCTGGTGCTCACTGTGCGTGCCTTTCTGCAGGTACCTTCCGTGCATCGCATCGTCGTCGCGGTTCGCACGAGCGAGATGCAGCGCGTCGAATCGCAGTTGGCCCAGCATGGCTTGTCCGACAAGGTTTCGGTGGTTGAGGGCGGCGACACCCGCCAGGATTCCGTCCGTAATGCCATGAAGGTGCTTCCGGCCGCCGACGAAGACATCGTGCTGGTCCATGATGCGGTGCGTCCGTTGATCGACGCTGCCACCATCGAACGCACCATCGAATCGGTGGAGATCCATCACGCGGCCATCGTTGCTGTACCCGCCGTCGATACCATCAAGCAAGTGGAACGAACCGCGGACGGCGCCATCATCACCTCCACCATTCCGCGCGAACGCATTGTTCTGGCGCAGACGCCGCAGGGTTTTCGCTTCCGGCTGCTGCGACAAGCCATGGAAGCCGCAGAGTTGGATGGTTTTGTCGGCACGGATGAGGCTTCACTTGTGGAGCGCCTGGGAATCGAAGTGGCTGTGGTTCTGGGCTCGCCGCGAAACTTCAAGATCACGCAGCCCGGAGATCTGGCGCTGGCCGAGTTCTACCTGAGCCAAAGCTGAATCGTAACAGCGCCGCGAAAAAGCCGTGTATCCTGCCTATGGAAGGCCTGCATCGCTGGCGCAGGCAAAGAACTCCCCGGTACGCCGAGAAAGATCGCGATACGACATGATGAGGATTGGATATGGCTGGGACTCCCACGCTTTTAAGCCCGGCATTCCCTTGAAAATAGGCGGTATCGCCTTCGACCATCCCTCGGGGCTGGCCGGCCACTCCGATGGAGATGTCCTGCTGCACGCCATCACCGATGCGCTACTGGGCGCAGTGGCCGCTGGCGACATCGGCAGCTTTTTCCCGCCCGGCGACGCACGCTGGAAGGATGCTGACTCTTCCCTGTTTCTGAAAACGGCTCTGGAAGAAATCCAACACGCCGGCTATCGCATTTCGAATGTCGATACCACCCTGGTGCTGGCCGCGCCCAAAATTGGTCCGGTCGCAGAGAGGCTGCGGGAACGAATCGCGGATCTGCTCTCGATTGAACCGGGCGCCGTCGGAATCAAAGCGAAAACTCCAGAAGGCTTGAACCAGGATGACGTAGCGGTCGCGCATGCCATCGTACTGCTGGAGAAATTCGACGAAGATTCCCTGCTGGAGAAAATGGCTGCGGCATCTGAGGCGGACGTGCACGACGTGCAGATGGACGACGTGGTGCGCAAGCTGGTCGGACGGACCGCAAGTACCTCGCGGCGCAAGCCCGGATTCAACACCGACGATATTTCCTGAACAGACGCAACTGCGCAGAAAAAAGAGCTCGCTGCATCGACAGCGGGCTCTTTCTTTGTCCAAACACAATCTGAAAGTAACTAGAAGTGGTAGGCGAAACCGATCGCAGGCTGCGACATGATGTAGCGGCGACCGGTGCCGTATCGGCTGATTCCATAATCCGGGGTGTTGAAGATTTGCCCGCGGTACTGTACCCGCAGATCCCAACTGGGGCTTAGCTGATAGGCAATGCCGCCACCGAACAGAATGGATAGTTCTTCTGTCTGCTCGGTATCGTAGGTAGTCGTCTTGGTGCCGATAGGAGTGAAAAACAACATTCCGCCGCCGCCTTCAAGAAATGGATTGAATTTCTTGAAAGGAAAGGTGCGCACGTATGCCGCCGTCGCTTCCTGCATGCCAGTGTAGACTCTGGCATTGAAGGTACCGCCGGAATTGGCCGTGAACTTACTGGTGAAATGGCTGTAAGAATAGTTTGCTTCCACTGCTCCATTGGGTGTCAGCAGGTAGCGATATCCCAGATAAAGACCCATTCCGAGGGTGGATTTGAGCTGGATGGGCGGATTGGACGGCGCTGCGGTATTACCTTCTACGTACGGTTGAATGACGCCCATGGCGCTGAGATTCACGTCCTGCCGGGCGCCCTCATCCTGTGCATAGCCGACTCCGGCCAGCATCGAAACCAGACACATAATCAAAAACAACTTCTTCATTCGCGAGTGAACCTCTGGTCGACCCAAATCCGCATTCAATTTTTCAAACCCGCGTTCATCTTGCGTCGCAACCCGAAGAAATTTCGGTCCAGGGCGAATGGAACGCGGTCCAACTGCATCCTGCAATTCTGTCAGAAGTGGTAGGCGAAACCGATCGCGGGCTGCTGCATCACATACCAGCGATTGGTCTGAAATTGCGCGATCCCGAAATCGATGGACTTGAATACTTCTGCCCGGTACTGCACCCGCAAATCCCAACTCGGGCTCAACTCATACGCAATACCGCCGCCGAGTAGAAGCGCTGTCGCTTTTGTTCGCGTGCCGGCGTTGGTGTTCGTCCCGGTATCGTTAATCGGATCGAACAACAGCATTGCCGCGCCTGCTTCTGCAAACGGATTGAATTTCCTGTACACAAAGCTGCGTACGTACGCCACCGACCCTTCCTGCAGGGAAGTATGAAACGTCGAATTTGAGAAAGGAGCAGTAAATTTCGTATTGAATTGGGAGTACGAGTAATTCCCCTCAAGAGCGCTGCTCGGCGTCAACATAAAACGGTAACTTAGCAGGACACCCTTGCCCCAGTCATTGGTTTGGGTTACCGCATTGCCCGTAATCGTGGGCTGATAGGTGCCGAGATAGCTGATGCTGGCATCCTGCCGGCTTTCCTGTGCAAATCCAGCCGCTGCCAGCATTGGCAGCAGACAAAACAAAAGAAGCAACTTCTTCATGCGGTAATGAACCCCTCATCCGCCACCTCCACACGCAGCTTTTCGAACTGTTCCGCGCGCAAAGTTTGGTTTGGCTCTGACTCCGTGACCTGCTCCCAATTGTACCTGTCAGAGCGAGCCTACGGCGGGCACGGACTCATTTTTCCATGGGGTTCGAAGATCGTATGCGGCTGACAAAACAAACCAGGGCAGAGAATGACGAGTTCCCTGCCCTGCGGTGAACATTGCACACACCACTTTTATTGTGGCGACGGTGGAGGAGCATTTTGTCCGTCGGGTGGAGGAGGAGGTGTGCCCGCACCTTGACCCGGACCCATGCCGCCATTCCGCATGCGATTGCGACGCTGCTGCATGGCCTGCTCAAATTGCTGCTTCTGAGTATCGGTCATCAGCGCTTCCAGCTTTTGATGAGTCTCCATCATTGCATCGCGCATCTGAGCGCGGCGCTGCTGGGGGCCCAAATTCGGATCGTTGCGGAGCGACTCCATCCGTTTGTGCTGGTCCTGCAAGATGGGCAGCATTTGCTTCTGCTGATCGGGGGTCAGGTTCAGCATCTTTGTCAGATGACGCAACTGACGCTGGGGGCTTGGCGGATGATGATGCCGCATCATGGGCTGTTCGCCCGGGCTGGGTTGCTGGCCGGTTGTTCCTTGCGGGGGCGGGGCTTGGGCCGTGTCCTGCGCAAGCATAGCTGCGGGAACACAAAGAGCCATTCCGAGAACAGCAACTCCGGTGCTCATTCGAGTGAAAAGTTTACGAAGATTCATCTTGGATCCTTTCTCCACGACACGCGCCAGCCGGCAACCCTAAGGCATCCGTTGCAGCCGCACGGTCTGTAGCTGTAGACGTTGAACGTCTTCAGGAAGTTGTGCCGAGGGCGAAGAATTCAAATGGCAGCGAAGGTTGCAGAGAAGGAGGCCTTTGAAAGCGGCTGGGCGATTACCCACTCATATCGATTGCATCGGCTCAGAGGCGACTCAGAGGCTAAGCCGGTCCAACGGCTCAATCTCAGATCATCTTCCGCGCACATCAGCATCTAAACTATTCTTTTACGTTCCATACACACAGAACGTATCGATGGGCCTATGCGACTTCTCAGTTTGCGTTTGATTGTAGCGTTGATCGCTGGGATCACAGTCGTGTCCCTGGCCTTGTCCTGGTATGAAGTCCAGGCTGACAAGAACGCACTGCGCCACGACCTTGAGCACAAGGCGGAAATGCTGGACGAGAGCCTTGCCGCCAACGCGGAATTCTACCTGGAAACGGGAAACAAACCCGCACTCGAACTGATGGCGCAGCGCTACAGCAACCGAGATCATCTGATTGGAATTGGCATTTATGGCCGGGATGGATCTCCCTTGGTTGTCACTCCCGCACTGAATTCTGTTTTTTCAGGTGTACCGCAAGAACTGAAGTCTGCGCTTTCCGACAATCGCGCGGAGGGTCAATTCTTGCGATTACACTTCAAGTCGGTTTACGTGTGGGCATCCCCGCTGCGCTTTGCAGATAAAAGCGTCGGTGGTGGAATGATCGTAGCCCACGACGCTACATATATCCGCGCTGCAATCTTTCGTATATGGGGCCGGGTATTTGTTCACATCGCAATCCAGATGCTGGTGATTGTCGCCATCACCATGCTGATTGTTTACTGGAGCCTGGCCGGACCGATCGCTCGCGCAGCGCAGTGGATGAAGGCCTTGCGCACGGGGCGGCACGATTCACAACTCCCACCGAACGATCTGGATTTCCTCTCGCCGTTGGCTCGCGAGGTGGCTCCGCTCGCAGAAAGTATGCGTCAATTACGCGCGGCGGCAGAGACGGAAGCCAGACTGCGGAACTCAAATGAATCGCTGTGGACCGCACAACGGCTGGCCGACCATGTCCGCAATAAGCTGGATGGAAGCAGTCTTTTTGTGGTCTCGAATCGTGAGCCCTACATTCACACTCGCCAGGGCAGCGCCATAACGTTCACAGTGCCGGCCAGCGGCCTGGTCACAGCCATTGAGCCGATTCTTTGCGCCTGTAACGGAACCTGGGTAGCCCATGGCAGTGGCAACGCAGACGCGGAAACCGTGGACAAGCAAGACCGGTTGCAAGTTCCGCCGGACAATCCCCGATACACGCTGCGTCGAGTCTGGCTCAGTGCAGAAGAAGAAGCGGGCTACTACAACGGTTTCGCGAACGAGGGGTTGTGGCCCCTGTGCCACATTGCGCATACACGCCCAACGTTTCGCGCATCGGATTGGGAGTTCTACAACAAAGTCAATGAGAGATTTGCAGATGCCCTCGTCGAAGAAATGGCGGGCGAAGAACATCCCGTCGTGCTGATTCAGGACTATCACTTTGCCTTACTACCGCGCATGCTGAAAGATCGGCTTCCTCATGCGAGAATTGCGATCTTTTGGCACATTCCCTGGCCCAATCCTGAATCGTTTGGCATATGCCCCTGGCAACGAGAATTGCTGGATGGCCTGCTGGGCGCGGACCTGATCGGGTTTCATGTTCAAGCCCACTGCAACAACTTTCTCAACACGGTGGATCGCGTACTTGAGGCGCGGGTCGACTGGGAACACTTTTCTGTCAAGCGTCGCGACCACTGGTCCACGGTGCTGCCGTTTCCGATTAGCGTGGACTTTACAGGCGAGACGCCCACTGCTCCAGGAGAGATCAGTGCCGAAGAAGAACGCAGCGCCCTGATCGCGGAACTCGGCATCGAAGCGACTTTCCTTGGTGTAGGCGTGGATCGTGTGGACTACACCAAAGGTATTATCGAGCGCTTCCAGGCGGTCGAGTCGTTTCTGGAAAGGCATCCCCGCTATCAGAACAAGTTCGCATTGATTCAGATTGGCGCGCCAAGCCGCAGTAGTATTCCACGGTATGCCGATTTTCAGAGGGAAGTGGAGGCGGAGGCCAACCGTATCAATGATCGCTTCAGACGCGGCAAATGGAGACCGATCGTCTTATTGAGCCGTCAACACACGCATCAAGAAGTGCGGCGTTATTATCGGGCGGCGCATTTATGCATGGTCACCTCTCTGCATGACGGAATGAACCTGGTGGCCAAGGAATATGTCGCCGCGCGGCAGGATGATCGAGGGGTATTGATCCTCAGCCGATTCACCGGAGCAGCCAGGGAGCTGCGGGATGCCA
Organism: Acidobacteriaceae bacterium; assembly: GCA_049692235.1. GTDB lineage: Bacteria > Acidobacteriota > Terriglobia > Terriglobales > Acidobacteriaceae > JAKAAZ01. The sequence goes on along the minus strand of JBAVOQ010000157.1, from coordinate 351,713 downwards.
TCATTGTGAACCCATATGACATTCAGGCGACCGCGGATGCAGTTGCGCAAGCGCTCAATATGGACGTTGGCGAGATGATTGATCGGATGCGGCGCATGCGAAGTTCCGTCAAAGAACACAACATCTACTGGTGGGCGGCCAGCCTGATTGGACAGGTATGTGAACTTCGCCTTAAAAAATCGACGACCACAAACGCGCCCCAAGGCATAACACAGGGATAGCATGGAGGACCCATCGGCGAAGAACGCACTCACGGATTTCATGGACCGGCTGAATCCTGCAATCGAATCCGTCCTGCTTCTGGATTACGACGGTACGCTGGCGCCGTTTCAACAACAACGCGACCTGGCGTACCCCTATCCCCGTGTTGAATCCATCCTCAATGCGATCGTTCAATGCCGCAAAACAAGGGTCATCGTGATTACGGGACGACCCATTCGTGATTTGAAGACTCTATTTGGCTCATTCAATAATCTCGAAATATGGGGCGCCCACGGTATGGAACATATGCTGGTCGATGGAACCTACCGGCATACCGCCATCGGCCCGCAGGTCGCCGCAGTTCTGACACAAGCCGAGACATGGTTGATCGGCGCAAACTTGACATCGTTGTCAGAGATTAAGCCCGGCGGCATTGCCATTCATTGGCGTGGACTGCCTGATGCCGAAATCGAAAGGGTGCAAACACGGGTGCGGGAGGGATGGGCCCCCCTTGCGCAACGGCCAAGAATCAAGCTGTTCAATTTTGAGGGAGGGCTGGAGCTACGTGTAGCTCATCCTGACAAGGGGGATGCCGTGGCTGCGATTTTAGAGAATTTAAATTCCCAGGCTCCGATCGCTTTTCTAGGGGACGATCTCACCGATGAAGATGCATTTCGTGCGCTCGCGAGTCGCGGACTCTCTGTTCTGGTGCGGCCTGAATATCGGGAAACAAGAGCCAACATATGGCTTAAGCCCCCGCATGAGCTGATCGGCTTTTTAGAATTATGGTTGAGCAGAATATCGGCATAATCGATGGGAGTTAAGATTTTTAGAACATGTAGGCGTCTGGAACTGAGCGAAACTCGGGGTTCACAAACGATTTACCCCTCCAAAAGTGTCGCCTCCGCCGTCTACGTGCCTTTTTCCACCTGAAAGTGAAATGGATCGCCGCGCTCCTTGGCCATCGATTCGACGACTTTCAAAAATGCCAGCGAAGCATGCGAAAGATTGGCTTGCCTGCGATGGACCACGCGCAGCCGCCGTTCAAACGCCAGTTCCGGCACGCGCAGCTGCACCAATTCTCCGCGTTCAATTTCCTGGCGCGCCGTCAGGCCCGGCAACAGGGCCACTCCATTCCCCATCGCAACGAAACGCTTGATGGCCTCCAGACTCGGCAGTTCCACCGCCATGTTCAGCGGCGTCTTGTGGCGCTGAAACGCCTGCATCACTTTTTGCCGCAGCGGCGACGGCACATTGTGGGCGACAAAATTTTCCGCTCCCAGATCGCGGATAGAAACCTGTTTAGCATGCGCCAGCGGATGTCCAGGATGCATGACGAACACCAGGTCGTCGCGATACACCACAATGGACCGAACCTGCGGATCATCGGGCCGATAGGAAACGATCCCCAACTCCACCGAATGTTGCAGCAGCTCTTCTGCCATGCGGCTGGCCAGCGATCGATGCACCGTCACATGAATCTGCGGAGACAGGCGGCGAAACACATCTATCACGGGCAGCAGATAGAGACACGTATATTCATTGGCCGCGACGTTCAGTCGGCCGCGGTGCAGCGAGCGCAACTCCGACAACGCTGTTGTCGCTTCGCCGCGCAGGTTGAGCAATCGTTCCGCATACTCCCGCAATAGCTCACCGGCTGCAGTCAACGTCGCATCGCGCGCGGCGCGGTCGAACAACACCTCATCCATTTCCACTTCCAGCTTGCGGATCACCTGGCTGATGGCCGGTTGGGTGCGATGCAATTTGACCGCAGCGCGAGAAAAACTCTTCTCTTCCGCAACCGCCATAAAGGTTTCCAGCTGAAACAGGTCCATCGGGTATCCTTATACAGCGCAGAGCCGCAGCTTCATTGATAATATATTCTAATACGAATAGAAGTTTACATTAGATAACTTTATGCTAATGTAAGAGAACAAAGGCTGTTTCTACTTTGCCGCCCAGAAGGGGATGCCATGCATCAGGATCAAATCTTTTTCTTCGATACGACCCTCCGCGATGGAGAACAATCGCCCGGCTGCAGCATGTATATGGCAGAGAAAGTTCGACTGGCGAAACAGCTGGAATCGCTCGGTGTCGACGTCATTGAAGCCGGCTTCGCCATCGCGTCCGAGGGCGACTTCGCCTCGGTTCGACAAGTCGCACATGAAGTGAAGGGACCGCGCATCTGTTCCCTGTCGCGCGCCAAGGAAGAAGATATTGTTGCTGCCGCCCGCGCGCTGGAGCCCGCGGCGAAATCGCGCATCCACATTTTTCTCGCCAGCTCCGACATCCATCTGGAATACAAACTGCAAATCTCTCGTGAGCAGGCCCTGGAGCTGACGGATAAATCAGTTCGCATGGCCCGCAACTATGTGGATGACGTTGAGTTCTCGCCGGAAGACGCCTCCCGGTCCGACAGAAATTTCCTGTGCGAAATGGTTCAGGTTGCGGTCGATGCCGGAGCCACCGTCATCAACCTGCCCGACACCGTGGGATATACCGTCCCCCACGAATATGCTTCCATGTTCCGCCTAATGAAAGAGCGCATTCACGGCGCTGAAAACATCGTGTTTTCCAGCCACTGCCATAACGATCTTGGCTTAGCCGTGGCGAATAGCCTGGCGGCACTGGAAGCTGGCGCGCGGCAGGTGGAATGCACCATCAACGGAATTGGAGAACGAGCCGGCAATGCTGCGCTGGAAGAATTGGCGGCGGCGATGCACGTGCGCCACGACCAATTACCGTTCCAGCACAATCTCGACCTGAAGCAACTCTATCCGACCAGCCAGATGCTGAGCGAGGTCATCACCTTCGCGCCCGCACCGAATAAAGCTGTTGTCGGAAGCAATGCTTTTTCGCATGAAGCCGGGATTCATCAACACGGCGTCATGTCCAATCCCCTTTGCTACGAAATTATGACTCCGTCGCAGGTGGGGGTACCTGCGAACAAAATGGTTCTGGGAAAGCATTCCGGACGCCATGCCCTGAATCACCGCCTGAAGGAATTGGGCTACAGTTTGAGCCGCACGGATCTGGATTTGGCGTACGAGCGATTCGTCGAAGTTGCAGACCGCAAGAAATCTGTCTTCGATCAGGATCTGGTGAGCATTATGCTGACCCATCTGCGCCAATCGCCAAACCTGGGCCAGCACGGTTCGTCCGGCTCGGCCGCTGTCGCTGCCCCACAGCTGTAATGCGATCGTCGCGCAAGATTTCGATTGCAACCAACCGATAACCGACAATTGGCCGCGCATCGAGCGCCAGGCCCCCTACGCAGGAGTTTGAATGGCAACAGAAATCAAGGTCACCCTGGTTCCCGGAGACGGGATTGGCCCCGAAGTCACACACGAAGCGGTTTTGATCCTGGAAGCCATCAGCCAATGGAGCGGCTCCGCCTTTCAGTTCACAGAGAAGCCGATCGGCGGCGTCGCCATTCGTCAGCAGGGTTCGCCCTTGCCCCCGGCAACGTTGGAGACGGCCCTCGACGGCGATGCGGTTCTGTTGGGCGCGGTGGGTGGAAACGAATTCAATTCCCTGCCGCCGGATAAACGTCCTGAAGCCGGTCTGCTGCAGCTGCGGCAAGCCCTGGGGGGCTTCGCGAATCTGCGCCCCTCGGTTGCGTACGCACCACTCAGCAACAATTCCCCGCTGCGTCCGGAAGTCACGGAGGGCGCGGACATTCTGTTTGTTCGTGAATTGCTGGGCGGTTTGTATTTTGGCACGCCGCGCTCCTGGGATCGCGAAACAGGCGTCGCGCTCAACACCATGCAATACAGCCGCGAGGAAGTGATCCGCGTGGCGCGCATCGCGTTTGAGTTGGCGCAAAAGCGTCGTCATAAAGTCACCTCCGTGGACAAGGCGAACGTGCTGGAAGTCTCGCAGTTGTGGCGCGCCACGGTGACGGAGATTGCGGCGGAATACCCCGACGTAACGTTGGAGCATCAATATGTCGACGCCTGCGCAATGCACTTGATGAATACACCGCGCAACTTCGATGTGGTCCTGACCGAGAATTTGTTCGGCGACATTCTTTCCGACGAGGCGGCCGTGATCACCGGTTCACTGGGAATGCTGCCTTCAGCAACGATTGGCGGCCAGGTCAATTTATACGAGCCTGTCCATGGTTCGGCGCCGGATATTGCAGGCACGGGAAAAGCGAATCCTCTGGGCGCCATCCTGACTGGAGCGATGTTGCTTCGCCACTCCGCCGGCATGGAGCAGGAGGCGCAGGCAATTGAAACCGCCGTGCAACGCGTATTGGCCGCCGGCTACCGAACAGCGGATTTGGCCCGCACCAATCAACCCAATCAGCAAATTGTCAGCACGAAGGAGATGGGGAAACACGTCTTCGAAGTGCTGAATGAAATCATCGATTGCAACCAGGCGATGCACGCGGTTTAGTTTTTCTTGCCGCATCATCGATCACCAACAAAGATCTTTACCCTGGCGCCGCATCCACGCACCCTGAGTACAGTGAAAGAATATGGCCAATAAAAACACACTTTTTCAGAACATCTGGGACGCCCACATCGTCACCGAACCGGCTGGCGAGCCATCCCTGCTCTATATCGATCTACATTTGATCCACGAAGTCACTTCACCGCAGGCGTTCGAGGGACTGCGTCTCGCCGGCCGCACGGTTCGCCGCCCAGACCGCGCGCTTGCCACTGTAGATCACAATGTACCCACGATCGCTGCGGATCGTCTGATCATTCAGGACGCCATCGCGTCCAAGCAAATTGAGACGCTGCGCCGCAACTGTAAAGAATTCGGCATTGAACTATTCGATGTGGACTCAAAACAGCAAGGCATCGTGCACATTATTGGCCCGGAGTTAGGATTCACGAAACCCGGTATGACCATTGTGTGCGGCGACAGCCATACCAGTACCCACGGTGCCTTCGGAGCGCTGGCCTTCGGCATCGGCACCAGCGAAGTGGAACATGTCCTGGCCACGCAATGCCTGCCGCAGTCGAAACCGAAAACGTTCCGCATTTCCGTCGAAGGCGAACTACCCCCTTCTGTCACCGCGAAGGATATTGCGCTGGGCATCATCGGGCACATTGGCACCGACGGCGCGACAGGTTATGTGGTCGAGTACGCCGGCTCCGCCATTCGCTCGCTTTCGATGGAAGGCCGCATGACCGTCTGCAATATGAGCATCGAATCAGGCGCACGCGCCGGAATGATCGCTCCCGATGAAACGACCTTTGCCTATCTCAAGGGCCGCCCGCAGTCGCCAAAAGGAAAACAGTGGGACGAGGCTGTCGAACATTGGAAGTCATTGCCGTCCGCTCCCGATGCGAAGTTTGATCGCGAACTGGTAATCGATGCGAAGGAGTTGACCCCGTTCGTCACCTGGGGAACACATCCCGGCATGGTCGTGTCGGTCACCGGAGCCGTCCCGACCCCCGCGTCGGCCCCGAGCGATTCCGAACGCCGCGCTTACGAGCGCGCCTTGGAATACATGGCGCTCGAGCCCGGCACGAAGATTGAGAAGGTTCCTATCGACCGCGTCTTTATTGGCTCATGCACCAATGGGCGGATTGAAGATTTACGCGCCGCTGCAAAAATTGTCAGCGGCTACAAGGTGAATACCAAGGTGCGTGCCATGGTCGTGCCCGGTTCACAACAAGTAAAAGCCGAGGCTGAAAAAGAGGGCTTGGATCGCATCTTCCGCGACGCTGGTTTTGAGTGGCGCGAACCCGGCTGCTCCATGTGCCTCGGCATGAATCCGGACATTCTAGAGCCCGGCGAACGCTGCGCCTCCACTAGCAATCGCAACTTTGAAGGCCGCCAGGGTCGTGGCGGACGAACCCATCTTGTCAGCCCCGCGATGGCTGCTGCAGCCGCAATCGCCGGCCACTTTACCGATGTTCGCAATTGGGAGTTTCGCGCATAACTATGAAACCATTTCGCACACTTACGTCCAAGGTCGCGCCGCTCGATCGAGTCAATGTCGATACCGATCAAATTATTCCGAAGCAGTTTTTGAAACGCATTGAACGGACCGGCTACGGAGAATTTTTGTTCTTCGATTGGCGTCGAGGCGCTGACGGCGCACCGAATCCGGAATTTTCTCTGAACAAGCCGCATCATCAAGGCGCGGAAATTCTGGTTGCCGCCCGCAACTTCGGCTGCGGCTCTTCCCGCGAACATGCGGCCTGGGCGCTCAGCGACTTTGGTTTTCGCTGCGTGATTGCGCCCAGCTTCGCCGATATCTTTTATTCCAACGCCGCAAAAAATGGCATTCTGCTGGTCACTCTTCCGGATGAAAAAGTGGCTTTTCTTCTGGAGCGAGCCAAGGTCCCGGGCTATCTGCTGCACGTATCGCTGGAATCGCAAACCGTGAAGGATGATCTGGGCTTCGAGGAATCTTTTACGATCGATCCCTTCCGCCGTTCCTGCCTGCTGGAAGGCTTGGACGATATTGGCCTGGCGATGCGGCATACTTCCGTACTCGATGCGTATGAGAAGAAGCACGACGCAGCCTATTGGACTACACCAAGACAACCTCAGGGAGTGAATGCGTGAGCGCCAACGACAAAAAAGATATGACACACAATCCTAAGCACAATAGCATTCCCCTCACCGAGGGCCCAAGTCGTGCCGCAGCGCGAGCCATGCTGCACGCAGTGGGCTTCAATCGCGAAGACCTGGCCAAGCCCATCATCGGCATCGCCAACACATGGACCGAAATTGGTCCTTGCAACTATCACCTGCGAACACTTGCCGAGGCCGTCAAGCAAGGCATTCGCGACGCCGGCGGCACTCCCATGGAGTTCAACACGGTCACCATTTCCGACGGCATCACCATGGGCACGCAAGGCATGAAGGCCTCGTTGATCAGCCGCGAAGTCATCGCCGACTCGGTCGAACTGGTGGCGCGCGGAAATCTTTTCGATGGATTAGTCGCAATTGCCGGTTGCGACAAAAATATGCCGGGCACCGTCATGGCGCTGGCTCGTCTCGATATTCCATCGCTGATGCTTTACGGCGGTTCCATCGCACCAGGCCATCTGCACGGAAAAGATTTGACCGTGCAGGATGTGTTTGAGGCACAGGGCTCCTTTGCCGCAGGCAAGATTGATGCCGACCAATTAAAGGCCGTCGAAATGAACGCTTGTCCAGGAGCCGGGGCCTGCGGTGGACAATTTACGGCGAACACAATGGCAATGGCGTGCGAATTTCTCGGCATCTCGCCGATGCATCTATCGGGCGTGCCGGCGCTTTCTCCTGAGAAGAACGCTGCGTGTCGCGCCGCGGGAGCGATGGTGTTGGAGCTGGCGAAGAAAGATCTTCGTCCCTCGAAAATCATCACGCGCGCATCGCTTGAAAATGCAATTGCCAGTGTGGCTGCTTCCGGCGGATCGACGAACGCGGTGCTGCACCTGATCGCGATTGCACACGAGGCAGGAATCGACCTTTCTGTCGACGACTTCGATCGCATCAGCCGCAAGACTCCGCTGCTCGCCGATATGAAACCGGGCGGCCGTTATGTTGCCACGGATTATCAAGCGGCTGGCGGCAGTCGTCTACTGGCCAAGCACATGCTCGCTGGAAATCTGCTGGACGGCAGTCAGATGAATGTCTCCGGACGCACGCTGGCCGAGGAGGCTGCGCTGGCCAAGGAAATGGCCGGGCAAAAGGTGATTCACTCACTCGACAAGCCCTTGAAAGCCACGGGCGGACTCGTGATCCTCAAGGGCAATCTGGCTCCCGAAGGTTGTGTAATAAAGGTTGCCGGACACGAACGCCTGACCCACAGCGGTCCCGCCCGCATTTTTGAAAACGAAGAGGCCGCCTTCCATGCGGTAGAAGCTCGCACTCTGAAGCCAAATGACGTCGTCGTCATTCGCAATGAAGGCCCCCGCGGTGGCCCTGGAATGCGCGAAATGCTGCAGGTCACGGCCGCCATCGCCGGTATTCCAGAGTTGAGCGACACCGTGGCATTGCTTACGGATGGCCGCTTCTCCGGCGCCACTCGCGGATTGATGGCCGGACACGTCTCGCCAGAAGCTGCCCTTGGAGGACCGATTGCCGCTCTGCGCGACGGCGACACCATTGTGTTCGATATTCCGAAGCGTGAGTTGCGTGTCGAACTAACTGACCAGGAACTTGCCGCGCGCATGAAAGATTGGAAGGCTCCAGCGCCGAATTCTCCTCGCGGAGTTTTCCGGAAATATGCGGAGACAGTTTCTTCCGCTTCTCGCGGAGCCGTTACGAACGTTTGATGAAGAGGATGATCATGGACAAGCATAAAAAAATAGCCGACACCCATCGCAACTCACCCGACACCGCCATCTACACCCAGCCGACCCCGTTGACCGGCGCAGAAACGGTATGGGCAACGCTCGTCGGCGAGGGCGTGCGAGATGTATTCGGCTATCCCGGTGGCGCAATTCTCCCGGTGTACGATGCACTGCGAAAATTTCCTATCCGGCACATTCTGGTTCGCCATGAACAGGGCGCGGCGCACATGGCGGACGGCTATGCACGCGCCTCCGGTCGCATCGGCGTCGCCATGGCAACGTCGGGACCGGGTGCGACCAACCTTGTTACTGGCATTGCGACCGCAATGCTCGACTCAATCCCGATGGTCTGCATCACCGGACAGGTTTCCAGCAAGGTGCTGGGCACCGATGCTTTCCAGGAAGTCGACATCACCGGCATCACGCTTCCCATTACGAAGCACAATTTTCTAGTGCGTCGCACGGAAGATATTGCGCCTGCGATGCGAGAAGCGTTTCGCATTGCGCAATCTGGGCGTCCCGGACCCGTGCTGGTCGATATCACCAAAGATGCGCAGCAAAATTCCGCCATCTTTGACTTTGCCGCCGCCGCGCCCCAACCGTATCGGCCGCATCCCATGCTCTCTGCGGATTCCACCTCGATCCGCGAAGCACTGGAACTGTTGCGCACCGCGAAGCGTCCTGTAATTTTGGCCGGCCAGGGCATTCTGCATTCCGGCGCCATGGAACAAGTTCGCGCGCTGGCGGAGCGGACGCAAACTCCGGTCGCTTGCACGTTGCTGGGGCTGACCGCCTTCCCTGCCTCGCATCCGTTGAACCTGGGCATGATGGGCATGCACGGTGAAAGCTGGGTCAACCATGCGATTCAACAGGCCGATCTGCTGATCGCGTGTGGCATGCGCTTCGACGATCGCGTCACCGGGTCTCTTTCCACCTACGCGCCCAACGCAAAGAAAATTCACATTGAAATCGATCCGGCGGAGATCAACAAGAACGTTCACGTGGATGTGGGCCTGATCGGAGACTTGAAAGAAATTCTGGAGACCTTGTTGCCGCGTTTGCCAGGTCGCGACGGTGCCGCATGGCTGCACGCGATTTCCGCGATGAAGGGCGATGCCTCCGTGCATGACATCCAATTGCTGCCCGACAATGGACATTTGTATGCCGCGCACGTCATCAACGATATCTGGCGTGTCACCAATGGAAATGCAATCGTCGTCACCGACGTCGGTCAACACCAGATGTGGGAGGCCCAGTATTACAAGCACGACAGTCCGCGTTCGCTGATCACTTCGGGCGGCCTGGGAACCATGGGATTTGCACTGCCCGCAGCCATCGGTGCCAAAGTCGCTTGCCCGGAAAAAGAAGTCTGGGTCATCGCCGGCGATGGCGGTTTTCAGATGACATGTCCTGAACTGGCGACCATTGTGCAGGAACAGTTGAAGATCAATATTGCCATCGTGAATAACGGCTACTTGGGGATGGTGCGCCAATGGCAGGAGGCGTTCTACGAGAAGAATTATGAATGCACGCCGTTGATCAGCCCTGATTTCGTCAAGCTCGCGGCTGCGCATGGCATTCGTGGCGCCCACGTGAACCGACGTTCCGACGTGATCTCCACGGTCGAGACTGCGCGGCAGCATTCCGGCCCGTTTCTCATCGACTTCCACGTGGAGCAGGAAGATTCTGTCTATCCCATGATTGCTCCCGGAGCCGCGCTGCATGAAATGATTCGCCGCCCGAAACATAACCCACTGGTCGAAACAGCGACGGAAGAGTAGGAGCCCGAACCATGTTGCATACCTTTGTAGCGCTGGTCGAAGACAAAACGGGATTGCTGGCTCGCGTAACCTCTCTGTTTCGGCGACTGAACGTCAACATTATTTCCCTGACCGTCGGCGGTACTGAAACCGTCGGCGTGTCGCGAACCACCATCGTCGCTGAAGCGGCGGAAGATCGCGCTCCGCGCATTATGGCGTCGCTGTACAAACTGGAAGGTGTTCTGGACGTCGACGATGTTGGCCGCCACTCCGCGGTAATTCGCGAACTGGCGATGTTGAAAATCGCCGCCGATCAAAACACTCGCTCCGATCTGTTCCAGCTGGCGGAGGTCTTTCGGGCCCGTATTGTCGATCTTGCCCCGGAATCGCTGATGCTGGAAATTACCGGCAGCGCCAGTAAAATTGAAGGACTGGTGCAGATCCTGGTCCAGGGAAACTACCATATTCTTGAAATGGCGCGTACCGGACGCATGGCGATGCGGCGCGGACATCACGCCAGTCGAGTACTGGAAGCGCTCGGCGACACTACCCCACGCATCGATCCAAAAACACTTTCAGGTGCTTTGAAGCACGAAGCGCCCGACCTGCTTGAAGACGAAGACCACGCATAATTTACCCACACGGAGAGAAACGAAATGGCGAAAACCTACCACGATGAAGATGCAGACCTGACATTGATCCGGCAGAAGAAGGTGGCCATACTCGGCTACGGCTCCCAGGGACATGCGCATGCACTCAACCTGAAAGATTCAGGAGTTGAAGTTCGCATCGGGTTACCCGAAGGCAGCAAATCCAAAGCCCGCGCGGAAAAAGTCGGCCTGCAGGTGATGACCACTGCCGATGCGGCAAAATGGGCGGACGTCATTATGGTGTTGACGCCGGACCAGACGCAGGGAAAAATCTACGCCGACTCCATCGCACCGCACATGACGACGGGCAAAACGCTGATGTTCGCGCACGGATTTAATATCCGCTACGACACCATTCATCCGCCTGCGAACGTCGACGTCAGCATGGTCGCGCCCAAGGCGCCTGGCCATCGCGTGCGCGAAGTATTTGTCGAGGGCGGTGGGACCCCTGGCCTGGTTGCCATCCATCAGGATGCCAGCGGGCAAGCGCTTGCGCTGGCGCTCTCGTATGCAAAAGGAATTGGCTGCACCCGCGCCGGCGTGATTGAAACCACGTTCAAGGAAGAGACCGAGACCGACTTGTTCGGCGAGCAGGCCGTGTTGTGCGGCGGCGTCAGCGCGCTGATCAAAGCGGGCTTTGAAACCTTGACCGCAGCCGGCTACCAGCCCGAAGTTGCCTATTTCGAATGCATGCATGAGCTGAAGCTGATTGTTGACCTGATCTATCGCGGCGGCCTGGCCTACATGCGCCACTCCATCTCCGATACTGCGGAATATGGCGATTACACGGCCGGACCGCGCATCGTGACCGATCAAACCCGTGCCGCGATGAAGCAGTTGCTGGCGGAGATCCAAGATGGAACCTTCGCGAAAAACTGGCTGAACGAGAACGCGACGGGTCGAAAATGGTTTGAGGAGCAACGCCGTAAAGAAGCGCAGCACTCGATTGAAAAAACCGGCGCTCCGCTGCGCGCGGCCATGCCGTTCCTCGATCCTGTCACGGTGAAAGACGGGGCAGTCGAATCGGCAGAGAAGCCCGTGCCTGCAACCGTGGGCGCGTAGCTCGATGTTTTCCTTTCTAAGAATCGATGGGGCGTGCATCTCCAAAAGCGCGCCTCTCCGGATTCCGCTGTATCGCACCACAAGCGTGAATTTTTCATTTCGTCGCAACATGGCGCTCGTAACCTAGAGTGATCTATTCTGTGAGCTACCGCTATGGCATCTCCGACGCAATCGATCGCTTTACCCACGGACTTACCCGCAGGGGTTTCCGTTCTCCACACCCCCGAACCTCAGGTTCTGGAGGCACTGCGTCACGTCCGCCAACTGGATGGATTGACTGACGCGGAATACCTTTGGCTGATCCAGCACAGTTGGGAATTTTCTGCTCCCGCGGGGACACGCATCTTCAACGATGGCGATCCCGCGACCCATATGACCATTCTGCTCGCCGGCGAAGTGCAGGTGCGGCGCCAACATGCGGCGCGCGGCAGCCTGTTTATCGGGCGATCCGGTCAGATCACTGGAGTGCTTCCCTTCTCCCGCATGAAGACCACTGGCGGCAGCGGATATGTTTCTGAGACGGTGTGGGCGTTGCAAGTTCCCCGTGACCTGTTCCCTGAAATGCTGGTCGCCATTCCGTCCATGGGACAGCGCTCCGTGTCGATCCTTCTGGACCGCGTCCGCGAAGTTACGCGGTTGGAGCAGCAGTCAGAAAAATTAAGCGCCCTGGGAAAGCTGGCTGCCAACCTGGCACATGAGCTGAACAACCCGGCTAGCGCGGCACAACGCGCAAGCAGCAATCTGATGGAAGAATTGCGTGCGTACGGAAAAGTCAGCTTCGAGGCGGGACAGCTTTGCCTGACGAACGAGCAGGAAGAACGCTACATGGAGTGGAACCGCGATATCCGTCGCGCCATCGAAGGCCGGACCAAACCGCAGAATCCAATCGAAGCTGGCGCGCTGGAAGAACGACTGAATCGTTGGCTGGAGCCGCGCAAGTTACCCAACCCCTGGACTATCGCCCCCGTTTTTGCGGAGGCAGGCGTCGAGCCAGAAGAACTGGCGGTGCTGGATACGTTCCTGAATGTTGAAGCGGCCAACGTCGCGGTGACTCACTTCGCGTCCACTCTGCGGGCAGAGAGCATGACCGGAGCGGTGCTCGAATCCACGGCAAGAATTTTCGATCTGATTCGCGCGATCCAGCAATATTCCCACATGGACCAGGCTCCGCTGCAGGATATCGACTTGGCGCAATCGCTGGAAAATACACTGACCATGCTGCATTACAGAATGAATCACGTAAAGGTCGTGCGTGAATTTGATCCTGACCTGCCTCGCATCGCGGCCAACGGAAGCGAACTCAATCAAATATGGATGGCATTGCTCGAGAATGCTCTCGACTCAATGCAGGATCGTGGAACCATCCGAGTCACCACGCAAAATGCAGGCGACATGGTTCGCGTCGAAATTTGGGACGATGGTCCCGGAATTCCCCCAGAACTCCACAGCCGAATTTTTGAGCCGTTTTTTACGACCAAGCCGCCGGGGAAAGGCGCTGGGTTGAGCCTCGATACGGTCATTCGAATTCTGAGTCGCTATCGGGGATTTATTAATCTGGAATCGAAGCCTGGATCCACGTGCTTCCAGATTAGAATTCCATGGCAACAGGCCGGAGCCTATTAAGGCCGCGGACGAAATTACTTTTCGATCTCTACGCCTCGCCAGAACGCGACATGATTTTTGATAGCGCGTGCGGCCGGTTTGGGATCGGGGTAATACCACGCAGCGTCCGAGTTTTCCTGCCCGTCGACCAGGAGGGTGTAATAGCGCGCCTGCCCCTTCCACGGACAAGTTGAGATGGTCGAACTGGAGCGAAAGAACTCACGATCGATCGAATCGTGTGGAAAATAGACATTCCCTTCTACCAGTTGCGTTTTGTCACTTTCTGCCAATACTTTGCCGTTCCAGACTGCTTTCGCCATATATTCGCCTAAAACTCCTTCATCTACAACAATATCAGATACGTCGGCTTGCGGTGCTACCTTTGCCCACGTCATAGACGCACGCGAAAAGAGGACGCACCGAAGCGCGCCCTCTTCAATTGACCAGCAATGAACTCTCGCGGAACCGCACGGAACTGGCGATTACATGCTGCTGGAACCGCCCGACTTTTTCACAGAATCAATGTGAATACTGTTATTCGTGGAGTCGACCGTCGCGACCACCTTCACCTTGTCGCCGTAGTAATTCTGAACGGCATCGGTGTTGTCGATGGCCCAAACCTTATTTTTGGAGTCGACGAAGACCGGCTTTTGCCCGGACTCGACACACTTTTTGACACAATCCGGCGTGTGCATGGATGCGCCACACTTCGAATCGCCAATCCAGCCAGTCAGCTTGTGGGCCTTGGCTGTCTGCGCGCCGGCCAGTGCGCTCATACTTATAAGGGCTAGTACAAATGCGATGCGTTTCATTGTTGACTCCTTTAAACCTTCTTCCCCGTGGGGGATCCATCTACCAACTGACTAGTTGTACCTACTCTGTGGATCGAATGGCAAACGCCTGTGCGGTCCTGCCAACAGAGATGGGCATTCTTTTCCGCGGGATAGTAGCGGAAATGGTCGAGCCAATTAGGTCGCGCGATCCTGAATCATCTTCAACCGGGCATTAAACCGGTCCCGAGCCATCGGGTACTTCTCAATCATCTGCGCGGTTTGCCGCATGAACGGGACACCCGTTTTCGACGTGTAGACGTCGCGGAAGGCGTGCAGCTTGGCGAAAATAAAAATTCCTTCGCCATTCGAATCCAGGTAGAGATCGGACTTGACCGCCCCATGAATCACCAGCGAAGCTGCCATCTCCCAATAGCTGATCACCTGGCGAAAATACGCATTCTCCTGACTCCCGGTGCCCTGCAGCACCGCGAGAAATTCCTCCGGTGTTTTTGGATTGAATTCAAAAACAATCCAATGGCGCGCTTTGCGCAACACTTCCTCTCGGCGAAGGTCGTACAACTTTAAAATGATATCGGCGTCGTTATGAGTTGCGATCTGACTTTCCATCCCTCTTCACTTTCCTGTTAGCTCAATTGTACGGGGCCGCTGACCGATCGCATTTTTTAACAGCGTGATATAGAGCTACGCGACTGTCGCGGCCGCAGCTTCGACCGGTTTTTCTTCCGCCTCGCGCGCATCGCCGATGCGTTCTTCGTAATGGCAAACCACTGTCTTCGCGGATGCCGCAGGTTTCTCGTCCTGGTTCTTCTTGCCGCGCCCCTTGCCCCGTTTTTCCTCCGCCGCGGCTTGCTTCTCGTTATTCGGACACACCAGGTATACGCCCGACTTCAGCGACTTCTCCAGTAAGTACTGGCTTCCGCATTCCGGACACGTCTGTGGCACCGGCTTCAGGTTGGAAGTGAAATCGCACTTGGGATAATTCGTGCAGCCGTAAAAGAAATTTCCTCGCCGTGCCTTGCGTTCTGCAATATCTCCAGTCCCGCAGGTCGGACACTTCACCCCGGTTAGGTTCTGCTTGATGTATTTGCACTTTGGATAGCCGCTGCAACTCACGAACTCGCCATATTGTCCGGTCCGCAGTACTAATTGCATGCCGCATTTCGGGCACGTCTCATCCAACGGCACCGCAGGCTTCTGCTGCTGCTTGTGGGTCAGCTTGCGAATCGTCTTGCAGGGTGGATCTTCGTTATATCCCGGACACGCCATGAACTGGCCGAACGGTCCGTTCCGCAACACCATGACTCGTCCGCAATTTTCGCAGAACTCTTCCTCGGCCTCCGCTCCCTGCGCCTCCGCAGCCTGCAGGTTGGGCTTGCCCTCATAATTCTCGCGGGTAAATTTGCAGCTCACCTGCTCCACCACCAGCTTACGATCCGGAGCCGCGACTTCCGCCATTCCAGCTTCCAGTTCTTTTCTGTTCTTCGCGGTCACAGCTGCGGGAGCAATCCCCACGCCGCCCGTTGTCTTCATCGTTACTGGATAGTCGAGCTTGCTTTCAATCTTCTTGATCGCCTTCTTCGCATCCTTCTCCCACGCGGAGCTGGCAATCGTGACCGGCTTCTTTTTGTCATAGGCCGAGCACGCATAGAACGATCCAAACTTGCCCCACTTCAACACCAGCGGCGCGCCGCACTCCGGACATTTCTCCTTTGTCGGCTGCTCCATCCGCTTGATGTCTTCCATGTTCTTATCGGCGACTTTCAATTCCTCCTGGAAATATCCATAGAAGCCGCTCAGCAAATCCGTCCACTTTTCTGTGCCGTCTTCGACCGCATCCAATTCCACTTCCAGCTTGGCCGTGTAGGCCGGATCGAAGATGTAAGGAAAATTCTTCACCAGCAGATCGTTCACAACCTGGCCAAGCTCGGTCGGATAAAACTTGCCCGATCCTTTCGGGGGAACCTTCACGGCATACTCCCGATCCTGAATCGTGCTGATGATCGAGGCGTAGGTTGAAGGCCGACCAATGCCGCGCTCCTCCAGCTCTTTCACCAACGAGGCTTCATTGAAGCGAGGCGGCGGCTCGGTGAAATGCTGCTCCGGCTTTAGCTGTTTCAGATTCAATGGCTGCCCATCGTTCAATTCCGGCAAGCGGTTGCTCAAATCTTCATCGTCAGCATCCTTCGTGTCTTTGGCTTCTTCATAAATTTTCAGAAACCCGTCAAACTTCAACACTGACCCAGTGACGCGATAGTCATAATTGCGATCGGACTTAGCGACGATGTCCACGGTCGTCTGATCGAAAACGGCTTGCACCATCTGCGACGCGACAAACCGCTGCCAGATCAGCTTGTACAGCTTGTACTGTTCGTCGCTCAGATAGCGTTTGATCTCTTCCGGCGCCAGTTCCACGTTGGTGGGACGAATCGCTTCGTGCGCATCCTGAGCATCTTTTTTGCCTTTGAATACGTTTGGGCTCGCCGGCAAATACTTCTCGCCCAACTTTTTCCCGATGTAAGCGCGCGCGTCTTGTATGGCATCCGGCGACACCCGGACAGAATCGGTTCGCATGTAGGTGATCAAACCGACGGTCCCCTGGCTGCCGACTTCAACGCCTTCATATAAACGCTGCGCCACGCCCATCGTCCGCCGGACGTTGAAACCGAGCTTTCGCGATGCATCCTGCTGCAACTTGCTGGTGATAAAAGGAGCCGTCGGATTCTGACGACGCTCCTTCTTTTCTACCGAGCGTACTTTCCACTCTGCCGTCTTCAGAGCTGCGACAATTGCATCCGTCTCTGCCTGGTTCGGCAGCGAGGGCGCATTCACCGTCTCCACGGTAGCCCGCTTGCCGTCGATTCCCATAAAGCGCGCAGTAAATTCCTGGCCCTCTTTGCCGCCACCCAACACTGGCATTAATTGTGCATCCAGGGTCCAATACTCAACTAGCTGAAATGCTTTGATCAGCCGCTCGCGTTCTACAATCAAGCGCACCGCTACGGTTTGTACTCGTCCTGCAGACAATCCGCGCCGTACCTTATCCCACAACAGCGGGGAGATCTGATAACCCACGATGCGATCCAGCACGCGCCGCGTCTGCTGCGCGTCCACCAGCCGTGCATCCACCTGGCCGGCATGTTGAAACGCCGCCTTCACGGCCTTCTGCGTGATCTCGTTAAATGTGACCCGCTGAATCGTCGCCTTGTTGCGAAGCTGCGGCTTCAGTTGCAGTTCAAGATGCCAGGCAATCGCTTCGCCTTCGCGGTCCGGGTCAGGCGCCAGATACACGGCATCCGCAGTCGACGCCAGCTTCTTCAGCCGGTCAACCACCTTCTCTTTGCCGGGCATCACAACCAGCTCCGGCTCAAACGTGCCGTGTTCCAGTTCCACGCCAATCTTGCTCTTCGGCAGATCCATAATGTGGCCCAGCGAGGCCTCCACAATGAAATCCTTGCCGAGATATTTGTTGATCGTCTTCGCCTTCGCGGGCGATTCGACGATGACTAATGACTTTGCCATGCAGTTGCACTTTCCTCTTAAAGTAGTACGGTCTCTCTGTACGGGTTGTTCAAAAGACGCGTCGCAGCAAATTAGGTAACAAGTGCGAAACTACCACGGTTTCGCCGCGCGACACCAGTGACCCCCATCACGGTATCGATTTCATCCGCCCAACAAGCCGGGCCAACTCAATCCAAATGCAGATGAAACTCGAGGGAGCTTCCGGCTGCGAAATTGCCTTCTCTAGAATGTCCTCACGTAATTTTTGCCCGGCATGGCGCGTACGCGTCCTGCCAGTTCCAATTCAAAAAGCGCAGTGAAAATCTCCGATGAGCTCAATTTGTCTTCCAGCTTCTCCACCAGTTCATCCAATTGCAATGCCTGGTCGGGGCGGAGTGCATCGAACACTTGCGCCTGGTCTTCCGGCAGGTCGGGCAAATTCGGCTTGCTGAATAACGATGCATCAGACCCGTCGGAGGATGCAATTCCCTGTCGCTCCTCCACCTGCAAACGGATCTGCGTCGGCAATTCTTCCCATACATCTTCCCAGGTCGCCACCAGCTTCGCGCCCTGTTTAATCAACGTGTTCGGTCCCCAGGAATTCTTCGACGTCACGTTCCCGGGCACCGCAAACACTTCGCGATTCTGCTCCAGCGCACAACGGGCTGTGATTCGCGTCCCACTGTTTTCGCTGGCCTCAATCACCAGCACTCCTACGCTCATGCCGCTCAGAATGCGATTTCGAATGGGAAAATTTTGCGGCGCTGGAAATGTTCCCATGGGATATTCGCTGATGATCGTTCCCCCGGCTTCAAGAATCTGTTCCGCCAGCCGCTTATTCTCCTTGGGATAAATCACATCGATACCCGTTCCCCAAACCGCCACGGTTTTCGCTCGCGCATCCAGCGCACCGCGATGGGCAGCCGTGTCTACGCCCCGCGCCATGCCGCTTAGAATCACCAGCCCATGTACCGCCAGATCGCGCGACAGCATCTCCGCCATGCCCGTACCATACGGCGTCGGGTGGCGGGTTCCGACGATGGCAATTCCTGGCTGGGCCAGCAGCGTCTTGTCCCCGCGCAACCACAATAATGTTGGCGGATCGAAAATCTCTCGCAGCCGCTCCGGATATTCTTCGTCCGCCGGAGTGACGAGCATTCCCCCGCCTTGCTGTACGAGACTCCATTCTTTCTCCGCCTCCGCCAGCGATTTGCCCGAGGCAATCGACTGCGCGGACACGGCCGGGAATCGCAAACCTTCCAGCTGCGTCAGCGGCAGGCCAAGCACACCTTGCGCGGTGCCGGTGGAATTGACTGCCCGCCAGATGCGCGTGGGACCCAGCCCACTGGTCATGGTCAGCGCCAGCCACGCCAGCCGCTCGCCCTCCAGCACTTGCGGAGGAGCGACCGTTGCGGCAATCGGTTGCAAGCTGTCAGCAGATTGTGAAGGTATTTTCATCGTCAACTTTATATATAGGAGACAACATTTCCGCGGAACAACCGTCCCGCTCAAAAATTGGCTCGATGTTGCGAGAGCGTATCCGTGCCCGACTCGAATGTCAAGCCGCGTTCCTGCACGGTCATTGTCGATCCCCTCCGGTGGAGGCGCAAATTCAAAGGATTGCACCGCCATGGTTCCCGCCGTCACGATTCACCGTTTATTCATCGCCGAGTCATCATGCTGTCTCCAGAAATGCTGCATAACTAGGGCATGATTGGGGCGACGTACGACACGATAATTCTGTCGGACATCCACCTCGGGTCCGAAATGAGCCGGGCGCAGGATGCGCTCGACGTGCTGCAGACGTACAGCTATCGACGGCTGGTTCTGCTGGGCGATATTTTTTCCGATCTCAACTTTCGCCGCCTGACCAGCGAACACTGGAAGTTTCTCTCCTACATCCGCAAACTTTCCAATCCAAAGCGCCAGGTGGAAGTGGTTTGGGTCGAGGGCAACCACGATACCGGCCTCGCCAACCTGATGTCGCATCTGGTCGGCGTGCCTGTCTACCAGCGTTACGTTTGGGAGTATGAGGGCAAGCGGCATCTGGCGATGCACGGCCATCAATTCGACGGCTTCGTCAAGAAAAATCTGTGGATCAGTCGATTGGGCGAGTTGATCTTTCTTGAAATCCAGAAAGTCGATTCGAGAACGAAGCGTGTCTCCCGCTTCCTGGACCGCATGAATACTCGCTGGCTGCTGCTCTCCGACAAAGTTGCCCGCGGAGCTATCCATGATGCGCACATCGGAAGATGCGAGCGCGTGTTTTGCGGACACACCCATGTTGCGCTGTCGCTGCTGTGCGATGGCGTCGAGTATTACAACTCCGGCTCGTGGGTCGACGCGCGGGCCACCTTCCTCACCATCAACCAGCAAGGCGTGGAGATACAGACCTATGCCGGCGGAACTCACCATCGTTATCCCAGCACGGAACGAGAGCCAGTCGCTGCCGAAGTTGCTGACCTCTTTGAATCAGCAGGATTACCTGCACTTGCCGGATACCAGAGTGTTCGTTGCTGATGCCAACTCCACCGACGGCACAGCGGAAATGGCGCGTTCGTTTCCGGCTAAGTATTCCATCGAAATACTCCCCGGAGGTCTGCCTGCTGTGGGCCGCAATGCAGGCGCGCGTCGCGCTACCACACCTTATGTGCTTTTTCTTGACGCGGATGTAGAGCTGCGAGACTCGACTTTGCTGCGCCGCGCCATCCGCGCCATGCAGCGACACCAACTGCACTGTCTGACCACCAACATTCGTTGCATCGACGGGAGTGCTGCCGATCGGCTGCTGTTCGGCGGCAGCAACGTCGTCCAGAAACTTTCCCGCTGGGCCGCGCCGTTTGCCACCGGCATGTTCATGATGTTCGATCGGCAGGAATTTCAAAAGCTCGGCGGCTTCAACGAGCGCGCTCTCTATGCGGAAGACTACCTGTTAACCAAGCAGGTTGCGCGAAAGCGATTTGCCGTGATCCCCGGCGCAGTGATGACGTCGAATCGCCGCTTCCAGAAGATGGGTCACTTGCGAATTGCCGGGATGTTTTTTCTCACTGCACTCAACTCTGGCAATCAGAGCTATTTCCTGCGCGACCAGGGCTACTGGGAAGAGTCCTAGCCTCAAACGCGGATCGTTCTGGGCCACAGCAGTTATAGCCACGCTACTCGAGCCAGCGTAGCGCAGGCGCTTGCGACAGCACGCCCGTTTCCGCTGCATAGCGGAAGAAGAGGTCCATTCCTGCCAGGCACGCTTCATCCAGCACGTAATGGATATTACTGGAGAGATAGCTGCGAATCGTCGCTGCAGGGACCGCGATGCGGGGCGCCCATTCCTGAACCAGGTCCTCAATGTGCGCCATGCCGTGATCCCGCGAAGCAAGAAAGTCCTCGGTCACCTGATGCGCGGTGAGCTTCGCCGCATCGATCGCGTCTGGCCGCACTGCCCACACCGCCGACACCCATGGCGCTCCGGTGTACTGCTTCCATACGTGCCCAAGGTCCAGGTACTCCAATCGCTCGCCGGTGCGCGCCAAGCGTGCCTCCCGATCTTCCAGCGCCAGCAGCGCAGGATCGCCAATCAAAATTGCCGCATCGCACGCCTGCAGCATGGCGTCAAGATTCGGTTCAAACGGAAGAAACTGCGGATCGGTGTGATGAAACTTGCGGAAAATGATTTGCGCGTATGCGTTGGAAGTTCGCGAATCTCTGTCCGCGGCGACACGACGGACTGCTCCGATTCCGCCGGGATGCTTGACGACCAGGAGGATGGAGCGTACCCGATCGAGCGAAGCGATGGTGCAGCCGCGAAGAATGGCCAACCCGGGTGTGGTTGCGCAGGCGGCAATCGGGATCAGACCTATATCGGCCGTTCCATCCGCCAGTTCCGCCGCGCATTGTGATGGCATGGCGCTGTGAATCTCATAACGCTCCGCGAGCTTTTCCATCTCAGGTGGGTGTTCAAAATCCCACATCAACGGGGCAGGATTCAGAAAGCGAATGGCGGAAATGCGTAACCTCTGCGTCACCGATCAGTGTAGCAATCCAACCAGGCAACCGCGGGGCGGGCACCGCCAAGAACCGCCCGCCACGCCGAGTCGCCCCTAAGAACGCCAAAACGCGAGGCAAGTTTCTAAAGCTCGCCATGGAATTGAGTTCCAAAATACTGAAGTTTCCACTTGACTATCACGGCGACCCGCGCAATACTGAAGCTGCCACTTAACTATTGGCAGAAAGGAATACCTCACATGAAAGACCAAAAAGACCCATCCGTCATCCACAGCACTTTTGTCCTCGAGCGCAGCTATCCCAAGCCGCCCGAGCGCGTCTTCTCCGCCTTTGCCAGCGCACCGCAGAAACGTCGTTGGTTTTTCGAAGGAGGCAAAACTGAAGTCGAGAACTATGAGTTGGACTTTCGCGTAGGTGGTAGCGAGCACGCACAACGGCGTTTCAAAGAAGGCTCCCCCTTTCCCGGTGTCGCCTTGATCACGGACACAAATTACCTGGACATCAAGCCGAACCAGCGAATCGTCACCTCTTCCACCATGACCCTCGGGGAGAATCGCATTTCCGCTGCACTGGTCACGTTTGAATTTCTTCCGACGGACAAGGGAACCGATCTGATCTGCACTCACCAGGGAGCGTTCTTTGAAGGCTCTGGCGGCCCGGAGATGCGGGAGGAAGGTTGGCGCAAGCTGCTGGAGAACCTGGACAAGGAACTGGCGTGCTAGGGGGCAATCCTGCGCGTCGGCTCCTTCCGCCGCACTTCGCCGGTGCAGCCGGTCACACCTTCATGCACCGCTCGAAAACGTGCCGGCAGACGATCCGCGCTTGCCGGCATTAACGGAAAGGCTCCTGGTTATGCCGCGTCCCAAGATCAACATTGACGGCCTGTTTCACGCGCTGGGAGACCCTACCCGCCGAGCCATTCTGGATAAGCTCTGCGAAGGACCTCTTTCCGTAACTCGGTTAGCAGCGCCGCTCGGCGTCAGTGTGACCGCAGTGATGCAGCACCTGCAAATCCTGGAAGAAAGCGGATTGGTACACACAGAAAAGGTGGGAAGAATCCGCACCTGCCGCGTCGACACAGCGGGCTTTGCGGCGCTACAGCAATGGATCAAGGATCACCGCACCCTGTGGGAACGACGATTGGATCGCCTCGGTCAATTCCTTGAACTTGACGAGGAGGAATGACAAACTCGATCCGACAAGCGCCGGTTAAATTTCCCAGCGCAGCAAACAGGTGCCGACGGTATATCCGGCTCCTACAGATGCCAGCAGAACCACGTCACCCTTATGCAGCTTGTTCTCTTCCCGTGCCGTTTGCATGGCCAGCGGAATGGTACCCGCCGTGGTGTTACCAAAGCGGTCAATATTGATAATCACGCGCTCGCCGGCGATGCCCAGCCGCTCTGCGGTGGACTCGATAATGCGCTTGTTCGCCTGGTGCGGAATAAAACAGTCCAGGTCGCTGCCATGAATTCCATTGCGTACCAGCAACGCTTCCGTCGCTTCTGACATTTTGCGCACGGCGAATTTGTACACTGCCTGCCCATCCTGATGGACAACGTGCATATTCTTCGCAACAGTTTCCGCAGTGGGCGGATGCAGGCTGCCGCCGCCCGGCATATACAACGAATTCGCGCCCGAGCCGTCGATCTCATGCAGATAGTCGATCATGCCGACTTCGCCTTCTTCGGCGGGTTCCAACAGGACCGCGCCCGCGCCATCGCCAAAAATAATGCAGGTGGCACGATCCTTGTAATCAATGATCGACGACATGACATCCGCGCCGATGACCATCACTTTTTTGTGCGCGCCAGACTCAATCAGCTTGGTGCCCACCTGAAGCGCATACACAAACGCGCAGCATGCGGCGGATACGTCGAAGCCCCAGACGTTACGCGCTCCCAGCTTGTGCTGCACCAAGCAGGCCGTGGCAGGAAACATCATGTCGGGTGTCACAGTCGCCACGATGATGGCCTCAAGCTCGCTCGGTTCGATGCCGCGCTCGGCTAGGCACACACGCGCCGCTTCCACCGCTAGATCGCTGGTCGCAACGCCCGGATCCACGATGTGGCGCTCGCGAATGCCAGTGCGCTCCACAATCCATTGGTCGTTGGTATCGACCATCTTTTCCAGGTCCGCATTCGTCAACAAACGGGGTGGCACATAGGTGCCAAGCGCGCTAATTTTTGCCCGGTGCAGCGACCGTGGTCGAAGATCAAATTTCAAAGAGTTGGCCTCGAAGCATTCTGTTTTCTATGTGCGCCGGAATTGCGTGCAGAAGGCTGGTCAGATGGCAGAACTATTAGCGCCGGGTATCCCACTGCACACGCATGAGCCCGTTGCCGTTGCTTCCTTCCGGACCTGGCGGGGTTGGCGGGATTGCGTCGCGTAGGACCCGGCACAGGTTCGATGATATCACTGCGCAACGCCGAATCGAGAGGCCGCAGGCATTTGCTGTGATTGATAGAATAGAAGGTGTGAATAGTCTTGAAATCAATGCAGCCCCAACCATCCCTGGGCAACAAGAATCGCGTCCCCGGATCGGATTTGTCAGTCTGGGCTGCCCTAAAAATCTGGTCGACAGCGAAGTGATGATGGGCATCCTGGCCGAAGCCGGAGCCACAATCACCTCGGACGCTGAAACCGCTGATGTCCTGGTGGTGAATACCTGCTCCTTTATCGATAAAGCGAAGCAGGAGTCCGTCGACACCATTCTGGAAATGGCGCAGCACAAGACTGCCGGCAAAGC
Organism: Acidobacteriaceae bacterium; assembly: GCA_049692235.1. Lineage (GTDB taxonomy): Bacteria > Acidobacteriota > Terriglobia > Terriglobales > Acidobacteriaceae > JAKAAZ01. The sequence continues at coordinate 327,146 of JBAVOQ010000157.1, read as the reverse complement.
CCGACGCCTGGTGGTTGCGGGCTGCATGGTCGAGCGCTATCGCGATGAAATTCAGAAAAATATTCCCGAAGTCGACGCGGTCGTCGGCACCGGTGAGCTGGAACAGATTCTCACCGCAGCAGGCCTGAATTCCCCGACAGAAACTCTCAACTCTGCCGCAACAGATTCTCCGTTTCGCATTTTGACGGTAGCCGAAGCAGCCGTTGCTCATCGCGCCGAAGGCGATCATCGCGAACAGCAGGGTCGCTTCTCCCGCGAAAGCTGGGAGGGCGCCATTGCCAGCTTGCCTAACTATCTATACAACGAGCACACGCCGCGCCTTCGCACCACCGCCCGCAGTTCCGCCTACGTCAAAATCGCGGAAGGCTGCGATCACCCTTGCGGCTTCTGCATCATTCCCCAGATTCGCGGCAAATTTCGCTCGCGCCGTTTTGAATCCGTCGTTGCGGAAGTGGAGCGCCTGGTCACGGAAGGAGTGCAGGAAGTCACGCTGATCGGCCAAGACACCACATGCTATGGCGAGGAATTTGGCATGAAAGACGGCCTGGCACAACTGCTCGATCGTCTGGCCCGGATTGACGGTGTCCGCTGGCTGCGTTTTCTGTATGCCTACCCGAATAAGGTGACAGCCGCCTTGCTGGAAACCATGGCCCGGCATGACAACATCTGCAAATACCTGGATGTGCCGCTGCAGCATGCGGCGCCCAATGTACTGAAGCGCATGAAGCGCGGCGGCGGCGCGGATATTTTCCTGAAAATGATTGAGCGGGTGCGCGCCACCATGCCGGAGATTACGCTGCGCACCTCCTTCATTACCGGCTTTCCGGGAGAAACCGACGCCGACTTCGATCTGCTGATGGACTTTGTTCGCGAAGCACGCTTCGACTGGCTGGGCGTGTTCGAGTATTCCGATGAGGAAGGTTCCGCTGCCTATGCTCTCGACGGAAAAGTTCCCCGCAGAACCATTGGTGCGCGCCAGCGTAAGCTGATGCGAAATCAATTGCAGATCAGCCGCAAGGCCCGCGCAGCACAGGTGGACAGCGTGATGGACGTGTTGATTGAAGGCGAAAGCGAGGAAACTTCGCTGTTGTGGCAAGGTCGCAGCGCCATGCATGCTCCTGAAATTGACGGGAAAATTCTGATCAACGACTTTGGACCGCATCCGTCCGTGCAGGCTGGGAAATTTTACCGCTGTGAAATCACCGATGCTCACGATTACGACCTGATTGCCCGCGTTGTGGCGTAAGACAAAATGAAGTGGATTCAATATGTAACTGCTACAGTTACAGAGCGAGATTTTGTATGGCGAAAGAGAAAATCAAAAAATCATCGGCCCTTCGCTGCCCGACCTGCGGCACTCTGGTCCTTCGGCAAGACGAAGATTTTCCGTTTTGCAGCGATCGCTGCCGCCTCATCGATCTGGGGAAATGGGCTAGCGGCGCCTATCGCATCTCGTCTCCGATCCTCGATCCAGAAGTGTTGGAAGGCCTGGATGAGATACACCGCAGCGGGCGCGGCTCAGGCGAAGACGAATAAATGACGCTAAAAAGGACCGGCTGGGCGTGGGTGTTGGCAACATTCTTCGGAGTAGGCTTTCTGCGTCCAGCGCCCGGCACCTGGGGCTCTGTGGCAGGCCTGCTGTTGTGGCTGGCGGCTGCGCACTGGCTTCATCCTTCGCCGATGAACCTCGCCCTGGGCACCGCCGTCGCGGCAATTCTGTTACTGGTGGCCGGCATTCCTGCATCCAGCATTGTTGCTCGCGAGGCAGCGACGGACGATCCCGGCTTTGTCGTTGCAGACGAGGTGGTGGGTCAATGGATCGCGCTGATCGCGGCCGGCACTCATCCCTGGCAGTGGCTGCTGGCCGTCTTGCTGTTCCGAATTTTCGATATTCTAAAACCCTCTCCGGCGCGCCAATTTGACAGGATGCACAGCGGATTCGGCATCATGATGGATGACGTGGCTGCGGGGATTTACGCGATGGCAGTTGTGTGGATGGCGAGACTTTTTTCCACCGGTTGGCGCCTCTAGCGAACTCAATTCGGATTAGTCTGTCCTGTTACATTTCATGCACAGTGGGTCGAAATGTAACGGAAGCTTCAACGTCAAAGTATTGGATCGCTGCCTGAATCTGCTGTACCGCGCCGGAGCGCGACGCACATGAAATTTGGAATCCACACGACTGATACCGCCCCGCACATTACCTCCATCACTCCCCTGGCGGCCTTACCCGGTGGCGAAGTAGAAGTGCACGGCCGCAGGCTGGCGACCGAGGCCTATCGTCAACCGACCGCCACCATCGGGGAGCAACCATCTCCGGTCAGGATGAGCCGTGGCTCGCAAGTGCTGTTGCATGTCCCCGAGGGCGCTATTTCCGGCAACATTCAAATACGCGTCGACGGACACACCAGTAACGCCATGCCGTTATCCGTGGGGGTTGCGATTGCCGAGGAAATGGATCCGGTCGCCAGCCCGGTGGGCGATCTCGACGGCAATATTTACGTCGCGTTTTCCGGGCAGCGCGGACAGCAAACTCCAGTTTCGGTGTTTCAGATTGATCCCGAATACCAGGTTCGTCCCTTCGCCACCGGCATCCTGAATGCAACTGGACTGGCCCTCGATCCGGAGGGAAATCTTTATGTCTCTTCCCGGCATGAAGGAACCGTGTACCGCGTAACTCCCAGTGGCGCAAAATCTGTATTTGCGGAAGGCATGGGAGTCGCCACCGGACTCGCCTTCGATCGCGATGGCTTTCTCTATGTCGGCGATCGCAGCGGGACCATTTTCAAGATCTCGCAAACTCGCCAGGTCTTCGTCTTCGCCACGCTGGAGCCCAGCGTCTCCGCTTACCATCTGGCCTTCAACGACAGCGGCACATTGCTAGTCAGCGGACCCACAACCTCCGCCAACGAATCCATCCACGCCATTGAGCCGAACGGAGAAATTTCCAGCTTCTACACCGGATTGGGGCGTCCTCAGGGCATGGCATTAGACGTGGACAACAATGTCTATGTCGCCGCGTCCCTGCACGGCCGCCGCGGAGTCGTGAAAATCACGCCAAATCGGGAAGCCTCCCTAGTCATTTCCGGCTCGGGAATCGTCGGCCTGGCGTTCCTTCCGGAAGGCGATGCAGCCGTGGCTACGCGCGATACCGTATATCATGTTGGATTAGATATCGTCGGAAGATTATTGCATTAACAGCCGTTCGCCCCATACCGGGATGGTTTCAATCCGTCAGGCCGGCCGTGTGTTGCAGTCGTCGTCGTCCGGTTCTCGAGTGGCGAAGGATGCAGTAATTTGCGGTTGGCCCCGATGGCATAGTTTTTCTGGTTCTGAACTTCATATTGTTGCTTGCTGTCTACAGGTTTCGCAGTACGTTCACTTCTCAATCACACCCATGCTTGCAGAAATCATTGCCGTCGGGTCAGAGCTGCTGACCCCCTTCCGTCAGGACACGAATTCGCTGTTCGTCACCGAGCAGTTGAACTCGCTCGGAGTCAGCGTCGTCTTCAAAACCATTGTCGGCGATCGCAAGGCGCATCTTGTGCAGGCCATCTCGCTTGCCTTGAGTCGCACCGATATCGTCTGCGTGATGGGTGGCCTTGGCCCCACTGAAGATGATCTGACGCGCGAAGCTGTCGCAGAAGCGCTGGGGGTGCGAGTCCGCCGCAACGGCGACCTGCTGGCCGCGCTCTACAAGCGATTCGCAGAGCGTCGCATCACCATGCCCGCCAACAATTCCAAACAGGCGGACATGATCGACGGCGCCGACATCTTGCCCAACGGCAACGGCACCGCGCCGGGCCAGTGGATTGACACCGTGCTCGGCGAACACCGCAAGCTGATGTTGCTGCTTCCCGGCCCACCAGCGGAACTGAAGGCCATGTTTACCGCGGAGTGCATGCCCCGACTCAAAGAAGCGTTGCCGCCCCGCCACATCGCTCGGCGCGTTCTCAAGATTGCCATGCTGCCGGAATCCGAAGTGGACGCGCGACTGGCCCCCATCTATACACGCTTCACCGATGTCGAAACTACAATCCTGGCGCATGCCGGCGAGATCCAGCTGCACCTGCAATGCACGAAAGCCATTCTTGAAGTGGCGCAGACCCGCGTCAATGAATTGGCCAGCCGTCTCGAAGAGGAAATGGAAGATTCGGTCTTCTCCTCCCACGGCGAAACCCTCGAACAAATTGTTCTCTATTACCTCGAAATTCGCGGCGCCACCGTCGCCGTCGCGGAAAGCTGTACTGGCGGATTGCTGGCGCAGCGACTGACCAGCATCAGCGGCAGCTCCCGCTCCTTTGTTGGCGGAGCCGTGGTCTACACCGATGCGCTGAAGGTGGAGTTCGCCGACGTACCGGAAGACATGCTGGAGGAAAAAGGTGCTGTCAGCCGCGAAGTTGCGGCAGCCCTGGCGCATGGGATTCGACGTCGTGCGCAGTCCACCATCGGTGTCGGCATTACCGGTATTGCGGGTCCCACCGGAGGTACAGAGGAAAAACCCGTGGGCCTGGTCTACATCGCGCTCGACGATGGCAAAGAAATCAACGTGTGCGAGCGGAAATTCCGCGGAGACCGTGACCGCGTGCGTTGGTTCGCCAGCCAGCAGGCCCTCGACATGATCCGTCGTAAGTTCATGTAGTCTGCGTCGAGCGAAATACCGCCGCCTCACACTGGCACACGCCTAAATCCACGCGACAGCGAGCCGGATTCCAAAGCCTTCGCGACTCCCAAGGGTTGACGTGGAACGCCGCATTCGGAAGTTCATCTCAATTCCGTTGCCCCGCTGCTACACTCGAACAGTACTCACATGACAGTCGATTTTATTGCAGCGGCGATTGCGTATTTGTTGGGGTCAATTCCCTTCGGCTATTTGCTGGTAAGGCTCTTCCGAAAAGAAGACATCCGCGACACCGGCAGCGGCAACATTGGAGCCACAAATGTGCTGCGCACCGGCTCCCGTTGGCTCGGCATTCTTACGCTCGTCCTCGACATCGGAAAGGGATTTCTGGCGGTTGAGATTGCGCGCCACCTGACGACGGGCCAACACGCTATTGTCGCCGGTTCCATCGCGGCTGTATTTGCGGTCATTGGACACGTTTTCACGGTTTGGCTTCACGGCAAGGGTGGCAAAGGAGTGGCCACGGCCCTGGGCGTATTCCTGGCGCTCGCGACTCTGCCTGCTCTTTCCTCGTTGATGGTCTTTATTCTCCTCACCCTGGCGACGCGCTATGTATCTCTGGCCTCCATGCTGGCTGCGGCGTCCTTTCCTTTTTGGGTGTGGCTCGCAGAACATTTTTTTGCTATCGATTACGGTTCCGGAGCCATCTTTATTGCCAGCACCATCCTCGTTCCGGCGGTCATCCTCATCAAACATCGCAAGAACATCGAACGGTTGCTGCATGGAACCGAATATCGATTCGGCAGCAAAGAGAGCTCGGCCACATGAGCCGGATCGGCGTCATCGGGACAGGAGCATGGGGAACCGCGCTGGCACTGGTCCTGGCCAAACGCGGTGGTCACAGCATCGTCCTATGGTCGCACACCCAGGCGGTTGCCGACGCGATACGGCAACGCCGCGAAAACAATGTCTATCTTCCCGGCCTCTTCCTCCCCGATTGCGTCTCCGTAACCACCGAACTGCAAGAAGCCGTCGATCACGCTGAAATCCTAATCCTGGCGGTTCCCTCAGAACACCTACGCAGTATTTGCTGCGCCATGGCGCCGCTGCTCACCAGTGAACAACTCATCGTCAACGCCACCAAAGGAATTGAGGACGGCACCTATCTGCGCATGACCCAGGTCATGGGAGAAGTGCTCGGTACATACAATCTGGACCTTCCCTGCGGCGTGTTGAGCGGGCCGTCCTTCGCGCAGGAAGTAGGCGCTGGCAGCCCAACAGCCATTACGATTGCCTCCTCCGATCCGGCCATTGCGACTCGCGTACAGGAAGAATTCTCCAGTCCCTCCTTGCGCTTGTATACCAATGAAGATGTCGTGGGCGTCGAACTGGGGGGTGCGTTGAAGAATGTGATTGCCATCGCCGCCGGAGCCACCTACGGTCTGGGGCTGGGCCATAACAGCGTGGCGGCGCTCATCACTCGCGGAATCGCCGAAATTACCCGGCTCGCGGTCGCCTGCGGTGGCCGTCGAGAAACCCTTGCGGGCCTCTCCGGCCTGGGAGATCTGGTGCTCACCTGCACCGGTGCATTGTCGCGCAACCGGCATGTTGGCGTGGAGTTGGGGAGCGGCCGCTGTTTGAAAGAAATCCTGGTCGACATGCATGGTCGCGTTGCAGAAGGCGTCCGCACCACCGACGCTGCGCTCGGCGTTGCCCGCCGGGTTGGGGTTGAAATGCCCATCACCGAAAAGGTGGCTGCGGTGCTGCACGAGCAAATCTCGGCCAAGGAAGCCATGCGGGAATTGATGTCTCGACCCGGCCGCGACGAGTCATCTCGTTGACCAAACACCGGTCCGGCTTCGGTTTTGCCTGGAATCGTACCTAGTTACACAACCAATTCGGGGAACCAACGATATCTCCCCAAAGTTTCGCTAACTTTTTCCACATTTAGTGCATACCAAGGTAATATCTTCAAGAGGTAAGATGGTTACTTAAAGACATGACCCCAACCCTACATCGCGGCAATCGAAGCCAGGTCAAGCCTAACCCACATCTGTGGGTGATCTACCTGACTTTGCTGCTGCCTGCGGCTGCAGGCGCTATGTCCCTGGTGCTGGCGGTCAATGCGTTCCACTCGGCGCAGTTGAGTGACAGGATCATCAAGTTGCTGCTGGCCATTGCAGCCGCCGGTATGTCCGTCAAGTGCTGGGCGGTGACATGGGAGTTTTCTCGGGACATGCGCCAGTTTCTCGAGACACTGCAAGCGATTAAGCGGGGCGAATTTATTTTGCGCTCCGGGCGCGCCGGACTCCCCGAAATTGAAGAGCTGGCTCGCGAATTGAGCGGGATGGATGAAAGCCCCGATACCTCGCTTGCGAAATGGATACTTCTGTCGCGCGATCACCATGCCATCTTTGTTCGCCTGGTCGAGGCCATGTCGGCTTCGATGAGCACCAAGAGCTTTTACGCCCGCGGACACTCCGGCCGCGTCGCGGAATATTCCACTCTCATCTGCAACGAGCTAGGTCTATCTCCGGAAGAAAGCATGCGGATCCGGCTATCAGCCCTGCTGCACGATATTGGAAAAATCGGGATGGATCAGCAGATTTTGACCAAACCGGGTGTTCTGACTTCTGACGAATTCGCCATCCTGAAGACCCACACCACGCGCGGCGCGGAAATGCTCCGCCCCGTGGCGGAGTTTGCCGACCTGCTGCCGGGCGTCGAGCTGCATCATGAATCCATGGATGGCTCAGGCTATCCGCACGGGCTGAAAGGCGACCAGATTCCATTGATGGCGCGTGTCATCGCCGTGGCCGACACATTTGATGCCATGACGCACAATCGTACTTACCAGGACGCCATGGATGGTGCCTATGTGATCCGGATCATCCGCACCATGTCCGGGAAAAAATTCGACGAGCATGCGGTTGAAGCCTTCTGCCGCGCCTATTCCGCTGGCCTCATCGTACTTCCAAAAAAGCACGTGGAGGAACCGGAGTCGAAATCGCCGCTCGCACCGGAACCTTCCCGCATTCCTATCCGCGCTTTGTCCGATGAAACGCTGCAGTCCCCTTCGCTGGTCACAGCCGGAGGGGTTGATACACTGAAGGTGTAGCCCTTTCGCACACCTCATGCTGCAATCACTTTTCAACAGCCCAGAACCAACTCCCGGTTTGATGGATCGCATGAAGCAGGCGGTCGCGCGCACCCGCACCGGCCTGCAGGAGCGGATGGATGACCTGCTGTCGCTGGCGCGTCCAGTCGACGAATCCGCGCTGGAGGAGTTGGAAGGCACTTTGATCGCCTCCGACATCGGCGTCGCCACATCGCAGGAAATCATCGCCGCGCTTCGCCAACAAGCCTCTCGCCAGCAAATTCGCGATGGTGCAGAATTACGGCGTCTGCTAAAGGCGGAAATGCTGCGCATCCTGGATTCCGTTCCCACGCGGCAACATACCATCAGCGCCAAGCCCGAAGTCATTTTGATGGTGGGAGTCAACGGCACAGGGAAAACCACCACCACCGGGAAATTGGCGGCCTATTTCCGCAATCAGGGAAAGTCCGTCCTCCTGTGTGCTGCCGACACCTTCCGTGCCGCCGCCATTGAGCAATTGGAGGTCTGGAGCCAGCGCGCCGGCGTAGAAATGATCCGCACCCGCCAGGGCGGCGACCCCTCGGCTGCGCTCTACGACGCATTGCACGCCGCACAGACGCGCGGAATTGACGTGCTGATCGTCGACACCGCCGGACGTCTGCACACCAAGAACAACTTGATGGCGGAGCTCGACAAAATTCGCCGCACGGCCCAACGTTTCTCCCCGGACGCACCCCATGAAACCTTGCTGGTGATGGACGCGACCACCGGTCAAAACGGACTGCAACAGGCGCGCCTGTTTACTGAGGCCGCCGCGGTTTCCGGTATTGTGCTCACCAAGCTGGATGGCACCGCAAAGGGCGGCATCGTGATCGCGATTGCGCGGGAACTGCAGCTCCCCGTTCTTTTTGTCGGCATCGGCGAGCAAATGGGAGACTTGCTTCCCTTCGACAGCAATGCATTCGTGGATTCAATGTTGGAAGGATGAGGACGCGCCTCTCCGGCAAACGGCGTACAGTAAGCTCCAGCAACCCAACCTGTAAAGGTCGCGAGGAACATGGCACCTACGGAATCGACTGCGGATGAACTTTGGATGGAACGTGCGCTGGGGCTGGCCGAGGTATCGATCGGACTCGCTTCTCCCAATCCTGTCACCGGGTGCGTGCTGGTCAAAAATGGCAACGTCATCGGCGAAGGCTTTCATTCCTACGCCGACAAGGACCATGCCGAAATTGTCGCGCTGAAACAGGCCGGCGCGGAGGCTCGCGGTTCCACTGCCTATGTCACCCTGGAACCCTGTAGTCATCATGGCCGCACTCCGCCCTGCGCCGACGCACTCATCAAGGCAGGCGTGGCGCGGGTGGTTACGGCGGCACGCGATCCCAATCCCCAGGTGAGCGGGCGCGGTCTCGATCGACTGCAGGCTGCGGGAGTTTCTCTGACTATCGGCGTAAAAGAAGCCGCAGCACGTCGTTTGAACGAGGCCTTTGCGAAGTTCATCCGTACCCATCGCCCCTTTGTCACGCTGAAGGCTGGAATGACATTGGATGGCCGGATAGCGCCTCCGCCCACGAAGGACCACATCCCTTCCGGCTCAACCCACTGGATCACGGGAGACCGTTCGCGCGAAGTTGTGCAGGAGCTGCGCCACGCCGCCGACGCGATCCTTACCGGCATTGGAACCATTCTGAATGATGATCCCCTGTTGACCGACCGCAGCGGACGCCAGCGCCGCCGCCCGTTTCTGCGCGTGGTGCTCGATTCCTCGCTGCGGCTGTCGGTCGAATCGCAACTGGTTCGTACGGCCAGTCAGGACGTCCTGGTGTTCCACACGCAACCCTCCGCAAGGCAGGCCAAGGCCCTGGAAGAACGCGGGGTTCGCGTGGAACGGCTCGATCCCGACCCAGTCACGGGTCTCGTCCCTATGCGATCCGTCATGGAACGGTTGGCGGACATGGAAATGCTGAGCGTAATGCTCGAAGGCGGCTCGCAGATTAACGCCTCGGCTCTTGCCGCGCAGATTGTCGACAAACTGTATTTGTTCTACGCGCCGGCGATCTATGGAGACGCTGCCGTCCCCGTGGTTCGTTCGCTTGAGCCGAACACCTACTTCGCCACCCGGCTGGGCAGCTACCAGCTGCATGCGCTGGGAGAAGATTTCGCCGTCGAAGGCTATCTCCACAATCCCTGGGAGAGCGCGTAGATTGGGTGCCCCAGGCCTCGCATTTGAGACCTGGGTTCTCCGAAAGGATCTGCAATGTTTACCGGCTTGATTGAATCCACCGGCACGATTCGTTCCCTGGAAGAGCAGCAGGGAGTTACGCGCATCACGGTTGCGGGCCCGGCATCCCTCGTCCGGCGGCTCCGTCCGGGCGACAGCGTGGCCGTCAGCGGTGTCTGCCTGACTGCGGTCGACATCAATCCTGACAGCAGTCTGTTCGTCGCGGACCTGGCGGCTGAAACCATCGCGCGCACGTCCCTGTCCCGCCTGCACTCAGGCTCGATTGTGAATCTGGAATTGCCAACCGAGGCCGGCACGCCGCTGGGCGGCCATATCGTGCAGGGTCATGTCGACGGCGTCGGCGCGGTCCAGTCATTGCAGCCTCTCGTAGCGGGCGCGGAAAGCTCCGCAACCGATTGGTGGCTGCGCCTGACCATTCCCGAAGAATGCGTGCGTTATGTCGTGGAGAAAGGTTCGATTGCCATTGAAGGCATCAGCCTCACCGTGGCCCGCATCGCGGGAGCTGTCGTCACCATTGCGATCATTCCGCACACCTATACCGTGACGAATCTACACACGCTGACGCCGGGAAGCCCCATCAATATTGAGGTCGACGTAATGGCAAAATATGCCGAGCGTCGCGCTGCGTCTCCGGCCGAAACCGAACAACCCTTCGAGCTGACCGTGGACTACCTGATCGCCAACGGATATTAGAACGTTTTCGTAAGTAGTGGGATATCACGGGTGGCCCACATCTCGATTTTGAGATGTGGGATGGATTTCCGTCAGGGAACCGCGAGGAGTAGAGACGGGAAATCCCATGTGTGAAAATCCAGACAGGGGGCACCCAGTTGGCTCATTTTTTCTTCTTGAAGACTTGGGCCACCCGCCTCTAGCGAAGGATATTGTTTCTTATCCATGAACCACGCGAGTCGTCCAATACAGAACAAGGTAAATTGCGTAGTTGATTCCTGTGTGCAGCGCGATCCCCCACGGTATGGTCAGGAGGATAGCCTTTACCCAGTGGGGTTGGTATCCAAACCCCTTTCCTCCTGGGAGCCAGTAATCCTTGACTATCGTGTAGACGGTTATGCCAATGCCCCACCATAAAGTCAGCCAAGGTGTTAAGTGGAACACTCCTGCAATGATGCCGCCCCGGCTTGAACAAAAACTCCGAAACAGAAGCCAATCAGTTGAGAAAGAATTGAGGTCATTTCGCTCCCTCCAAGGCAAGGAAAACGGCCGGGTGCCCTATTCAAGCGGGTCACCGCGGCGACGCTTAAGTGGGATCGAAAACCTTGTCACCCGGAAAGATTTACTCTCCGCTGCCCGAAGGCAAATGCTGCTTCGAAAGCCATTCCGTCAGCTTGGGCTGCTGCGCGGCTCGCAGCACCGTGCAGTCGTGGATGGAATCCGTGGCGCGTTGAATGGCGGTTTTCGCCGCCGCGACAGGGTGCGAAGCGAAGAAGCTCTGCACTTCCTGGGCTTTGTCCGCACTGCAAAAGCTGCCGGTCGACTGCACCAGGTAGCCGCCCATCATCGTTGTCATCTGGGCATGTACCTTCTCCCAGTTTTTCTGGATGTAGTCCCACGCAACTTGGCGGGTGTCGCGGCTGCGAAGCGCTACAACGAACAGGAAGATGGCATCCTGGTTCCGTACTTGGCCGGAGGTCGCATAATCCAGCGCACGGCGAACCAGGACGGGATTGTGAAAGTTGGCCAGAGCGACCAAGGCGGTAATCTTCACATCCGGATTGTTCGACGTCTTGCTGAGTTGCTGCAACTGGTCGAACAAGTGACTGTCGCCATTTTCCGTCGCAATCATCACTGCGGGCCGCACCAGCGAGGGCTCCACGCTCGCCTGGTCCGCAATGTATTTGTTCGTCAGCTCTTTGGCCTGCGCAATAATCTGTGGATCGCGACCGATTACTCCTAACACGCCAAACAGCGTGGCCCGCAGCTGCTTCTTCTCCACCGCATCCGACGGAGAAATATCTTTCACGCGATCGTACGACGGCCGAAATTGCTGCCGCACCCACGCGGCCAGTTTGTTCCGATCCTCTGGCGTCGCGATGCGCTCGTCGGTGGCTCCAATGTCGCCCGCAAGGTTTTGGATCACGTCCGCGTTCGGATCGCCGTGCAGCACCGCGGCAAGATCCAGATAATTGCCAATGCCGCTGCGTCCGGAGCGCATCAGCGCCCATTCATTCCCAGCAAAGCCGATCCGCACTGCCGGGGACAATTTGGTTTCCGCCATACTCAGAATTTTGTTGTAATCTGCGGCATCGTACAGCGTGCGATAGTAACCTTTGTCGTTCGCGTTGGCGAAGAAGAAATCCGCGTTCGGCACAGACAGCTTCTGCTGCGCGGAGGTAAGCAGTTCGCACTTGGGAGTCTCACCCGCCCGGAAACACACTGGCACCGTCCAGGTTTGCGGATGATCCGCATGGGTCTCCGGGTCAAGGAAAAACCGCTGCTGAGAAACCTCTGTCGATCCGCCCTTGGGCGAAGTGAACGTCAGCAGTGGAACTCCCGGCTCAGTGATAAAGCTGTCCATCACTTTATCGATCGGCTTCCCGCTGGCTTCCGTCTGCGCATTCCAGAAGTCTTCTGCCGTCGCGTTGCCGTACATGTGCGCTTCAAGGTATTTGTGCACGCCTTGCCGGAAAACCTCCGGGCTTTCGTAGTTCTCCGTCATGGCCAGCACGGCGCCGCCTTTTTGATAGGTGATGCCATCGAACATCTCATTGATCTCGCCTGGCGTATCGGCCTTGGCTCGAATCGCCCGAGTCACTTTGCCGGCGTCATAGTTCAGCACGCCGTCGAGCGAAAGGGCGTCGTCCTGCGACAGGTTCCATTCTGGCTTCCAGGCCGAAACCGCCTTCGATTCCATCCAGGTTGCAAAGCCCTCATTTAACCAGAGATTGTTCCACCATTTCATCGTGACCATGTCGCCGAACCACTGGTGCGCCATCTCGTGAGCTACGTCGACGGCGACATTTTTCTTCGCATTGATTGAGGCCGTCTTTTCATCGACCAGAAAGACGCTTTCACGGTAGGTAATGGCGCCAAAATTCTCCATCGCGCCCGCTTCAAAATCCGGAATGCCAATCATGTCGAGCTTCGGCATCGGGTACTTGATGCCGAAATAGGTGTCGTAGTAATGCAGAAAGAACTCAGCGCCCTTCAACGCGTAGGCACCCATCTGTACTTTGTCCGGTGTGGCGCAGGCACGGATGGGAACGCCGTCACTCTCGCCGGAAAGACATTGAAAATCCCCCACCAGGAACGCAACCAGGTAAGTCGACATCTTCGGCGTGGTGGCGAAATGGATGGTGTGCTTGTCCGCGGCCGGTCCCGGTTCGTCGGACACGATGTTCGTGTTCGAAATTGCGGTGTCGCCCTTATCGACGATCAGCGTCGTTGCAAACGTCGCCTTCATCGCCGGCTCATCGAATGAGGGAAACGCACGCCGCGCGTCGGTCGGTTCAAATTGCGTGACCGCATAGTTGCGATGAGCCGCTTTTGAAAGGTAGAAGCCCCGCAGCTGATCGTTCAGGATTCCGGTGTACGCGATTTTGATGGTGGCCGCGCCCGTCGGTATTTCCTTGTCCACATGCAGTGTCACTTGCTCATCCGGTTTATTCTCGGTAACGTTCGCCGTCTGCGTATTCCCATCGGCCGTGATCGTCACTGTTTGAAACGTGATCTGCGCCGCATTCAAGGTGATGCTGGTCGCCGGCTTCTCCAGCGTGACGTCGATTTCTTCCTTGCCGGTGAACGTGGCTGCTTTCAAATCCGGCTCCAGCGTCAACAAGTAATGCTGCGGGGTCACATCCGTAGGCAGGCGCTGCGCCTGCAGTGCAGCGGAAGAGGTGAACAAAATAAGCGTTGCGCACGCTGCGAAGGGGCCAACAAATGAAAGACGCGAAGATTGGTGCAAGTGAAATTCCTCCTGAAAATGGACGCAAACAAGAGGCCCGAGAGTACAAGGCCCAGCATAGATACGATACTCGCCGAACGATGGTTCCGTCACCCTCGATCGACCAAGCTCGCGCCCTGTCGTCAGGACCTCAGGCCTCTCGATAATTCAACAAAACCAGCCCGATACACACCAGGCACATCGGCCAAATCCATGCAGAAATGCGTTGTCCCCGCCCGGCGCCACGCAGCTCCAGCCAGCGAGTCCACCCGGCAAACACCGCGAATAACGCGATGGCGGTGTGGCTCATTTCGGTCAGCAGTTCCTCTTTCACATTGCCCAGGGTGTGATTGTGGGTCAGCAACAACGCACCTCCCAACGCACACACTGCAGGGAAGACAAGCGCCGCCTTCGAGGACCGCAATCGTTGGGCTTGCACGCTCCATTCAAAGGCAACGAAGCTGATAATCAGCAGAATATAGAGGCGATGCTGCAGGTCCTCCGGGTTGTAAAAGCTGGCCCAGAAACCTCGCGGGCCCAGCGGCCACGCCTCCGGATCGGCGCGCAGAAACAGAAACAACGCCAGCCCCAAAAAAGCCAGCGGCCAATGACGAGCCCAGCGAGCGCGATGCCACCGGCCCAGCATCGCCAGCAATCCGGCCATCAGAACGATGATCCCAGCCCAATGATGGTTGTAATCCGACCACTCCTGCTCCATCTTGTTATTGGCGGCTTTGGCGTCGTCCGGCGACAGTGCGTAGGTCTGGATGGCGGCCTTCATCGACTGTACTGGCGGTAACGCCCGAACCGACGGGGTTGAAAAACTCGGCCATCGTGGCGTCATCCGAGCTGAAATCTCCGGCAACGTCAGCCGGTTCTGCACCAGGTCGACTGCCGGCGGTTGCGCCGTGAGCGAAGCCGCAGCCAGGATGATGGTGAATCCAATTCCAATCTCCGCCTCAGAGAATTGCGCAATACGTAACAGCCACGGTGACAAATTGAATCTTTGCCCCCGAATCAGCAGGAAATTGCCTGCGCCAAGTACCAGCACCACTGCCAACATGATCGACTTGGCCACCAGCACCACGCCATAGGCGGTCCCATACACTGCGCTCCACGACTGCGTATAGACCCATGCCATGGTCACACCAGCCGCGACCAGAACGATCACGCTGGCCACCGCCATGTTGGAATATCGCCCCACAGCGCGAACCGCTTCATTGTCCTCAAGCTTGCCGTTAACGGCTCGCGAGGAGATCAGTAACCACAGATACGGCATGCCGCCAATCCACAGCGCCACCGCCAGTTGATGCAGGCCAGTCAGCAGCATCAATGGAATTTGATGTTCCAGGCGCGACGCTCCGTGGCTGGTCCACACTGTTGCAAACATCAGCGGCACCGCAAACAAAAGCCAAACCGGCTTCCGCGACAGTCCCAGTCGGCTTGTCAATAAAAAGATCACGGCGGTGAAGAAAAGCAGCAAGCCAGCCAGAAAATAATTCGCTGTATACAGTTCGGACACGCCCAGGCCGCTCGTGCTCATCAACATCGCAGTGTCGAGTACAACAAAAAAGACCTGCGCCGCGGCCAGTCCAATCGCGCCAATCCGGAGAAGATGCAAAGCGCGTGGAGAGAATTTTGCGAAGGTAGGTGAGTGGGAAATCGACTTCGGCAGCACCATCGTGCAGAACACGATGCCGCCAATTAAGAGAGAGTCGAAGGCCAAGGTCGCCGCTCGCAGCAGCACGGCAGCCAGCGGATAATCACGCAGAAACCAAAGCAATGGAATCTTCCTCGGACCGGGGATCCGTGCGATGCGCCGTTCTTACTGCGCGGCAACGGTGAAGGTGACATCACCACGTGTGATGTGTCCATCGCTCGCCAGCACCTGCCAGTGAATCTCATATTTTCCGTTGGCCAAACCGTGCGCAACCGCGTTCAACTCCGCAGGCTTGGCGCTGCGCTCCATTTGCAATGCTACTGGCTTTCCCGCCGCGTTCGTCAGCTTCACCGTGCAACGGCTGGCCTCAATCCGGGAATCGTAATCCAGCGCAATGTCTACTTGATGACTGTGCACCACCGCCTGATCGGCGGGAGACGAGTGCACCAGCATGGCGTGGGCGAATGCCGCCGGCGATCCGGCGAGAAGCACCAGGGCCAGCGATGCGGTCCATCCTAGAAAGCGTGTCATCCGAAGTGCCTCCCTCTCTTCATCCTGCTCGAACTATGCATTGGCCCTTCGCAACTCAAACGGTCACATGGATCGATGCTGCGCGAATCGAGCGTCCGGAAATTTCCGCCGCCCGCATTTCAGCATAGGAGGCAGCCCCCATCAACGCCGCGCGGCTTTCCAGAATGATCCGCACCGGCATGGTCGAAACTAGATCGTGCATGCGGCCCTTGTCGCAAAATCCGCGCATGAACGTACCATCCTGCATCTTCTTCAGGATCTTCGGCGCGATCCCGCCGCCTATATACATTCCGCCGTGCGCCAGAATCTTCAACGCCAGATTTCCCGCCTCCGCCCCATAGATGGAAACAAAAACGTCCAGAGCTTTGGCGCACAATTCGTCGCTGCCAGCCTCGCCCAGTTCGCCAATCACAGCGTTCGGGTCTTCTTCCTGCATCCGCTGGCGCAAAGCAGGCGACTCATTCATCTTTTTTGAGTCGCGCAAAAATGTATAAATATTCTTCAGCCCGATGCCGGAGCACACCCGCTCCCAGCTGACGTGGCCGTTCATTTTCGGATCGGATCGCAGGTATCGCAATAACTCGATCTCAAGATCATTGTGCGGCCCAAAATCGCCATGGCCGCCTTCCGATGCCATCGGAATATGCGTTTTCCCATCCCAGATCAGCAGCCCTTCGCCGAGTCCGGTTCCCGCCGCAATCAGCCCGCGATTCCCTACCTGGCTGTTGTCGCCCTCGCTCAGCGTAAAGATCTGGTCGGGACGAAGCTCGTTGATCCCGTATCCATTCGCTTCCAGATCGTTGATCAGGAAAATATGTTCGATGTGCAGATCGCGCGATAGTTCATGGGTATCCAACCTCCACGGCAAATTGGTCAGCTGAATCACGTTCTTGCGAACCGGACCCGGCGCGCCGAAGCAGGCGGCTTCAATTCCCTCGGAATCCTGCTGTTCTTTTGCACCTAGAAATTCGCGGACGATGGCTTGCAGATTTGGATATTGTTGCGCGGCGAACTTCTCGTCGCGAACGTGTTGCAGGGTGCCTTGTTCAAAGCGATACAGCGCCAGATGTGCCTTGGTACCACCCACGTCTCCAGCAAGAATCATCGGCTCACTTCCAGCAATCCTCGACCATCCGCGTCAGGCTGCGGCAATTTGGCGGCCGCCGCCCGGTCCAGCAAAAAGCTCAACTCGCCGCTCTCCGGCTGAATCAACTGCGACGGCAATGTCTCCGGCTGATATGGACCCATCAAAACTTCTCGTAACACTTCCGCTTTTGACCCATCCTGAATCAGAAAGAAGATTTTATCAGCATGGTTGATTACCGGCCATGTAAGAGTGATGCGCCAGGGATTTTTGTCTTCCACATGGTTGGCGACCGCCAATCGCATCATCTCGTGCAGCGCTTCTGAGTCCGGAAACAACGAGGCGGTGTGCCCGTTGGTTCCCATACCCAGCACAATCAGGTCAAAGCGCGGCAACTGTGCCCCCTCCAGTCGAAATCGATTGCGTATGGCTGACTCGTAGCGCGCCGCGCCCTCCTCTGGCTCCAGTTCGCCCTCAATTCGAATCACGCTTCCTTCCGGCAGCGGCACCTTCGACAAAAATGTTTCCTTCGCCAGGCGATAGTTGGAGTCGGGGCTGTCCGGCGGCACGCATCGCTCATCCACAAAGAAAATCAACAGCCGTGCCCAGTCAATGCGAGTACGAAAAGGATGAGCGGGATCGGCCAGCAGCTCAAACATACGCTTCGGAGCGCCCCCGCCAGAAATCGCGATCCTTGCGACTCCCCGCGCGCGCACCGCCGACTCCACGGACGACGCAATCCAATCAGCAGCCGTCAGGCTCATCGCTTCTTTGTTGGCTTCCACTCGATAGTGAACCTGAATCTTCTTCGGCATCGTCATCCCTATTCTTCCATCCCGCTCACTTACTGGTGACGCCATTTGCGGCCATCGCGGGCAAGTAGCTCGCTGGCAGCCGCCGGCCCCCAACTGCCCGCCGCATAGTTGGGGAAATCCTTGGGCGGATGCGCAGCCCACTCTTCCAGTATTGGAGTCATCAGGGCCCATGTCGCCTCGACTCCGTCACGATGAGCAAACAGCGTGGCGTCCCCCATCATCGCGTCGAGGAGCAGGCGTTCATATCCATTCGCAGAGGAAACTCCGAACGCCGCAGCATAGTCGAAATCCATCATCACCGGGCAGCTCTGCATGGTTGGGCCAGGCACCTTCGCGGCAAACCGCAGCGAGATACCCTCATCGGGCTGGATCCGCATCGAGATAATGTTGGGCTGGATTTCTCCACACTTGCTGGATCCCACGTTGTCTTTGAACAGCATCGTCGGCGGTTGCTTGAACTGGATCGTGATGTCGGTAAATCTCCTCGCGAGACGCTTACCGGCGCGCACGTAGAATGGAACGCCCGCCCAACGCCAGTTCTCAATCTGAAATCGCATGGCGGCAAAGGTCTCCGTGCTCGATGCCGGATCGACCCGGTCCTCCTGGCGATATCCAACCACAGGCTTGCCGTCCACGGTGCCGGGGCCATACTGCCCGCGAACCGTATCTTCCATCTTGATGGGCTGGATCGCCTTCCAGACCTTCACCTTTTCCATGCGTATGGGTGCCGAGAAAAAGCTGACGGGCGGCTCCATGGCAACAAACGAGAGCAATTCCATCACATGGTTCTGCACCACGTCGCGCAACGCTCCGGCCTTCTCATAAAATGGACCGCGGCCTTCAATCCCGATACTCTCCGCTGCGGTGATCCGCACATGATCGATATAATTCCGGTTCCAGATCGGTTCGAAAATTCCATTAGCAAAGCGAAACACCAGGATGTTCTGCACCGTTTCTTTGCCGAGATAGTGGTCGATGCGAAAGATCTGATCTTCCGACAATACCTCGTTGATTTCATCGTTCAGTTCCCTGGCGGATTGCAGGTCGTGACCGAAAGGCTTTTCAATAATGCAGCGGACGACACCTTTCTCTGACTTGGCCATGCCGTGCGCGCCCAGTTGATGGACAATTTCCGCAAAATATTCCGGCGCGGTGGCCAGATAAAACAAGCGGTGACCGTTGGTCCCATATTTCTTATCCAGAGTTTCCAGCAATGCCCTTAAACGAACATATCCGTCCGGATCGTCAAAGTTCATCGCATGGTAGTTCACTCTTTGCAGAAAGTCGCGCAGGTTGGGATCATTCGCTTCGACCCCGCCGCCTTTGATGATTCCGTCCCGCATGTCGTTGACGAACTCGTCCTGCAGCGGGCGCCGTGCGACGCCAACGACGGCAAACTCGGCCGGTAGCAAGCCGGCTTGTTCCAGGTGATACAGCGCCGGCAGCAATTTCCGCTTGGTCAGATCGCCGGAGGCGCCAAAGATCACCACCACACATGGCTCCGGCACCCGCTCCGGAACTCGTGACGCCTGCAGTTCTTCGGGAGAAACTGTGACTTCCGTCGTGACCATCTCGCACTCTCCTTGCCCGTGGAAATAATTGTCTTGCCGTTGCCGATGAATTGCCTGATATGGAAACGCGGCTAGTGACGGCCCGCTACGTCGATTTCTTCACCGCGTGGCCGCCGAACTCATTCCGCATGATCGACAGCATACGATCGGAGAAATTGTTTTCCTCGCGCGACCGAATCCTGCGAATCAACGACTCCGTAATTACCGGCGCGGACACGTTCAGATCGATTGCCTCAAAGACAGTCCAGCGACCTTCGCCGGAGTCGGCAACGTAGGCTTCCAGGCCCTCCAGTTGAGGATTTTTCTCCAGCGCATCCGCCGTCAGATCTAGGAGCCAGGAGCGAACCACGCTGCCGTATTGCCATATCTTGGCGATCTGTGTCAGGTCCAGGTTCAGCGGCTCCTTGTGTTTCATGATCGAGAAGCCCTCGGCATACGCTTCCATCAAGCCATACTCGATGCCGTTATGCACCATCTTCACAAAATGTCCCGCACCCGACGGACCCACGTGTCCCCAGCCTTTATCGGCCGCCGGCGCCAGCGTCTCGAAGATGGGCCGCAGATGCTCGACGGGGTCTTTGTCGCCGCCGATCATCATGCTGTAGCCTTCCTTCAATCCCCACACGCCCCCGGAAGTACCCACGTCGACAAAATTGAATCCCTTGGCGGTCAGTTGGGCGTAGCGCCGCTGCGAATCCTTGTAATTCGAATTGCCGCCGTCGATAAAAATATCGCCCTTTTGCATGGAGCTTTCCAGCTTAGCGATCGTCTGGTCGACCGGATCGCCGGAGGGAACCATGATCCAGACCGCTCGCGGCGCTTTCAGATTCTTCACCAGGTCATCCAGCGATTGCACACCCACCGAACCGGACGCGGTGAGGTTCTTGACGGCGTCGGCGTTGAAATCGAAGCCGACAACTTTGTGCCCACCCAGGCGCAGCCGCTCCGCCATGTTGAAGCCCATTTTTCCCAGACCGATCAGACCGATTTCCATATGCTCTCCCTATGTCAAAAATTCGTTTGCGTCATGCGGACCGATCGGCAGTGATTCCCAACCGGCGAAGCTCCCCGATCACCTGCTCCGGGGATGTCATGCGAATGCCCTCAATCCCCAATTGCCGCGCACCTTCCAGGTTCTCTTCGCGGTCATCGATAAAGACACATTCATCGGGCTGACGCTGAGATACATCGAGGGCGCATCGAAAAAATGCAGCTTCCGGCTTCCGCAATGCGATGTAGGCCGAAACCAGGTAGGCGTCAAACAGCCCGGACAGTCCGAACCTCGGAATGCGATATGCCATCAACTCCCGCGATTCATTACTCAACATGTAGGTGCTGCTGTCTCGCGAACCCTGCGCCCGCAGTGCTCGAAGAAATTCAATCATTCCCGGATACAACACCTGACTCACGTCGCGCATTTTTGCAAAAAATTCACCTTCAGTGAACGCCCGCGGAGCATAGAACACGGTCTCGCGCAGATACTCGTGGACATCAATTTTGCCGCGCTCCCATAGGTCATTGGCGGGGGTATGGCGCTTCTCAAACTCGTCGAAATTCAGGTCAAAATGTTTCGCCACACGCTCGCGCGCATGCTCATCCCATCCATTGGTCAGCAGAACGCCGCCGCAATCCCAAAAAGTTGCACGAATCTTCGCCTTCCCCACCGTTACCTTTGTCCCTTGGAAGGTTCGTATGCGCGCTCTCCCCAGTTGTTGGTCATAAAGCGCGCCTCAATGGCGTTCACCTTATTCAGCCGCCGCACGAATCGCGCTTCGTTGGATTGAAAATGTGCATTCAGATACGCTGCCACACATTCATACGCCAGCGCAGACCCAATAATGCGCGCCCCCAGGACCAGCACATTCATGTTGTCGTGTTCAACGCCCTGGTGTGCGGAATAAGTGTCATGACACATCGCCGCGCGAATCCCCGGCATCTTGTTGGCCGCCACAGAAACTCCAACGCCCGAGCCGCAGATCAGCACTCCGCGCTCCGCATTCTTTGCATGCAAGGCGCGACCCACGTACTCAGCAAAATCGGGATAATCGGATGGCTCTTTGTTGAACGCACCCAGGTCAAGAACCTCGTGTCCCAGGTCGGCGATGTACTTGCGAACTTCTTCTTTCAGGTCAAATCCAGCGTGGTCGGACGCAATCGCGATCTTCATTTCTCTCTCACTTTCCTGCCACTGCGGAAGTCTTCCCCGCACGCGCAACAATCGCGGTTGCTTTGCGGACCACGTTATCCACGCTAAATCCAAGCTTCTCCATGGCGATTTCACCCGGCGCCGAGGAACCGAATCGATCCAGCCCCAAAACATCTCCGCTATCGCCGGCAATCTTCCACCAGCAAATCGGGCTGGCTGCTTCGACAACCAATCTGGGAACTCCAGTCAGCAGGATCTGTTTCTGATATTCCTCCGGCTGCGCCCCAAACAGCCGCCAACTCGGCATGGAGACAACGCGCGCCTCCAATCCCTGCGACTCCAGCGCGGTTGCAGCTTGCAGGATTAGACTCACTTCGCTTCCGGTCGCGATCAACACCACGTCCGCCGAGCTTCCACCATCGCGCAGCACGTAGGCCCCGTGTCGCACACCGTTCAGGATGTCGTATTTTGTCGGATCGATGACAGGCAGGTCCTGCCGCGAGAGAGCAAGAAACGATGGCTTGCGCCGCTCCAGAATCACTTGCCAGGCCGCCGCGGTTTCATTCGCATCCGCGGGCCGGAAATCTGTCAGTTCTGGAATCGCTCGCAGCGACGCAATCTGTTCCACTGGCTGGTGCGTCGGGCCATCCTGTCCCAGTCCGATGGAGTCGTGCGTGAACACGAAAATCGACGGCACTTCCATCAACGCCGCCAGACGCAGTGCAGGTCGTGCGTAATCGCTGAATACGAAGAAGGTCGATCCGTACGGAATCAGCCCGCCATGCGCCGCCATCCCGTTCACAAAGGCGCACATCCCAAACTCGCGCACGCCGAAGAAAATGTTGCGCCCGTTCGGGTCAACGTGGAAGCTGGGGCTATCTTTGATGGTGGTCTTCGTGGAAGTGGAAAGATCCGCCGCTCCGCCAATCAGTTCCGGCACCTTGGCGGCAATTCCATTCATCACCGTGTTCCCGGCAACGCGCGTCGCAATCGGTTTCGAGTCCGCGGGAAACTTCGGGACCCCGGCCTCCCATCCCGCCGGCAGTTTTCCGGCGAAGACGCGGTCGTATTCCGCAGCCAATTCGGGAAACTGCTGCTTGTATTTCGCGAACAATGCGTTCCAGTCGGACTCAAACTTTGCACCGCGATCTTTCGCCTGCGCCCAGTTTTTCGCGGCCTCATCCGGAACATAAAACGACTTGTCCGCCGGCCAGCCCAGCTTCTCCTTGGTCAGCTTGGTGTCTGCTGCTCCCAGCGGCTCGCCGTGCGCCTTGGACGAGCCGGCCTTGGGGCTGCCGTAGCCGATAATCGTGCGCACCGCGATGATGGAGGGTTTATCCGTCACCGCTTTCGCCGCCTCAATCGCCCTGGAAATAGCCTCCAGGTCATTCCCATCGGCCACCCGCTGCACGTGCCAGTGGTAGGCCTCAAAACGCTTTTCGACATCTTCCGTGAACGACAGCTCGGTGGGTCCGTCCAGAGAAATCAAGTTATCGTCATACAGCAGAATCAGCTTGCCCAATCCCAGCGTGCCTGCGAAAGAAGCCGCCTCATGGGAGACGCCTTCCATCAGGTCGCCGTCGCCGCACATCACATACGTATAGTGATCGACAATCTGGAGTCCAGGCTTGTTGTAGCGCGCTGCCAGATGACGTTCTGCCGCGGCCATGCCAATCGACATGGCGAGACCCTGTCCCAGCGGGCCCGTCGTCACTTCCACTCCGTCGGTCGCCCCCAGTTCCGGATGTCCCGGCGTATGCGAATCGAACTGGCGGAATTGCTGTAGATCCTGCAGCGTCACCTTGTAGCCGGCCAGGTGCAGCGCAGAGTAGAGCATTGCTGAAGCATGTCCGTTCGAAAGCACAAAGCGATCCCGATTCGACCATTTGGAGTTGGCCGGATTGTGACGCATGAACTTGTGGAACAGCAGATATGTCATCGGTGAATCGCCCAGCGGCGCGCCGGGATGTCCGCTATTCGCCTTCTCTACGGCATCGACAGCCAGGAAACGCAATGCATTGATCGACAGTTGATCCAGTTCCGTCATTCGTGCTCTCCAACTTCAGGCCCGATGGGCGAGTTTAGTTTCACGTCAATAATTGTATAGATGCGCGGCGCGAGGAATGGCCGCAGTCGGATTCAGAAGCTTTTCAACATCAGCAGATCGGCACTTCATAATTGCGGCCTTCCCAGCGGTCCTCCCCCGGCCAGTACAGCGTAAACACCAGGTCCGCGGGCGCCTGCTGGCCAATCGGAATATCGGCATAACAGACGCAGTCGCCCATGTGCTTTGACTCGGTCGTCCGATTGGTTTTCCAATCGTCCTGGGTCCAGACCACGCGAAAGGGGTTGCACTCGACGATGCGTACCGTTTTTCCCCGTCCAATCTGGGTCAACAAGTGGCTGCGTTTGCATATCTCGATTTCCAGCTCGCCGCGGCCGCTGCGATAACGACTCGCTACCGGTCCCACCCGATCGAAAACTTCTCCATCCTCCCGGGAACGCAACAGCTTGATGTACTCCGCATGGGCCCATGCCAGCGGCATCGCAGACCCGGACGGGCGTCCTAAGAACATCCCTCTTTCCGGCAAGTCGGGCGCATCCCAAATCTGTTCCGGCAGCATCCCACCCTCGGAGCTGAACTGCTCGATGGCCCGGACGAAGCTGTGAATGTCCCTGCCGGCGGCCAGCTCGTAATGCGCCCGCTCGCCCGTCAGCAGCGGCCACGCTCGACCCTGCCCCCAACCTTCATAGGGCCCACCATCGTGCTTTTGGCCATAACCGTCGTGGTTGTAACGACGCCAGCATGGACCGAACGGCGTCTTCACCTGCAATATCGCATCCACCACCTTCAGCGAATCCAAAATCAGCGGATCGTGCGGGGAACGAATTCCGTAGCGCACAAGCTCAAGGAACCCTGCATCGATAATTTCCCGCGCATCGAAATTGGACTTTTCTCCCGGTCCGCGATTAGCCAGTTGCAGCCTGCCCTCGCCGACGGCGGGATTGTAATAACGATCGGCCGGAGCTGGCGGTCGAATGCGCATGTAATGGCGGCGCACATCGGGCAACAGAACGCCGTCGTCGGTGACCGTCCATTTCTCCAGGTTCGATTCAATCCAGTCGGCAAATACCGCATAGAAATCCGCCAGGTCAGGCGCCCCATGCGCGCACACCAGTTCGCTGGCGCAAATCAGCCCGGTAATCACCGCCGCCAGCGTCGAGGGCGAATACCCGGAGTTTTCTTCCCACCGCTCCTGCTGGGTGACGGGTGCAAACTTCATCAGGTAGCCGGCGGCGCGCTCCACAAAAGGAATGATATTGACGATGTCCAATCCATTCTGCTTCCACAAGCGCCACGCCAGAATGATGGGGAAGGCGACCTCGTCCAACTGCATGCTCGACCAATACGGGGTCCCATTGACCCAGAAATTTTGAGAGAAGCCTCCATCCGGCCGCTGCGCACAGATCAAATAGACTAAGGCGCGCAACGCGGTTTCGTTCCGTCCAACAGCCATCAACGCAGTCGCGGTCTGCACCATGTCCCGCGTCCACACCAGGTGGTAGCCGCCCAGGTCGTCGTCGCCTTTCGTCTGTCCCCATGGAATGGAGGCCGACGCGATGAACGCGCCCTGAAATGTCTTGTCTTCATGGGCCAGCAGGATACTCTGGCTAATGTGCAGCAAGTGTCCGTGATCCCCGGCTGCGGACACCAGTTGCAGCGGGCATCGGACCCGATGCCACTGCGCATGGAAGCGTTCCCGATGCGCCGGAAAGCCGGTCGCCAACGATTGCACGGTACCCGCCAACGCCGCATGGTGGCCTCGTCCAAATCCGACGCCAATCGTAAATTCGGGATGGGCAGCCACTTCGATCTCTCCCATCAATGCAATATTGCCGTCCAGCGCCTGATCGAACTCCCAATCCATTCTGAAGTTCTGGCTCAAGTCGGTCCAGCCATCGCTGGTGCCCACGTAGCCGCAGGACGTCCGGCTAAATCCGCAGTCAGCGGCCATCGCCAGCGAGGTTGTATCTTTCCACGCCAACAAGACGCGCTTGCCGCCCACGTCAATTGCACGCGCAGAATTGCCCGCTCCCCCGACCTCCAGGTGCGGCGCCAACAATGCATAGACTTTCAGACGACTCAGAAACTCCCGATCGCCCTCCATGCGCACATGAATCAGCACCGTCGATTGATGCGGATCAGAAATGATTTCCTTGATGAGCGCATATCTTCCAAGTGGATCGCGGCTCGTTAGCCGAACCCCCAGCGCTTCCGGGTCAAGGTACTCAAAACTGCGGTCGAGATCGCGCTTCTCTTCATGGAAAAACGTCTCTCCATCGCTGATTAGGAATCCGAGGTCTCGCACCTGCGGACGATCGATCGTCGGATAATAAATTTCGTTCAGGATGCCGTGCGCAATCGTGTACCAAACCCGACTGGAGGCGGAATAGGCTGTTCCCACCGTCTGTTTCTCGCTTGAAGTCCATCGCGGTGGCAAACCGGGAGCGCCGAATGCCGGCCCGCCCAACGTAACCCAGGAATACTCCGGAGCATCAAAAACCACATCCACCTCACGTAGTTATTTCTAGTAGTTACCGAAGTTTGTAATATTTCACACGTGATGCTTGAGATAGGAGATTTTGGTAGTAGCTTCCTTGCGAACAATTTCTACCCGCGGCCTAGGTCCCCAATTTTTGCCGTCGTCGAATCAGGCGCAGGTCAACGCAAGGAGGTATTTCAATGAAATCGTCTTGCATGAAGATTTGGTTTAGCTCGACTCTCGCCGCAATCGTATTCGTTTGCCTAAGCGCATTTGCGCAGACAGGCCAACAGCTGCTGCCCACGCATCACGTACCCCACGCTGTCCTCAACCGCGAGGCAAAACTTGTCGCTGCGGTCCCCGGAACACAGCTCATGCATGTAGACATCATGCTCCCATTGTGCAACCAAGACAAACTGGCTGAATTATTGCGCCAGCTTTATGACTCCTCCAGTCCCAACTACCGTCAGTTTCTCAGCGTAGCTCAATTTACACAGCAGTTCGGCCCCACACCGGACGATTACCAGACAGTCGTTGCTTGGGCCCAGGCCAAGGGTTTTACGGTAGGCGATCAACCTGCGAATCTCCTGCTCATGCCCATCACAGGAACGGTGGCGCAAATCAATGCCGCTTTCAATGTCTCGATGCAGGTCTATCAGCACCCCACGGAGAGTCGCACTTTTTACTCGCCGGATCGAGAACCCACGGTAGACTTGAAAGTCCCGCTGTGGCACATCGTGGGCATGAACAATTATTCGATACCGCATCCTCTGGTGAATAGGGCACGTCAGGGCCAAGCAGTCGTCAACGTCAGCGGCTCGGGCCCTGGTGGTTCTTCGTATCTGCCCGGCGACATGCGGGCCGCCTACTATGGCGGGACCACACTTACCGGCAGCGGTCAGGCGGTCGGGCTCGTGGAGTTTGACGGTTACAATATAAGCGATGTCACGGGAACCTTTGACGGAGCTGCCACAGCGACAACGAACGGGAGCAATTACATATTGACCTACACCACCGGCGGAGTGCACTACAGCATCCCGATCAACAACGTGCTGTTGGATGGCGCAAGCTCCGCTCCAAGCACGACCATCCCTGCCTACCAGGACGCTGCCGGCGAAGTCGTGTTGGACATAGCGCAACCGATCGGCATGGCGCCCGGTTTAAGTCAGGTCCTTGTTTATATCGCGCCCTACTCAACATTGCCTATCTACGGAGCTACAGGGGACACCGACATATTCGAACGGATGGCCACAGACAACATTGCGAAGCAACTAAGCTGTTCCTGGAATTGGAGTCCCGCAGACTATCACACAAATGATGCAATATTCTTGCAAATGGAATCCCAGGGCCAGAATTTTTTTGCCGCTTCCGGGGACTACGGATCATGGCCCAACGGCGCCTACTATTACCCTGAGGAAGATCCGAACGTGACCTCTGTAGGTGGAACATCGTTGACAACGAATGGCTCCGGCGGGTCCTGGGTATCTGAAACGGCATGGCCAAGCAGTGCGGGGGGAATATCTCCCGATGACCTTCCGATAGGTTCCTATCAACAACTGGCCGGCTTTACTTGCACGGGGTGCTCCACTGCATACCGGAACGCGCCGGATGTGGCCATGGAAGCCGATTCCGATAACTACGTATGCGCGTTGGGCTCTTGTTCGGCAACCTGGAACGGCACCAGCTTTGCGGCGCCTCGCTGGGCGGGTTTTCTCGCCCTCGGCAATCAGCAGGCGGTGGCTAATGGCAATGCACCCATGGGCGGTATAGGCTTTATGAACGATGCCGTGTACCCGATCGGGTTAGGCTCCAGCTACGAGAGCGACTTCCACGATATCACCAGTGGCAGCAATGGTGCGTATTCGGCAGTTACCGGTTACGATCTGGTGACTGGATGGGGAAGTCCCGATGGTGCCAGCCTGATCAACGCCCTGGCAGCACCGCCGCCTGCGCCGGGAAACTATACTCCGGTCAGTAATAATTTTTCCCTGACCCTTCAGGCACGTCAAACGAACCCAAATACGAGCACCAACGCGAGCAACTACGGAGGCGGATTCGCGACCGTGATTGCAAACTCGGCCACACTCTATGTCACGGTTTCGGGCACGGTCAATACGGCAAACGGAAATGGAACCATCGAATTGTATTACTCGAAAGATAACGGGGCACACTGGCTCTTGTATACAGAGTGGAGCGCAACCTTCGGTCCTACAGTAGAGGCCATTCCGATCACCGGGATCACGAATCTCGACAGCGTGTACGTGCAGTTGCAGGCACAGGCGAACTGGACCGCGCCACCCCTCCTTTATCCGGGATGCACAGCGACAGCCTCAAACATCCATGCAATCACCAACTGAAATAGAGTCCAGCGTGGCTGGGAACAGCCACGCTGGATTGCTCCGGAGCAAGAAGGAAATTCTGCATGAAGTACCGATTAAAAATATATGAATTCCTGCTGGGAGTGGCGTTGCTCAGTCTTACAGGCTGCGGAGGCTCGACCGGCATGATTCCAGCCCCAAATCCACCTCCAGCCGTGCATAACGAATGGACATGGATGGGCGGGAACAGTCCGGCCAACTATGGCACGCTTGGCCAGCCCGCAGCGAGCAACCTGCCGCCTGTGCGCTCCTACGCAGCGACCTGGACCAACGCCTCAGGCAATGTTTGGCTCTTCGGCGGCAATTACGGCGAAATTGGGAGCGGACTGATCAATTCCAACGGCCAAATCAACCGGACGTACGCCGATTACAACGATCTCTGGAGGTACGCCGGAGGCGAATGGACGTGGATGGGGGGGGCGCAATCGACGACACCGACACAGCAGCCCGGAGTCTATGGAGCTCAGGGGCAGCCTTCGTCCAACAACCTTCCCGGCTCGCGGCACAGCGCCGTCACCTGGGTTGACGCCCAAGGCAATTTCTGGCTCTTCGGCGGCATTGGCATCGACTCCACCGGCACGCAGGGCGACCTGAACGATCTGTGGGAGTATTCGAATGGCGAGTGGACTTGGATCGCTGGCGCGAACGTCATCGACAAGTCCGGAGTCTACGGCACACAGAGCACTCCCGCTTCAGACAACGCGCCCGGCTCGCGCGACAGCGCCGTGGGCTGGGCCGACGCTCAAGGCAATCTGTGGCTCTTCGGCGGCTGGGGCAACGACTCGGCCAGCCACTATTGCTACAACAACGTGGAGAAGATCTGCCTGTTGAACGACCTGTGGAAGTTCGCGAACGGTCAATGGACCTGGATCGCCGGCTCGAACGTCGCCAACCAGCCCGACGTCTACGGCACGCAGGGTACGGCAAACCCGAACAATTTCCCCGGCGCACGCATGAATTCCACAGTCACCGTCGATGCCGCGGGAAATGTCTGGCTCTTCGGTGGTACTACCTGGACGGAGGGCTTGAACGATTTGTGGAAGTACGCGGGTGGTGAGTGGACCTGGGTAAGCGGCTCGAACACCGCGAACCAAAAAGGGGAGTATGGCATTCTGGGAGTGCCTGCCGCTTCCAACGCGCCCGGAGCCCGCGTTTCAGGTGCAGCTTGGACGGATGCATCCGGCAACCTCTGGCTGCTTGGCGGCGCTGGTCTCGATACGCAGGGTAGTGCTGGCTCGCTCAACGATCTCTGGCGATTCTCTGGTGGGCGATGGACCTGGATGGACGGCTCCGATCTCGTGGGGAGTCCGGGATCGTACGGCGCTCTCGGAGTGGCAGCGCCGAGCAATGAACCGCCCGCACGCTATGGCGCTTCGGCATGGACGCGGAGCGACGGCAGTTTATGGCTCTTCGGTGGCGGCTTCAACGACCTCTGGGAATACCAGCCCTAACTCCGCCTCGCAAATTTTTTCCTTCGCAAAGAATCGACTCCTGACCTGGCCGAAAGAAACATGTTCAAGTTGCGACCGTATTCGCGGCGTCTGCATCCAAATGAATGCGTTGACTGCCGGTAGTGACCGTCGAGCGTAAAATGACCGTGCGTTTGAATTGTACCGACTGATCCCGCAAGGTTGTTCGTTCGGCTGTCGTTTTCTGCTTGCCGGACCTAATCCGTGGAGTGCTGCGGGAAACAATCCTTCACCGGCACTGTCCTACGAACATCGCAATACAAAGCAGGCAAACCTGCGATAAACACAGGAGGATTCCATTGGCACACGAAGTTCCACCACTTCCATACGACTACGCCGCTCTTGAACCCCACATCGACGAAACCACCATGCATTTGCACCACGACAAGCATCACCAGGCCTACGTCAACAACCTGAATGCAGCCATCGAAAAACATCCTGAGCTGGCGAATCGCCCGGCGGAAGACCTATTGCGCAAACTGGATAGCGTTCCAGAAGATGTTCGCACCACCGTCCGCAACAATGGCGGCGGCCACGTGAACCACACCATGTTTTGGCAGATCATGAAACCCAAGGGTGGCGGAGAGCCCACCGGCAAGATCGCAGATCAGATCAAGAAAGATTTTGGCAGCTTCGAGGATTTCAAAAAGCAGTTCAACGAGACCACCGCCAAGCAATTCGGATCCGGCTGGGGCTGGCTGATCTTCGACGGCGGCAAGCTGAAGATCATCACCACCGCCAACCAGGACAGCCCGTTCATGCAGGGGCATTTTCCTATCCTGGGGAATGACGTTTGGGAACACGCCTACTACTTGAAGTACCAAAATAGACGTCCCGACTATCTGGCAGCCTGGTGGAACACAGTAAATTGGGAAGAAATCAACAAGCGCTTCGAATTGGCTGGCAAATAGCCCAAAACTGCCCTGATTTCGATGCAAAACCGGGCCGACGGAATTGGTTGCTAAGGCAACCAATTCCGTCATAATGGTCGCCTTAGCAACTAATTCTTACACCCCGCTTTTGGGTCGCGGAAACTGCCCCGCGATCGTCGCCAAAGCCTCTTCCCGGGTATCGATAGTTCCCTCCAACTGGGCATCCTCGACCAGGGTCAACATCCGCCGAAAGTCCGGGCCCGGGCGATATCCAAGCGCGATCAAATCATCGCCGCTGATCAGCGGCGTGGGGCGAATCTGCTCCGGAGCCGCTGTTTGATACCGTTCCAGCGCAAATTGGTAGAGCGAAAGATCTCTGTGGCTGGCCATGCAATCCATGCGATGCAGCGCCAGATGCTCCTCGAATCGGTCGAGGCGGAAAAAGCGCTTCAGCGTTGAATCGCGCATTTTCTCGACGTCCGCAAAGCGCATGTGATTCGCCACCAGCGCCAGAATTTGATCCGTATCGCTGTTCGACATGCGCAGCCGATGGCAGATTTCTTCCGCCATGCGCACTCCCACTTCCACATGACCATCGAAGCGGATGCGATCAGGTGCGACCCGAAATGTGGCGGGCTTGCCTACGTCGTGCAGCAGCGCTCCCCAGGCCAGTGTTGCGTGACAGCCCGCCGGCAGCTGCTGCAGCAGCATGAGCGTATGGATCCAGACATCGCCTTCGGGATGATATTGTGGCGGCTGCTCGACACCGCGCATGCGCGCGACTTCCGGCAGAACTTCCACCAGCAATCCAGTTCGCTCCAGCAATTCAAACGCACGGCGGCCTGCGCCTTCTGTCAACATACGGGTCAGTTCTTCGCACACACGCTCCCGGCTGACCTGATCGATCTCCGCAGCTGCCGCACGAATCGCATGCATCGTTGTGTGTTCGATCTCAAATCCAAAACGCGCCGCGAAACGAACCGCCCGCAACATGCGCAGCTTGTCTTCCGCAAATCGCCGGCTGGGGTCGCCAATGGCGCGAATGATGCCCTTTTGCAGATCTTCCCTGCCGCCGACAAAATCGAGAACCGCTTCGCCGACGTCGCCGGAGGCGCGCAGCCGTTGCGGATCGAGCAACATGCCGTTGATGGTGAAATCGCGCCGCAGAACATCCTGTTCCGCCGATTCTGTATAGGACACCGACTCCGGCCTGCGGCCATCCTTGTAGGCTCCATCGTTGCGGAAAGTCGCCACCTCGGTCAGAATCTCGCCGCCGTTGTACTCGTCGACAACCAGCACCACACCAAATTGCGCTCCCACGGCAAATGTGCGCGGAAACATGGCCAGCACCTGCTTCGGCGTCGCGCTGGTGGCCACGTCGAAGTCCAATGGCTCCCGGCCCAGCAACAAATCGCGCACGCAGCCGCCTGCGAAATATGCCGCATGGCTAGCCGCGCGCAGTCGCTCGACAATCTGCGTTGCGGCCTGCTGTCGCGCGGATGCGGGAACGGAAGGGTGAGGAATGGTCATTGCACGGGACCTGGATACGGCGGCAAATGCAGCGCTGCCTTTACCATGGTGACATGCCTCCTACGCTTCCCTCCAATTCTGACGCTGCGCAGACGCCGGAACCGACCCCCACTGGAATGATTCTCGGGATTGAGAGCTCCTGCGATGAAACCGGAGCGGCCGTGGTTCGCGGTGGGGTGGAGGTGGTATCGAACGTGATCGCGTCGCAAATCCGCACCCATGCGCCGTACGGCGGGGTGGTTCCCGAGCTGGCCTCGCGAGAACATCTGCAGAATATTGTTCCGGTGGTTCGAACCGCGTTGCAGCAAGCCGGGTGCAGCTTGGAAGACCTGGATGCGATCGCGGTCACAGAAGGACCGGGCCTCGCTGGAGCGCTGCTGGTTGGGGTGATGTACGCCAAGGGTCTTGCGTTCGCGCTGAATAAGCCGCTGATCGCCGTAAATCACCTGGAGGGACATATTCACGCGGTGTTGCTTGAGGCAAAAAAGCAGCAGCAAACGCTGGCGCAGCCGACTCTGGCGTTGGTTGTTTCCGGCGGCCACACGCATCTGTATCTGGCGGAAGAAGCGCAAGGGACCTGGCGCTACAAGAACATCGGCAGAACCGTGGATGACGCGGCCGGCGAAGCCTTCGACAAAGTCTCCAAACTTCTCGGACTGGGCTATCCCGGCGGTCCGTGGATTGACTGGCTGGCACAACATGGAGACCCGCACGCCGTGCCGTTCGGCCCCATCACGGTGAAGCAAAAACCGTATCGTGCCCAACAAAAACAGAGTCCGCGGTTTCTATTTTCGTTCAGCGGATTAAAAACGGCAGTCCTGCGCTATGTGCAGTTACATGACTTGAAGCCTTCGACTGAAGTGCGTCGAGCAACGTTGGCAAAAGTCTCCAACCCCAGGCCATCGGATGCGCTGGCCCTCTGCGACGCCGAAACATTGAACCTGATCGCATCGTTCCAGCGCGCAGTCGTGGACGACCTGGTGCGAAAGACATTCAAGGCCGCGGAAAGCTTTCACGCGGCCAGCATCGTGGTTTCTGGAGGTGTGGCCGCTAATCGAGAATTGCGGCAGCATTTTCTGGCGGAGGGTCGAAAACGCCGCCTCTCGGTCGCGTTTCCAGCGCTGGAACTTTCGACCGACAATGCCGCCATGATTGCCGCAGCCGCATGGCCGAAATTTGTGGCTGGGGATGTAGCCACGGAGAGCCTGACCGCTGAACCGTCGCTATCGCTCGGCTAGATCACTTTCATTTTGGCGGTTTGCCCGTACAATCAGAAACTGCATGTCACTTCGCCTCTATAACACGCTTAGCGGACAAGTCGAGGAACTGAAGCCGCAGCCCGGGCAGCCGCTCGGCATGTACGCCTGCGGACCCACGGTGTACGACTACGGCCACATCGGCAACTTCCGGACATTTATCCATGTAGATATTTTGCGGCGCTTTCTCAAGCTGCAGGGAGTTCCGCTGCGGCACGTCATGAACATCACCGACGTCGATGACAAGATCATGGCCAAGGCGGCTGCCGCAGGCCAATCCATTGGCGATTACACGGCCAAGTACGAAGCCGCATTCCTTGAAGACCTGAAGGCGCTGGAAATCGAGCAGCCGGAGTACCTGGCGCGAGCGACAGAAAATATTCCGCTGATGGTGGAATTGATTGAGAAGCTGGTCGAGCGTGGCTGCGCCTATCGCGGCGAAAACGGCTCGTATTATTTCCGGATCGCCAGCTTTCCTGGATACGGCAAACTGTCAAAAAAAGATTTGGCTGGCATGGAAGACGGAGCGCGCGTCGATGTGGACGAATACGACAAAGACAGCGCCCGCGATTTTGCGCTTTGGAAAGCGGCCAAGCCCGGCGAGTTTCACTGGGACACCGAACTGGGGCCAGGTCGGCCTGGCTGGCACATCGAATGCTCCGCCATGGCCACAGCTTACCTGGGCGAGACCTTCGATCTGCATACCGGGGGCGAAGACCTGATGTTTCCCCATCATGAAAATGAGATTGCGCAGTCGGAGTCGGCCAGCGGAAAAACATTTGTGCGCCACTGGATGCATATCCGTTTTCTGCTGGTGGAAGGCAAGAAGATGTCGAAGTCGCTGGGCAACTTCTACACCCTGCGCGACCTGTTGCTACGTGGGTACAAAGCCTCCGCGATTCGATTTCTATTGACCGCAGTCCCCTATCGCAACCAATTGAATTTCACGTTTGAGGGACTCACAGAGTCGACCAACGCAGTGGAGAGGCTGCGTACCTTCACCCAGCGAATGCGCACCGGCGAGTTCCCTGCGGGTAGCAATGCATCCATCCTGGAAGCGACAGAACGCGCAGGGAAAAATTTTATCGCATCGCTGGAAGACGACCTGAACACCGCCGAAGCACGAGCCGCAATTTTCGAACTGGTTCGCCTGGCCAACTCCAGCGCGGATCGCGGCGAATTGAAGCATGACAATGTCGATCCGATTCTTGACGTGCTGGCAAAGTTTGACCAGGTGTTCGCGGTGCTGGAAGATCACGATGATGCGGTGACGCGATTCGCATTGGACTGGGCGGCCAAGGAAAACCGATTGAACGATTCCACCGCCGAGTTGGTGGCTGGATATGCCTTGAGTGCGGAGGTAATCGACAAACTTGTGGAGGAACGGACCCAGGCGCGCAAAGCTCGAGACTTCGCTCGCGCGGATGCGATTCGCAAGGAACTTGCCGAAAAAGGAATACTGCTGGAAGACAGCGCCGGCGGCGTTCGCTGGCACAGAAAATAAGCCCTGCAGATATTTTGTCTCCAGCGTGATTCGGGATCACGCTATACTGTTTCCATCAGGTTTCCTATGCGCAGACCCTCTGCTACAAATGTCGAGTCCGGCTGCCACGTTCCAGCTACGCGTATGGGACAAGAGCACCCGCGACCGCACCTGCACAGCCTGCCCACTTGGCTGCGACCTAGTCTGTTCGGCAGCGACTAAGCTGTCCGCACCTCGTCTGGCGAACATACGAGCGTGAGCCCTGCTCCAAGCGGCTTCGAAAATTCCTTGAGTTTCTCACTCTGAAATTTGCTCGGCTGGCGCGACTTGTCAGCCGCACCCACACTTCCAATTGCGAGGAGAGCTACGATGCAGAACAACGGAACCGGTTCCTACAAAACCTCTGACAAGTACGCGAAATTTGGCCCAAAACTAACAGGCCCGCTACCCGGCCCCAAGGCGAAAGCTGTCGTTGACGCCGACACAAAATGGCTTTCTCCCAGCTATACGCGGTCGTATCCGCTGGTTGCCAAGCGCGGTCGCGGCATGCGCGTGGAAGATGTCGACGGCAATCAGTTTCTCGATTTCGCCGCGGGAATTGGCGTCTGCTCCACCGGGCATTGCCATCCGGAAGTGGTGAAGGCGATTCAGGAGCAGGCTGCGGAACTGATCCACATGTCTGGCACAGATTTTTATTATGAGGCAATGATCCAGTTGGCCGAACGTGTGTCGAAGATTGCTCCCATGCCAGGACCCCACAAGTTCTATTACGGCAACTCCGGCGCGGAGGCCGTCGAGTGCGCGCTGAAGCTGGCGCGCTACCATACGGGACGGCAGAACATCATCGCTTTCTATGGCGCCTTTCACGGCCGAACGATGGGAGCGCTTTCGCTGACGGCGTCGAAGGCCCAGCAACGGCGCCGGTTCGGCCCGCTTGTTCCCGGCATCACGCATGTCCGCTATCCCTACGCCTATCGCGGATGCAGCGGCGGCCCGCAGGAAGAAGAGGCCTTCGCGCTGGGTTGCGCTCGCTACATTGAAGAGAAACTGTTCAAGACAACGATGCCGCCGGAAGAAGTGGCCGCAATTTTTGTCGAGCCAATTCAGGGCGAAGGCGGCTACGTTGTGGCACCCACAATTTTCATGCGGGAGCTGCGGAAGATCTGCGATCGTCACGGCATTCTGCTGGTCGCGGACGAAGTGCAGTCGGGCGTGGGTCGCAGCGGCAAATGGTGGGCCATCGAACACTCCGGTGTCGAGCCGGACATCGTTTGCATTGCCAAGGGAATCGCCAGCGGCATGCCGTTGAGCATTTGCATGTCTCGCGCGAGCATCATGGATTGGAAGCCCGGCTCACACGCTTCGACGTTTGGCGGCAATCCAGTGGCGATTGCGGCCGCGATGGCGACGCTGGATGTTCTGGAGCGCGAAGGCGTGGCCAATGCTGTCAAAGTTGGCAACGCGATCATGCAACGATTGAAGGAGTGGCCGAAAAAGCATCCGATCGTCGGGGACGTGCGCGGACGCGGGCTGATGATCGGCATCGAGATTGTCAAAGATCAGGGCACGCGTGAGGCCGCGGCCGAGTGGCGCAACCAGATTGAGACCCTGGCCTTCGATCGCGGGCTGCTCATCCTGGGGTGTGGCGAAACCTCCCTTCGGCTCGCTCCGCCGCTGATCGTTTCGCAGGAAGAAGCCGACATCGCCCTCGACATTCTGGAGGAAAGCATCTCCGAGGCCGAGCGGCAACACCTGCCAGCCCTGGCCGCAGCCAAGGCCTAGGTGGCTGATTTGACAACAGGGGCAGCACGAATTCGCTGCCCTTGGAGCGAGTCGCTTGCTAGAGTGGTTTCACACCCCCTATGCAAACGATTTCTCATCTAGGGCACGCCCGCCTGTCTTTCTTCGAGAAAACGCTGGGCTGGCTCGATCAGGCAGCGGCTCGGTCCACACGATCGAGCAAGCATCCAGCGCACTTGATGACCGGTTTGCGAGGGGAAGACGCCACATATTTTTATCTGCGCGAACTGGGTTACACGATTGTGGCGCGCCGCTGGAGCAGCCCGAAACTGCGCGGGGATATCGACCTGATTGGCTGGGATGGCGAGTGGTTGTGTTTCGTTGAAGTCAAAACACGAAGCTCCCGCACATTCCAACCCGCGGAAGTGGCCGTCGACCATGACAAGCGAACCAACCTGGCGCGGATGGCGCGAGAATACATCCGTCAGCTGGAGCATTCAGAAATGATCCCAGTCCGGTTCGATGTGGTCTCGGTTTATTTTCCTGGCGGACGGCCGGAGTTCGAATTGTTTCGTGGCGCCTTCGACTGGAACGACGCGTCGCTATCAGGATTTCGCGCCAGCAAATGAGGCGTGGCTAAGCGGAATAAACTCTCCCGCCTCGGCATTGTAGGTCAGCACCGTGGCCGTCGGAATATCGAACACCCATCCATGCAATCGAACTTCCTTGGACGCCACAGCATTCGCCACGGCGGGATGGGTCAGCAAATTCACCAGCTGCGCCAGAACATTTTCGCGCACCAGGATATCCAGCTTCGTCGCCTCGTTCTTGTGGGCATGCTGTTCTTCAATCACCTGGGTCGCAGCATTCGCAAAGTTCAGCCAGCGTGACACTTCAGGAAGCGCCTTCAGCTGTTCGCTGCCACTGAGAATGGCGGTCATCGCTCCGCAGCCGGAATGACCGCAGACCACAATATCGGGGACGCCCAAGACCGCTACTGCGTATTCAATGCTGGCGGAAACTCCACCGGGCGCGACCCCGTGCGGGGGGACAATGTTGCCGGCGTTGCGAACCACGAATAAGTCTCCCGGCCCCTGCTGCATGAACAGTTCAGGGATGACACGAGAATCTGAGCAGCCAATAAACAAGGCCTGTGGGCGCTGCCCGCTCGATAACTGCTGAAACAGCGCCTTCTGATTTGGAAATACTTCCGTCTGAAACTTCAAAACGCCATCAATGATTCGCTTCACTGTTGATTGTTCCTGCTTCCCCTGCTGGTATGAATCCTTCCTTACTTCAATGTATAGCCGCAGCGTTGCCCGTGGATATCTCTGCGTTTCGTCCGTGTTGGAAATTCACGCCAACGAAATCTTAAGCGCGGCGGCGAAGTCGCTGACCGGCTGATAGTGGCGCGGCAGTTGCACGCGCAGTCCGTCCGCCGTCTGCTTCCATTTCAATTTCTCGTCAGTGCCTAGCAGTTGTACATGTTCAATTTTTCCCGGCTGGGTGGCATTCGATGTTCCCAACGACTGGATCATAAACTCGTCCACCGGCCAGCCGAGTGCGATGGCATAGATGACGGTGTTGGCTTTGTTGCGCGTGAAGCGAATATCCTTCGCGCCCAGCTTGCTGATGCTGGTGCCTTGAAAGGATCCGCTTTTCACCGCGTTCGGACCCTCGCCATAAATTTTCCAGGGCTGGGTGGAATAGAGCGCCTCGCCGTTCACCTGCATCCAATCGGTGATTTTATCGAGTACCGCTATCTCCTTACTGTCGATGGTGCCGTCGGGCCTTCCGGGAATGTTCAGCACCATGGTGCCGTTCTTGCTGACCGTATCGATCAGCCAGTGAATCACGTCACGCGGCGGTAAGTAGCCGCCAAACTCTCCCGGCTTTTCAAACAGCGCGCGATTGTAATGCCACTCGCCAATACAGGTTTCCGATTGCCATGCGTGCGGCATGATCTTGCTCGTGAGGCCGCGTTCGTAGTCGGCGACAACGGCTTTGGCGAGGCGATCGGGCACGTTCTTAATGTTGATGACGCCTTCCAGTTTTCCGCCATGCGTTTTCCGGTTGCGGTTGTAGAAGTAAGCGCCGATGTTCATGCCGCCCCATCCCAGCGGAAACAGAGGATTGTCGAAGTAGAGCAGGTCTGGATCGTGCTGATCGATCAGATCGCGCGTACGATCGTAGAAATTTTTTACATAGGAAACATCTGGCAGTGCATTGTGAGGATGTTTCGCGCCGTACAGCCGCTGCGGGTCCAACCCCTGCCACCACTGATCTTTCCCCTGCGCCTGCACCAGGTCCCCATCATAGGAAACGCCCGCGAGTGGGCCTGCCTTATCGGCTCCGTGCGACGGTTGAAACCACCACCAATTGCGCCCCTGGTGCACCGTGACGCCGAGACGCAGCCCCTGCTTGCGCGCCGCCGTTGCCCACGTACCCACCACGTCGCGATGAGGTCCGATCCTGGCAGCATTCCACGGCTGATGCTTCGAGTCCCACGTATCAAAGCTGTCGTGGTGATTGGCCAGCGCGACAAAGAACTTTGCGCCCGCTTTCTTGTAGCGTTCGATCAGGGCATCCGGCTCCCAATTGAGCAGCGTCCATTGCGGACAGAGGTCTTTGTATCCGAACTTGGAAGGATGCCCATAATGTTGCAGCTGATATTTGTAGTCGCTGGATTCTTCGCGATACATGTCGCGCGCATACCAGTCGCCGGCTTCCGGAACGCACTGCGGACTCCAATGGGCCCAGATGCCGAACTTGGCGTCGCGATACCATTCTGGCGCGTCGTACTGCAGCAAAGAATCCCACGTCGGCTTATAGGGTCCGTCTCCGGCGAGATCGGCAATGGGAGAATTCATGGGCACGCCATCCCATGAACCGCCGGGGATGGGCAGGCTCGGCGGCGAACCCCACGCGTTTGGCGTCCAGGTCTTTTCATCCAGCTTTTCCTGAATGATCTTGCCGCCCTGATAGGCATAGAACACCCGCTGATCCGCAGGCGTGGCACAAAACGCGGCGTAGTCTTCGGTGTACTTGTCGAATCCGGCGGGCATTGAAGCTTGGGAATCATCCGCGGCTTGCGCCATCGAAGGCACAGCCGCGGACGCCACTGTTGCGGCGATCAGCTTGCAGAAATCTCGTCGCTGCATGCGTTCTTCTCCTTGAATCCAAGGTTGCTATTGTCTTGAATTGCACGAGCACGAAGGT
Organism: Acidobacteriaceae bacterium; assembly: GCA_049692235.1. Lineage (GTDB taxonomy): Bacteria > Acidobacteriota > Terriglobia > Terriglobales > Acidobacteriaceae > JAKAAZ01. The sequence continues at coordinate 286,987 of JBAVOQ010000157.1, read as the reverse complement.
AGCTACTGTGTCTTCGTTGCCTCGACCAGCAGTTCGACCGACGGCGCCACCATGTCGACCAAAACCGCCTGCGGCTGCGCAGCCGTTTTGAGCACGGATAAATTTTGCGATCGCGTGTTCGCGTCTATCGCACTATTGTTTTCCAGATCGTCGAGTGCCTGCAACCCGATCACGGCAGCCTGGTTCAATCCATGCGAGAGCGGAACCAGTTCGTCAGTTATTTTCGATTGCACCAGCAGAGGCTGTAATCGCGCATCGTTATCTCGCCACAGCGTCAGCCATTGCCGGGCCTGCCGCCATTGTTCCGGAGTCGCCTTTCCTGAAGCGATCAGCTTTGCAAGATCGTTGAACTGACGCGCGGTCTGGCTCTCCGGATGGACGGCATCGACCAGGCGGTTCAACGGCGTAAACGTTGTATAGTCCGGGCCGTCTTCAAGGTCATATCGCTTATATCCGACTGGCGGCTGCATGACCGAGGCTAAAACTTGCAACGGAACAGGATTCGGAGCGCCGCTCATCCGCTGCAACATGACATTCACGTCAGCCTGGGAATTCAGTCCGTAATACCCCAGTTTCCACGAGACGATCACGAGCCTTTGATACATGGAATCGACATCCTGCACATTTTGAGGAGACCAGAATCGCTCCGCGATCGCAGCCAGATACGGCCAGATCTGGCTGTTGATGGTCTCCGGATCGACATATTCGCTCCACATACAGGCCTCTCCGCCAAGAATGCGCGCCTTCTGTTCGGCATTCAGTGAAGCTGCCTGGTCTCCCAGTGGATCTGCGAGATAGTAGAAGGACGTGGGATGATCGAGATTCAGGTAGTACGGAGTCGAAAGCATCCCGCGGTTCCCTTGCCGTGCCGCTTGTGCCAAAGAGGCCAATCCGCGCCACGATTGAATGACGACATCTTTTGGCGTTTCAGGCTGCAGGACTTCGTCCCAGCCTTCCATAATCTTGTGGTGAGAAGCGACGATCTTCTGCACCTTGGCGGTGAAATAGGCCTGCAGGGATGCGTTGTTGGCGATCCCGTGCGCTTTCATGAACGCCTGAATCTGCGGGTTGGCATTCCATTCTTTGCCGTTGCACTCATCGCCGCCGATATGAAAATAGGGATCGGGAAAAAGATCTGCCATCTCGCCAATAAATGTATTGAGGAATTTGTAGGTGGAATCCCTGGTCGGATCCATCGCGGCATCCAGCACGCCATACCGGCGCGCAATTTGATACGGACCCTTTCCGCTCCCCAAATCCGGATAGCCGACGAACCACGAAGTGGTGTGACAGGGCATATCGAACTCCGGAACGACGCGAATGCCACGGTCGCGCGCGTATTCGATCACGTCCCGAATCTGATCCTGCGTGTAGTACAGACCGTCGGAACCCTTTTCCTGCAGCAGAGGAAACTTTTTGCTTTCGGCGCGGAAACCCTGGTCATCGGATAGATGCCAGTGGAAGACGTTCAGCTTGACTGCTTCCATGCCATCGAGATCCCGCTCAATCACTGGAACCGGAATAAAGTGGCGGCTGACATCGATCATCAAGCCGCGCCATGGAAATCTGGGCTGGTCGTCGATGGTGACGACAGGAACGCTGAACCCTTGAGGCGTGGTGCGGACTAATTGCAGAAACGTCTGCAGACCGTGGAGAATGCCGAGCGGATTGGGCGCTGTCAATTGAACATGGTTCGCGGAAATTTCCAGATGATAGGATTCTTCCCCACCCAGCTGCTGCACGGCCTCGCCGGCTCCTCCGGTTTTGACCACGAAGCTGGGCGGATTAAATTGGGCTTGACGCCAGAGGGGAATGCCTGTTTCCCGGGACAGCGTCACCAGAAATCGCTGCCTCGCCCGCTGCAATCGCGGTTCTGTGTAGCCTTGCAATGCGATGCCGAAAGTTCCGTCAATGAGAAATTGACCCTGCCCCTGCACCACATGCGATGGCAACGGCATGATCGGAAGCGTCGTCTGAGCCTGAGCCGAGAGGCGCATCGGAAAACAAAATACGCAGGCGAGAATCAAGAGAAGAGAACAAGACAGGCTAACTCGTTTCAAGGTGCATCCTCCAGTAGCAAGGTTGGACGTGCGTTCGCATGAATGACCAGATACTCAATGGAATTCTACCGGCGCGCACACCTAGATTGACACGCAAAAACCGCGTCGAGTCGGGAGAGCGCTAGGATTCCGTTGTATTTCACCGCTCGGATGTCTCGACTTCAGCCGAAGGATACTTATACCGCAAGCGACCGGCTTCGCACATTCCGCTGCAAAAAGGAGTTCGGCGTTTCGGCCGAACCCCCTTCCTTACAACCAGGTTGATACTGCCATATTAGTGGTGGTCTCCGCAATCAAAGCCGCCGCTTACATTGGTCAACACATGGTCTGCCGCGGTCAGCGTGCGGTCGTAGCAATGACCAAAGGAGTCTTTGAAGCGGTAAGTCTGGGTAGTATTGCTTCCGGTCGACCCGGTCACGTTGAAGTTGGCGTCGAAGTTGAGCGTGTCGGCGGCCTTCACTTCATTGCTCAGTTTGCTGACATAAGCCTGGGATCCGTTCACTTTCTGGGTTTTCCGCACCAGGTCTTGTTGATCGACCGAGGTGGTCTGCGTGTATGTGCCATCCGGATTCGCGACGAAGGAATAATTGAGGTTGAGCGGATAGGAGAAACGCTCCTCGACATTGCCTGAGTAGTAACCGCCGCGAGTGAAGGTGTGAGAATCGACTGTGGTCAATTGTTGCGCGTTTTGGATGTCGGGTGTGGATGTGCTCGAATTCACGTCGAATTCCTGGGTGCTCGTGAAATCGACACTCTGCCGCACAGTTGTTTCAACGCGACCGTGGGATGTGTTTAGGTACCCGCTGATCTCGAAGTCGCGATTGGAGACAACCGAAATGCTGCCGGTATACATCGGTGCGGCAGCGGAACTGATTTTTTCTGTCACAACCGGCATGGGTGCTGCGGTAAGGGCGTTGCTGAGGATTCCGCCAGTGACTTTTTGCTTGCCGTGGTCGGTATACACCAGTAGGTTCGCAGTCGCCAGGAAGTAGCTATTCGCGTTGTAGACGCCAACGCCCACGGTGTGCGGATTGCCATCATCCAGAACTCCGGCAAACGGCGTCAGGTCGACACGATATGGCTTGAAGTCGAGAGTCTGCACTCCAGGGATTGGCTCCCAGAGATACGGATCAATGCCGCCGGTATAGATCCACGGATAGACTGGCGCGACGCCGGCGGGTTTTCCGTCGATGGTCACCTCGGTCTCGCGGAAGGCGGTGTTGCCGCAGCTTAGGAGGTTGCTGGCCTGATCGTTGGGCACACAGAAGTACCAGAATTCGTCGTTCGACTGGCTTTGCGCAATGATGTCGAGATAGACGCGCTCGACATTCATGGGTAAATTCAGCACCTGTGTAATCTGGTCGGATGTTGTATTCAACGTGCCGGCATCGCCGCCTGTCCCATTTACAGGAACCACAATGTCTGGTGTCACAGCCGGACCGTCTTGCCACGAGGCCGGATAAAACTCCAACGCAGCGTTGGCGTAAATAATGCCGTTGTAGTCGACACCGTTATATACGCCCACAAAATTTCCGATGTTGGCTTCTCCCGTCTGATCGGCTTTAAAGATCGGCGTCAGATCGGTGACGTCGCGCTCCACGTGCCATGATGGGCTCAGCGTTGCGCGAGGTTCGGCAGTCGTGCCGTAATAAATGCTTGCGTGGCCTAAGTAAAATGCTGCCGTGCGATCATACTGGCGACCGGCGGTCACTGTGAAATCGGCAGTGAAGACAACCTTCGCCCACGGACCCGGACATGCGGCGGGAGGCGTGTAGTTAAAGGCTTTTGTGTTGAAGTCGGCGAACTGGAGATTTTGGAACAATTGCACAACACAGGGCTTAGTATGGGGCCGCGGGACAGGAGGTTCAGCGGTCACTGGGTTCGAAGATCCAATCTGCGGAGTGGATGGAGCGATCACCACCTGGGCCCCCACCGCACTCACCGACGCCAACAAAAAAGCAGCGGTAATCCACGTCAACCGCCGCATACCTGGAGAAGTTGCTGTCATTTGCATAACGGGCTTCCTTTCTAGCTGCCATGATGCGCGCCCAATATATCACGGCAACTTCACGAGGGTCTTCGCCTGCAAATTATGGTTGAGGCTTCCGCAACGAATCGACAACGGTAAATATCTTTCGTCTCAGCACGGTGGTCCTTCGGTCTGAAAACGTTGCGACAATTTCGATTTCATGCAGCGGAGACGTGAGCAGCCCGCCACAACGCGCCCAGCGGAGGATCGGCCGGCTGCGAGTGAAACTCGACCGACGGGTCCGATTGAAGAATGGTCGTGATCATGCTTTCCCGCAGCATCGAAATTTCTTCGGCGACGCTGCCGGTGTACGCAACTTTCCATGGCGCAATCGCAGCGGGAGTCGACGATGCGCTGGACTCAAGGGCAGTCCCTTTGCGCATAGCCAGCAGAACCAGGTCGGCGAGCTCTTCGCCAGACTGTTGCAGCACACGTCGGGCGACCGCGTCTCCCGCGGCGGCCGCTTCTGTGACCAGCGGAGCCAGCTGCGAAAACTCCACCACAGGTGTGCTATTTCCGCGCTCGATTAGATCCTCGATTGTCTGCGTGCCCCATGCGGCTAATTCTTCTTTGCCTGCGAAGCCGATTGCGCCGCAGCATGATTGTGCGAGGGCAACATCTGCCAGATGGCCGGGTCTTCTTCACCCAGCACCCAGGAACAGAAACCTTCCAACCCGTCCTGCTTCACCAGGTCATAGCGAGCGGCGAAGGTGTGAGCATCGGTGTAGAAGATGTACTCGCGATCCTGCGCGCGGTAAAAGTAGAACCACGCGGTTTTATCCTCCGGGTCCCACTGCAGCTTGGCATCGTAGGCGTGCGCTAATTGCATCGCTGCAGGCGTGCCGATGTATTCCGCGGAGTTGTTGGGCACATTCTTACCGCCGACCGGCATTCCGGCAAACCAGTGATAGCCGTAGACAGGGATGCCGAGCGAGAGCTTGTCTTTGGGCACCACGGCGAGCGCATACTTCAGATTTTCAAGTACCCAGGGATACCCGGCCACCGGACCCGGCGGCGTGTAGGCGGTGTGCTGATCGTAGGTCATCAGGCAGATCAAGTCGGCAGACTGCGCCAGCGCCTTCAGATCGTACGCGCCGCGCCAATCGCGATACATCCACGCGCTGTATGCAGTTTCCGGGGGGTAACCGGGTGCGTTGGGGACCGTAGCAATTGAAAGCTGAAAGCCTGCCGCATGCAACGCAGCCGCTGTTTCCGCTACCGTTTTCGACAGCGCGTCTCCGTCTTGCCAGTTGATGTCTTCAAAGTCGAACTGGATGCCGAGATAGCCGTTCTGCTTGCAGATGCGGACCAGGGCTTCATCCATCGCATGCCGCGCAGCTTCATCGTTGAAGAATTGGTGGTATTCCGCGGTTCCCATGGCGCTGCCGCTCAGGATCGGCATAACGGCGACATGATGTTCCCGCGCCACCTGCATCACCTGCGGATTCGGACCGCCCCACACCATCCCATGGACATCGGTCGAATACCAGGTGGGGACCAGGATGTCGATTTTGTCGGCGTGGTCGAGGAACGATTGCACCGACGTCTGACCGCTGGTCATGTAAAACAACGCTTTTGGTTGCGCCTGCACTATCGGCGCGCTAATCGCAAGCCCAAGCAGAATACAAAGTGTACGCATGCAAATGCCTCCTGATCGTAGTGGTGCGAAGAGAACTCGCCTCGTTGATTCAACTTATAGAACAATGTTGCGTAAGTACCGCTTCCCGATGATCTCACAACTTTCGAAGAAGAATGCTTCCGCTGGGGGCGCATTTCAAGCGGCCTTCGAGGATGACCTTTTGCCCGATGCCGGGCATGGTGAGGATCAGAGCATCCGGCGAACCACGCAGCGGCCGCAATAGTTTCGGCTCTGCGACACCATCGATCTGCACGGTTACGTGCTCGATTGGGTCCGCGCAATTGCCCCATCCTGTTTGTGGAACGAATCGCAAACGATATTGCGTGGCCGCCACAATCTTGTCGGACACGTCGATGTGGAAGCTGTAGTTGCTCCAGGCTCCCACCTCGTCATAGGCCCAGGCGGTTGCCGGAGCGTCCCAATTTCTGGGCGGAGGAGTTTCTGTATCAAAGACCGCGAGTCGTCGAATTATCGGACGAGCAGCGCTTTCGACGGCGACCCATCGCATCGCATCGGCAAGCACAGGCGCAACCGGCTGAATTCTTTTGTGTCCAATCGCGGTCCCAGTACCCAGCGTCACCCACTTCCCTGCCTGGCGCGCTTCGATTTTGTATTGCCGGACGCGCTCGCCAAAGGAACAATCTTCCTGCATCAGGAATGTATCGACGTGTGATCCGGCGGGCAGCGGTAATGTGACGCTTTCGCCGGAACCGGAAGTCTCCGCCACGCTCTTGCCGAAACGGCGCTGAATCTCCTTTCCAAATTCCTGCGCGCGTGTGACGGCGGCGGCGGGCATGAGCCCGGTTGTGTCCGGGGGAACATTCAACAGCAGTTGCGCGCCTCGACCAATGGATCGGTAATAAACTTCCACCATTGCATCCAGGGTAAGCAGGTTGCGCTGGCTGGTTTCGCTCCAGAACCAGTTCGGCCTCAGGATGGAAACGTCCACTTCATTCGGCATCCAGACCGATCCGTTGGGATCGCCATTCAGTGCCGTCGCGACGCCAGTCTTCGCATCGGCCGCAGAGATGGAATTCCACGCAGGATAAGGCACAAAGCCGTCTTCATTGCCGGCCCAGCGGATGGTTGCATGCGGTCCCTGAAAGATCATCGCTTGCGGAGCATACTGCTGGAGAATGTCGCCGACGGGAATTACGTTCGAGCCGTCGAACCATATTTCCACCATCGAACCGTAACGCGATAGCACCTCGGTGAGTTGGCGGCGATAGATGGCGTTGTAGATTTTCTGCTGCGCGGGCGTTTTGCAGAGACCGCTGATTTCCGCGCCAAACTTTGCGTCGCGCGGGGAAACGTAAACGCCCAGCTTCAGTCCGAATTTTCGGCACGAAGCGGAGACATCCGCCAGGACATCCCCATGGCCGCCTCGCCACGGCGTGTTGCGAATGCCGTAGCTGGTCGTCTCGGTATGCCACATGCAGAACCCGCCGGAATGCTTGGCAACGAAGACGATGTATTTCGCGCCCAGGTCGACCGCAGTCGAGGCCCATTGATCGGTATTCAGCAACGTCGGGTTGATGGCGGACAAGGGAGTGGACAAATTGTCCTGCTCGACGTCCTGCCAGGTGTTCGGAGCGAAATGGATGAACATCCCCATTTCGAGGTCCTGCCATTTCAATTGATCCGCAGTCGGTACGGCTAAGGTGGAATGAGCGCCGGCGTTGTGTTTCTTGTCGGCTTCGGCGGCGACAATTCTTGCGCGGGAAATGGCTGCGGGAAGCGAAGCGCTCGCGGCGATTCCAGTGAGAGAAGCGATGAATCTGCGTCGGTCCATTCTCTATCTTCCCTAAACTTTGCCGGTACTTTCCATCCAAAGAACTTTAAAAAGAAAGACGATAGCACCGTTTCCAGCCAGTCGGTAAGCCGATGCCAAATCGCGGTGCGCATGTAGTGATCAAAAACTGAGTATATTCTTCAAAAAAACAGTTTACACAACGATTAGTGAGCTATATGATCACGACGACGAAAGAATCAATCAAATTTTGAGCACTATGCTCAAGCACCTAGCACTTGTACGAACTTCAGGCCGGAGGATGCAACCCAATGAAATTGATTCGATATATCCAGACCGTCACTCTGCTTGTGACTCTTATGTTTGTCAGCGCGGCAGTGGCCCAGACCGTCACCGGAACCATTACAGGAGAGGTCACCGATCCCAGCGGAGCTGTGGTATCGGGCGCTCAGGTGGTTGCTCACAATGTCAGCACCGGCGTGGATTCTCCGACAACGACCAACGCGGACGGATTTTACCGGATTCAGTCACTGCCGATCGGCCGTTATGAAGTGACGGTGCAGGCGCCCGGCTTTAACAAAGAAACCATTCCGGCATTCAGCCTGGAGGTTTTGCAGACGGCGAACTTCAACGTCAAGCTGAAGGTCGGAAGCGCCTCGACCACGATGAATGTCTCCGCGGCGGCGCCAATTTTGAATACGACAAACGCGACCCTCGGATCCACACTGACGGCCAACACCATCCGCAACTTTCCGTTGAATGGCCTCGACTTTTCTGCCTTGACGTTGTACGTGCCGGGATCGATCGATACGGCGGGCACGTCCGGTACGACAAGCATCGAGCGCAGCACATACTTCGTTGACACGCCAAACATGAACGGCAACCGCGCCCAGTCGAACAACTACACGCTGGACGGCATCGACATGAACGAGACGTTCAACAACCTGATCTCGTACAGCCCTGCGCCAGAGTCGTTGCAGGAAGTGCATGTCATGACCGCGAACGCGCCCGCCGACTACGGCAATGTGAACGGCGGCGACGTGATCAGCGTGTTGAAAAGCGGCACCAATGAGTTCCACGGTGTGGCCTACGGCTACGTGCAGGACTACAGGTTGAATGCCAATACCTGGACCAACAATCAACAGGTACCGGCGATTCCGATCAACCCTTATTCGCAGGCGCAATTCGGCGGCGCCTTGGGTGGTCCAATCAAGCGCAACAGTCTTTTCTTCTTTGTGGATTACCTCGGATCCCGGTTTCACAGGGGTGGAACGGGATCGACAAGCGTCTTTACCCAGGACATGCGCAACGGAAATTTTTCGTCCCTGCTGGCCGGCTCCAATCCAATCCAGCTGTACGATTCGGAAAACAACTTTACGCCCTTTGTCGGTGATCAGGGAGTTCCGGTCGTGAATCCTGTCGCGAAATTCCTTTTCGCCAATCCTTCTTTATACCCGTTGCCTAACGCAACTCCGACCGACGGACTCGTCAACAACGACTATCAAGGCCCGACGCGCAGCTACAAGGCCAATAACCAGGGAGACATCAAGATTGAGTTCGACCCTCGTTCGTCCGACAAGATCACGGGTTTTTACTCCATGTCGACGGCCTATGACGCGTCCACCCCGGTACTGGCCATCTCCTTCCCAGGGGTAAATCTCTATCCGACGAAACTCGGCGGAGCCACATGGGTGCATATCTTCTCGCCGTCACTGATCAATTCCGGACGCCTTGGCTTTACGCGCACTGTCTGGGCGCAGAACTTCTCCCAGGATCCAACTGGCCAGTTTGGAACTTCAGGCAACGCCAAGGTCGGCATCACGTTCCCGAACCAGGCCTATAACGGATTCACCTATCAAAGCATTTCTGGCGGCATCTTCGCCGGCGGCAATCCGGTCTATGGCGGGGGCCTGATCGACAACACCTACAGCTATATTGACGACGTGACCTGGCAGCACGGACTGCACTCGACTCGCATGGGCGTGCAAGCGTTGCGGTATCAAAACAACTATCCCACGGCGAATAATAGCGGCTATCTTGGTTCGCTGTCGTACAGCGGCGCCTTCAGCAGCAATCCCTCGGCCGCCAACGCCGGCGGTTACGGTGGCGCAGACTTCCTGCTGGATCGCGTAAGTCAGGCGGGTGCCACCCTTGCCAGCGTTAACGTTGGACAACGCCAATGGCGGATCGCGGGTTACGCGCAGGACGATTATCGAATTCGCCCCAACCTGACTTTGAACATCGGACTGCGCTTTGAGTATGACGAGCCGTGGATCGAACAACACAATAAGACGGGCAACATCGACCTGACCACAGGCCAGGTGATCTACGCGGGCCAGGTTCCCACCGGGGCACCGGTTGGATCGGGCATTTGCAGCAACCGGGGCTGCTATCAGCCAAACTTCAGGCAGTGGATGCCCCGCCTGGGGTTTGCATGGCAGCCCAACGACCGCATGGTAGTACGCGGCGGATACGGAGCGACCAGTTTCTATGAAGGCAACTCCTCCAACCAGCGCCTCACCTCGATCACCCCGTTCATCCAGGCAGTGAATGTCACCACAACCGCTCCCACGCCCGGCAATCCGGGAAATCCGCGCACAGCGGAGCAGGGCTTCACCGGCGGCACGGTTCAGTTCGGTGGCAGTTTCAACGTCTACCCGCAAAACATCCAGCCGGCTTACATTCAAGAATGGAGCTTGACGGGTGAATATGCGCTGACACGTTCGACATCGGTGCAGGTCGGCTACATCGGGGAACAGGGGCAGCACATCGAAGATTACGGCAACGTGAACCAATACCTGGTCAACGGCGACCCGACTTCGGCTCCGTTCTACAACAACAAATACCTGGGCATCAATGCGGTCGATCCCAGCGTCGCGATCGGTTCCAATTCCCTGCTGATCACCGAATCGCGCGCCATGATGAACTACAACGCCCTGCAGGCAACCCTGCGCCAGCGGCTGACGGACGGTCTGGAGTATACCGTCAACTACACCTACAGCAAGTCGATGACCAACAGCCTTGGCAATTACGCCCTCAACGTCAACGGGTATAGCGGAGCATTCCAGAACTACTATGACAGCGCCGCCGATTACGGTCCGGCTGGTTACGACGCCACCCATAACCTGTCATTCACCAGCGTATACGCGCTGCCAGCAGGTCGCGGGCAGAAATACTTTACCAATGCGAACCGGGCCATGGACGAAGTCATCGGCGGCTGGAAGGTATCGGCTGTCGGCGTGGTCTGGTCCGGTTTCCCGGAGACGATTACCGGTCCCGGCAACAACTCCAACAGCTTTGGCAACTCGCGCGCCAACCAATACATGAAGTTGAAGATCGTCAACCGCAAAATATTTCCTACTCCAAGCAATCCGCATGGCAATTGGTTTGGCACCGACCCGTCGGCAACGCCTTGCACCTTGCCTGGGTCACGCATCAATGCACTGGGAGCGCCATGCGCCTTCGGCGTGCCTGCTCCCAACACCTTCGGCACCTCCCGCAACGGCACCGTACGTGCGCCGGGCTTCGTGAACGTCGATCTGTCCGCCTTCAAGGATTTCCAAACTTACAAACAACAGACCATTGGGTTCCGCTTCGATGCGTTCAATGCTTTCAATATTGTCAGCTATGGCAATCCCGATACGGGAATTACCGATTCCAACTTTGGGGAAATCGCTCTCAACGGGAGCATTCGCTCGACCGAGCGGCATCTGCAGTTCTCCTTGCGATACACGTTTTAACCTGCAGGCTGTCGCGCAACCCGCAACAGTGCGCCTGCCGGAATCTTCTTTGCGTCCGGATCCCTTATGAACGATAAGGAATCCGGGCGATCCGGGAAAATGGGACTCAGTCATCATGATTCTCGAAATATGTGTGGATTCGGTAGAATCGGCGATCGCATCCCAGTCGGGCGGAGCGCAGCGCATTGAATTGTGCTGCGATCTGAACGAGGGAGGCATTACGCCGAGTGCCGGCCTGATTCAGGCGGTTCGCAAGCACGTCGGAATCGAAGTGTTCGTAATGGTGCGGGCCCGAGGCGGGGATTCTTTCTACACATCCTATGAATTCGATGTGATGAAGGCGGACGTCGTCCGCATAAAAGAGCTGGGAGCGGATGGCATAGTTGTTGGCATGCTCGATCGAAACGGCCACGTCGATGTGCCAAGGACTCGCGAGCTCGTGCAACTCGCCCATCCAATGCAGGTGACGTTCCATCGCGCTTTTGATATGTCGGCAGATCTGGATGAGTCGTTGGAAAAAGTCATCGAGACGGGCGCGCATCGTATTCTGACTTCGGGCGGTATGCAGACCGTCAGCCAAGGCGCGGAGCGGGTGACGCAACTGATCGACGCTGCACAGGGACGGATTCGCATCATGGTGGGGGGCGGAATCCGACAGGAGAATATCCGCAAAATTGCCCTGCGTACAAAAGCGACGGAATTCCACTGTTCTTTACGAATGAGAACGCAGAGTCCCGTCACGTTTCGGAATCATTCACTGAAATTGGGCTCCGTTGCCAATGACGAATTTGCGCGCTATGTCGTTCTCGAAGAGAATGTATATGGGTTGCGCGAAACGTTAGACAAGATTTCCAGTGGAGTTGTCCAGGGTGTTTACGAATAATACGCACTTCGCCACATCCGGGGAGATCGAGGATAGTCCTGCCGTCGTATCTTCCAAGATCGACAAGCGTGCCAAGGAAATCCTGCGGCTGCTGCTGCACCACGGCAAAACTTCTGTCGACGAGCTGACGGTGATTCTTAAAATGTCGCCCGCCAGTGTGCGCCGCGACCTGGTGCGGCTGGAGGAACGTGGCCTGGTTCATCGTACCCACGGGGGCGCCATGCTTGCCGGCCAGGCCGTCTATGAGCCTTTCCGCTTTGACGCATCCTTCGGCGTTCGCGAGGAGCGGTTTGCTAAGGAAAAGCAACGCATCGCGCAGGCCGCAGCGGAAATGGTGCAGGAGAACGAGACAGTCGGCGTGACCGCAGGCACGACGACGACGAAGGTAGCCCAGTTTCTTCGCCATCGCAATAATCTCCACATCATTACCAACGCAGTCAACATTGCGATGGAGTTGAGCAGCAGTGCAGGTTTGGACACCACCCTGACGGGCGGCCGCATGCGCTGGCAAGGCGCATTTTCGCTGATTGGCCCGGCTGCGATCGAGTCCCTGAATATTGTCGTGATGGACCGCGTGTTTGTGGGCGTCTGCGGCGTGGACCCAGAACGCGGCGCCACCACCATTGAAGCCGATGAGGCCGCTGTGTTTCGTGCCATGACACGCCAGACCAAACAGGTCGTCGTGGTCGCCGATTCCAGCAAGGTGGGCATGGTCAGCCCGATCATCATTTGCCCGGCGGCGGCCATCGATGTCTTAATTACGGATGACGGGATCCCCGACGATGCTGTAGCTGCGTTTGAAAAAGCGGGCGTTCGCGTCCTGAGTGTCTAGCCCCACTGTCGCATTCTCACGCTGATGGGCTGATGGTCCAGCTATTGGAGGATCCGTTCGAATGAAGCTTCCCCGTTTGTCATTGCTCGGTTCTCTCTCTTCGCGCTCAATTCGAAATCGACAGAGTTCTTTCCGACTGCATCGGCGAATTCTCGCCAGTCTGCTGACCTTGGTTATGATTGTGGTCGCCGGCGCGGCTCTGATCGCGCAGGAAAAGGCGAAGCTACCCGGCGAGGATTGGATTTCGCTTTTCAACGGGACCGATCTGACCGGTTGGACGAAGATTGGTCATGAAAGCTGGACCGTCGAGAACGGAGTGATTCACGGCAAGGGCCTCACCCCGGCGTACGGATACCTTGAAACCAACAAGGACTATAAGGACTTTCAACTGTCCCTCCGCTTCAAATGTGTCGGCGATGGAAACAGCGGCGTGTTTTTTCACACCGGGTTCAAGCCCGGATCGGTCGACACCACGCAAGGCATGCAGTTTGAAATTGATTGCACAATGATGCACCACACCGGCGGCGTCTACGGGGAAGACGGACGCGGTTGGGTGGTGTGGCCCGCTCCGGAAAACGAGAGCGTGGTGCGCATGGGCGAGTGGAATGACTACCTGGTGGAGGTGGTCGGCAACCGTTACACATCGCGTCTGAATGGTGTCAACATAGTGGACTTCACCGATCCCCATCCGAGTTCGTTTGATGGCAAGATCGCGTTGCAGTTGCACGCCGGCGGCAAGGGCAACATGGAATTTAAAGATCTATGGATTCGAGATCTGTCCAAGCGCTAGAGCGTCTGACGCCGCGGATTCGGCGCTGGCGGTGCGACTCGCAAAACTCTTCAAAGAATCGAAAGACTGCGGTGGAATAGAAATTCCCTGCCACGCGCGAACCGCGTAACACTTTCGCTACGTTCGATCCGCTAGAGCAGTATCACCATTCCTGTAATGTGTCGGGCACTATGCAAGATGGCCTTTTCCTGGCAAAAGGCCAGCCGAGATTGCTCCTTCGCCTTACACCTATGGTGATACTGCTCTAGCGCGCGGTCCATCCTCCATCAATCAGTAACGTCTCGCCAGTAATCAGTGAGGCTGCGGGACTGGCCAGAAACACCACAGCTCCCGCCACTTCGATGGGCTCGCCAATGCGATGCAGCGCGGCAATGTTCTGGATCACTTCAGCTCGAAACGCGGGATCGGACAGCGCCGGCTCCGTCCCTGGAGTATGGATAAATGTCGGCGCCACAGCATTCACGCGGATGTTGTATTTGCCCCACTCCACAGCGAGACACTTTGTCAGGTGGCTGATTCCTGCCTTGGTCATGCAGTAGACAGACTCAGTTGGCAAGGCCGCAAAGCCGGCCTGCGAGCCCATATTGATGATGCATCCGCGCTTCTGCCGAATCATGATGCGACCCGCCTGCTGACTGGCGAAGAATGTTCCCTTCAGATTGATGGCGAGGGTTTGATCGAAATCTTCTTCCGTCACATTTTCTGCCAGATTGTCTGGAGCGATTCCGGCGTTGTTCACCAGGATGTCCAGTTTTCCAAAGTGTCTCTCAGTGGCGTCCACAGCATCGCGGATTTGTTGCAGCTCCGTCATGTCCATTTGCAGCGGCAATACTCGGCGACCGAGAGCAACGATCTCCTGCGCGAGTCCGCCATCGCTGTCGAGTTGCCGGAGACCCAGTGCGATATCGGCCCCCGCTTCCGCCAGCGCCAACGCAACTGCTCGACCCAGCCCACGGGCTGCGCCTGTCACCAGCGCGACCTGACCCTCCACATCAAACCTTGGTAATGCTTTCATGTTTCCAGTTTACGTGCGCCCGCGAACAACAAAAAGAGGGCCATCGAAGAATCGATGAGCCCTCTGAATGCCTGGTATTCCAGTGCCTCTAGGACGAACTGCCGGACAAGCCGGATTGAACTACTGGCCCGGTTGGGCTGCGAGCTCGGCCTGACGGTATTCATTGCTGATGTTCTTATCCAACCTCGAAGTCTTCATGGCACCGATTGCAACGGAGCGCAGCAGGTGCGTTTGCCCAGATACGTCAAACTTCAGCACGACCGAACCGCTCTTGTAGTCGGGCGAGTTGGGAAGCAGAAGCCAGGTGAACACGCGGCTGGAATCCTGATTGATCAGCGTCACAAAACTGCCACGTCGGTCTTCCTTCACTGTATAGCGACCGGCGGGGCATTGTTTGCCGGCAACCATAAAGCTGAAGGGCACCGTGAGAGTTGTTTCCGCCATTGCGGAGTTGGTCGCCAAGACTGCTGCCGCCATCAATGCTGCTGACGCCAGAATGGTATGAAATGTGGATCGCATATGTGGTACCTCCTGCCTATGTTCACCACAGTAGCGACTCGCAAAAATAAAGTTGTCAAGTTCCCATCCAGAATCCGTCAATTTCTGCAGACATATGTTGCGACTGTTTGGTACCCTCCATTGCGGCCCGTGCCAGGTCCAACTCCGCCAGAATCTCTGGTTCGATGACGCGTCGTTCTGCATCATTCAGATTTTCCGCGAGTCCCAGACTATGTTGCAGCAATTGTGCGGCTTCGGAATATGCCTGACGCTGATGCGCAAGCCGCGCGGCAGTGCGCAGCGCATCTATAGCGCGTTTCCAGTTGCCTGCCGCTTCATAATGCATCGCCACATCTCGCGCAACGTTGTCCTCGCGCCCTGCGAACAGCTCGCCCAACCGCTCCGCAATCCGCGTATGTCCCTTCGCCCGGCGCGACGCCGACTGCTTCTGGTACAAAACTTCGCGGTAGAGCCCATGCGCAAATGCGTAGAAGTCCGAACGGGTGCCGTCCGGGAGTTCATCGTGCCCGGCGCGGTGCACAAAACACAAGCGGCGCGCCAGCTTGTCGCATGCCTCCTCTGTTTCGGTTCGATCTTGTTCCAGCGCCGCCGCCACGGCCCACGCGGGAAACACAACCCGCATCAGGCTGGCTGCTTCCAGGATGCGCTGTTCGGCTGGAGGCAGCCGCTCAATTTCCGGATCAATCAACTGCACCAGCTCCTGCGGCACTCCGGTTTCCATTTCCGGATAGGGCGCACGCTGCTCCCAGCGGCCGGCATCGTTCGCGCCTTCGCGCATCAGAAAATGCTCGCCGATCAGATGCCGCAACAGTGCGAAAACAAACAGCGGATTGCCTTCGGAGTGCTGATAGACAAATGTATCCAAACCGGAAGGCAGAATCTCTTGCCTTAGTTCCCTGCTCAATATTTGTCGGACCGCTGTCTTGGCCAGCGGCGCTAACGCCAGCTCCGCACACTGCCGGTGCAGCACCAAGTCCTGCTTCAGCGTTTTCAGGGGATGTTCCGCAGATGTGCAATGAAAACTGTACGTCGCCAGCACCATCAATTTCGTCGGCGCCCGGCGCCGCGCCAGGGCTGATATCAGCTCCAGCGTGGAGTCATTCGCCCATTGCAGATCTTCGAAGACGAGGACGAGCGCTTTCTCTTTCGCCAGTTCTTCCAGCGCTCGACAAAGATCTCCGGGCACCTTTGGATGCGTCGATCGCGCGCCGTTGGAAGTTGACTCAGGATCCCGCCCAATCGCAGCCAGCCATGCCGGCGCAATACTCGCAAGAATCCGGGTCGTCGACTCACCATCTGCCGAGGCACACAGCTGGCGCAGGATTTCCATTACCGCGTAATAATCTTCCTTCTTGCTGAGTCCTTCGACGCACTGCGCGCAGGCCACGGTGGCAGATAACATGGCGACCATCTGGTGGCAGGCTGCATCGACCATTGCAGTTTTTCCAATGCCTGTAGGGCCTGTGATGAAGACCGTCTGCCGCTGCCCGCCGGCCAGCGCCTGCCCAAGCGTCTTCACGCGAATCAGTTCCTGCTCCCGTCCTACAACTCCGTCGAAAATCGCAGGCCGCGCCTCACTTGCGGGCGCAGCGCCGGAATCCGGCACGCTCGCATCCGTGACCTGAGCCACGAAACAATAGCCACGTTTGGGCAACGTCTGAATGAACCGCGGACATGCCGGATCGTCTCCCAGCGCCTTTCGCAGGTCCAGCATGTAGGTTCGCAGCACCTGAGGCTGGACGTAGGTTTCGGGCCATAAGGCATCCAGCAGTTCGTTGTGGGAGATCAGCCGCCCCGGGTGCTCCACCAGATATCGCAGGACCGCGAAAGGCTTTGGAGGAAGATTGATCTGCACCCCATTTTGCCAGAGGCATTCGTTCGTGGTGTCCAGCCGAAAAGATTCAAACTGCTTCATCCAGATCTTGCCCTCAGGGGAAATGAGCTCAGGGTACCTATTGCACGTGGACTTCCAATCAGAAATCTATATGCTCGCCTGGCATCTGTAACGACTGCTTATAGATGATCGTGCCACTCGATCACCGCTTCGGCGAGCTGCCGTCCATTTTCGGACACACCCGTCCAAATGCGAACAGTCAGCCGCGCAGCGTCCGATAAAGACGCATGCGGATGGATACGTCAGAGTGCGCGAAATCGTTCCATCGCGCGACGCCGGATTTGCTCCGCGCTCTGCGTCCGCGAGAGAATCCTGAAGGACAACCGAACTGCTCCTGTATCCAGTCCCGCAGCCTACATATTAGGTACATCCTGATTTTTTGGGGATTGCGTTGTCAAGCAAACGGGACGTGCACGTTCAGTGCGCACGCAGGGAGGTGGGTGTTGGCACCAGGAGGGCAAGAACTTCACGCAGGCCTTTTGTTGATCCCCAGAGAGGATCAGCCCTGGGCGTCTTTCCACTCTTCGTACCACGCCATCTGGATGGCTTCGAGCTTCGACTCGCTCGAATTTTGCGGATCGTCCGCGAAGCCCGGCAGCTCCGTTACAAACCGATGCAGTTCTGTGAAGCGAACAGTTAAGGGGTCTGTCTCAGGAAATTTTTCCTGCAACTGGATTCCAATCTCTTCTGCATCATTCCAGGTAATCTGTGGCACGGCACGCTCCCTTATGGCTTCACAACATTATGTCAGGGATTTGTTGGCGCTTCATGTCAGGGGTTGGTGGGCGCAGGCTTTTCTTCCACCAGCGACAGCGGTTTTCCTTCGGAGACGTAATTGCGGTTCCACTTGGGAATCTCGACAACGTAGCTTCCCGGACCGGTGATGATGGCCTGGCAGCCAAGGCGAGAGTTCAGCTGCACATCCGCAGCCGTCTCCATGCGATCCAATTCGTCGTCGTCCGGCTCGCTGATTCCCGATGCGCCCTCTTTAATCCACAGATGACAGGTGGTGCAGGCGCAGGCGCCCCCGCAGGCGTGATCGAGAAAGATGCCATAATTTTCCGCTACGTCGAGAAACGACATCGGTTTGCCATGATGATCGTAGGGCATGGTTCCGTATTCGAACTCCACCGTGCGGCCTTCGGGAAGAAATGTGACGCGAACCATTCCGGCTGCAGGTGGCTTGGATAGATCAATCGGCTTCTCAGTTTCAGGACTGCTGGTGTGTGCCATAGCGTGCTCTCACTTGTTTTGAACTTCAGATTCTTTCGGCGCAGCTTCAAATTCCGCAGCGGCCATAGGATGATGCGCAGCCGGACCTTTGCCCATGCGCTCGCCAGCCGCATCCATGGTCTTGCCCTTCATCACGGAGCCGACCGCCGCATCCATTTGCAACTCCGCAAAATGTCTGGTCGCCTGGTCCAGTGCATCGATCGCATTGCGAATTTCGTGATAATCGTTGCCGCAGCGCGCCTCCTCCAGCGTCGTACGCGCAGTGTGGATACGAGCCACTTCGTCCGGCTGCAACAGCTTCCATGATGGACTTGAGGGTGCTTTTTCTACGGCGATGAGGATTGTCTCAGCCTCGCTTTTGGCTTCAATCAATTGCCGCTCGCGAAAATCCTCCTCGGCATGATCGAAGGAATCCAGGATCATGGTTTCGACCTGCTCATCGGTCAGGCCGTACGTCGGCTTCACTTCAATCTCGGACTGCTTGCCGCTGCGTTGCTCCAGCGCAGTGACGCGAAGAATGCCGTTGGCATCGATCAGGAATTTCACCTCGATGCGCGGCATCCCCGCCGTCATGGGAGGAATTCCCTTCAGATCAAAACGCGCCAGCGATCGGCAATCTTTCGCCAACTCGCGCTCGCCCTGCAACACGTGGATGGCGACGTTCGTCTGTCCATCGATGCCAGTGGTGAAGTGCTCCGTGGCTGAAGCCGGAATCGTAGAGTTGCGCTGAATGATACGCGCTACCACGCCGCCCAGCGCCTCAATGCCCAGCGACAACGGCGTCACGTCCAGCAGCAGCATGTCATCAGTAGCAGAGGAATCTCCGGCAAGAATGTTGGCCTGAACTGCCGCTCCCAGCGCAACAACTTCGTCGGGATTCATTTCGGCATGTGGCTTTTTCGCGCGCCCCGCCAGCTCGAAAACGTCATCGACCAATTGCCGCACCAGAGGAATGCGAGTCGATCCGCCCACCAGGACAACTTCGCCGATCTCCTCGATTTTGATACCCGCATCCTGAATCGCCTGGCGGCAAGGAGCGATCGTTCGCTCAATCACGGGGCGAATCAGCTGCTCGAATTGTTCGCGTGTGATTTCGCGCTGATAGCGCTCCCCTGTAGGCAACGTGACATCCAGATTGGCAGAATTCTCGGCGCTGAGCGCGATCTTGGCGTCGATCACGGACTTGCGAATTGCCTGGATCGCTTCTCCATTTCTGCGCACATCTAGGCCTAAATCGCCGGAAATGTCCTCAAGCGCAATCGCGATCAAAAGATTGTCGATATCATCTCCGCCGAGGTGGGTGTCACCGTTCGTAGCCACCACTTCAAAGATGCCGTCGTGCAATTTCAATATCGAAATATCAAACGTGCCGCCGCCCAGGTCATACACGGCGACGATGCCGTCTTTTTGACGATCCAATCCGTAGGCAAGCGCGGCTGCAGTGGGCTCGTTCACCAGGCGCAGCACCTCGAGTCCGGCAATTCTTCCCGCATCCTTGGTCGCCTGGCGCTGCGTATCGTTGAAGTACGCAGGGACCGTGATCACCGCTTTTTTGACGGTGACGCCCGGGCCAAAAAAGCGCTCGGCATTTTGCTTGAGCTGGCGAAGAATATACGCGGACACTTCCGGCGGAGTCAGTTCGCGAGTGCCTAGCTTGATGCGAAGTACTTCGCCTGCGGCAAGGTCATCCGCCAGCCGAAACGGGAAGAACTTCAACTCGTCCTGGACATCTTCAACCCCGCGACCCATCAAACGTTTGACGGAATAGACCGCGCGGTCCGGGGTCTCCAGAAGATTCGTTCGCGCAGCATTGCCCACGACAAATCGATCAGCAGCAGACAACGCCACGACCGAGGGCACCAGATTCGAGCCGTCTTCGCCCGGGATCACCACCGGCTGGTCGCCCTGCATAAACGCGATCAACGAGTTCGTCGTACCAAGATCGATGCCTACGACTCTTTCATCCGCCATACTTGGTAATTTCCATTTCCAGAGATGCCATTGACTTAATTCTTCAGCGCCTCTTCGACATCGCGCAGCAGGTTGCGAATATAGCTGCGCCGATTGAGCAAGTCGACCATTTTCTGTTGGGCAGCTTGCTGCATATTTCTGTCACTTGTTTCTGCAGCCGCGTCCCAATCGCTCCACAAGCGCTGCAAGTCCTGCTCGGATGCTTTCATCTGTATATCGAAATTTTGTTTTGCGGCTTTCAGATTTCTCCGTGTTTCTGGATCATCCGCGCCGCTGGCTTTCGCCATGCGCATTTCTTCCAACTGCATGTTTAATTCAAAAACTTCTTCCAGCAGGTCCGGTGGAACCACTTGCTGCTTCGCCGTCCCGCTTTCGGCTGCTCTATCCGAAGCGTCGCGGGATTGTTCTTCCAACCGAATTCCCGCCAGGCCTAACATGTATTCCGTTCTCGCCAACGGATCACGGAGAGTGCGCCACGCATCGTTCAACACGGAGCTTTTCTCCAGGCTCCAGCGTTGCTCGTCGGCGCTGGCGCGAGCATACAAGTCTGGATGAAACTTCCGGCTGAGTCGATAGAACTGCTTTTCCAGAGCAGCGATGTCCAATTGAAACCGTCGCGGCAGGCCGAAGAATGCAAAATAGTCAGTCGGCGTATAGGGTTGCAGCTTGCCGCAGTTGGCACAAAACTGCGCGTCCGCGTCGTTCTCGCTGCTACATGACCAGCAAACTAATTTCTTCGAGGGTTCGGCCACGATTGTCATGCACTCTCTCTTGGCTGATTGAAGATCCGACCCTCGCCCGCCATTCTCGCGCCGCGACGTCGGCTTTCAACAGGCGACCCTGAGTTAGCCAGAGAAAGAAGATCCGCAACCGCACGATTTGGTAGAGTTTGGATTGATGAAGTTGAAGCCTTGGCGCATCAACGTTTCTTCATAGTCCAGGGTCATGCCGTTCAGGTAAATAAACGATTTTGGATCGACGAAAACGCGCACGCCATCATAGTCGTACACGCGATCGCGCTCACGCGGTTGGGTATCGAAGCGAATGCTATAGCTGAGCCCGGAGCATCCGCCTCCCTGCACGCCGAGTCGCAGGCCGCCTTGATGGGGAGCGATGTTTTCCTTGGCCATCGCCACCCGAATCCGCTTGATCGCACGATCCGTGACGTGAATTCCCTTCTGCGGAGAGTTAGGCGCATTCGACGATCCTTCATCGTGCCGGCCGCGGGAGCCTTCCGATGCGCCAGGTGTCTGACCTATGTTGCTGATCGTAACTGGTTCCAACGCGCTCATCTCCCTCGTCCGTAAACTGCGCCGCGACGACGCTCCAAGCCACTCCCGAGCATGCAGCGAAACTTAGTTCGCTGCGACCGCGACCGGGGTTGACGCTGCCTGACCCTCGACAACATTTTTCTTTTTCCAATCGCCGATGGCAGCGCGAATCGCATCTTCCGCCAATACAGAACAGTGAATCTTCACCGGCGGCAAGGCCAGCTCTTTCACAATGTCTGTGTTCTTGATCTCCATCGCTTCATCGACCGTCTTGCCCTTCACCCACTCCGTGGCCAGCGAGGAGGAAGCAATTGCCGAACCGCATCCGAAGGTCTTGAATTTGGCGTCTTCGATGACACGCGTTTCCGGATTCACTTTGATCTGGAGCCGCATCACATCGCCGCACTCCGGCGCGCCGACCAGACCCGTGCCGACTTCGGTGCTGTTCTTATCCATCTGACCGACGTTGCGCGGATTGTTGTAGTGCTCAATTACCTTATCGCTGTAAGCCATACTTCCTCCAAATACTGTGAACTGAAAAACCCTGCGCTGCTGTTAGTGCGCCTGCCATTGAACCTTCGTCAGATCGATTCCCTCTTTCGCCATTTCGTACAGCGGCGAAAGCTCGCGTAACTTCTGCACTACGTCGACCACCTTGTCGGCCACATAGTCCACTTCCGCCTGGGTATTGAAGCGTCCAAGCCCAAAGCGAATGGAACTGTGCGCCACATCGTCTCCCAGTCCAAGCGCCTTTAATACATAGGATGGTTCGAGCGTCGCCGAGGTGCACGCCGAGCCGCTCGATACCGCGATATCGTTGATTCCCATCAGAAGCGATTCGCCCTCCACATGGATAAAGCTCATGTTCAGATTTCCCGGCAGATGATGTTCCATCGATCCGTTCACATGAATAAAGTCCAGGTTGGATTCGAGCTTGTCTTTCAGCCGATCGCGCATCGCGCTCAGCTTCGCCGCTTCCTCATCCATTTCCAGGCGAGCAATCTCACACGCCGCACCCAGTCCAACAATTCCTGTGACGTTCAGCGTGCCCGAGCGCATGCCGCGCTCGTGACCGCCGCCATCCATCTGTGCGGCAATCTGCACCCGAGGATTGCGACGACGAACATACAGTGCGCCTACACCCTTGGGCCCGTAGATTTTGTGTCCCGACAGCGAAAGAACATCAATGTTCATCGTGTTCACGTCGACAGGAACTTTTCCCACCGCCTGCACCGCATCGGTATGGAACAAGATGCCGCGCTCGTGACACAGCTTGCCAATCTCCGCAATCGGCTGAATGACGCCAATTTCATTGTTGGCGAACATGATGGTGACAAGGATTGTCTTGTCATCGATGGCTCGCTTCAAATCGTCCATCTCAATCAAGCCGTCGGCGTTCACGGGCAGATAGGTGACGCGGTAGCCCTGCTTCTCCATCCGCTTGCAGGTATCCAGCACCGCTTTATGTTCGGTCACCTGGGTAATGATGTGATTGCCGCGCTCGCGGTACATCTCACCAATACCCTTGATCGCCAGGTTGTTGCTCTCCGTCGCGCCGGAAGTGAAAATAATTTCCTTTGCCGTTGCACCAATCAGTTTGGCAATCTGTTCGCGGGCCAGGTCCACCGCCTTCTCCGCTTCCCAGCCGAAGGAGTGGTTGCGGCTCGCCGCGTTTCCAAACTTGTTCGTGAAGTAAGGAAGCATCGCCTCCAACACACGCGGATCGAGCGGCGTCGTGGCGTGGTTATCCATGTAGATCGGCAAATTCACCCCGGCGGGCAATTTCGGTTCGCTTAGAACGGTACTCATTGAGGCTCCCTGTTCAACAAAAACTCTGTGATCACTTCTCCTGCTAAGCGCGCGGCATGGTGCGGCCTAGCGTTACCAACGGACCGGCTTGCACACTGCGCGCATATCCCGAGGCTCCCAATTTAGATTCGTCGCAGAGATCGGAGATGCGCATATCGTTCAACAAATCTCGAATCGTGTCGTTCAGCTTCCGCAGCGGCTCTTTCACGATGCAGGAGCTCAACAAATCGCAGTCCCCATGACTGGTGGTGCAGGACGCAATAAACAACGGCCCTTCAATCGCTCGAATCACTTCAAATGCGGTGATTTCGCCGGCCGGACGAGCCAGCGAATACCCACCATGCAGTCCGGCATGAGAGATCACCAGGCCGGAGCGCGCTAATGTCTGCAAAATCTTGGCAAGCAGCGGTGGAGGAATGTGATACGCCTCCGCCATGTCCTTGGCGCTCTGCGTCGGATTGCCGGGATGTTCGGCAAGGTGCTTCAGCGCCATCAGCGCGTAATCCGATTTTTTGGTGAGTCGCAGCATATAAGTTGCACTTGTGACCCGCGAATGGAGATCCTAAAAACCGTGGTTTCGCGGCAATTTCGTCGACAAATCCATTATAGGACTGATTCAGTCCGAGTTGCAAGCCTCAGTTCTAAATGGCGATTGGGCCTCGCTTGAGCGTACATGCGACGTCAATTTGTTGCCGTGGAACCGGAACCGTCGAGTTTCCCTGCCGCCCTCTTGGAAATAGTTCGGAGCGCCCTGCGGCTCATGCCGAAGTAGGAAATAGGAACACTCAACAATATCGTGGCGACGAAGCCACCCAAAGCGTCCTTCGGATCCATGAGGCGAAGCGCAACGCCCGAGTAAAAAGATGCACCCGTCACCGTAACGCCGAAAAGCGCGATGCTCAGGCCCCACCCGCGCGCTAGCCGTTTGGGCGAGATGCCCTCCTGCTCCCATATCCGCAGCCACCAGACCAGCGACATGATGATTACTGAAGGAACCGCAAAAGCTAGATATGGGCCTACAAGCTCACCTACAGTTTTCTTGAGAACCCCCCCGGCTATCAGGAACGGCGCGACTTCCAGCACAAGGTTAAAGGGAATGGACCACAACAGCCATGCCCAAAAACTAAGCTTCATCGGCCGACCGAATTGTTGCGCAGCTAGATATCTCGGCATTGAAACAATGCGCCTCTCGCTGCAAGGATAACCCTCAGTTCGGGTTGGATCGTCGGAAATCCGTCAGAAAGTACTTCGACGTGAATGCGTTCACTTTCTTTATGCGCGCCCTACAGTTATTCGGACCAGATACCGAGCAATCTTCGCAGCAGAACAGCTTGTCCGAGATGATAGGCGTTGTGGTCGAGGCAGGCTAAAGCCTGACGCAAAATCGTTGGCCCGTCGCTGCCGGGAATGGGCGAAAACAGATCGGTCGAGGGGTCGAGCAGCAGCGTCTCAAAGTCGCGCATGGCAGTGTGATATCCCGCACGGTCTTCTTCCCACGCGGCGTCGTCCGCAACTCCACTTTCATCCGGCCAAAATCCTTCTGGCACCGGAGGTTCGACGTATCCAGGAATTCTGCAAGCATCCAGAAAATCAATTACTCCTAATCGAAGATGTACCAGCAGCCGCCAGAGTGTGAACGTCTGTCCGACTGGCTTCGAGTTGCGCAGATTCGTCGGAACGTCTGCGAAAATCTTCTCGAACGTGGCATGCACGCGCTCATCATGGAAAGAGGCAACTAACTGCTGGCGGAGCGCAACTTCAGCGTCTGCCCGGGTAGAAGTCGAGGATTGGGAGGGAAGAGTCACGATATCTAAATTATTCCATCAAAAGAAGCAAAAAGAGCCAAACGTCGAGCGGATCGAGCGGAGACCGTAAGTACACTTCATCCAGCTATGCGCGGGACGATCGAGACGCCTCACCGGATGAATCCTCTTGTTTCATGATGTTCAAGCGCTTATGAATTCGCGCAAATCAGTAAATTTTCTTTTGACAAACAGCATCAACTTACGGGACACTGGCGCAATCGGGGAGAGTCCCGCATCTAAACACCTAGCCATGGAAGCCTGCAAACACCCACGCGTTCGCGTACTAACCCGCGAAGAAGATGCCGAATTTGTAGAATGTCTGGAATGCGGTGAGGTCTTCGACTCGCACGAATTTAACGACATGGACATTGAAGAAAAAAGCCTGAAGAACGCCGAGCAGTTGGACGAATAGTCGGCCGATCCGCGCTCCATGGCCAGCGACCACACAGTTGTATGCCCGCGCGCCTGGCATGGCGACTCCACTCCGACAACTTTAGAGCAGTTTGCTGCTAGCCGCGCACGCCCGCTTCGGTTTCCACCGGCGAACCCAGCCGGCGGCCGCTGCGCCACAGATAATGAAATCCTGAAAATACGGTCAGCCACAGCGTTGCTTCCAGCGATGCATGGCGGGTCCATAGCACCCAATACTGCGGATGCGTCTGCGCCAGAACGACAGAGCAAACCGCCAGGATCTGCGCAACGGTATTTGCCTTCCCAAGCCAGCTGGGATGAAAATCGCGCGTTCCGGTCGTCGCATACAACAGCGCGGAAATCACAATGATGCCAAGGTCGCGGCTGAACACCATGACCGTAATCCGCATGGAGACCAGGCCGACATGCGTCAGCACCAGGAAAAGCGTGCTCAACAATAACTTGTCCGCGATGGGATCGAGATAAGAACCGAGTTCCGTCCGCTGCCGAAAGAGCCGGGCCAGTGCGCCATCCAATCCGTCGCTGACACCGGCGACCACCATCAAAATAAACGCGCGATGGTAGTGGCCATCCAGAATCGCGAGGACCAGGAAAGGCACAATGGAGAGCCGAAGCAACGTCAGCTGATTCGGCAATGCACGTAATTGGCGGAACGCGAGAATGGCTATGGACCCTGATTCATCCTAACGCAACTGATGAAATCACAGGCCCAAGTTGCCCGTACCCCTCGCTGGCATTAGAATCGATGGAGTGCTTGTAGGCGCGTAGCTCAGTTGGTTAGAGCGCTACCTTGACACGGTAGAGGTCAGGAGTTCGAGTCTCCTCGTGCCTACCAATTAAATCAACAACTTCCTCCAGAATGTGGGAACAGAAGCATTTTGCGTGGGAACAGTTTGGGAACACTTTGCTGTTCACAGCGCGGCCTCCGGTTGTGGGTTGCGGTTGAAAAGCACATCGACCGCCTTGCGTTGGGCGATGCGTTTGTTTTCCATCCGGGCATGCGTATAAAGATCCATCGTGGTGCTGACCTTGGCGTGCCGCATCAGCTCCTGCAGCACCTTCACATCATTGCCCGTTTCCGCCAGCAGCGAACTGTAGGTGTGCCGAAACGTATGCCAGCCGATCTGCTTGGTGATTCCCGCCTTTCGCGCAGCCGGTTGCAGTATCTTGCTGCGCAGGCTATCGGGCCAGACAGGCATCCGGCCAAAGAGCCGCTCACTGCCAAAGACCCAGTCCTCCGCCTGGGAATACAGACAGGTAGAGCGCCAGCAAACAAGCTCTTCCAGCACGATTTCATCGAGCGGCACCGGCTGCTGCGAGACTTCCGTCTTGCATGGACCGATGCTGCCATCGACAAAAGAACGGAGCACGTTCGCCGTCTTTTGCAGAAAATCGATGTCCTCCCACTTGAGACCAAGCACCTCGCATATCCGCAGGCCGGTCGTCGCACAGATGGTTCCCATCGTCCGCTCCCGGTCCGGCAGAACGGCAAACAGAGTGCGGAACTCTTCGGCGGTAAGCGTCACGGGAACGCGTTGCCGCTTCGAGCTGACCCTCACCATCGCGATGGGATTTTCATTCTGACTGAGCCAGCCCCAGCGAATCGCATGGCGAAAGACCGTACTCATCAGGTTGCGAATCTTGGCCCGACTTGAAGGAGCAAGCTTCAGGGTCTTGAGCCAGTCTTCGACCTCCACACTGCTCACGCGCCGGAGCGGATAGTCTCCCCAGCGCGGAACGATGTAGAGCTTCAGGTTGCTGTTGTACACGAGTTTCGTTCCCCGAGTTTTTCCCTCGTGCGTTTGCATGGGCAATTCCTTCAGCCGGTAATGCTCGACAAGTTTATGTACCGTCTGTGGAGGTCCACCGTGCTCAACCGCATGACGGTTGATGTTGTGACGAAATGCTTCCACCGCTCGCTGTGCATCCGCCCGTGTGCGCAGTTCGCGCATGGTGCCGATGATCTGCTTGCGGAGTTGGCGCTTGCCCTGCGGGTTCGCTTCCCGCCAGCGGTAGACCCACACATGCGGACCTTTCTTGCGAGGTTCCGAATAGAGGGTTCCAAATTGATATTGTGGCCGATTCATAGAAATCTCTTCCTTTCATGAATGCGGCCCTGGTCGCTGACCCATGTTACCTCTGTTTGCATCCAGCGATCGAGTTCGGAGATCCGGAATTTCCAGATCCTTTTCTGCCCTTTCCCGGGGATTCCGTGTGCCGGGATCTGCCCACTGCGGGCCAACCCCAGGAGCGTCTTTCGTGGCATGTCCAGAAACGACGCTGCTCGTTCCGCATCCACGAACGGCTCAAATGTGACCGGAGAAGAAGAGATTGAATTCTGCACAGTTGACCTCACATACAAAGTTGCCAAGCGGGTGCGCCCTTGCGCCAGAGTCCAGTAGCGCATGGGGGAGACTGAGTGCCTGTGAGATGGAAGATACGAATGTTTTTTGCGGGGAGGCTAAGCTTTTCAGGGGGGAGGGTATGCAGAATCGGCATACCCTCCTGATCGGCCATAAACTGCTCATTTGGCGAGAGTTATCGGTCAAAATACACGCTGGCCGAAAATGCCTGCTTTTTTCTGGCATGCCTGGGAAACTCTGTTGCGGGATAGATGGCGGTGAGATGTCAGATGGACCGTGTGCCTGCGCGCAAATGTCGGTCCCCTTTGCCCTGCGTGCTCTTCCGGCCACCGCGAGAGTCAGCGGTCCGCGCCCTGCGGCACTTGGCGTTCTGCTTCGTTCGCCGCGGCGAACGCCCTCACGGCTTTCCGTTTCCAGCAAAAATCTTCCTGCAAAGTACGCAGTAAGATTTTTTCCGGAGCCTCGGAAAATGCACGCCCACGACCTTGGGAGCAGACCACTCTCGCGCCCTCCGGGTGTGTGCTCCGGCAGACCACTCCGGGAGCACAAAGGAGATCGAAACCATGACAACCACCACCACAATCCGCACACCAGAGGACCACACCACCAACCGCATCCTGCACGGCGACTGTATCGAAGTGATGCGCCGAATGGCCGCCGAGAGCGTCGATTTCATCCTCACCGATCCGCCGTATCTGGTGAACTACCGCGACCGCGATGGACGCTCCATTCAGAACGATGCGAATGCAGATTGGCTCAAGCCTGCGATGGTGGAAGCGTATCGCGTACTCAAGCAGGATCGCGTTGCTATTATGTTCTACGGATGGACGAAGGTCGATGCGTTCTTTGAAGCGTGGCGCAGCGCGGGTTTCCAGCCTATCGGACACTTGGTATTTTGCAAGACCTATAGCTCGAAAAGCAGGTTCCTCCGCTATCACCATGAGCAGGCATATCTGTTGGCCAAGGGCAGGCCGCCACTACCGAAGCAGCCACATGCGGATGTTATCGAGATGCCTTACAGCCGCAACGCTCTCCATCCAACGCAGAAGCCAGTAGCAGCGCTGGCGCCGTTGATTCAAAGCTTCTCCCTTCCAAGAGAACTCGTACTTGATCCCTTTGCAGGAAGCGGTTCCACCTGCGCAGCCGCCCTGTTGACGGGTCGCAAGTATCTCGGCATTGAACTGGATGCTGAGTACCATGCGAACGCCAGCGCAAGAATGGACCGAGTGAAAGAAAGGATCGCCAAGCGGTTCTCTCCTTCCTTCCCTGCAACGTACATTTTGCCCACCCTGCGGCGCGCGTAAAGGCGCGCTGCACTCCGGGTACGCATTCCTTCCGGCCTCGACTCGCGCCACAGTGCGGTGCTCTTTCCTGGCCACGCCGGGAAGGAATGGTTTGGCAGTACACTCCACTGCTGCCCAGCCCGAGCCACGGAAGTTTCGCAACACTTCCAGCGAGTTTGAGGGTATGCCCATTCTGCATACCCTCCCCCCTAAATAGCATTGGCCAGACATTGAGTCCGGTCCTACTTTCGCTCCATGACGTTCGAGCCGGGGCGAATTTTCCCTCGGTACCCGCAATCGAGAGGAGCCTTATGCAAATTCATCTTTCCTTCGCTCACCCCATCTTCCGGCGACTACGGGCACACGCACGCAGGCTGGCAGTTCCATCCCTGGTCTTGCTTGCCGCTGTGCCCGCATTTGCCCAGCAAGCGGGCGGCGGCAGTCCGTGGGAGAACGCCGTCGGCGTTCTCGAACAGGCCTTTACCGGGCCGATAGCCACAGGGTTATCTCTGGTGGCCATCGTGGTTGGCGGACTGATGTTCGCTTACGGCGAGGGCCAATCGAAGCGCATGCTGGCCGGGATCGTTTTCGGCATCGGCATGGCCATCGGCGCGGTCAACTTTATGGCCTGGCTCTTCCCGTAGCAACCACCAACAAGAGGACGGGCGGAAAGGAGGATGACCGATGGCAGCGGGCAGTCCACGGCAGAACAAAGTGCATAAAGCGATGAACCGCCCGCTGACCATTCTGGGCGCGGAGCGGCGGCTGTTCTTTGTCGCGCTGATCGCGGGCGGGGCCGTCTTCTCGCTCATGCATTCGCTGCTCGGCGGCATCCTGCTGTTCGTCGTCGGAGTCGTCATCGCCCGCATTGCGACGAAGCACGATGTCGAGATTCTCAGGATTCTTTTCAACTCGGCCAAATTCCGCAGACGCTATGACCCCATGCAGTGGGAAGTAACTGCAATCACCGTGAGGAAACGCCATGTTCAAGATTGACACCATCACGAAGGACTGGAAGGAAGCCGGGGCTTTCATGGCGCAGGTGAACCTATGCGGCTTCTGGGACGAGCACTGTTTCCTGACGAAATCCGGCGACCTTGGCTGTGCCCTGAAGATCGGCGGCATCGATGCCGAGTGCCTCGACCATGCAGGCCGGGATTATGTGGTCAAACGTCTCGAAGCCGCGCTTCGCTCGCTCGATGATAAGACCCGGCTGTACCAGATTCTGTTCCGGCACAACCGGCCTGAGATACCGCACGCGGAGTACACGAACCCGCTGGTCCGCGCGGCGGTGGAGCAGCGTGCTGATTTTCTCGCAGCGAAGGCAGACCGGCTGTATTCCGTCGAGATTTTCTGGATCGTGATGGTCGATGGCAGCTATACAAAGACTGGGTTGCTGCACGCGCTGTCGCAGTTGCCACAACATCCACGCTTGTCCCTGCGGGACTTGCGCGGGCTTCTCTCCGGCAACAAGGAGCGCACCTTGTTGTATGAGCAAATCGAGCGCGACCGGATGCGGTTGCAGCAGAAAGTTCAAAGTTTGAGTGGGCAGCTCAGCGATCTCACCGAGATCGAGCTGCTAGGGGCGGAGAGAGCCTTCCGGCTTGACCGGCGCTTCGTCAACTTCCGCCCCTCCAAGATTCAACAGAGCAGACTGCATGGGATGCAGCATCTCGACTGGCAGATGTGCGACTCGGAACTGGAAGCCCATCGCGGCCATCTGCGTCTCGATGATTTCTACGTCCGCGTACTCACGCTGAAAGAGTTGCCCAGCGAGACGCGGCCTCTGCTGTTGCACGGCCTGCTCGCCGTCCCGGCCAACTTCCATGTCGTGACGGAATGGCATCCTGTCGATAACGCGCGGGCGCGCAAGGAAATTAATAAACGCCGTCGTCATCACCACAATTCGAAGACCAGCTTTCTCTCGAACCTCCAGGAGCAGAAACACGCTGGGCCACGGGACGAGCTGGTAGATGATTCCAAAGAGGCCGCCGTCGCCGAGTTGGGCGAAGCGCTCACGGCCCTCGGCATGGAGGGAAAATCCTTCGGCGAATTCACGCTGGCGGTCGTGGTTTACGACGAAGACCGCGCCAAGGTCGAACACGCCGTGGTCGAGTTTCAGAAGCTCTTCACCCAGCATGACGGCCTGCTGTACGAAGAACGCTACAACCTGCTGAACGCCTTCTTTGCCACGGTGCCCGGCAACAAACAGTTCAATCTGCGCAAACAGTGGGCGCTGAACTCCAACGTTGCCGATCTGTCGTTTCTGTTCACCGTCGATACCGGATCGCAATGGAATCCGCATCTCGAACGCGAACATCTCGCCGTCCTCGAAACCGCGCATGCCACACCATACTATTTCAATCTGCACAGTGGCGATGTGGCGCACACGTTGCTGCTGGGTGCAACGGGATCTGGTAAAAGTTTCCTGTTAAATTTTTTGCTTGAGTCGCTCCAAAAGTACGCCCCGCTGACCTTCATCTTCGACCTTGGCGCGAGTTACGAGACACTAACGCGCGTCTTTGGCGGGACGTATTTGAACGTGGGCCTGAAGAATCCCGGCTTTTCGATCAACCCGTTCTCCTTGGAACCCACGCACGAAAACCTGAATTTCCTTTATCTATTCACCCGGGTCCTGATCGAGGCCCAGGGCAAGTATGCGCTGACCCCGGAGGATGAAAAGGCGCTCTATACCGCCGTCGAGCGAGTGTACCAGTTGCCGCTAGAAATTCGCACGCTGACGAACTTCGCGTCCATCGTTGGCCCTCTGGGCGAACGTCTCCATCGTTGGACACAGGCCGGGCAGTTCGGCTATCTCTTTGACAACGTCGAGGACACATTGACCTTCTCGCGCTTCCAGACCTTCAACTTCGATGGCTGGGGTGATGCTCCCGATGTGCTGGAGCCGCTGCTGTTCTACGTGCTGCACCAGGCGTCGGCGGAGATTGAAAAACCGGAGAATACCGCCACCTTCAAGTGCTTTGTCATCGATGAAGCGTGGATGTTCCTGAAAAACGCCACCATCCGCGAGTGGATTGTCCGTGCCGAAAAAACGTGGCGCAAAAAGAATGCCGCGATGGTGCTGGCGACGCAATCGGTGGTGGAACTGGCAGCGTCCGAGATGCTGCACATCGTCCACGAATCGTGTCCGACGAAAATCTTCCTCGCCAATCCAAACATGGATCGGAAGCTGTACGCGGACGTCTTCCAGTTGAACGATACCGAACTCGAACTGCTGGAGTCGCTGGTTCCCAAGCGCGATCTTTTGCTGAAACAGCCAGACGTCACGAAAAAGCTGCGCTTGGATGTGGATACGCTGACGTACTGGATCGCGACCAACAATTCGCGCGACAACCTGCGCAAGCAAGAGTATTTCGCCCACTACGGGCCGGAGCAGGGACTGCTGCGCCTGGCCCATGATTTTCCCAATGTCCATCCCAACCCAACTACCACGCAGTGAGGAGAACTATGCACAGAAAATCTTATCTGACCGGATTGCTGGCGCTGGCGGCCATCGCCGCGCACGCCCAGCAGATCGCCCGCATCGTGCATTACCACGCCAACGACATCGTGGCCATTCGCGCAAAGATGCATTACACCACGCTGATTGCGCTGCCACCATCGGAGAAGATTCTGGAAGTCGCCACCGGCGACAAAGACTTCTGGATTCTCGATGCGGTGCAGAATTACTGCTTCCTCCATCCGGCAAAGGAGGGCATCCACTCCAACCTCAACCTGATCACCGACAAAGGCAACGTCTACTCCTTCACGCTCGATGATGTCGAAACGGCTGATCCAGATCTGAAGGTCATCATCGAACCCTCCGATCCATCGACACTGGCCAGCGTGCGCGGCCCGGATAAGTTCGTTCCAGCGTCGGAAGTCACCGCAGCACGCATTCAGGCGCAGGCCGTGGAACTCCACGCGCAACAGTCTGTCGAGCAGTTCCGCGCCAACTATCCGGTCGAGCATCTGGTCTTCGATTACAAGTACAAAAACAAACCGCCCTTCGATGTCCAGGCCATCTATCACGATGACCATTTCACATACATCAAGTCATCGGCATCAGAAAAATTCGCCGTCTATGAACTGAAAGACGGAAAGCCAGATCTTGTCAGCTTTCAGCTCAAAGACAACACCTACGTGATCGTGCAGGTCGTCGACAAGGGCTATCTCCAGATTGGCAAGAAAAAACTCGCATTTGTGCGCAAGGGAAAGTAGGTGACGCCGATGGCAGAGGAAAAACTGATCCAGGAAGTAGAGACACAAAAGGTTCCGCCGAGCGCGCAACTCCGCGACGAACGCACGCAGCCGCCCGGCGTGGTAGCAAAGCAGAGCCAGAGTTACCTGATTGCCGGACTGTCGGTGGTGATCCTGCTGGCCGTGCTGTTCTCGAAGAACCATGCCAAGCCAGCGGCGAAGCCGCTGCCGTCTGCTGCAACTGCGACCGAAGCAAATGCGGAAGCAAGCCAACGGAATGTCGCACGGTTTGAAGAGGACCTCACGGCGGAACAACGGCAGGTGGAGGCACAGCGGCAGGCAGCAGGCGATACGAATCTCCCATCCAGTGGACAGAATGCAACAACGACTGCCACAAATACACAGAGGCCGCTCGATACCCAGCCGCCCCGCGATCCTATCGCGGATGCGGAGAAGGCGCTGGCATTCAAGTCCCGCTTCGCCTCGAATCTGGTGACATCGAATGTCACTCCGTCGCATGACAACATGGCGCGGAGTCCGTGGGAGCAGAATCCCGGAACAAGCATGGGCAGTGGGAGTGCTTCCGCGCAGACATTGCCGCAACCTAGAATGGACACCTCCGGCACGGCTCTGCCGTTTGGCCTGCCGCGCAATGCGAACTCTTCTGCTGCTCCTGCTGCGAATGGCAAGCATCCGCCGGAAGTGAATCTCAACTCGGCCCACGGCCAGCCATACGTGTTGTTTGAAGGCACCATCCTCGACACCGCGCTCCTCAACCGGCTGGTCGGCGATTTCGCTGGGCCAGTGAAGGTCATGGTCACCAACCCCGTCTATAGCCAGGACCGTCAGCATGTGCTGATTCCCGCTGGCACCTTCCTTCTGGGCGATGTCCAGAAGGTTTCAGGCTTCGGCCAACGCAGGCTGGCCGTCCGCTTCCATCGCATGTTGATGCCCGATGGTTATTCGGTCGATCTCGACCAGTTTCACGGTCTCGATCAGGCCGGGGCGACCGGCCTCTCCGACCAGGTGAACAACCATTATCTCCAAATCTTCGGGGCCTCGATTGCTCTGGGCATCATCTCCGGCGCTGCCGAGGCAACGACCTACGGTAGCGGCTACAACATCAGTGGCCCGGCGATGTATGAGCAGGGCGTGGCCTCCAGCCTGTCGCAGTCGGGAGCGAACGTGCTCGACCGCTTCATCAACATTCTGCCGACGATCACCATCCGGGAAGGTCATCGCATCAAGGTGTATCTGACCCAGGACATGCTACTGCCAGCCTACGAAAACCACACCATGCCGGGAGATTTCTGATGCGCATTCTCATCCTCCTTCTCTCCGCATATTTTTTCATGGCTGGCTGCGATACGAGCACACAGCCTCCCAAGCCGTCGCCAGCGCATTGTCCCCGCGTTGGCCCCAAGCAATGCGCGTTGGGCTGCTGCCGGTGCAGGCACCGGCCAGTCGCCCGCGCCATCCCAGCTAGAAAACACCAACCGCACTCGCATTAGCGGTTGCAGGAAAGGACAATTGTCATGAAGTCAGCCAGAATGTTTTGTCTTGTTTTCTCACTCGCCACGCTGCTCGCGCCTGCGGCGCATGCGCAGTTTGCCGTTTTCGATGCCTCGAATTTCGGCGAAGCCGTCGAAGAGTTCGGCCAACTGGAGCAGATGTATACCACGGCGGTCGAGACCCGCGACCAGATCATCTCTGCTTACAACCTCGCCTATCAGATGTCGCAGATGCCGCAGGACCTTGCGGCTCGTTATGCCACGGACTTCGCGCTGTGGACGAACCTGTCCGCTCCGAACACGTATGGCAACACCTCCGCCTGGGTGAACGCGCTCGATGTCGGCTCGCTTGCGCAGGCAGCGCAGGGTTATCGCGATGCCGTGGTGCAAGTGCAGAGTTATCCCGGTGGAAGTCTGGCAACGCAGGATGCCGCAACGCAGGCCACCATCCAGAACCAATACGCAACGTCGGAACTCGCGCAGGGTACGACGACCAGCACGCTTGCGACGCTCGGCACCATTCGCTCGAATTCGGAGGCGCTGTCGCAGAAACTGGCGAACCTCGAAGCGGACACGTATTCCTCCGACCAATCGCAGCAAAGCGAGATGGCCGTACTGGGCAAGATCAACACCGCGACGCTGCTGCAGATCCACTCCCAGCAGGACACCAACCAGATTCTTGCTGCATCGGTCCAGCAACAACTCGTCGCGCAAAAGCAGCAGATCGATGCTCAGAACCGGGCCATCAACGAAGCCATCTACTTCCAGCAGAACTTTCCCAACACCATGCAACAGATCACCGGCGGGGTGAGCGATTCCTTGCACGCGATCTCACTCAGCCCGACAGGACATTGATCCAGAAGGACAGACTATGGAACAGAACCCTTTTACCTTTCTCAACCAGGCCATCGGCCAGTTGCTCGCGACCAACAGTCCCGCAATCCAGACGATGGGCCTCGATCTCTTTCGCGGCCTCGCCGTCATTATGATCGCCTGGTTTGGCATCCAGAACGCGCTAGCGACCGCGCAGGGATTTTACGGCAGCTTCCATTTCGGCCAATTCGCCAACCTGCTGCTGGCCATCTCCTTCGGCCTCGGCATGCTGACCTATTACTCTGCACCGATTCCGGGCATGAGATACAGCTTCAGCGACCTGATCACCCAGGAAGCATTGCAGTTGTCTGCTCAGATCGAATCGAACCAGACGCAGGTCATTGCCGATGCTATCACGCATGCCGAGGAGCAACTGGGCCAGCCTCCGGGCGAATTCGATTTCCACGAGACCCTGACGTTTCTCGTGATCGCGATTGCGCTGGCCGCAATGCAAGCCGTGGCCTTCGCCGTGATTGCCTATGGGCTAGTTGCCAGCGCGGTGTGTGTCTTGATTGGGCCGATCTTCATTCCATTTTTTATCGTACCCAAGCTCGACTTCCTGTTCTGGGGATGGTTCAAGGCATTCCTTGGCTTCAGCTTTTATCAGGTCATCGCCAGCGCCTTCATCTTCATCTTTGCCAAGGTATTGCTGGCCTTGCTTGGCGTCATCGGCCCCATCAGTATCTCGAATGCATTTACCGTCCTGCCCGCGCTGATCGTGACGCTGTTTGTCTGCATCTTCGGCCTGATCAAAATCCCGGAGCTGACCGGGGCCATCCTGAGCGGACGCACTGGGACGTGGGTCAACCCAATGGGGTAAATTGACATGACAAAGAACAACTATCCAATGACCGATGCTGGACAGAAGTATCTCGAACTCTATGCCGAGCCGGTCGTCACCAACACCTATCTCAAGATTGCCATTCTTGTGCTGGCAGTCGTCGCGCTCGCTCTGCTGGCGCTCTTCTATCGCACCCAGAGTGCTGCTTTGCAGCTCAAGCCGCTCATCATCTCGGTCTCCGATACCGGGCGCGGCCAGGTGATGCAGTATGACGATTTTGCTAAGATTCCCATCGATCGGGTCAGCAAATATTACCTCGCGCAATGGGCCGAGTTGTACTACGGGCGGAATCACGCGACCGTGCAACGCGACTTCGCCGAGTCATTGAGCTTCTTCTCGAACCTACTACAAAGCGCGACGATCCAGCGCTTCCAGAAGGCGAAGACGCTCGAATCGTTCCTGCTCGACCCCTCGCAGCCGAACATCGATATTGAAATTCATTCGGTGGTGCTCGAAGACCTGCGGCAGCCACCCTATCGGGCCGAGATCGAGTTCGACAAAGTCTTCCGCTCTCCCGGCGATATTGAGGAACAACGCCGCGAACGCTGGACGGCGAATGTTGTGTATGGCTTTCGCGATGAGGTACCGAACCAGATGTTGCTGACCAACCCGCTCGGTCTCGTCATCACCTACTGCCGCGAAGACCAGGCATTCGGGAACTGACCATGCGAGCGAGGAAACCCATTCTTGTCTACTGCGCCGACCCAGAGTTGCTGTCGTCTACGGCATTCGTGCTGCGCCTGCGCGACTACGATGTCGCTGCTGTCAACGAGATAAAGGACGCGATGGCTCTCGCCAGGGGTCAGGACACCGCCCTTGCCTGCGCTGTGTTGATCCACACGCAACAGGCCGATCCCGCTGGACGACTGATTCATCTTCTTCTTGCAGGCGATGCGCATCTCCCGCTGCTGCTGGTGGACCGCGCCGGAGACCTGGCACCCGTCCGCTATGCCGACATAGTGCTCTATGGCCGCAACACAACGATGGCGCACATCCTCTCCGCTCTTCGGCTTCTCTGCCGACAGAAGCGCGGACCGAAACCACGGAACGCGGCATGAAATACCTCTCTGTCTGTTCAGGCATCGAGGCCGTGACCGTGGCATGGCAGCCACTCGGCTGGACACCCGTCGCATTTGCCGAGATCGATCCCTTTTGTTGCTGGCTGCTGCGCTCGCGCTATCGCGCATCGCGTCCGCTGCACATGCCCAGCCCGAATACAACAGAGTCGCGACAGGAAGCAAAGCAGCGTGCGGCTGCGATTCGGAATGTCATCGCGCTGCCACTCAACAGCGCGGTTGTGAACTTCGGTGACTTTACCCAGATAGGAGCAGACGATGTCGGAGCAATCGACCTTCTGGCCGGAGGAACACCTTGCCAGTCTTTCTCCATCGCCGGAAAGCGAGCGGGGCTGGATGATGCGCGTGGCAACCTCACGCTTGAGTTTGCTCGACTTGCTGATCGCCTCCGGCCCCTATGGTTGGTGTGGGAGAACGTCCCCGGTGTTCTGTCGATCGACGGAGGACGGACGTTTGGAACCTTCCTCGGCATGCTGGGCCAACTCGGGTATGGCCTCGCATGGCGAGTCCTGGACGCTCAACATTTCGGAGTACCCCAGCGACGGCGCCGCGTCTTCGTTGTCGGACATCTTGGAGGATGGCGAGCTGCCGCAGCGGTATTGGTTGACCAGTCGTGCTTGTCAGGGCATCCTCCGCCGCGCCGGGAAGCGCGGCAAGACCTTGCCTCCACCCTTGGCGCACGCGCTCAAGGCGGTGGCGGCCTCGGGACAGACTTCGATCTCGACGGCGGACTCATTGCCCGCAAGGGAACCACCGCACACTGTTTGAACGCTGGTGGCATGGGTAGGCAGGACATCGAGACGGAGACCATGATCGCGCACAGCCTGTGCGCGGATGGCTTTGACGCCAGCGAAGATGGAACTGGACGCGGCAGCCCTCTCGTCCCGATTGCCATCTGCACAGCACACACGCAATCGAACGGGCATGGGTTTTCTGACAACATCGCGCACACGTTGGAACAGACCAACAGCCAGGCCGTGGCCTTCAACCTGCGTGGACGCGACAGCGGAGCGATGCCAGAGCCATCCGAGATGGCCAGTATCCGTGCAGCATCCGGCGGCAGCAGCAACAGTTATGTCGCGTTCTCCGCGAAGGATTACGGAGCTGATATCGGCGGCATTGCGCCGACGCTGCGCGGCATGGGACATGACACGAGTCATGCGAACGGTGGTGGACAAATAGCCGTTGCCGCTCCGCTGACTGCTTCCTACGGCAAACAGGTCGATAGCTCCGACACCAGCAACGGGCCACCCAATATTTTGCATTCCGAGATGGCAGTGCGCCGTTTGACTCCGCGAGAGTGCGAACGCCTGCAGGGATTTCCCGACGACTACACGCTGGTTGAGTATCGCGGCAAGTCGGCTGCGGACGGGCCACGCTACAGGGCGCTCGTCAATTCGATGGCTGTGCCGGTCATGCGCTGGATCGGAGAGCGCATCGCGGCAGTCCACCAGATCGTTGTGCATCGGAATGAGGTCCAGCCATGCCAGCGATGACGAGCATGATCGGCGACATTCCCATACGGCGCATTGCGGAGTCGCTTGCCATGCCGACAGCGGATGGGAGCTGCTGTGTATCTTCGCCTCGGTCGTCCGTGTCTGGCCCTGTTGCTGGACGGACTGCAAAGGGAATGCGGTTTTGTGTGCGTGCATTGCACGCGCTGGTTGCTTGTAGCTTTGGATGGCGGCGAGACAGAGAATTTGATCGTTGGCGGTTTCCGGAAGTGCATCTTGAGCAGTCGCCCCAGTCTGCGAAGATTTCGGTACGAGCGCCATTCCTCCAGTTTTTCCCCTGCTCTCCCTCGGTCACTCGCTCGGTGCTGTTCCCGCGCCCGGCGGCACGGCGCGTCTCTGCTTCGCTCGCTATGGCGAGCGCCCTCCGGGTTTCGGTTTCCAGAAAATCTTTTGTGCAAAGAACGCAAAAAACATTTTCCAGACCCTCCGAAAAAGACGCCGCTTGGCACTTGGGAGCGGGGCACTTCGCGTCGCTTCGCGCAGGAGTGTCCGAGGCAGTTCCGGGCAAAAACCAACATGGAGGAAATCATCATGGCACTCTACGAAAACACCATCCGCTTGAAAGGGTTCGTCGGCAAAAACGCACAGGCCCAGGCCACCGCAACCGGCAAGTCCGTCATTGCCCTCTCACTCGCCACCAAATCCAGCTACAAGGACAAGAAGACCGGCGCGTGGGTAGCACGCACCGAGTGGCACCGCATCGTCTGTTTTGCCAAGCCCGCCGAGTACGCAAAGGGCCTGAAGAAGGGCGACTATATCGAGGTCGAAGGCGAGTTGCGCAGCTCCGAGTTCGATGCGGAAGTCGGCACCGGCAAGCAGAAATCTACCATCAAGCGCCGCACCTGGGAAGTCCGGGCCAGCCTCGTCAAGAAGCTGGCACGGCCTGAGCCGAACGGCAATTCCGATGCCGAATCCATCTCCGAGGAGGACGCCGCGTAAGCGGCGTTCCTTCTCCGGAAGGAGGTTGTCATTATGAACATCTTCAAAAATGCCGTCGTCCTGCGAGGCTTCCTTGCCAAGGACGCCGAAGTCCCCACCTCGAACCATATCCAGCCTGACTCTTACGCGGTGCTTACGCTCTGCATCGAGTCCGGCGTCTGGAACAAGGCTGCAAACAAATGGATACCGCAAACTGCGCGGCACACCATCCTCTGCCCCGGCCCCTACTTCTGCGGCTTCACGCGCGGCATGAAGCAGGGCGACTACGTCGAGGTGGAAGGCGAGTTGCGCAGCACGCTCATCGAAGAAGGCACGACGCTCAGAAACTACTTGCACGCCTATGTAGTCCATGCGCTCACGATCCGCAGGCTGGAAGTCCCAGCCATCGGCGTGGATGAGGGCGACGCTGAGGAAACATAACTAGCGCTGCTCAATTTTGCGGAGAGGCAAAATCCTCTCCGCGTTTCTTCTGCAATGTGCCGCACACGCCATAAAGCGAGTCGCGGCGGAAAGGATTCAAATGCTCGCGAATGCCGTCTTCGTCGCTACGCTGATCTTTCTGTCGCTCGGCTTCGGGCTGATGAGTCAGATGCACTTTCTTATTCTGTGGCGCAGCCTGATCGTGCATGCGTACTTGCAGCCGATCGCAACGTATTGCGCGCTGCTTTTTGCCAACATCCTCGGCCTCACCATCTGGATCGAACGCAAGTTCTTCCTCCGCGATACGGGCCGTAAGCTCCGGCACCTCGACCAGGAGATACACAGTGGGAAGAGTGAACTGTCCGGGGAAATTCTCTCTCATTTCGGTGAAGAAGAGAAGGAGCAGTAGCCATGCTGAGTGAGGACCAATATATGGAGCGCACGCCCGACTTGGTTACCCAAATTCGCAAGCTGCGCAAGGCCGCCGAAGAAGAGATGAACAAATTCACCTGCGTGGCCGACTACGACGTGCGTCGCGTCGTCGGCCAGAAGCCTTCTGGCACCGGCGAAGCGGTTTCGCCGTCTTCTGCCGATGACCCACCAAAGAGAAAGACCGCGAAGCTGGATACCACGCAGACTGCGATTGAATTCTTGTCTGACGTTGCGAAGCACGACGATGACGGGGAGATACACTAATGAGGCTTGATATTCCGCAGGAGTTGCCTCGCCGCCACGAGGGAGCTGACAGGTCTCCCGGCCAACCGGAAGAGCGCACCGTTACACGGAAACTCCCCGACAACCCTATCCGACATCACCTGAAATCTCTGGAAGAGAGTGCAGCGGACTCTCGCTGGATACGTCCCCAGGCAACGCGGAAGCGCACGGAGCCACCGCGAGAGATTCCGCGCCAGCGCCGCCACCCTGTACCCTCTCCCGACCCACGGCGTCCGGCGCGCCCGGCCACGAACATCGTTGGGCTGGAATTGCGCCCCGAGGAGAAAGAGCTTCTCCGCGAGGCCGGGCGCTTTCGCGTCGTCCGCACGGCGGACCTCCGCGAAGTTTTGTACAACGGCAAAGCCCGCCCGCTGGAGAATGACCTTCGCTATCTCCGCGACAAGGGACTGGTCGAGACCACGCACATCAATCTGCGCCGCGATCAAAAACGCCGGACCATCGAGCGGGTCGAGGTCGTCACGCTGACCAGAGAAGGCCGCAGCCTGCTGGTCCATCAGGGCGACCTGCCGCGTGACCAGAAAATCTATGCAGGTCTGGTGAAGCCGCGCGAGGTAGAACACGATTCGCAGATTTACCGGGCCTACCGAAAGGAAGCGGAAAAGATCGCAGTAAGTGGCGGCACGAACCTTCGCGTGCGGCTTGATTTCGGAATCAAGGCCGACGTGCAAAAGGCGATTTACGTCGAACGCAAGGCCGATCCCCAACGCGACATGGCAGAAATCAAGGAACAGGTCGCCAAGCAGTTCGAGCTGCCATTCGTGGATGGCGGCATTCAGATTCCCGACGCGCGCATTGAGTACGATCTGCCCCGCGAGTCCAGTCACGACATCGATCAAGGTTCACGCACCGGCCATGAAGATATCGAAGTGCTCACCGCCGCGTATCACGCCGGTCACCTGCGCGCCAAGGCGCAGGCAGGTTTCCGCAACTATGCCTCGGCCTCCGACCGGGCCACTCTTACCGCGAAGATCGAGGGCGATCATCGCCTGATGGAAAACATCCTGGAGTTATAAAACATGAACCACGATCTGATTGCATCGCTCGAAGCCATTGGCTACGTCGAACGCGAAGCTTCCTTCCTGTACCTCGTGGCTGTGCATTCCGGCTACTTTCTCCGCCGCCAGTATCACCGCTTCACCCGGCGGGAAGGCGGCAGGATGATGGCCCGCTTCCTGAAAAAAGCATATCGCCACCGGCACATCCAGGTCATCGAGTGCGGGCAGAGGCGGCACATCTATCACCTGGCGGCGAAGCCGGTGTATGCAGCTCTCGGACTGTCCGGCTCGCAGCACCGCCGCATCAAGGGAGATGCGTATATCAAGTCCCGGCTTATGGTGCTCGACTTCATCCTCGATCACCTCGATGCAAGCGTGCTAACAGGAGAAGCGAGCAAGGTCGATTTCTTCACGGCGCAGTGCGGTGTCGCATTAGAACTGCTGCCCCAAAGTTATGCGGGAAGGCCGCTGTATTTCCCGGACGGCTTTCCGATTCTGCTCTCGAACATCGGCACCCCGCGCTTCACGTTTTTCGATGAAGGCCAGGTGAGCACGTCCCGCTTCGAGCATTTCCTTGAGCAGTACCAGCCTCTGCTTACGGCGCTCGGTGCCTTCGAGTTGATCTATCTCGCCGACACAGAGAGCCATTCCACGCGGGCCAAGGCCACCTTCCAGCGCTTCTTTCCGGCGGACCGGCTGCGCGGCGTTACGACGCTCACGCCTCTGGGCGTCGAGCACTTTCTGAATTTCCTCCGGGTCAAGCAATTCTTTGAAACCGAAGGAGGCGGCATTCTGGCCTCCGAGCTTGAGGTGCTGCGCGAGGGCGGATCCCTTTACACCACGCTCGAACATCAGGCGTTGTATGCCGCGTGGAAGACCCAGGCCACCAATGCCGCGAAAATCCGCGAGCGTTTTCTTCAAATCCCTCTGCGCGTGAACTTCACGACAATGGTGCTTCCGTACAGCTATCCGATATATACGCTGCGGCAGGACACACCTTCGCGGGAAGACAGAGAGACCCACCAGCAGACCCCACAGGAGACCCCTGGGATGGAGGCTTAGTAATGAAGATAGAGCAATTTAGACAGAGAGCCGGGGTCACGGAGAAGTATGTGCCGGGGGCGGGAGCGACGCCATCCCGCTGGGATTGTCGCGTCGGCTTGCGCCACGCTGGTCGCTCCCGCTCCGGCTTACGAGCCATCCAGAAAATATCTGTCGCGGATACCGGACCGATCCGCGCCGGATACGAACGAGATCGATTGCTGATCCAGTTCGTATCTGGAAATTGTCCTCGCAGCATCGCCAAAAATCTTTAGTCAGGTCGAAAGGAGCATGACCATGAGTAAATTCAAGATCGATCACAGCGCCAGCCGAATCCGGCAAGCGAAGATTCAAGCATCCATCG
The DNA here is from genome assembly GCA_049692235.1 of Acidobacteriaceae bacterium. Classification (GTDB taxonomy): domain Bacteria; phylum Acidobacteriota; class Terriglobia; order Terriglobales; family Acidobacteriaceae; genus JAKAAZ01. Next base: position 243,160 of record JBAVOQ010000157.1, on the reverse strand, counting down.
ACCAATCCATCGCGGACGATATCCAGTTGATGGCCGAGTGGTCGGACAACGAACCGAAGTACATCATCAATCAACTCCTGCGCTTTGCTTTGGCGCAGGAAGAGGACTTCCAAAAATACAAGGCGAGTTCCACGGCCAGTGCGATCCAATCTGCCGTGAACTCGAAAACAGCGCCCACGTCGATCAAGACCGTATCCGAACCTGCTGCGAAACCGGAAGTGGCGGCATCGAGTGCAGCAAATCGCGCATAGGAGGGGCATTCGCATTATGCACTTCAAAATGCAACTTCAAAACATCATCCGTCCTCTGGTCGAGTACCGCCTGGTGCTGGCTCTGGGGTTGAGCGCTGCCTGCGGCATCGTGCTCCAGAGCCTGTATCCGGTCCATGAAGCCAACCCATTGTTGCGCCTGATCCTGCTCGAACGTCCGCGAATATTTTACGGAGTGATCGAAAGCTACAACCTGTTCCTGTACAGCACACCATTCGTGATTTTCTCCATGCTCTTCTCCTTGATCTACGTCCACCTATATAGAGCGGATCTGGAGCAGATCGCCGGGGCGCTGCCGCCGTGTCCCGATCCGTTCACCCGCCAGGAACTGTCTCTGGTTGTGGGTGAGCTGCACCGGCAGCTTGTGCCCAGGCCCAGCCCGGCCCCGCAGTGGCTCACGATTCCCGAGCGCGGCCTCTATACCGGGACCTTCATTGTCGGGGCCACCGGCTCCGGCAAGACCCTTGGCCTGATCCTGCCGGCGATGCGGCAGTTGTTCGCCTATCGGGCAAATGACAGCGAGCGGAAACTCTCCGGCATCGTGCTCGAAGTCAAAGGCGATCTCTGCGATCAGCTCAAGGAAATCTTGAAGTGGTGTGGACGTGGACCGGACTATGTCGAAGTCTCGCTCGACGGCGACATCCGCTATAACCCGTTGAACAATTCGCTCGATCCCTACGCGCAGGCATTCAATATCGCCTCCATCATCACTTCCATCTGGGGCAAGGGCAAGGAGCCGTTCTGGCAGCAGTCCTACACCGACCTTGTCCGATACGTGATTCTGTTGCACCGCATCCGCGACGGATATCTCACGATGGTCGATCTATTCCGCACTGTCATCAGTGCCGGATGTCTGGAGGAAATGCTGATCGAAGTTGGGTGCCGCTTCAGCACCACCCGCTATATCGGCATCGGGAAAGAGGCCTACCAAGAACACGAATCGCTGCTCTCTTCACTGGGATTCGTGTGGCGGCAGGATGCAGATCAGCACCTCGCGGTATGGACGAAAGAGCTGGAACAGTTGCTGCTCCAGCAGACGCATACCGAGTTCTTCCTCTATACGCGCAGGGCATTCGCTCCCGAGCAGCAGGACTCTTTCGGCTGGGTCCAATATTGGTATTGGGAGCATTGGAAGTTCTTTCGTTCGGAGGTCAAGACCTCGATCGTGCAGGGCATTGTCGTCTTCCTCTCGCTGTTTGCAACCGACCCGCAAGTACGCCGCGTCTTTTGCCCACCCAAGGAACTCTACGATGGAAAGGCCTGCCCCAGCGATCCGAAGGGTCGAATTTTGTCATCTTTCGATGAGTTGATCGAGTCGGGCAAAGTCGTCGGTCTGAAGTTTCCTGTGGCCCTCAACCCTGCATTAGCCAAAACCATCGGCACCATGATGAAGGTGGACTACCAGCGGGCCGTCATGCTGCGAATTCCCGGGATGGCTGCAGAACCGCTCCGCTATTTTCGTCCCACCGTATTTATTTGCGATGAGTACCAGAACTTCGCCACCGTCGGCGGCGACAATCCCACCGGAGATGAACGGTTCCTGTCCATCTCGCGCCAGCCCAAATGCATTCCGATTGTGGCCACACAGAGCATCTCCAGTCTGACGGAAGCGTTGCCTAACGAAGGGGTCAAGACCCTGTTGCAGGCATTTCGCACCAAGGTCTTTCTCGCCACCGCCGATCCGGATACGGCCCGGTTTGCCTCGGAGCTGTGCGGCAAGGCCGATAAGACCCGCATCAGTTATACGGTTTCGGAATCCAGTTCCAACGCGAATGTCGGTTGGCTCTCGGGTCGTACCGCATCGAGCAAAGGCTCGGTCTCCGCTTCCAAGCAATATCAGAAACGCCTGGAGCCATTGTTTGAGGAGAGCGTCTTCCTCCATCTCAAGAATGCGCAGGCCGTCATCCTTGCCTACGATGGCGTCACCCCCTGGTCGGCAACGTATTGCTATCTGAAGCTGGACTTCCTGCCCATCTCCATGACCTGGTTTGAACAGGAACGGATCGGCTTCGATCCAGAAAGGATATACCAGTGAGCTTTGAACTTATTCTTCCGTTTCTAAAGCCCATCCAGCATTTGCTCGCGGCTGAAACTGTTTCGGAAATTATGGTCAATCCAGATTCTTCGGTATGGATCGAGGAAGAAGGGAAAATTCAGTTGCTCTCCGGCATCCGGTTTGACGATGGAGCATTGCAAACTGGTCTGGAGGTCATCGCAAACAAGTTCGGCAAGAAGCTCGATGCGGATTTCCCGATCCTGAACCTGCGCCTGCCCGATGGCAGCCGCATGGCTGCAATGATTCCGCCTGTCGTGAACCCACGGCCTATGATGACCATTCGCAGATTCACCTCGCGGAACTTCACCATCCATGATCTGATCGAACGGAAGACTTTGACAGAAGCTCAGGCAGAAACGTTGGCAAACTGTGTCCGGCGTGGCGACAATCTCCTCATCTCCGGGGCAACCAACTCCGGTAAGACCACGCTCGCCAACGTGCTGGCCAGTTTTATCCCGGAAAGCGAGCGCATCCTGGTCCTCGAAGATGTCGCCGAACTCCATATTCGGAAGCCGCATGTCATCTCCGCCGAGGCCCAACTCGACACACACAAAAGTCAGATCGGGTTCGCTGACCTGCTCAAAGCCGCTCTGCGGCACCGGCCTGACAGAATCATCGTCGGCGAGATTCGCGGCCCGGAGGCGCGTGTCTTCCTTGACGCGCTCAATACCGGCCATCGCGGATCGCTTTCAACCATTCATGCCAACAGTGCCGAGGATGCGCTGCGTCGCCTGGCGCAACTTGCCATGCGCGGTTCCGGTGGTGTCGTTTTGCGCGACGTTGAGGAAGAGTGCAGACGGTCTATCGATCTGATCGCGCATGTTATAAATCAGGATGGGTGTCGGCGCATTATGGAAATCCGAAGTGCTGCCGAATTTGCAGTGGTGAAATAAGATAATCGTGCTTATTGCTCGGGAACTTCCCAGCCTTTGTTGGTCAACTGCAACCCGGCAATCTGATCTGTCTTCGACGCTCCATCGATGGTCGTTCGGATATCGGGAAAGGCGCGCTGCATGCCAGGTTGCTCCGCCCAAGCTGCAAGATTCACGAGCTTATAAGTGTACGCGACCTCGCTCTGAGAGGACGGCCCCGTCGTCATCGGTTCCGTCCATTTGACGACGATGCGGTGGCTCCGGTTGTTTGGACAGTTTTTTCTGGTTTCTAAGTGGAAAAATTGTTCAGCTAGTCGTCGTCGTGGCGGTGGGAATGTGAAAATCGGTTGCCTCGATTTTCAAGGTCTTGTGGGAAGGGCGGAAAACAGTTCGATCGTTTTCCGCCCTTCCCATGAGACCGGCATTTCCACGGCCTGCTTCGTTGCGCGTTAGGGCGCCAGAGTTTCTGGCGGACGGTGGAAGTATACCTGGTCGGGCGTCTGTGCCTCCAGGCTGGAGTGCGGGCGTCGGGAGTTGTAAAACTCGAAGTAACTGCCGATCTTGCGTCTGGCTTCGCCGACCGACTCGTAGGCATGCAGGTAGACGTGCTCGTATTTGAGCGAACGCCAGAGGCGCTCGACGAAGACATTGTCGGCCCAGCGGCCCTTGCCATCCATGCTGATCTGGATGCCTTCTTCTTTCAGCCGTCCGGTGAACGCTTCGCTGGTGAACTGACTGCCCTGGTCGGTGTTGAAGATCTCCGGCTTGCCGTGCCGGCTGAGAGCCTCTTCCAGTGCTTCGATGCAGAACGATGTGTCCATGGTGATCGACACCCGCCACGAGAGCACACGGCGGCTGAACCAGTCGATGACATTTCAACCCTCAGATGCGTTTCAACAGATTCGTGTTCCTCAACCGTCCCATGTTCAGCCTGGAGGCTCATCTTGGCGTAATCGCTTCGCCGCAAGCCCCGTTTCCTGCGGACTTCGTCACCTTGCCAGTGTCGGCAAGTTACCGCCGCTTCGGCTCACTTCCTCTCGCAGCAGAGGAAAGGCAGGCTCCTTACTGCAAATTCATCGAGCACTGCATTCCAGCCATGCTCAAGCAACGTCACCTCCATGAAGGTGGGCTCCGTTGGCTGGGCGTACTGTAGGTGATGTCCATTGCCCAAACTTGATTGGGCCGCGTGACCGGGAGGCCGCGCAGCAGGTAGGGATAAATCTTCTGCCCTGGCGCGGGTTTGGAGGTGTTGGGCCTGCGATATACATCCGCGCATAAGTAAAGGGACATAGTGATCAGCAAAAAGGAGTCAGGTAGGACCGGATCAGTTCGGGTTGGGACTGCATTTCCGCAAAGACCCGCGTCAGGGTGGCGAGCAGGGCGTCAACGCCGCCGAAGAAACGGTTGTGCGTGCCGTTCTTGCGGGTGTGCTGCCACAGCCGTTCGGTAGGGTTCAATTCCGGCGAGTAGGGTGGCAATTGATGCACTTCCAGCCAATGCCGGTTGGACTTGAACCATGCCCAGACCTCCGCATCCTTATGGTAGGAGGCGGTGTCCTGAATCAAAATCGCTCCTTGGCGGCGGTACCGCCGAGCGAGTTGTTCGAGGAAGCCGAGGTAGGTGCCGGCATTGAAGACGGTGTCCTGGCGGTAATCGAACCGCGTGCGCCAAAGTTCGATGGCGCCGAAAATCTTCACGCTCTTGCGCTCTCCGGTCACGGGGATTTCCGGTGGGCACCCGACCCGGCTCCAGGTGGCGTGGAGCGTCGAGTCTTGCCGGAAACTGGCTTCGTCGGTGAAGAGCAGCGCCCAGTGTCGCGAGCGGGCTTTTTTTTAAGAGCGGGATAGATGCGGCGGTGCCATCGGTCCTGCGCCGCTGCGTCGGCGCGGGCCAGCACGCGGCGGGGCCGTTGCATTGAAAATCCCCAGCCGTGAAGCAATTTGCGCACATGGCCGGGATGATACTGAACGCCGAACTCCGTTTCGATCACCCAGGCAATCATGGGCGAGGTCCAGATGCCAGTATCCAGACCGTAAGCTACCGGGCCACTGTCGAGAATGTCCCCCAACTGTTGCTCCTGCTTTTCTGTCAGTTCCGATGGCCGACCCGAGCGATACCCTTCCAGTAAACCATCGACACCAGCGGTCTGATATCGCTGCAGCCACTCCGATACCTTGGATCGCGGCGCCTGCAGGATCTCCGCTAATGCTCCGCTGCTATGCCCTTCGGAATTCAGCACCACGGCGCGCAATCGCTTCGTCACACGGTAGGCCCCATCTCTTTCTGCTTCTTTGCTCAGGCGAACCAACCGCTGATAGGTGCTGGGATGCAATCGCAACAGGCGTGGCAGCATACGGCCTCCCAGAACAAGTATGCCATATATGTCCCTCTATTTATGCGCGGATGTATAGAGTGTCTCGATGCCCATGCGCCGCATCAGGGCGCGCACGTGGCGGCGGCCCACTTCAAGACCCTGCTGGCTGAGCATGTCGCGCAGCATGCGGCTGCCGGCGAACGGATAGTTCATGTGCAGCTCGTCGATGCGCCGCATCAGCATCAGGTCCGCGTCGGAGATTGGGCGCGGCCGATAGTAAATCGTGGAGCGGCTGATCTCCAGCAATTCCGCCTGTCTACTGACAGGACAACTTGTGCTCGGGTTTGATCATCGCTTTGCGCTCAACAGGCCCGCTTTGATGAGCGCAGTCTCTAAAAAATCATTCTCCAGCGTCAGTTCACCGATCTTGGCCTGCATCCGGGTCACATCGACCTTACCCTGCTGCTAGGCCTTCTCCTCGCCAAAGACACTGGCCGCGCCTTCCTGCATCCGCGTCTTCCAGTCGGTGATCTGGTTGGCATGGACATCGAACTGCTGGGCCAGCTCTGCCAGGGTCTTGTCTCCTGTCAGGGCAGCCAAGGCCACCTTCGCCTTGAATGCTGCTGTGTGGTTCCGGCGTGGACGTCGTGTCATCGTTGCTCCTCATTTCTGCCATCTTAATGGCTATCAGGGAACAACCCTTCCACTTATCCCACTGTCCGAATTTCCGGACCCAGCTCACGAATCGACCACCTTCTCTCCGTAACAAAATTCTCCATTCTTCTCGAAGATGCCGGGAGTCTGGAGAAAATATTTCTTCCCCTCATCCGTCAGGTCATATCGCTTCACAGGTTGCGGTGGAGTTGAGCCTCGCAGTCCATCCAGCATCCCGTGAACAGCCGCTATCGTATTGCTCCCATGCACCAGTCCTGTCTGCTCCAAAGCGGCCATTTCCGGCGCAATCCCATACTGGTCCTTTTGTTCGGGCTCAGGCACCTCGATGGGAAACGTCTGACCGATGGACGCACAAGCCTGGCCGTGCTTCGCAAGATACGATTGATCGCGTTGGTGAAATTAGCGTCACTCGGCTTCCTGATGTCGTTGCAAGCGACGAGCAGAAAGAAAGCGGCAAGTGAAAACATAACGAGTCTGCGCATGACCGTCCTCCAAAGCGATCTGGTGGTGTTACTGTGCAATGTTTCATCCGCCTGCCTGCATCTCAGACAGGTTCCTGACGTACATTAAGAGCCAGCTTTTGCCGCTCATTTCTGAGCTTTTCCGTTCTTGTCCACAGCAAATTCTGAAAATCGTTCACGATTGTGGTACGGTTGTCCCGACGCACGAAGACGCCGGTCTTCATCGTCAGCAATTTATCCGCTAGCGGACGAAATGCAATCCCTTTCTTCGTTAACTGCGACCATCCGCTGCTCACCATCGCAATGCCCTTGCCGCCCAAAGCCATATGGATCGCCTCGTGGAAGGTAAAGGGCTGCGCGATCACGTTCAGGTCGATGCGGAGGATCTCAAAATAGGCGGCTATCTCTTTGTGGACCTCTGGAAGAGCATGTTCCGATATCGCGATGAGCGGCTCTTTTTCGAGATCCTGCGGAGCGATGGAAGGAAAATGAAAGAGCCGGTGCTGGGCCGGGATGCAGAGCATCAGGTCTTCGTCGAGAAGTTCTCGCGCTTCAAGTTCCGAATAGTTGTTTGGCAGATAGCCGATGCCAACTCGATATTGCCCTTCCAGCACACCACGAATGATCCCCATCGTATGCAGACTGGTCAGCTGGATGACCGGATCTCCGGGCCGATCAAAATGAAGGTCGTAGACGATTGCCAGCAGTTCCGGACTCAGAAAGGAAGAATATGCGATCTGAAAAAGACCGTCTTCATGATGCGCTACATTCCGCGCTCGTTGCGCCGCCCGCTCCCAGTGGTCGACCGACTTGAGAATCTCCTCGACGAAGACTTTGCCAGACTCTGTCAGTTGAACCCCTCCGTACCAGCTATAGAAGAGCCTCACGCCGACCTCGGCCTCAACATGGTGGATTCTGCGGCCCAGTGCGGGCTGTGTCGTATGCAGCCGCGTGGCCGCGCGCGACAGACTCCCTTCCTGCGCTACTACAATGACGCACTTCAGATCGTAAATGGCAACGTCGTCCTGCATCCTGTCCCTGCGGCAAAAAACATGGATGGGGATATTGGCGCTTCCGGCCCTTATGGCTGAAGTTGTCGTATCCGTTTTGGTTCCATCTCTGTCAAATTGAAGACCTCTTGGTTCAGCTATACTTCCACGTGATGACCGCAAACAATACAGCCAGCGCATACCGAGACAGTTCACCCCAGATATCGTCGCCGAATAGCGCGGAGAGCAGACCATACGTCATGATGACAACATTAATATTTGCTAGACCATATACCTTACGGAACGGAAACAGAAACTCACTTCGCCAGCACTCCTTAAATCCGGCACCTTCTCCACTGGCGTCTGGCGGAGGGAGGGCCATGGGTAAAAACCGCTGATCAGGGCCACAATCAACGTCAAGAAAATAGCGCTCAAAAATCTTTAGCGGCGGGTCACCATAATACAATCGCCAAAATGCAGTAGATATGAGATTTTAAGAGCACTCCTTGCTGAAGAAGAAATACATCTGGCGCAAAGGCGGTCTTCACCTATTTGCATGAACAGGGTTCGCCTCAACCACTTGCAGCGCCTTTGTTCTTATCCAGAAGGAGGCGGCGGAACTGTCGCCACGCCCTGCTGCCCGACGGACTCCACTCAAAGTGGCTTTTTCAGCGTGATCCTATACACAAAAGCATCTTTGCATGGCTTTACCTTTGGTGTTGTGAGTACCAAAGCTTCTTGCGTGAACTCCCATTTGATCGGCTCATCGCTGCCGAGCATCTTGATCGACTCGATCTCCGTTGGGTATAATCCAGCCCACGGTCGGCCCTTCTCCGCCACCAGGCTGCCAATAAAGGCTCTGTCTCCAGGCCAGGCAAGGACGGTGGCATACAGATAATCGTCTTTGCAGGTAAAGCGAATGTCCTGCGGGGTGTATTGAAGCGCATTGTTCTCGTTGAACGCTCCGCTCTTCTTCAACTGTGTGGGGCCCTCCCCAGCCACCAGCCACGGGCTTGTTCCATAGATCGCCTCGCCGTTGATTCGCAGCCAGTTTCCGATCCCGCGCAGCCGCTCCTTTGCGGCATCCGGAATGGTGCCGTCAGGCTTCGGTCCAACGTTCAGCAGAAGGAAGCCGTTTTTACTCACTCGGTCCACTAGTCCAGTCACTAATTCATTGACGGACTTAAACCCAAGACCTTTGACATATCCCCATCCGCTGCCAGCATCGATTGTCGTATCCGTGATCCATTCGGAATAGGTCATATTCAATTCCTGCCCGAGTTCCAGGTCGTTAATGCCAACTCCAGGGGTAAAATCGTGGTTCTTGTAGGTAACTGTTACTTCCTTGCCCGACGCTGCAGCCCGATTGAAGTAATAGGCAAGAAAGTTCTTCTTGTACCACTCCTGGATCAACTCCAATCCGAAGTCGAACCACACCACATCCGGCCCGTAGTTATCCACGACCTCGATGAGCTTTCCTTCCCAGACATCGAGGAATTTCTTATCCGGCAATGCACCTGGCGCATGACTTTCGCCGTAAAGCCCGGCATATTTAGGATCGCCAACGTCATACCGCTTGTCCCAGGTGGGGAAGTAAAACCAGTGCTCCGCGTGATGGAATGCGGTAAGAAACTTCATATCGTGCTGTTTGATAGCCTTCGAGAGCTCGCCGACAACGTCGCGTTTCGGCCCCATCTTTGCGGCATTCCATTGGGAGTATTTCGTGTTCCACATCGCAAAGCCGTCATGATGCTCCGCCACCGGACCGGCGAAGCGGGCGCCCGCGTTTTTAAATAGCTCTGCCCACTCATCAGCGTCGAAACGGCTACCCGTAAACATCGGGATGAAGTCTTTATAGCCGAACTTTTCCAGCGGCCCATAGGTGGCTATCTGATGCTTTGCGTCGTCGGAGTCCGGGTTGGTGTACATGTTATGGGCATACCAGGTTCCGTTCTTTCCATACGCAGGAACCGAATAAATGCCCCAATGCGTGTAGATACCAAACTTACCATCCCTGAGCCACGGAGGAACAGCGATGTTGCGCAGAGAGTTCCATGAAGGCTGAAATGGTCCGCTCCCGCCGGTTGCATGCCTACGCTTGTGGTCTGCGGCCAGCGCAAGAGGGCTGACCAAGGAGCCTGCAGAGAGGGCGATGCCGCCCTTCAAGAGATCGCGTCGATTGTAAGTGGTAGTCATCGTTTCCTCGTGAGTCATGGATTGGTGTTCTCTACCGCATATTGGAAGTGCACGGAGCGAATGGAATCGTGTCCGCTGAGACCGGCTTGCATTCGTCGCGGCCGGCGAAGTTGCCCAGCAATCCTTACGGGTTGTGGTATGCCTCGCGCATGATCGACCAGGAGCGCTCACCGGGCAATGGAATCTGCATGGGATCGGTCGCGCACAGCCACTCCTGATTGCGCGGCTCGGCAGCAAGTTTCTCCATATCCCGCCTATAGTCGTCGCCGGTGTACTCGTAGTAGCCAAACAGGTAGTGTTGGTCATCCTTAAGCTTCTCCAGAAATATAGAGAAGTTATGCATGTTGTACTTAGCCAGTAAGTCGCGTACACCTTGGTTGGAGGCGGCATGCAATGCCTCGTACGCGCGGATGCGATCCGGTTTGATGCCGATCACCATTCCGATTCTCTGGATTGGCCTGCGGTGGATGCCTTTTGCCAAAGCGAAAGCCGGAACCGCAATCGCGGCTGCGACAAGAGGGATAGAGACACGCTTCATATTCAAGTCCTCCCATGGTGTGGAATATCTGAGTCCTTCGAGAGCCATTTTTCAGGAAACTCCTTGGTAAGTCCCCACGTGCCCATCTCGAAGTTGACAAAACCTAGTTTGAGCGCAGGCGATTCAGGCCGCACCCGGAAGTCGTAATTCGAAGCGTCGACAAAAAGAGGGTCGGCAAAAACAGAATTTCGATCGAATCCAAGGTCTTGCCACTCTTTGAGGTTGTAGCGGCGCGGGTTTCGCTTGCCGTCTTCCGAGCGCAATTGATCCACGACCGCCTGAAATTCCCCCTTGGTTGAGTAGAAACAATTCTGATCCACTTCCTGAAACCACGGCCCAGTTGCCGGCGGAGCGATCACCGAGTGAAACATCTGTGGCCACCATGGCCATCCCGATGGCCATTCTGTCTCTCCGGGATCCATGACCGTGATGTTGCTGTAGTAGCGATCATGGTTGTAGTTATTTCCTACGTGAAAGCATGGAGCGGCTTTGGACATGTACCAGATGTTGTTGTAGACCTCCCGGTAAGCACCTTCGCGCCATTTCATACTGACGCCCCCAACGGAAATGTTGTTATAAATCTTGTAGTTTGAGGCACCGTCGTCCAGATCGAGTCCCCAACCAGACTTTTCATTGAAAAAGTTGTTACGCACAATGACAGGCTCCATTGCGTCCACCAGCACATCCCAAGCATCTATGCTGCGATCAGGAGTGTATGGACCATGGGACTGCGCCAGACTCCAGGCGCGGTCTCGTCCCCATGCATTGAAGGGGCCATGATCGACGGTTTCACGAACAGTATCGTGGGTGTGGTTGTACTCGATGACATGGCCACCCCATGTGCTGTCCCCAATGCAAATGGCGGCGCGTGGCATGTTATAGATCAGATTGTGGCTGGCTGTGATTCGTTTCGCCCGTGAGATGTAGATAGCGGCGATTTGTTTGCCGTAGAAACCGCAGTCATGCACCAGATTGTTGTGGGCCACACATTCGAATGGAAACGCCCGCTGGGTACCGTTGGTTTTTTCCAGGTCGCCAACAAAGCACATCGCGCTATCGCCCGTCTCGGTGAACTTACATCCAGTGACAGAAAACTCGCGGTTATAATTGTTGACAAATACTCCGTTCCCGCCAACAGCATCGAACCAGCAATCCTGAATGGAACACTGTCGTGTGCCTTCGACAAAAACGGTTCCGCCTCGGTGAATGGACCAGTCGCTGAGGGATGGTACGTCGTATCGGCACATATAAGTGCTCAAGGTGTGCATAAAACGCACGCCTTTTACCTGAATGTTTTCGACCGGCGCTTCCTGCGTGCCTGCAAAATGGATGACTGACTCAAGTTGCGGCACCTCAATCAGCGAAGTCCTGAGGTCAACTCCAGGTTCAGGATAGTAATAGAGGAGATTTTGACGCTTATCGAGGAACCATTCTCCAGGAGAATTGAGTTCTTCAAAGACGTTTTCTATGAAATACCGCGATTGGCTGCCTACTCTGGCTGGATTCTTATCCCACTTCGCACCAATCTGCTGGCCGCCCTCGCCGAACCAAATCGATTGCGTCTTGTGATCGATGCCTTTCAGGCACCACTGCAAATTTCCCCAGTAGGCTTCCTGAAAAATGTTGATTTCTGCATCTGTGGGATTCGACCAGCGCTTGCTAGTAAATGTGGCGGGATCGAATCGTACGCCGCGTGGCGCCTCTCCAGAGAAAGTCATGTCAGCATTGGGTCCGGCGTAAGGGTCCGGCGCATCATGTGGGATCGATCCCGCAGCCTGCAGGTAACCAGACTTGCCCGGGTGGGACGGATCATAGTTTGGATAGCGCGCGCGAATCTGACGCTTACCGTTCACAAACATCTGGGTGAAGTTCAGTCCTGTGGGAACCGAAGCTTTCATAATTCCATTTTTGTAAGGTGTCCATCGGCAAGACAATGATCGGCCACCGCTGATCACAACGTCTTCCCCAGGCTGAGCCGCATACATCACCGGAGCAGCGGGAGTACCAGAATCCTGCGATTCAAAAGTAAGAGGCGACTGGAGATAATATGACCCTCCGCGAATCCTGACATAAATAGGCCCGCTATTGCGATGCTTGGCTTCTCGCGCAGCTCGTTGCGCTCGCGAAAGCGTTGCAAAAGGTCGTGTCTCCGTTCCCGGACCTTGGTCATTTCCGGCGGGCGACACATAAAACTCATTGCTATTGGGTGCCGGTGGCTGGTCCGTTTTCGCTTCTGCATGGAGTTCCTGAATCTCAGGAAGAATGCCGCCAGCCGCAATGGCCGCGCCGCCTGTCATTTTTAGAAATTCGCGCCTGCGCATAATATTAGTAAATGGACGTACCAATTGTACCGCGTAATGAGGCTGCGTCAACACTGAAGCGCGCACGCGCGCACGTTGAACACTAATTCGGTCTATGAATCTGGGGATACGGAGCTGCCCTTGCACTACGACGGAATTAGCCCGTGCGCTTTTCGCTTGCTCACAATCTGACGCGGTGATGGCTGGCCCCCTTGATCGGCAGCCTTTGGCTTCAGAGTCGGTAGGCGGCGATTGCCGTACCCCGGCAGATGCTCTCCTGCTCGCCCGGCGATAACTCGGAGATCAAGGATCGGAACGTAGTCATCCAGGTTTTGTATTCCCCCGCGAGCGTCAGCACCGGCCAGTCAGAGCCAAACATAAGCCGCCTGGGGCCGAAGGCGGTCAGGACGACATCAAAATAAGGCCGCAAGACGTCGGTGGTCCAAGTTTTCCAATCAGCCTCTGTGGCCATTCCGGAAACTTTACAATAGACATTTTCGCGTTTCGCGAGATCTTCCATTCGCTTCCGCCAAGGCGAAAGCACACCGTCTCGAATCCGCGGTTTTGCGATGTGGTCGACGATGAAGACCTGTCCGGGATGACGATCCACAAATTCGAGGGTCTGCGGTAAATGGCGCTCGAAAATCAAAATGTCATAAGCTAGGCCGTAGCTTTGCAGTATGTTGACGCCACGGTTGAAATCATCGCGCAGTATATAGAAATCATCGGGCTCATCGTGCAGGACGTGCCGTACAGCTTTGAGCCGGGAGTGTTGCGCGAAGCGGTCCAGAATAGGGCCGGCATCGAACTCTGCGAGTGGCACCCATCCGACCACTCCGAGGATGAATGGATGGTGCGCGGCAATATCAAGCAGCCATTCCGTTTCCTCTGTCGTCTGTCGAGCCTGCACTGCGACCGTACCTTCGACGCCTGACTCGCGCATCACCTGTTCAAGTTCCGGGATAAGAAAATTGCGACGGAGCGCGGCCATCTCGTCGCTCATCCAGACATAGTCACGGTCGTTATACCTCCATAGGTGATGATGCGCGTCGATCGTCAACTAATAACTCCATTCCTTATTCAGGACTGGTTCCAGAATTCTCCGAACTTTCGCCACCAGATTCGTATCGTATGGTTCCTCGTGGCTTTCGACGTTGCGGCGCACCGTTTCAGCCTTGGAGGTGCTAAATAGAGTGGTGGGTATTTCTGGATTCTGGCTCGAAAACTGCAACGCGAGCTTGCTGATCGAAGTGCCCTGGCTTCGGCAAAACTCGGCAGCGGAACGGAAGCAGCTTTGGTCTTCGGCGCTTGTAGGATGCCATGCAGCCGGACCCCGATCTGTGAGCAGGCCGGATGCGAATGGCGATCCGTTCACGATGCCAATGCCCTTCTGCCTGGCTATGGGCAGCAAATCGAGCAACTGGGTATCGTTGAGGCAGTAGTGATTATGCACGAGCGCCGCGTCGATATCGAGAGATGCGAAAATCCGCTTCCACAAATCCATGGGGTAGATGCCGAAGCTCACGTTTCCAATCCGGCCTTCCCGCTTCAGTTCCTGAACCGCCTCATATCCTTCGCTCAAAGCCCATTCGGTATGCTTTCTATTCTGGTACTCAATGTCGTGGATATGAATGATGTCGAAATACTCGACGCCCAATCGCTCCGCGCTCTCATCCAGTGAAGCCCGGATGCGCGCTCGCGAGTAATCCAGTGTGTCGTTACCGTAACTGTTAGGGTCTGTGTACTTGCCGACCTTGGTGGAGAGAGAGTAACTGTCGCGAGCAACGCCGCGCAGGGCCTTGCCGAGAACCGTCTCAGACCGCGTGCCCCCGTAGGCTGGCGCAACATCGAAATAGTTGATGCCACAATCGAGCGCCGCATGAACCGCTGCGATCGCTTCCGTTTCGTCGACGGGATGAAACACGGCCCCGAGCGACGATGCTCCGAAGCTGAGCCGGGATACCTTCAGTCCCGTTTTGCCGAGCAAATTGTACTGCATAGAGAAGTACCACCTTTCCGTAGAGACTAATGCCCTGTCATCGAGTTGCCGACGGCCAGCACCACGATGGCCGCAATTAGAATCGACAGTCCGGCGTATAGCGTTCGGAGGGCACGAACCGACGCCCCCGTCCACTCGTGGGTGATAAATCCGAAAATGTTGGCAACGAGGAGCGTGAAGGCCATGTACACGGCCCACCCGACAGAAGTGCCGAGACGTCCGAGATAATAGGCACCCATGCCATAGGGAATCGTGGCAACAAACCAGATGACTCCCATCAACACGCCCATAAGCCAGTCGTGCGCGGCGTCTGGCCCGAAATTCTTTCGCCATGTGCCTCTCTTGATTTGCAAGCCGCCGAACCATAGCAATAGTGCGACGGTTGCTCCCCAGAAGACGGGCAACCAACTGGCCAACGTGGAGAAGACCGGACTCGCTCCGAGCTTCTTGGCTTCTTCGCCGACCTGGCTTGTAAAGGCAAAACCAAGATTCGCGCACGCGCTCAGCAGGCCGGAGACCACGCAGACCAGCAGGGCTCTACCGAATCCACGCTGTTGAGCGCTGACACTCGCGTGGCGTTCCCGCAGAAAGCCTCCCCTGCCGCAGACGACCACCCCGACGACGCATCCTGCGATGCCAAGCAAAATCACCCGCCCGCCCGACGTGAGAAGATCGGCAGGCGACTTTACCAGGAACGGGAGAAGGGAACCGACCGCAGTGTTAATCCCCATGATGGTTGCAAAGCCCACCGACATTCCCGCCATGGTGACGCCATAGCCAAACATTACGGAGCCCACGCCCCATCCGAATCCGTATGCGGCACCTTTCCACACGGCTCCTGCGCCGGCCGCATGCAGGGCCTCCGGCCAGTTCGGCGTAACGAACGCGGCCATGACAAACGGAAGGATCAACATCATGACCAGGGTGGAGGGTATGTAGATGTTTTCCAACTCGAATTTCCGGCGCTTCTTCAGCGGAACCGCAAGGCCTCCGCCAGCGACCGCGGCGATGAAAACCAATGCGAATCCCAAAACAGGTGAATGCATTCGGACACACCTTCCCTTTTGGTTGCCAGTCGGCGGCTCAGAACAGCCAGGTCCTTGAACAGGGAGAGACAAATTGGTTCAGCCATATTTCCCGGACAGATTCTAAGGCAACTATCCTTCGCCGTCAACACTTGCCACACTTGCCACGCTTGCCACACGCTCAGTTCTTAACGCCGAATATAGTGATGCGATATCTTTCACGATTCGCGTTGAACCAGCCGGATACTTGTTTGATCCTTCTTGTTATTAGGAGCCGGTTGGCTGCAATTACCGTGCGGTATGTCAGCGTAGCGGACGGTGAATGTCGAGCCTCAGCCACAATCCCGATTCATGTGTGCGACGGAGTAGCACACATTGAGCACCTACAGATCGTTTAGGCAGGAGTTATTATGAATCAGCAGCCTCGGCCTCGCCGCCCCCCCACGACCCTGCCCTATACAAATTCACTGCTCTCCCGACGCCTGCTATTCGTGCCGATTCACATCGACTATGGCCTTGATCAACGTCTGCCTTGTAGTCAGCGATTGAAATTGCGAAGCAACCTCGGAAAGCTTCAGGCGATCAGTAATCCAATGCGATGTGTCGATCTTACCCTCTTCAATCAGCCGGATAATCTGCGGGAACAGCCCGACACTATTGCGACTGGCCAGCAGCGTCACCTCTTTACGATGAAAGAGCACATCGTCAAGGCAGACTGGATCATGTGTCAACCCGACGAATATAAGGGAGCCTCCCGTCGCCACATTAGCCAAACTGCTGCTCATCGCAACGGTGTTCCCGGTGGCA
The DNA here is from genome assembly GCA_049692235.1 of Acidobacteriaceae bacterium. Lineage (GTDB taxonomy): Bacteria > Acidobacteriota > Terriglobia > Terriglobales > Acidobacteriaceae > JAKAAZ01. Next base: position 226,659 of record JBAVOQ010000157.1, on the reverse strand, counting down.
TCGAATACAGCATCGGCCTGCCGCCCCTCTGCGGTCAGGGATGACGTGTACCCCATACGTTCCACAAATGCCCTGCGCCACTCGCTCTTCTCAACCATGTGAACCCTGGCGCCCAGTGCGGAAGCAAACTGCGCCACAGCGATTCCAATCGGTCCAGCGCCCACAATAAGAGCCTCTTCGCCCGTTTTCAATCCGCTGCGCTTGACTGCATGTGCACCGATGCCAAGCGTCTCCACCAGCGCCAGCTGATCGAGGGACAGCCGACTGGATTTATTTAGCAAACCAATGGGTACGGAAAGATACTCCTGCAAACCGCCGTCCACATGGATTCCGAGGAGCCGGATGTGTTCGCAGCAGTTGTTCCGGCCCATTGCGCATGCCCGGCATTTTCTGCAGCTCATGTAGGGTTCAATGGCGCAGTGATCTCCGGCGCGGATACCATAGTCATTGGCCGGTGCTTCCACGACGACTCCCGACAGTTCATGGCCTATAATCCGAGGGTAGGTGTAGATTGGCTGGTGCCCTGTAAATGCGTGAAAGTCGCTCCCGCATACGCCTACCTTCTCCATACGAACCAGAGCGTGCCCCTCGGACACCGTCGGGATTGGGGCTTCCCGTTCTGTAAATCTCCCCGGCGCTTCCAATACAACCTGTTTCATTTCAGTCCTATCCGGTTGGGCGATGAATTGGTCCAGCCACAATGATTACGAATTATATGGAATGACTTTGGAGGCGTCAAGAAATGTGTGTAAATTATTGCTGCATTTGCCAGCTTTAGGATCCGACGAAATGCTGTGCCAATCGACCCTGAGACCTTGTTCCCCCTCTTTCGCTGTAAAATGGATCGACATGCTGGCCGTATTGCCAGTTGAGGATATGCCAATGCCGCGCACGACTGACGAAACTCGCACAAAACCGGATACGCGAATTACAGCGAAGCTCATCGGCCGCATTAAAGGCATGATTGCCACAGGCGCAATTTCCCCCGGCTCCAAATTCCCTCCCGAGCGCGGGTTGGCCAGGGAGTTTGGCGTCAATCGCGCCTCAGTCCGGCAGGCGCTAAAAGTGCTTGAGATTATGGGCGTCCTCTCGCAGCATGTTGGAGACGGTACCTATTTGAGCTCCAGCGCTGAAACCATTCTCAATGAGCCGATTGATTTTCTGGTGCTTCTCGATGACCTTTCACAGCATGAGCTGTTTGAGACGCGCCTCATGATGGAACCTGAACTCACCGCGCGTGCCGCCGAACGCGCCACCACGGAGGACTTGTCCGCGCTGCGCAATGCCATCTTTTCGATGGAGCGCAGCAAGACCACCAGCGAGCGCCTGAACGCGGACCTCGCCTTTCATGAAGCGATCTTTCGAGCCAGTGGTAACCGTATTTGCCACCTTCTCTTTAAAGGCATCCATCGTACGCTGCTCATGAGTATGGGCCAGCTTTCCGCGCGCGTCTCTCTGGATCAGCCACTGATGTTCCACCGCAGGATCTACACCGCGATACGGGAGCGGAATCCGGAAGAAGCAAGACGCGCGATGCAGGAGCACATTACCGATACCCGGGATCTCGTGGGTCGATCACAACCCTCCAAATAAAATTTCTCGATTGCAATGTTCTCGTTTTCTGAAATCTTGGCCATATCAAGACACTCTTGCTGCCAGCATTAGGTCACAGACCTTGGTGGTGCCTCGTGCCTGCATCTGGGGATTGACTTGGGTTGTCCCGCGACATCTCGCCAGAGGTGCGGCAACGCCGTTCAGTCCGGCGGCTCCAGGACCTTTTATTGCAGGAGTATCCGCTGGCTGCGGCCGACCTCGAATTCCATCATGTATATTGTCGGCCAGCACACGGGGCGAGCTCGTCAAGTGCAACAAGACCGGCGGCGCTGTCTGCTGGCTCGGTGTCGAAGCTCCACTCCGCACCATCAGTTCAGCGTAGTTCAGCCACAGCATGTGCCCGACCAGGTTTATTCCATGCTGCCGCGCCTGCTCGAAAGAATGCCCCCTGCCAAGGACTCGTTGTCGAGTTGTCGTTATCCAGATTTGTTCTTGCGGCTCATCTCTCAATACTTGTTCGTCGACGCACCCCCGCTTCACCAGCCAAATAGGCTTCAATCGCATGCCCCTTTGACCGATTCGTTGTTCCCTTCCAGGTCGATTTGAAATGTATGGGCGGACCAATTATTTGAAAACGTGGCGGTTCTCAGCCAATTCTTCACACTGCACTTCAGATGCCGATAAGTGATTGATATAAAGCATTGCCGCCTGTCTGGCGTCTCACTTTTCGGAGATCGACCCTGCGAATGCAAAGAAAAACGCTTGCAAAGAAAAACTCCTTGACACTCTTCTTTCGCTTTTGCTAACATCCGATCCGTAAAATTGGTTCATCCATTACGGTAGCGAATGTTTGGCGGAGGCCTCTTATGAATAATAGAATCAAGCCCTATTTGAGAATTTTCAGCCTGGCAGTGTTGACCGTGGCGATCTTTCTCGGCATATCAAAAGAGGCATCAGCCCAAGTCGGCACAGCGTCCGCCGCTCTGAGCGGAATCGTTCGAGACGCCTCCGGTGCCGTGATACCGGGAGCTGCAATTGCGCTGACGAACGTCGATACTGGCACAAACCAAACGGCTTCAAGTAACTCCACGGGGACCTACTCCATAATAGATATCCCCCCAGGCCATTATACGGTCACGGCCCAAAAGCAGGGATTCAATACCGCCAAGCAACCGAGCTTTACACTCGAAGTTAACCAGACAGCAACGATCAATTTCCGTTTGCAAGTCGGATCTTCTAATACGACCGTTTTAGTTTCGGCAGCGGGCACACGGATTGAGACTGCAACGGCCGAGCTCGGAATGGTCATTGGACGAAGAGAAATAAACGATCTGCCTCTAAATGGGCGGAATTTTACGGAGCTTCTGCTGTTGGGGCCCGGAATAAGCACGGCGAATCCGTCACAAAATGCTGGAGGCGGTGGCATCGGAAATCCGATCGGTAATGTCACCTTCCCCGCAATCAACGGTCAAAGCAATAGAAGTAATATGTTTCTGCTTGATGGGATCAACAACTATGGATCTATCCGAGATACATACGCTGTGCAGCCAATTATTGACGACATGCTCGAGTTTAAAGTGCAATCTCATAATGACGAAGCGCAATTTGGTCAAACGTTGGGTGGCATTGTAAACTTGGTGACCAAGTCGGGAACAAATCAATTCCACGGGGATGTGTGGGAATTTCTTCGCAATGATGCGCTGGATGCCACCAACTACTTCAACCCTGTGAGGACGCCACTGAACCAAAACCAGTTTGGCGCAAACATTGGTGGGCCTGTTCTGCTCCCATACTACAATGGCCGCAATAAGACCTTTTTCTTCGGTTCTTATGAAGGATTTCGAAACGATACTTCCTCCGAGAACCTTTTTCTTACTCCGACACCAGCACAACTCAGCGGAAATTTTGGCAACTTAGAGAACCAAGGGGTACAGCTTTTCAACCCCTACAGTTCTGTCCCGAATCCGACTTACGCCAGCGGATACTTCGTCCAGCCCTTCATGTGCGACGCGTCGGGAGTTAACCCGCTGCCAGTCAACAGTCTGGGGGTCCAGGCACCCGGAATACCGTGTGACATACTTCCCCCAAATCTGCTCAATCAGACTATGGTTTACTACGCGAAAAGCTTGTTCCCGGCACCAATCAATACTGGAAATCCAGCCTTTAACGGTCGCGACACAACCCCTATTACGATCCGTCAGAATGAGTTCTCCGCTCGGATCGATGAACAGATTGGGGACAATGATCGAATCTTTGTACGATATACGAGAGCATGGCAGCCCGATCAATCCAGTGGTGGCTTCCCCGGATTGTTGAGCACTACAGACAGCAACAATTATAATGCCGCCGTGAATTGGACACACACCTTTGGGAACAATGCAGTTTTGCAGTTAACTTTCGGTCGCGTATCTGCTGTGTTCAACATGTTTCCAAGTTTTACTGACGCTCCCTCAAATTTCCTGCAGCAAGCCGGTTTCGCGAGTTATTTCGTCAACCATCCGGGCATCGGTGCCCCGCTCATCCCAACGGTTTCCGTGAATGGGTACCTTGGAGGATCTAATTTTGTAGGACTGCTTCATTATTCGGATATCTGGGAGTACAAAGGCGATTTTACGAAGGTTGTTGGGCGGCATACATTGAAAGCTGGTGCCAGTATGGCTACCGACGGCTGGACGCAGCCATACTATGGATCAAATGAAAGCTTCGGTGCCGCGCAAACAGCGGATGGCAATGGCAATGGTGGAGATGCATTGGCCGCAATGGTTCTTGGAATACCGAACAATGCTGGGGTCGCCAATATCTATTCCGAACTGCACGGAGGCAAGGTCAGCGGAGTATATTTCCAGGATCAATGGCGTATAAGTGATAAGCTCACGGTGAACTTGGGTCTTCGCTATGATCTGACAACCAATCCGCGAGAGGGAATTGCTTCAAACGCGAGCGATATTACGGGAGACTTTGATTTCAACAACGGCACCTACATTTTGCAAGACCCTGCACCAGCATGTTCGGCAACTCAGGGAGCGCCCTGTATCCCTGGAGGAGTATTGCCGCCGCATGTGACAATCGCCAAAAATGGCAAGATCATCCATGATCAATATAACAACATACAACCCAGACTGGGCTTCGCATATCAAGTGACGCCAAATACAGTGGTTCGAGGGGGCTATGGAAGATTCTACGACAACTGGGCTGGGGTGACGCAAAACCAGTCCAACTTCACGCAAACCTGGCCGAATATTGCAGCCATCGGGACTTCAAACAATCTAAATATTGGGTATCCAACAGCGTTTGCAACTGATCCGTTCAATCTGGGAAACACTGGAGTGATCGAACCATTTTCATCGCCATTTTCGGCTGCGAACGTAACCAACTACACAGACCCGGATTTAAAAAATCCATATGCAGACGAATGGAATTTTGGCGTTGAACGTCAGTTGAGTACAAGGGCGACACTAACGATCAACTACGTTGGCTCTCGCACGGAAGATGAGCAGAATGCTCTGACCGCGAATGCTGCTCCCACTCCCGGCCCAGGAAATCCGCAGTTACGCGCCCCCTATCCTTATATCCTGCCTCAGCCCTATACAGAAAACATCGGTACGGCCAGCTATAACGCGCTGCAGGTGTCGGCGCAGATCCAGTCCAGCCACGGTTTGACCGGTACATTCGCCTATACCAGGTCGAAGGCGATAGACGAAGGTTGTGGTGGGATTTTTAATTTTTGCGATGTCCAGAACCCATACGATATTGCAGCTGATCGTAGCGTTGCTGGAACTGACCAGCCCAATATTTTTGTTGCTAGCTTCCTATATATGCTGCCGTTCGGACAAGGCGGAATATGGAGAAGCAGTAATGGTGTTGTAAATGTGCTGATTGGCGGTTGGCAGATAAACGGGATAGTTTCCGCGTCGAATGGCTCGCCTTACGATGTTCAGACCAATGACCCGAACATCGCGAATACAAACAATCTCTATGGCGCCGAGCGGGCCGATATAGTTGGCAATCCACACGCGAACACAAGCAACATAAACCCAATCAATACCACGGCGTTTGCAATTCCAGCGCCATTCACATTCGGAAACATGCCACGCAACAGCTTGCGCTTCCCTTGGAATAAAAACGTTGACTTTTCTGTATTTCGCTCATTCAGTTTACCTGGCGCAAAGCGGCTAGAGTTTAGAGGGGAGGCCTTCAACGCGCTGAACCAAGTGATATTTGGCGGCCCCGATAACGGAATTGAGGATCCGAATTTCGGTGTTGTGTCATCAACCGCAAATACAGAGCGTCAGCTGCAAGTGGCTGTTAAGTTCTATTTTTGAGAATAGCTTGCCGCGATTACATCATCTAAACTACGCCTGTGACCCTATCAAGGTCTATGTTGGTGTCCGGACATTGCGGGCGCTTTACCGAGCAAAGCAACAAACTGGTCAGCACGGCGCTGGCGTATTGGATGCTTATTGCCACACCCCACAAACCCTTTCCGGGGGAAGTTCTATCCAGGTGTCCAGCACCGCCGCAGCGGAGGCAAAGCCAACATCGCCATGTGACTCGCAAACCCGGGGAGCCATTTATTACATCTTGAAAAGCAACTCGGTGTTCGAGGGCTTCCCCCGATTTCCCATGGCCTCCTGAAAGCAGGCCTCAACCACAGCAGGAGCAGACAACTACTCATGGGAGGAGCTTATGCGTAGACGCGACTTTCTCAGATTGACGGCGGGGGCAGCTATTACTGTCGGCACCATGTTTCCAGAGTTTCAGCCACTCCGCGCGGATACTGAAGGGGCCCAGCCGGGCACGCCCCAAAGCAGTGACCGCAACAGTTTCCCCGCGGAAGACGCGCGGAATACCAAGAGGCTGGTGCAATCGTTTCCGCGGGCCAGCCAGCTAGCTGCGCTGACAGACTGGTATACGGCCATGGATTCAACAGGTGGTAAAACGGTCGATCTGTTCCGCGATAATATCTCCTATCTCATGGCTAACAATGCCATTTGGGGAGGAATAGGTCTTCATAAATTTTCGTACGGCGGCCTGCATAACGTCAAAAATTCCTTTGTAAAAGACTGGAATTCTAACAGCCAGTATATGCGGTGGAATATTCACTCTGATGATACAAGCAGCTATCATATCGACGCGCTGATCGGGCAACAGAAAGGAGTAGCCGTCAGGATACAGGTTGGAGGAGACACGCTTGAGAAGGTACTACTCAGTGATTCGCTTGACAGAGTGGCTTTAGGACAAATCACGATACCGCAGGGAGACAGCACTCTGACGATTTCTGTTCCCACAGGCGCATTTGAGATGACCTTATTCTCGCTCGAACTGTATCCGACGACTGCTGAGGCAGCCATCAAGAGCCGCATAGCGAGAACACGGTCCCGAGCAACGTGGATGTCCCATACCCCGATGGGCATGATGTACCAATGGGGACAATGGGGCGGTAATGCAAAAGGCCAGGGAAGCCCATGGCCGAACTGCTATGCGAACTTTGACTACGCAGGCTTCGCACAGAGGCTTCAAAACGAGGGAGCAGACTTTCTTGTGTGGTCCATCACCTACAGCGAGTACTATGTCGCGGCCCCCATTGCGGCTATAGACGTCATATTGAAAGGAAGAACCTGTAAGACCGACTACCTCAACACGCTTCTAACGGAGTGCCAGAAGAGAGGCATCGAGGTCATCTTCTATTATCACGCCGGTCATGATCCTAATCCAAACCCCGACTGGTGGGACGCGTTCTGGACGGCTCCGCTTACCGCCAATGGAGTGTATGCACGCAAGGAGTCGCCGATCAATAAGGTCATTGATATATTCGCAGAAATAGGCGAGCGTTACGGAAACAAGTTGTCAGGATGGATGCTGGATGACGGGGGCGTTTACTATCCGGCGCCCTTCGAAAGGCTGTCGAATGCCTTAAAGGCGGGTAATCCCGACAGGATTATCTCCTTCAATAGTGCCTATATGTTTCATTTCGCCCCAAGGATGACAGACTTCGAAGATTTTTATTTCGGTGAAACGCCTAAGGGGTCCTCGCTGATCGGTTGGCCGACAGATGCTGAAGGCGTTTATACGGAGGGGCCGTTTATAGGGGAGCATGCTTTCGCCAACTTCCAGACTGAGTCAGGGAATTGGGGTTATTTCAATGATGTTTCGGGCGCGCGGATAGGAATGCGACCGGATCATTCTCTTAATACCACAATGTCGGCGGAGACCTTCAAAGCTATCGCGACGCATGCGGAAGAAACCCACGCCATGGCCGCATATGACTTCAGAATGTATGAAGACGGCATGCAAAGTCCCGCCTCCCTCGAACGTTTTAAGGCTGCGGCCGCAGCAACGCATGCTTCAAAGTAGCAGTCGTGGCTTCAATATATCCAACTTTGGTACTGGCAGCCGCTGGTGGCGCTTCCAGACGGTAAGCCTGTCGTGAGACCGTGTATCAGTCATTCGAGGAAGCGTCACAGAAGAATAGTCGTACTGGCGGTGACGGCGGTCGCGCTCTTCGGCTGTATTTCAGCGAAGTGCCAAAACTCGGAATTGGAATCTTTGCCGCCGCTGAACATCCGGCACGGGGTTCAGCTGAGCGGCCTTCTCGATGGCTACTACAGCTGGAATGACAATCATCCTGGCAACCATGTGAATGTTGCTCATGAATTCGATGGGTACAACTCTACGCCGCGCCTAAACGTGGCTGAGGCAGGACTATCAAGGGATCCCGCTCCGCTTGGGTTCGAAGTCGATGGAGGGGCGGGGGATCTTTATAAGCTCGTGGATGCGGACGAGCCGGATAGCCCGTTACGAAACTTCCTGCAGATGTACGCCAGTTATAAATTCAAACAAGTACACGACCTGGATCTTGATTTCGGCAAATTTCAGACCAGTGCAGGGATAGAGGCGGCTGAGACGCTAAGTGGGTGGAACTATTCTCGATCGCTGCTGTTTGTCTATGCGCAACCCAACTATCATTTCGGGATCCGAAGCGAAGTACCCTGGGGAGAACACCTGAAGACTGGTCTCCAGTGGGTGAATGGATGGAATCACGTCCTTGGTGGTAATGGGTGGCGGACTGTAGCGGGGACTTCGGAACTGACCTTTCTGAAAAGGAGTCTATATCAGGATTACTACTACGGCCCGGAGCACGTCGATGGCGCTCTCCGGCCACGTGGGTTATATGACGTCACCTTCCTGGCGAGCGTTAGGCCCTCCCTTAAGGTGGATGTTAATGTTGATGCCGGATATCAGAGGAGATCATCGTCAACCGCGACTTGGCATGGAATCGCGGGTAGTTTGCAGTGGGCTCCAACAGCACGGATCGCCGTCAGTCCGCGGTATGAATGGTTCCATGACGTCGAAGGCTTCACGAGTGGAACTCCGCAAATCCTACAGGAGGTTACGCTGACCGCAGGCTACAACTTGCATCGGGGGCTTACGGCTCGGAGCGAGTTCCGCTTCGATCATTCAGACAATGGTTTTTTCCCGCGCGGGGCTGCAATGGTGCCGACTCAACAACAGCCAACGCTTCTGCTGGGGCTGATTGCCAGTTTTGGATCCCTAGGGCGCTGAGCGCTGTTCTGAGGAGCGGTTCTCGGTGCAATTGTCGGCCGTCATCCGTGCATGTTCTGCCGACGGTACTCACGCTGCCAGGCCAATTCTCCTTCTCATGGCCAGAGATCGGTGAGGAGCCACCGAGCTACGCAACAGTACGTATCAGTTCCAACCAGAACGGAATGGACAGCAAATTCGAGGCAGTGCAGCCCCCCTGCTACCACACGCATTTGCCGTGCAGTTGTATTCTCCGGCAAGCTTTAGCTCGTTTCTGGCTGGGCAAGGTCACGGATCAATTCATCTGGGGTTAATGCCTGCCCCGCTTCATGCACGCTCCCTGACCTTTCGTCGACTTCATTTTTGAGAGGCAGAACAGGCCAGCAGAGATGCCGGATCGGGGGAGCAATATGGAGGATTCAGGATACCTTTGTGCACACCGAAACACATCAACCACTCGGCTTATTTCTCTTGGCGCAGAGATGTCTGGCAGTATTAAGTCCCCTTTCGATGCTCGCCAACGTGGGAACAGAAAGCTAATTTCTGGGAACAATCTGGGAACAATAACCTGTTCCAGGGGAGCTTACAGGACCTACGGGAGCGACCAGGGCCTTGTAAAGACAGGGGTTATCTCAAAGCGGGAGGTTGACACGGTAGAGGTCAGGAGTTCGAGTCTCCTCGTGCCTACCATTCTTTCAAATACTTACAGCAAGTCCCTCGGAAGAGTTTGCGGCTTTTTGTGGCAAATGCTTCAAACTCTCTCGCGACTCCCCTCCTTTCATCAGCATGGTGTAGACCGAACCGACCATCTTCTTCACGCTCTCCGGTAACTCCTGCATGTACTCGTTGGCGGTGGTGGGGTTTGGTCCATTACTTGTCTCGGCGAGCCAGGCCGTCATTTGCTACCGCTGGCCAGTGGAACAGTTCGCATCCGCAGTATTTAACGTGTTGCTCGCAGTCGGGCTTCGCACGATGAGCCGTCGGCAACTCTGCATGCGTTTGTTTGCGTGCGGCGATGGTGTAATCCCAAGTTGGCCGCTATTTCCTGGCTTTCGAGCTTCTTTCTTGATTCTGCTTCTGCATTACTGCCGCCATGCGGTCCCAGGTCGGCTGGAGTTGTCCCGGATCGCGGATGCAGTTGATCCAGATGAGCCGGACGTCTCCGGGAAAAGGAAGGTTTGCGAACTTGCGATAGTTCGCAGGAAGCGGTGGACCGCCAGGAGCTCCGGCCGGAGGAATTACGCTCGGGAGCTGGAAAGCATACATGCTGCCACCGGCCAGGGCTTGGTGTGGAAACTGCAGCAGCCAGGTACAGTTGTGACTTTCCTGAATCAGATTGGCGGAGACGATGGCCCATTGGCCGCCATCTTCCGGAGCCGCCTGTTGACAATTCCAGAATTGCGCTTGAGGAACATACACGGTGGGATCCGAAAACGCATACGGATCGATCAACAGGTGGGACAAACCGCGTCGTTGTACGAAATTCTCGGCTTCGAGAAGGCCCTGGTTCCAGTCGAGATTGGAATCGCCCACCAGCACGTAGCCGGGACGGCCGCCGCTGAACGAGTTCAGGAATGGAAGATAGTACGGGTAGGCGCGGACGGCCGTCGCAATCGAGGCCAGCGCTAACACGATCACCATCCAGACGCCGGCGCGGGCGGCAGGCCAGCCTGAACTCCGCAGTTGATGCAACGCCCGCGGCAGCGGGGCCAGCAAGAGTATCAGCAGCGCCAGGGAAACCGATAAGTGTCGAATGGTGAACTGGAATGGACTGAGGATGCATGCGCCGCTGAAGACCAGGAGAAAAACCCACAGCGCCCGCCAATGCAACCGCCATCCTTCGGGTACAAGGTGCAGCCGTTCCGGACGAAAGCGTGCAACCAGGCCGACGACCAGCGCGAGAACGAGCAAAAGAAGAAAGGCTAATGGCGACTTGAGCAGGAACATTAGCGGAAAGAAAAACCACACGCCGTGCGGGTACCAGTGCCCCAGAATGTAAGCAGGCGGCTTTCCTGTAAAGGCGAACAGCACCAGGCCACGCAGGTAGATCCACGGTGGCATGAGCGCCCTGCGAAGGAACAGGGCGGCCATGTTGTGTCCGAGAAAACCAAGAGAGTCGGTCGACTCATTCCATGAGAGGACAAAGTAAACGGCGTAGACAACCAGCGCAGCCAATACGATGCCCTTCGCCAGGCTTCCCCATCGCAAACGACGCCATGCCCTGAGTTCCGCCTTGTCTGCCGGCTGCTCCGGTACTGGACGCCAGCGGAGGCTGAGGATGAACGCTGGAAAACAGAAGAACAGTAGTCCCGAGGAAAACTTGGAAAGCAGTGCCCCACCAAGGACGAGGCCGAACCGCAGGATCGTGGCGCGCGACGGGGACTGCCACATGTTGGCAAAAGCCCACAACGTCAGCACGACGAACAAAGTGATTGCAATATCGGTCAGAACCAATGGGCCGAACGCGAGCATAACGGGCATCGTGGCGTAGGCACAAAGACAAAGTAGGCCGCCCCACGGATCCCCCAGCCGGGAGCCATACAGAAAGAGGACGCTTCCCAGAAGAAGTGTCAGAAGCAGCATTGGCTGTCGAGCCCAGAAGACCGTGGGCAGAGGCTCATTCCAGCGAGCAATCACCCATTGGCCAAAGATCCATTCGCCGAGAATCTGCTTGAACAATCCGCTGCCGCTGAACGTCCACGAAACCTGGGAATAATCGGCGTGCACACCGCGAATGATGAGCGGAACCGCAGCCAGCACCTTCGCCAGCGGAGGGTGTTCTTCATTCATTCTCATGTCCAGCTTTTGCAGATAGCTGACACCCGCCCCGATGTGCGCGACCTCGTCAAACGTGACGGATTCGCGCCGCGCAGCCCCGTCCGCAAGCAGAGCCATCAGGGCCAGCAGCAAAACCACTCCGGCTAAAACGGCTCTCGATGATTGTGCCTTCATTCGCGTCAACCAGATTGCAGCGTGATCGGTATCAACTGAACGCTTACTGCTGTCAGGCTGAAGATGCTTTGTAGAGGAGCATCTTCGATTTCAGTAATTTACATCATCCGCCCCAGATTACTCCCGAAAAACTCCCTCTCGTCACTAATTCCGGCTGTGTCAGTTATCCAGAAAATAAGCACTGCATTTGAGTGTGGATGAGTGCGAAATCGCCGCGTCACGCATTGAGGGCTGATCGGTACGCTGACGCTGGCGTTCCCACTGGAATCGGCGAGCGAGGCTGATTCCTTTCTAAGACACAACTGTACCGAATCAGGAATGAGCCGGCATCATCTGACATCCGGATCTGGCTGATGACCTACGCAGGAAGTTTGGGTATTCGTTCGCGGAGCTCTTGCGGTAGGCGCGCCTGGAGGGCACGTGCCTGCTGGCTGAGATAGACTGGCGCTGGAGTAATGATGGCCACGATGATCCACGCCAGAAGCGAGATCAACAGACCCAGGATCGCCACCCATTCCACGCTCACGACAAATGACAGTTGATGCAGTTGCAGGCTCACAACCACCCAATCTCGCAGCGGTTCAATGCGGTGCAGCACCACCAGGGCCAGGACAAAAGCTCCAATGGCAACTGTCGAGGTGCCGATCAAGAGCACGTCCACCGCGCGATGAATCCGCTGGCGACTGTGGCAATGGTGACACTCACGTAAATGTTGCTCGTAGTCGGTACGCATTTCAGGGTTGAGCCCGGAGATGTCATACCGCCATCCTGCAAGGATGTCCCCCACAGTGGGGTCGATACAACGGATTTTCCGCATAGTCTCCCGATTCCCTTACAACCAACCGCACTATATATTGACTTGATTGTAACGTAACCGGTAGCGAATTACCGGAAAAATGTTACCTCGAAAACCTATAAGTCTATTGGTTCCAACGGCTCGTTCTGAGATGCCAGCAATACTCGATTTGCCAGCAGCCCCATTCGGCCTTCCAGAGCGCGTTCCGCGCAGTTGCGAGCCAGGGCCGGGAGATTGTTGCTCTCGGAGATATGCGCCAGAATGACATAGCGGGCCTCGCCGTCATACTCGGACGCAAGGTACTCTCCCAGGGAATCGTTGGAAAGATGGCCGACGCGGGACAGCACGCGCTGCTTCACAATCCAGGGATAGGGTCCGTCGCGGAGCATCTCAACATCGTGGTTGGACTCGATGATCAGCAGATCTGCGCCGCGCAAATGCATGCGGACGTTCGGGGCCAGGTAACCCAGGTCAGTGGCGACGACGATGCGCATTCCTTCGGCCTGCACGACAAACCCCACCGGGTCCGCCGCATCATGCGGAATGGTAAACGGCGTCACATGAATATCGCCGATGTCGAAGGAGATGCCGGCACGAAAATGCTCGACACATGGCAGATAGGCGGGGTCGGAACCGGCCGGATCGCCGGGCGGGATCAACTCCTCCATATCTGGCAGTGCGGCGACATCGCTGGAAGAATCGCCTTCCTCGGGGTGATGCGCTGTGATGGTTTCGGATGGGCCGAGTTCCGACTGGTTGTGCGTTTCCGCTGTGGCGGCCAGAGATGGGATGTCCACAGATGTGTCGCTCGGCGGCGAACCGGCAGCCGGGTCGTTCTCTCCATAGACACCGGACTTCATCGACTCAGCGTACTGCTGGCGGCGAACCTCCAACCATTGGTTCAGGCTCATGGTGGTTCGCGGAGTGATCCATGCTTTCCATGCGGCGTGGGTCGCTTGCGTGGCATAGACCGGGACTTTCCAACGGCGCGCCAACACGGAAAGACCCTGGACGTGATCCTGATGCTCGTGGGTGATTAAAACGGCATCCAATTTTTCAGGGTCTTCGCCGCTGAAGCGCATGCGCTTGACGATTTCTTTGCAACTGAGTCCGGCATCCAACACGATACGAGTGCGGCTGGTGGAGACAACTGTGCAATTTCCTTTGGAACCGGAGCCAAGAACTGTCACACGAACCATATGAAAAGAGTATCGCGTTTCATGGTTGAAGCAAGGGTGAATTCCGCCCGAATTCGGCACAATCCATCGGCTGTGAGCGAGTGAAATAACCGGCCATGGAGCGGATAAGAGTCGGAGATGAGCTGGCAGGCATCGCAACCGATTCTCAACTCAATATTGATAGAAACCGCGACCGGACTTGCGGCCCAACCAGCCCGCATCGACCATCCGGACCAGTAGCGGGCAGGGTCGATACTTTGGATCGCCAAAGCCATCCTGCAGCACGCGCATAATATCCAGGCACACATCGAGGCCGATAAAGTCCGCCAGGGTCAACGGTCCCATGGGGTGCGCCATGCCCAGCTTGAACACTTCATCGACCGCTTCCGGAGTGGCGACGCCTTCCATCACGGCGTACATGGCCTCATTCAGCAGCGGCATCAGTACGCGGTTGGAGACGAATCCCGGCGCATCGTTGACCTCGACCGGCGTCTTCTCCAGCTTCACCGCCAAGTCGCGGACCTGATCGAAGGTCTCCTGACTGGTGGCCATGCCGCGAATCACTTCGACCAGCTTCATCATCGGAACGGGGTTAAAAAAGTGCATACCGATGACGCGATCGGGGCGGCTGGTGACGTTAGCCAGCTTCGTCACAGAAATGGACGAGGTATTTGAAGCCAGGATCACATCTTTGCGAGCGATCCGGTCGAGATCGGCAAAGATGGCCTTCTTGATTTCAAATTTTTCCGTCGCAGCTTCGATCACAAAATCGCAGTCCGCCAACCGTTCGCGATCGAGGACGCCGGTGACGCGGGCCAGCGCTGCCTGAGCGTCGGCGGCGGCTATCTTCCCTTTTGCGGCCTCACGTTCCAGATTCTTTCGCAGCGTTTCCAGGCCGCGATCCAGAAAGCGCTGCTCCACTTCGCACAACACGACGTGGTAACCGCTACGCGCGAATACATGCGCGATCCCATTGCCCATGGTTCCCGCACCAATTACGCCCACCGTTCGAATCTCATGCACAGCCTGTTTCCCCCAAAATTGAAAAGTTGTTCTCTGTCGCTTCTCCGCGACGGTTCAGCCTTTACCGCCAAAACAGAGGAGTGTAGCAGATTCAATTCTCTTCAGGTATCCGCCATATTCATAGCTTGCGGCTATCCAAAGTTTCACTCAGCGTCATTTGTTTCTTGCGGCTTGCAGCGCTCCTTGTTATTCTCCACCCTAAATTGGACGACTTGGCCTGGTTGCACCATTTGTTTGCATTCTTCTGAAGAGGGGATGGGTATGAAGTTGCGCGCGGAGATCGGCACGGCCATGTTGCTGTTCGGCTGGCTGGTGTGCGCGTCGGCTTTGCCAGCGCAACAAATTACCTGTCCCATCCAGAAGCCGTCCATGGATCCGGGCGCCGTGGCCTTTCGACAGGGAGACTTCTCGAAAGCGTTCGAACTCTACTTCTCCGCCGCAAGAAATGATCCATATAATTTGCAAGCGGTTGCCGGACAGATTCGCAGTCTGCTGCAGGAAGGTGAGATCAGTGAGGCCTCGGGACTGGCAGAAAGCAGCCTGGAGGTCAATCCCGGCAGCTCGGCGCTGATCACCGCCAAGGGAGAAATACGGCTGCGCCAAGGAAGGCTGACGGAGGCGGCCGAGGCGTATCAAACCTCCCTCAAGCTAGACCCGTGTCTGGCGCGAACCCGGTACGACTGGTATCAACTCTTGTGGATTGAGTCGATGCGCGCGTCAGGGTACGAGCAGTTGCGCACGGCCTATCAGTTGGAACCTGACGATCCTGACATTCACTTGTCGTGGATTGAGCGGCTTCCACTGCCGCAGCGCATCCAGCAGATCGACGACTATCTGCAAAAAACCGCCGACATCCCTGCGGATCAGCAGCGCTCCTTGAAAGAGTATGTAGGCCAACTGCGTGCCGCTCTTACGGTCAAGAATGGCGGCTGCCGTCTGGCTTCGCATTCGGTCACCGAGACATCGCTGCCATTGGAAGGCCTGGCAACCGATATCTACCATCGCACCAACGGTATGGGTTTCGAGATCAACGTCAACCAAAAAGCGAAGGCTGAATTGGAGCTCGATACCGGATTGTCCGGGATCCTGCTGAATCGCGATACCGCGGAGAAAGCAGGTTTGGTCCCGGTGACCAGCGACACGATTTCCGGAATTGGCGATCAGAAATCCATGAGCGGGTTCTGGGCCTATGCAGCGGATCTTCGAATCGGCTCACTCGAGTTCAAGGATTGCCTGGTGGAAGTCTCGAACACTCCTTCCATCGTCGGCAAAGATGGCCTGATCGGCGCGGATGTTTTCGAAAACTATCATGTGAAGCTCGACTTCCCTGCGCACCAGATGACGCTATCGCAACTGCCTCCCATCCCCGGCGAGCATGCGGACCATGGCGCTTCTCTGAACGCAAGCGGCGTCGGCAATGCGTCTGCGGAGATCAGTTCCCAGGATGCAACCCACGGGGCTCTCGCTTCAGCGCCAACCATTCATTATGTCGACCGCTATATTGGCCCAGAGATGCAACTCTGGTCTCCTTTTGCGCGCGTCGGTCATCAGATTTTTATCAATGGGGAGTTGAAGGACAAGAAGCCGCGACTGTTTCTGCTGGACTCAGGATCGTCTGTCAGCATTCTTTCGATGCCGGCGGCGAAGAGCGCCGGTAGTGTGCATTCCGATACGCAGGATAGCCTGACTGGTCTGAGCGGGCGGGTTGCGAACCTTTATACCGAGGGCGGAGTCGATCTTGACTTTGCGCGCCTGCGGGCACCTTTAAAAGACGTGCTCGTGATCAACATGGATGGCCTGAGCACGGAATCCGGAGTGGAAGTCTCCGGCATTGTCGGATTGCAGACACTGCGGTATTTAATCGTCGACATTGATTATCGCGACGGGTTGATTCGTGTGGTCTATGACCCACGCGATGGAGCCAATACCCAGGAAGGACTTGCGAATTGATCGCAGGCGCTCGATCTGATGAAACCTGCCGTGCGACTGCACTCCAACGACGCGGAAGAAAGATCATTTCTGAACTTACTTTCCGCGCCGCGGGTTTGGCGATCTTCCCTCACGCAACTTCCTAGTGGCTGGCCGTCGCCGCGGGCGCTGCCTCCTGCGCGGTATAGGCGATGATCTGCTTCAATGTGGTGTACGGCACGCCTGTCACTGGCACGGGTCTGCCATTGACAAACAGGGTGGGCGTTTCATTCACGTCAAGATCCTTCCCTAGTTCCACCGAGGCGGCCACAGCACTCGCCGCAGCCGGGGTTCCAGCGCAGGTTGACACAGCGGCGGCATCCGCGCCAGCCTTGGTTGCAGCTGCCTTCAGAGTTCCGTCGGCATCTGTTTTCAGGTTGTCTTGAGTGTCAAACACAGCCTGGACAAACTGGAAGAATGCGGCATTTCCCTTCTGCTGGGCAACACACACGGCGTATTCGGCGGCTTTCTCGGCTTCGGGGTGAATCGATGACAGCGGGAAAACCTGAAAGACAATTCGCGCGCTGGGAAAGTCTGTCGCCAGCTTGTCCATGGTGGGAGCTGCGAGCTTACAATCCGGGCACTGCAGGTCGGCAAACTCGACCAACATTAAATTCTTTGAACTTGCACCGCGGTACGGCCCGGTGGCGCGCGCTTCCAGCTTCTCCTGGACAGCGGCAAACGGATGAGCGCCGAACGTAATGACGTCGGAACCGGCAATCGCATGATGGCCATCCGGCATGACAAAGAAAACCGTGGGCGAAGGGGTATGGGAGACTCCCTGTTCGCCGACCAGAATCGTGACTCGGCTCAGGCTTGCAACCGGGGTGGTCTGGATTCCGACGACTTCCCACACGCGATTGGGATCGTATCCCCAGATCTGTTTCAGGAAGGAATTGACTTCCTGAGGGGAAGGAGAGGTCGCGGTGAAGTTCTTGGGATTGGCCGGCGGAAACTCAATCTTCGCCGGAGGGCCAATGGTGTTCATGGGGAGGGGCGGAGCCGCTGGCGCCGTCTGCGAGGTGGGTGCCTGCATGCCTGGGGGAGCCGTTTGCTGGGCAATCGCCAACGCGGCACCTTGAATCATCGTCAGCGCAAGAGCTGACAGAACTATCGACTTTATTTTCATGTATATTCCTCAAAATAGTTAAATCAAATTGTTAAACTTGAACCTTGACCGCAATGGGAAACCTGCGGCCCACGCCAAACGATTTCTGTGTTACCTTCAACACCGGCGCCGCCTGCTGACGCTTATATTCGCTGCGCTCCACCATGCGTAGAACACTCCGCACCAGTTCTATCTCCAGCGGCCGCGCACTCGCCTGCACTATGGCTTCCGCGGTCTCATACCGCTCGACATACGCTTCCAGAATCGGATCGAGCACGTCGTAGGGCGGCAGCGAATCTGTGTCCTGTTGTCCAGGACGCAATTCCGCCGATGGCGGCTTGATCAATGTATTCTCCGGGATGATTTCCCGATCCCGATTGGCATACCGGGCCAGCCGGTAGACGCAGGTTTTATATACGTCTGCAATGACCGCCAGAGCGCCAACCATGTCTCCGTACAGGGTACAGTATCCGGTCGACATCTCCGATTTGTTACCGGTTGTCAGCACCAACGCTCCCAGCTTGTTCGACAACGCCATCAGCAGCGCGCCTCGAATTCTAGACTGAAGATTTTCTTCCGTAATGTCGGGCGGATAGGTCTGGAGAATCGGCTGCAGCGCCTTCAAGTGCTGCTGAAAAATGTCGTTGATCGGAATCAGTTCCCACTGGATGCCGAGGTTCTGCGCCAACTGTCGAGCATCGTCGATCGAGCCTTGCGAAGAATATTCGCTGGGCATGCCGACGCCGAGCACATTGTCCGCGCCCAGAGCTTCGCTTGCAATGGTCGCCACCAGTGCGGAGTCGATGCCGCCGCTCAGCCCGACGATCCCCTTCGAGAACCCGCACTTGCGCACGTAGTCGCGCGTCCCCAGCACCAGCGCATCGTAGACGGCGGCATCTTCCTCCTGTTTCGAAGGCGGGATGGCACGGCGGGTAGAAGAAAAATCGACGATGAGAAGATCGTCTTGAAAGGACTTCGCCTGGGCGATGGTGTCGCCATGTTCATCGAGCACGAGACTGCTTCCGTCGAAGATCAGCGTATCGTTGCCCCCTACCTGGTTCACCATGGCGACGGGAACACGATGGCGACGGGCGATCGCCGCCAGCATGGCTCGACGCATCTCGCGCTTGTCGCGATAGTACGGGGATGCGGACAGATTCACGATCAAGGTTGCGCCCTGGTGCATCAGGTTTTCGACCGGATCCACCGGGTATAAGCGTTGCGGCCAGAAATTCTTGTCGTTCCACGCATCTTCGCAGATCGTGATGGCGATGCGCTCGCCAGCCATCTGATACAGAACCTGCTTCGCCGCCGGAGCGAAGTACCGCTGCTCATCGAAAACGTCGTAATACGGCAGCAGCATCTTCGACTGGATGAATTCCACACGGCCATCGCGCAACAACATCGCCGAGTTCATCACGCGCTTGCCGGAATTGGAAGGGGCTGGGGTGGGACATCCACAGAGAACTGCAATGGGATGATGCGCGGTGACCTGCTCGGCAATCTCCTCGATAGCCTGCTGAGCGCGGGCCAGGAATGAAGATTTCTCCAGCAAATCCGCGGGCGGATAGCCGCACACCGCCATCTCGGGAAAAATCACAAGGTCTGCACCCTGTCGCTGACTGGCCAGGCTTACCTCGACGATTTTGCGGACATTTCCGAGGAAATCTCCAATCGTTGGATTGATTTGTGCCAGGGCGAGCTTCACTGACTTAGTGTAACCAGCGAAAATGGCGGAGACAAACGACGCGGATTGAGTCGTCTGCGGCGCATGCAGCCAGTCTGGAGCGCGAGAGAAATGGTCTAGGTCCCGGTACCGCTGAGGACGACACCGACGGTGCGCGTCATAATCTTCAGATCGAGCCAGAGACTCCAATTGTCGATGTACGCGGTGTCGAGGGAAATGTACTGATCGAACGATGGATCCTGACGGGCCTGCACCTGCCACAGTCCGGTGATGCCGGGGAGGACTTCGAGGCGGCGCAAATGCCGCAGTTCATACAGGCGGACTTCGCCAGCCAGCGGAGGACGAGGTCCAACCACGCTCATGTGGCCGGCGAGAACGTTCACAAACTGTGGCAGTTCATCCAGCGAGTATTTGCGGAGAATCTGACCAATCCGCGTCACGCGCGGGTCGCCGGTCATCTTGAACAGGACGCCGTCGCGCTCGTTCTTGTGGTTAAACTGCTCGCGAAGAGAATCTGCATTGACCACCATGGTACGGAACTTCCAGCAGCGGAAGGTGCGGCCTTTTCTGCCAATGCGTTCGGCGCCGTAAAAAATCGGACCGGGAGAATCCAGCCGTATCGCGACGATGATGAAGAGAATGAGCGGACTGAGAACGATTAACGCGAGCGAGGAAACAGCAATGTCGAGGCATCGTTTCATCAACAGCCCGACGACTGGGATGTGATGACGATGCAGCGGCATGGTCGGAAATTGGCCGACATATTCAATCGGCGCGCTCCAGGCCAGTCCGTCGTACAGATCGGGTACGACGCGTACGTCGACGCCCCAGACGCTGGCTTGCGCAATCAGGCGCTTGACCACGCCCCTCTCGCAGGGTCCGGTCACGAAAATCTCATCGATGAAGTGGCGGCGAATCAGATCGCCCAGCTCCGGCAGGTTCCCCAGAATTTCCATGGGCTGTTCGTCGGCCTGCGAATCCGGATAGAGATTCCCAAGCTCGGTGCCGTCAGGCGAAATCTGCACAAATCCCTTGAATGTGAAACCCAGGTGGCGAATCCGTTGCAAATGGCTGCGAATCGCTAATCCGAGGGAGCCGGTTCCAACGACTAAAACATTCTTCGTGTCCAGGCCTTTTTCATAGCGTTTGTACAAGGTGAGACGCCAGGCAGCCCGCCGCAGGCAAAGAAACAGCGTAGTGCCGACCAAGGTGGTAATGATGACGGCGCGAGAAATGGAGTCGGCGCGCCCGAAGTACAAGGCGCCGGCCAGGATCAAGCTGGCCGTGAAACAGGTCTGCACCGTCAGCCGCTGCTCCCGCAGCCCGCTAAACGCCTGTAAGGGGCCATAGAGCCCGTGGGCGCGACTGATCACGATCAAAATCAGCGAGAACCCTGCCAGATACAGCAGTAGCGAGGAAGGATTCGCCGCTAGCGGAGCACGATTGTCGAAGTAGGAAAGGAAGTTGGCTTTGCGAAAGTGTGTCGCCATCACGGCGGCCACCACAACGGTAAGAATGTCGACCGCCATCCACAGGAACGTTACTGTGCGGGAGGGGCTACGGCCAGCGGGGCCGATCCCGCCCACCCGGGGGCGTAGTTCGACATAATTATCCGCACTTCGAGCCGGAAACCAATGACTTAAATCAGGGGAAGCCATTCTGTGTCTTCTCTACTTGCGTTTGTGAGTCGCCACAACAGGCAGAAGGGAAAGCGAAAGGATATCAAGAAGAAGTAGACAGGTCAGGGCCATCTTAGCAGTGGTCACTTGCCTGAATGCGAACTGAAAGTTAAAAATTCAAGTTCTCAAAGAATTATTATCGAATCAGCAAACCGATTGCGCCTGTCTTCCGTGTACTGCTACCGGGTGCGGCTTTCAAGTTGGATGCCGCGTAACAGATAACAGTAACCCGTCTAACAGTAACCCCGTCGTTTTTCGAACCGGCGTTTCGACGATGGTAGATGGTCGCGAGACAGATTGCAATGAAATTACGTTAGCTCCGGAACGAAGGTACCTGACCACAAACTTCTCCACCGGAATAGGTTACCGAAGTCGGCCGCCTGCAACAAAAAGTTCATCTCCACAATGCAGGGTTGGGGAGCGTGCGCTCGTCCAGGCGCAAAAATTCTCGCAAGACCGGGTCGGTCGTCTGGCGCAGCTGTTCTACCGAGCCAAAAAACTCTGCCTTGCCTTCGTGCAGGAAGAGAACGCGGTCGGCCAGCTTTTCGGCGATTTGCATATCGTGGGTGACCACGATGCTGGTCAGACGCAGCTGGACTTTCACTTTCTGGATCAGGTTCCCCATCAGATGCGCCATAAGCGGGTCAACCATGGTGGTCGGCTCGTCGTAGAGGATGGCCTCCGGTTGCGCCGCCAGGGCTCGCCCAATGGCCACGGCGCGCCGCATGCCGGTGGAAAGGTCCGAGGGCAGGCCTTGCGCCATTTCACTGACGCCGACCATCCCCAGCAGGCCGTTGACGATTTGGTCGATCTGATCTTCACTCAGCTCGCCGCGCTGGCGTAAGGGGAACGCGACATTTTCGAACACAGTGAGAGAGTCGAAGAGTGCGCCACTTTGAAAGACCATGGTCACATCGCGCCGGATCGACTGCATCTGTTCCTCGGTAAAGTCGGTGACGTCCTGTCCCTTGACAATGATGCGGCCCGCATCCGGCTTGAGAAATCCCATGATGATTTCCAGCGACACCGATTTCCCAACGCCGCTTCGTCCAATGATGCAAAGTGTTTCCCCGGGAAGCACGAAAAAACTGACATCATCCAGCACGACGTTGTCGCCGAACCGCTTACAGACATGTTCGAAGGCGATGAAAGGCTGGACCTGGGTGGATGTGCGATCTGCCATTCTTTTGAAGATAGCCGAAGTCGGGGCGAATTGCTGCCGAGAATTACCGGCAGCGAAGCTGGCGCGCCTGCTGCCAGTCCTCCGGGGTGTTGATGTTGAGGAACCATTCGTTGGGATCGGGCGCCGATGGCAGCGTCGCGGCGAAAGCTGCCGCGTCCCACAGGTCGATACGAAGCCTTCGGCTTGCGCATTGAATCTCCAGGTCCGCGGAAACTTGATCACACGCTTGTCGCAGTGCGGCCATTACTTTGAACCTTCCAGCTTCCAGTGCCGCTCGAAGTCCTGGCGCCAGCGCACGATGGTAGAGCCCGCAGAGCGGCTGCGGCAATCCATCCAACATAGGAAGGATGCAAGCGACCGTTTGCAGCGAAGACGCAGGCGAGGTGACAAAGGTTTCTTCCCGCGGACGTGCGTATGCCGCGAGCGCCTGCAGCACCTCCACGGGGAGAAAAGGCAAATCGACAGCCAGCATCAGGTTCCAGTCGGTGGTCGAATAATCCAGCGCGGCTACGATTCCACCCAGCGGACCGCTCGCCGGCAATGCGTCTGGAATGACGGCTCCCGCGAACGGAAAATCGTTACGGTTGGCGCAAATAGAAACCGTGGTGCAAACAGATTGGAGTCGCGCAATGGAGTGCTGCAGCAAGGTCTGGCTGTCATCTTCGGCGAACGCATTGGGAGGCCACGGCAGCAGGGCTTTGTCGCGGCCCAGCCGCGAACTGCGACCGCCAGCCAGAACAAACCCGGAGATTTCTGCGGGAACGCCCATCATCGTGATTCCAGAATCGCCGCCCGAGGGCGAGCCGGGGTGCACTACTTCTGCCCACCGAGTTTCTCGAAGAAGCGAATCAACGACTCAATGCCACGATGGAAATTTGCAATGCAGAATTTCTCGTTGGGAGCATGCAGGTTGTCATCCGGGAGTCCGAAGCCCATCATGACGGATGGAATCTTCAAGCTGCGCTCAAAATCACCGACAATTGGAATCGAGCCGCCGGAGCGGATGAAGACCGTGTCCTTCTTGAAGACTTCGTGCAGCGCGGCCGTGGCTGCTTTGAGGTAGGGATTGTCGACACCGATTACGATCGCATCGCCGGAATGAATCAGTCGAACATCGAGCGAGATGCCTTTGGGACAGATCGATTCCACGTATTTCTTGTACAGATCGAAAATCTTGCGCGGCTCCATATCCGGAACCAGACGCAGCGAGACCTTGGCCGCAGCCTTGGCTGGAATCACGGTCTTGGCGCCAGCGCCAGTAAAGCCGCCGGGCATGCCGTGAATTTCAAGCGTGGGACGCGCCCAGAGACGCTCCAGAATGGAATATTCCTCTTCGCCGGTCAGCGCGGAGGAGCCAACTTCTTTCTGTTGAAATTCGGCTTCATCGAAAGGCAGCGACTTCCAGGCATTCAATTCGGCTGCGGAGGGCGGCACAACATCGTCGTAGATGCCTGGGATCAGAATGTGTCCGTTGGTGTCTTTTAACTGCGACAGTACCTGACATAACGCAAAAAACGGATTTGGAGCCGCGCCTCCGTACATGCCGGAATGCAGGTCGGTGGCAGCTCCGCGAGCCTCGATTTCGGTATAGATCATGCCGCGCAGTCCAACGCACAGCGTCGGCAAATCCGGCGCAAACATTTCCGTATCGGAGATCAATGCAAAGTCGGCGCGCAAGCGTTCCGGATGCTCGCGGACAAACTGCGCGATTCCTTCGCCGCCGACCTCTTCTTCGCCTTCCAGGATGACGCGAACATTCAGCGGCAGCTTACCCTGATGCGCCTGCAGCATACTTTCCAGCGCCTTGATGTGCATGTACATCTGGCCCTTGTCATCGACCGCGCCCCGGGCATAGATGTTGCCATTGCGCTCCGCCGGCTCAAACGGCGGAGTTGTCCACTCGTCCAGCGGATCCGGCGGTTGCACATCGTAGTGTCCATAGCAAAGACAGGTCGCCTTCCCTTTCGCATGCAGCCAGTCGGCGTACACCAGCGGATGACCGCTGGTCTCAATCACCTCCACATGTTCCATGCCGATGCGGTTGAGCTCCGTCGCCAGAACTTCGGCAGCGTGGCGAACGTCGCCGCGATGTTCGGGCAACGTGGAGATCGACGGAATTCGCAACAGGTCTTTCAGCTCATCGAGAAATCGGCTTTGATTCTGGCGTGCAAATTGGAGCGCTTCGGTCGGCATAAGCATTCCTCGGAATGTAGAAGGTGCATGGTGATGCGTATTTCAGTATCGAGCCATGGACGGATCTACGCTACATGCCCAGGCTTCAATTCCACCTGCCAAAGACTGCACCCGTTCGAATCCCTGGTCGCGCAGCCACAATACCACACTGAGAGAGCGCATTCCGCGATGGCAATAGACGACGATGTGCGCGTCGGGATCCAGTTCCTGATGCGCTCTGGACGGCATCTCACCCATGGGAATCAGGCGAGCCCCGGGCAAACAACACAAATCCGCTTCCCACGGTTCACGCACGTCCAATAAATAGAGCGATTCTCCGCTGGGATTGGAGGCAGTCTCTTTCAGCTTTTCCTGAAAGTCTGGGACGGAAATCTCGTGATTCATATGAGACTTCAGAATACATGGAGGGGACGGTTCCGGGAGCCAGCCTGGGCGGACGGTGGCGGCAAACGGCAAACCGGGCTCCATGGTACAAACAGGACAGGATAAGCACGATGGGATTGCCCGTTGGAGCGATAATTCGCCCGTAAACCCGGCACCCAAATGCAATCGCGAACCTTATGAGTCAAAGAGTATTAATTGTCGAAGATGAACCGAATGCCCGCACGGGTTTGGCGGAACTGATCTCAGGCTGGGGATATGCCACGGATGTGGCGGAAGACGGAGTGGAGGCGCTGGAACGCATCCAGGACTGGCACCCCACGATCCTGGTCTCCGATTTAAAGATGCCGCGTATGGATGGTCTGACTTTGCTGTCGCACCTGGTGAAGCTGCAGGACAAGATGGCGGTCATTATGCTGACCGCGCAAGGCAGCATCGAAAGCGCCGTCGAGTCGATGAAGCTGGGCGCGTTCGACTACATCCAGAAGCCGGTCGACGCGATTCGACTGAAACGGCTGCTGGCCAGCGCCGGTTCGCAACAGCAGGCGGAGCGGGAGATCGAGAGTGTTCGCCGCAAGGTGCAGGAAACCGGGGTGCTGGGCTCTCTGGTCGGAAAATCTGCTCCCATGCAGGAAATTTTCCGCTTGATTGAACGCATCGCACCCAATAATGTTTCGGTGCTGATCACCGGAGAGAGCGGCACCGGCAAAGAAGTGGTTGCGCGGACCCTGCACGAACTGAGCGGCCGCAGCAGCAAGCCCTTCATTGCGGTCAACTGCGCCGCCATTCCGGAAACTCTGATTGAAAGCGAAATCTTCGGGCATGAGCGGGGCGCGTTCACGGGAGCGGTGGAGCGGCGCGCCGGCTGTTTTGAGTTGGCAGAAGAAGGCACGCTGCTGTTGGACGAGATTGGCGAAATGCCGATCGCCACCCAGGCCAAGCTGCTACGGGTATTGGAAGATCGCACGCTGCGGCGTTTGGGCAGCAAGGTGGAAACGCAGATCAATGTCCGGGTACTGGCAGCCACCAATAAAGACCCCGCGACCGCGATCGCGGACGGCCATTTGCGCAACGACCTGTTCTATCGACTGAACGTCTTCAATATTGAAATGCCGCCGCTTCGCGGACATCGGGAAGATATTCCGCTGATTGCAGATTCCATGATTCGCGCCATGAATGAACGGCATGGCTGCCAGGTGACCGGCATTGAGCCCGACCTGTTGCGCGAATTCGAGTCGTACGACTGGCCGGGAAATGTTCGCGAACTGCGCAACGTACTGGAACGGGCAGTGGTGCTGTGCGGCAGCGGCGTCCTGAGCCACCAGCATTTGCCGCCGGGTTTCGGCGTGGCCCATGTTTCCACCGTCATCGATTCCGACCAGGTGCAGATGCCCGTCGGAACCACGGTGGACGAAGCGGAAAAGCGGCTGATTCTGCGCACCTTGGAGTCGACGGGAAATAACAAGACACGGGCTGCCGAAATTCTTGGTATCAGCCTGAAAACGCTGCACAATAAACTGAAGGAGTACGGAAGTTCAGCGGAGAGCAGCGACTAATCCCAGGCAGGCTGCGGGAACGCGGTCATCGGGGATCGCAGAAATTTCTCGATAAGACTGAGCGCCGGGTGAATTATCGGCCCCACCCCAGGGAACCAATCCAGCATCCGCCATGAGAATCCGCCTCAAGCTCGTACTGGCAATCACCGTGATGGTTTCCGCCATGGTGATCGTGCTGTCCGCTCTGTACCTGTCGCAATTACTTTCAGAACGAATCCAGCAGAGCTATCGACACACCGACATCGCGGCGTTGCAAGTGATGCTGGCGGCGCGAGCGGCGATTGAGCATGGCATGGCGCACGTCGCGTTGGCTCCCAATGATCCAAACGCACTCAACGACGCCGTGGCGCACGCCTTGCAGCAGGATGCCGCGTTGCACCTGATGTTGTCCTCGTTTATTCGCTACGAGCCGACCATTTACGACATCAACATCGCCGGCAGTGATGGAAAAATTCTGCTCACCACGGACCCCCTGTACCAGGGTCACGCCATGCCAAATCAGCCAAGTTTTGTCTCCTTGCAGCAACAAACCGCGTGGCAGAAATTTCGCATCGTCTTTGGGCCGCCCGCCGTCTATGCGGTCGATGCGCGCCTCGACCGAAATCACGCTCCCTTTCTGACGGTTCGAGTGGGCGTCCGCACAACATTTCTTCGCAGCCAGCTGGCTCCGTGGCTGCGCGCGGAATTCGTGATTGTCGTTCTGTCTGTGCTGCTAACCATCGTGCTGGCGGCCTTGCTCTCCAACATGGCGCTGCATCCGCTGCAGGTGATCAGCGACCGCCTGGATCAATTCATGCTGGCGGAGCCGCAGCCGGTCTCGGAGTCGGGGCTGCTGTTGGCGAAGTCGGACGAAATTTCTCGCGTCTCCAGCAAGATCGAACGCATCGGGCAGCGGATGCGCAGTGTCGAGGAAGTCTTCACTGCTCTAAAGGAAAACCTCGACCAGGTGCTGGAAAACCTGCAGGACGGCGTGATGCTGTTCACGCAGGATGCGCGCGCCGTGATGGTCAGCGATTCTGTGGAGCATTTTCTGGGGATGACGCGGCAGCAGATGCTCGGCGTCGAGCTGCACGACATCTTCGATCGCCAATCCATGCTGGGCCAGGTGGTGCGCCGCGCGTTCAATGCGCGAGTGATGTTGATGCAGGAAGAAGTCATCACGGAAACAGGCCGCCGCATTCAGGTCTCGCTCGACTTTATTCATAGTGAAGACCCGACGACTCCTGCCGACACGCTGGGAGCCCTGCTGACGCTGCACGATACCGAATCCATGCGCAAGATTGAGAACGAGCTGGAGGTATCGCGGCGTCTGGCGGACCTGGGAAGGCTGACCTCCGGCGTCGGTCACGAGGTGAAAAATCCCATCAACGCCATCGTTGTGCATCTGGAACTGCTGCGGGAAAAACTGGCTCGAAACGATAGCAGCGCCGAGCGGCACGTGGACGTGATTCACAATGAAATTCGCCGTCTTGACCGCGTGGTGCAGACCTTGATCGATTTTTCCCGACCCGTGGAACTCGATCTTGCCGTGCACGATCTGCGCTCGATTGTTACTACAGTACTGACCCTGGCGGAGCCGGATTTGGCACAACGGTCCGTCAAGGTGGTCAGCGTGATGCCCGCCTCCCCTGTCTATGTTCGAGTGGATGCCGATATGATTCAGCAAGCACTGTTGAATGTGCTGCTGAATGGAGCGCAATCCATGGCAGATGGCGGAGAACTGCACGTGGAACTGCGGCAGCATGGGCACGAAGCCAGTCTGCGAATCCGGGATCAGGGCTGTGGCATTCCGCGCGAGATCCTCAGCCGCATCTTCAACCTTTACTTCACGACCAAGCGGGATGGAACCGGGATTGGCCTGGCGATGACCTATCGTATACTGCAACTCCATAACGGCTCGGTTCAAGTAGAATCTGAGGTGGATGTTGGCACACAGTTCACCCTCCGGCTTCCAGTGACTTCCCTGCCGGAACCAAAATCGATTCTTAGCACCAGTGCCGGCTAGGTCTACGAGCGAATCGCAGGTTGATCGACGCAGGAGTGATGTTTGGCCCGTCGAAGAAATGCAGGGGAAGAATGCGGTACTGGCGCTTATTTTTTGTTTCATTCCTGCTGACGTTTTCGATCGCTGGCTGCCATCGCAAGGTGGAGCGAGTGCTGCCGCCGCCGCAGGCGCAAGCTCCCATGGTCAGTACCCTGCCCGCCATGCCGCCTCTCGACCTGGAACCCGTAATTCTCGCCGGGGCCACTCCGGCACCGGCTGCTCCGCCGCCCGTAGAGGCACCTCCGCCCAAGAAGCATGTTGCCAAGGTCCACCATCGCCGCACGCCCGCCAAAGCTGAGACGGAGGGTGCATCGACCGAGACGCAGCCCGCAACCGGAACCGCAACGGCCCCGGTTGCTACTGCGCCAGGAACGGCAGTCATTGGCCAGCTCTCCGCGGACGATGCGACGGCCACTCCCTCCGACGCCGCGCAGACGCAGCACCTGATTGACGCCACGGAAAAAAAGTTGAAGAAGTTGTCGACGGGGCAACAAACGGAACACAAAGACGCGGTCGCCCAGGTCGATTCTTTCCTGACGCAAGCCCGGCAGGCATTAAGCATGAATGATGTGGTGGGCGCGCAGACGCTGGCCAATAAAGCGAAGATCCTGGTCGACGAATTGTCGAAGTAAGCGTAACGAGCCTTACATGTCTACCCGGGAGCGAACTATCGCTCGCCCCACTTCAATTTGGCTCGCAGCACATCGAAGAAGCTGTTGCCGCTTCTGCGGATCAGCCGGATCGTATAGCGGGACCGGCAACAATGCAGTTCATCCCCCAGCCGCAATTCGACGGCTTCCTGGCCATCGACCGTCAGATAAATCTGTTCCGGAATGCCTTCGATGGTGAGGGTGAGTTTCGCGTCGCCGCGCACCACCAGCGGCCGAACCGTTAGTTGATGCGGGCAGACCGCGGTGATGATCATGCCATCGATATCGGGGGCGAGGATGGGCCCGTTGGCGGCGAGGTTATAGGCGGTAGAGCCGGTCGGTGTCGCCACGATGACTCCGTCCGCACTGAACCGGGCCACGGTCTGGTCGCCGGCCTTGACCAGGATGCTGACCATCCGAGCAATGGTGCCCTTGGTGATGACCACATCATTCAGCGCTTCGAACTCATGATGCACCAGGCCGACGCGACGAACCTCGGCATGCAGCATGGCGCGTTCATCGATGATGCAACCGTTCTGCCGCCAGCTTTCGAGCGTGGTGAACAGTTCCTCCAGCGGCACTTCCGCCAGAAATCCCAGGGAGCCCAGGTTGACGCTGAGAATCGGCGTCTGGGTGCGCGCGAAGGCTCGAGCCGCGGCCAATAACGTGCCATCGCCCCCCAGCACAATGACCAGCTCCGGCCGACGCTCGTGCATCAGGTGTCGAGGGACCATGTCGGCAGACCCCAGATAGGCTGCGCTCATGGGGTCCAGTACGGCAGCATACCCGTGCTGCTTCAGCCAAACCATAAGTTCCGGCAAGATCGTTGCCAACTCCGGTTTTTGCGGCTTGGAAATGATTGCGATCGATCGCATGCGTTCTCCCCTCAAAACCGAGCGTATATCAGAAACTCACGATTTCCATCTCCCCCCGGAATGGGCGAATCCATGACCCGCGTCTGCAGTGCGCCATGGGTGTCCAGGGTCTGCGTCACTCGGTCGATGGCGCGCTGATGCGCAGCGTAGCTGTGCACGATTCCGCCCTTGCCGACAAATTCCTTGCCTGCCTCGAATTGTGGCTTCACCAGGATGACGGCTTCATGGAGAGAGCCGGCTGCCTTCGACGGAAATGCAGCGGCAATAACCGCAGGCAAAATCAGCGAGGCCGCGATGAACGAGACATCGACAGTGAAGAAGCCAATCGCGGGCGGCAGCATACTGGCGGTCAGATGACGGGCATTGGCGTGTTCCAGCAGCAACAGGCGCGAGTCCGAACGTAACTTCTCCGCCAGCTGACCGTGACCGCTGTCGACGCCGACGACGCAGGCCGCGCCGCGCTGCAACATGCAATCGCTGAATCCACCCGTCGAGATGCCGATGTCCAGACAGGTGCGTCCGGCAACATCGACTTTCCAGGCATCGAGCGCCGCCGCCAGCTTCAGACCGCCGCGGCTGACGTATGGATTGTCTTCCTCAATTGCCTGAATCAACTGTTGGGTGTCGACCTGGAAGCCGGCCTTGGTGACGACGGAGCCATCGACTGCAATCTGTCCCGCAGAGATGCGCTGCTGCGCGCGGGTTCGCGATGCGGCAAGGCCCTGGTCAACCACCCGCTTATCCAGACGAAGCTTCATGCATGCACCGATATCCGTCGAGCCGATTGTTCACGGTTCTTGCCAGCTTGCATGTTGCCTGGATCAGGGCCCGGTGAGGTAGACCTGGATACCATTTCCCGTAAGCGGCAACGTTGTATCGATGGTGTCGTCCAAAGTTTGAATGATGGTCAGCATATTCGTGTCTGGTGACACAACGTAGACCTTGCCGGTAGGAGCTCCGGTGGTGGCGGCAATCGACATGGGATGCACGGTGCAAAGAACATTAGGATCGCCCGCCGAACATGGCTCCTGCGGCAGCGCAAGGGTCTTGGTGACAGTATTGCTGGTCAGGCTGACAACGCTGACGGTTCCATTTCCGCGATTGGCCACGTAGGCGCGAGTTCCATCCTGCAGCACCGAGACGGACGACGGATTGCTGCCGACCGGTACAGTGGCGATGATCTTGCCGAAGTTGGGGCTGTCGTTGCCGTAGACATCTTCGCTGATATTGATCAAGGTCAGCGTGCCGGAACCTGAGTTCGCGACGGCTAGAATCGATCCGGTATTGTAAATGTCTGCCCAGACCGGGTCCTGTCCAACAGCAATCTGACCCGCCGGTACACTCGGCTGGTTGCTGATCAGATTCTGACTTGTATCGATCTGATTTTGCTGGCTGTCAATGACTGACACCGTGCCGCTGCCCTGATTGAGGATGAAGACGCGACGGTTGTCAAAACTCATCACCCCATAGACCGGGCAAAGTCCGAGAGGCAAGTTGGAGGACGGCGTGTTGGTCGTGGTTTCAATTCCGGTAGCAACGCCGGGCGAATTCGATCCCGGACAGCTGGGCGCGGGCAGTCCGTTATCCGCATAGCTGATGGCATAGATGCGTTGCGCGGTTCGGTTGCCGACCAGGTTCGCGGGATACTGCAGAGCGGATGGATTGTTCGAATCCTTCAGAGGAATTTCAAGAAACCCGGCGGGGGCAACCGCGCCGTTCGCCGTCTTCATCACTTCGACAGAGCCGCGACCGGTCTGCGAGACATACAGGTAATTCCGGGTCGACAGCATCGTGCTGGGATCGGCGTCGGCAAGCAGGGTGCTGGAATACACCTGGTGGCTTTCCACCGTGGTCGAGATGCCGAAGTTGGTCACCGTTCCATCGTCATTGGTGTTGTAGACGATTCCGCCACTGCCATTGCTGTTGGGGGCCAGTCCCACCCAGCGCGGTCCGTTCCCCAGATTCAGTCGAATCGCCAGCGAGTCGCCGGAAAAATCCACCAGCGATCCGTATCCCGGAACGGTGCTCGTCGAACAAATCTGATCGATGGTCGGCGCCGAGACGTTGGTATTGTTGCCGCAGGAGGTGACGATCGCATACTTGGTTGGCTGCGACGACGGCTGGACCGGGGGTATGCTGGTGACAACAGGACGGTAAATATCTCCGCAGCCCAGCATGAAGGCGAATATGACACTCGATCCCAATAATTTCCAGGGCCTTCTTCGCCCAAAAACTGACAACACTCTTGAATACCCCATGGTTTCCAACAATCAATTGAAGCTGTCAAGATTGTAAATCAGCGCCGATGTTTTCGCGGGATGGGCGCAAGCTT
Source organism: Acidobacteriaceae bacterium (assembly GCA_049692235.1). Taxonomy (GTDB): domain Bacteria; phylum Acidobacteriota; class Terriglobia; order Terriglobales; family Acidobacteriaceae; genus JAKAAZ01. Next base: position 193,958 of record JBAVOQ010000157.1, on the reverse strand, counting down.
TCCTAGGGTCCATCGATGGACGCTCCAGCGCGATTCCCGATCCTTCCGCGCGGTACATCAGTGCAAGTGCAGTCGCCAAAGTGTGTAGCTGGCCATCTCGTGCAGATATCTCTCGACGATATCAAGCTGATCGACGGATTTGCCTGGTTCCCGCGGAGAAAGCAGGACATGTAGCCCTTTAGCCCGACATAATTCGCGAACGCGAAACATGTGGGTTCCATCGCTGACGACCAGGATGGTCCGCAGATGATTTTCTTTTGCAATCGCTGCCAGCCGGTCAACGGACTCCTCAGTATTGCTGCTGGTGGTTTCTGCGATGATTCTGCGATCGGGCACACCATGGGTCAGAAAGAAATCGCGGCCCACTGCACCCTCGCTCATTTGCGGATCGTATTGCGCTCCGGCGCCGCCAAGAGAAATCAGCAAGGGAGCTAATCCACGCCTGTACAAATCCAGCGCATGCTCCAATCGAGCCGCCAGAACCGGTGAAGGGCGGCCGTTGTATTCCGCCGCGCCAAACACCGCGATGGCATCGGCCGGCAGGGTCTGGATGGTGTAGGAGGTTGTCCGTATTTCGATAAACAGCCACCAGAACCAGGCAAAACAGGCCAGCAGCACAAGGGTGACGATGCCGCGCAACAGCCGGCGCACGATCCTACGGGTTTGGCTCGGCACCGGGCCGTAGTCGTCTTCCCAATCGGATTCTTCGGGTTCGATATCGGGCATGCCTCGAGACTCCGCTACTGCAGCGCGAAAGCAATCTCGTGCGTTGGAATTGCGCCCTCGCGCAGAATCTGCCAGGTTCCGGGGCCGGCCGACAGATCGACAATGGTCGTCGGAAGGCTTCGTCCAGTCGGACCTCCATCGACGATTAAAGGCAGGCGATTGCCAAGCTGATCGCGAACTCCAGTGGCGTGAGTGCATTCTGGGGCGCCAAAAGCGTTGGCGGAGGTTGCCGTAACCGGCAGCCCCAGCATTCGAACAACGGCCCGCGGAATGGCTGCGTCCGGAACCCGCAAGGCAACATTTCCCGTGTTCGCAGTGACCCGCAAAGGCAAGCGCGTTCCCGCACGCACGATGACGGTCAGAGGTCCAGGCCAGAAGCGTTCCGCCAAGCGGTCAAATTGGGAGTCGAGGTTGCGGGCAATCTCGTAGGCCTGGGCGACGTCGGCCAGCAGCAGGGACAGCGGCTTGTGCCGCAGCCGCATCTTGATTTCATAAATCAGTTCGACGGCATGCAAGTTGACGGGGTCGACGGCCAGGCCATAGAAGGTGTCGGTCGGCAAGCCAACGACATTCCCCGCTTGCAGGCAGCGCACAATGTACTCGATCTTCTCCGGCTCCGGTTCATCCGGCTGCACGCGCAGTATTTCCGCTGACAAACGATTTCTCCACGTCTGCGAGTTGTAGCCCGAAGAGTTTGAAGGCTGAAAATATTCTCGAGCTTGATCCATGATACCCGTTCGTCGAAGACCGAACCGCCAGAAATCGTAAGGACGCCGAAAGACATCCGTCCACGGCGTAAAATCGCCAGGTATGCCGGATTTCGTGGCCTCCGCTTCCGCTGAAATGATCCGCAGCCGCCAGAATGCGCGGCTGAAAGACCTGCGCCAGCGTTTGCTGCATCCAGGGATCGGCGCGGACGGGCTCATCGCCATTGAAGGCAATCATCTGGTTGAAGAGGCGGAGCGCAGCGGGCTGCGGTTCGATACGGTTTTCCTGCGTGAAGATCGGGTTGCGGAAAGAGACCCCGCTTTCTCTACCCACGTGAAGGTTCTTACTATCGCTGCTGACGCGTTCGACCATGCCTGCGCGACCGACTCTCCCCAGGGTATCGCCGCGCTGCTGAAAGCGCCGCAGTGGACGCTTGAATCGATACTCGCTGGAGACGAACCTCGACTCGTCATCCTGGCAGGACTGCAGGATCCGGGCAATGTGGGCACCATCCTTCGATCCGCCGAGGCATTTGCTGCCAGCGGAGTTGTGCTGACGCCGGGCAGCGCCAGCCCGTGGAATCAGAAAGCGCTGCGCGCCTCCGCTGGGTCCTGCTTTCGCGTCCCCGTCTTTTCATTAGCCAACGTTTCGCTGCTGCGGGCTCTGGCTGACAGACACATTCCCATGTACGCCTGCGTTGCGGACGCTGGGGCTTCCATCTTCCAGGCCGACCTGCGCGGCCCCTGGGCGTTTGTCATTGGCAATGAGGGCGCGGGCATTTCGGACGAAATTTTATCCTTCTGCGACGGCAGTCTCCACGTACCCTGTCCGAATGCCGTGGAATCGTTGAACGCCGCCATCGCCGCGTCCATTGTGCTGTATGAGGCATCGCGGCAACGCAGCGTCGCATCCCTCAAAGGCAAGCCATGAGCCTGTTCGATGCACTTCCGGGCGATCCCGCATATTCGAAGGATGCGGCTGCGGATTTGCGCCAGCGACCGCTAGCGGAGCGCATGCGTCCACGCACACTCGACGAGTTCGTCGGCCAGGAGCATTTACTTGGGCCTGGCAAGGCGCTGCGCCTGCAATTGGAAACCGACGACACCACTTCAATGATTCTTTGGGGACCGCCGGGCGTGGGAAAAACCACGCTGGCCAAGATCATCGCCCACACAACCAAGGCCACGTTCATTGAGTTTTCTGCGGTTGTCAGCGGGATTAAGGAAATCAAGCAGGTGATGGCGGAAGCCGATCAGGCTGCTTCTGCCGGTATGCGGACCATTCTGTTCATCGATGAGATTCACCGTTTCAACCGCAGTCAACAGGATGCGTTTCTACCGTATGTCGAGCGAGGAGCGATTCGACTGATCGGCGCCACCACGGAGAATCCATCCTTCGAGTTGAATGCCGCGCTTCTCTCCCGCTGCCGCGTGTATGTGCTGGAGGCACTGAGCGATGCACAAATCGTCTCGCTGCTGCATAGGGCGCTCACCGATAAAGAGCGAGGCCTGGGCGGGTTCGGAATCGCTGCGCCGGAAGACGCGTTGCAGGTGATTGCCGGATATTCGAACGGCGACGTACGCCGCGCCTACAACGTATTGGAGGCCGCGGTCCGGTTGGCAGCGAGCGCGGGCCAGTCGAGCCTGGATGGCCAGCTGATTGCCGATGCCGTCCAGCAGAAAATACTGCTCTATGACAAGAGCGGCGAGGAACATTACAACCTGATTTCGGCGCTGCATAAATCGATCCGCAACAGCGATCCGGATGCTGCGCTCTATTGGCTGGCCCGCATGCTGCGCTCCGGAGAAGACCCGATGTACCTGGCGCGGAGGCTGGTGCGAATGGCGTCGGAGGATATTGGTCTGGCCGCTCCGGAGGCGCTGAACCTGACGCTTTCCGCGCGCGATTCGATGGACTTTCTCGGCAGCCCGGAGGGCGATCTGGCGCTGGCTCAGGCGGCAGTCTATCTCGCGCTCGCACCCAAGTCGAACGCGCTGTATACGGCGTACGGAGCAGTCACGCGCGATGTGGAACAAACGCGCGCCGAGCCAGTCCCGCTGCATTTGCGCAACGCGCCCACGCGGCTGATGGAATCGCTCGACTACGGCAAGGGCTATCGTTATGCGCACGATGAAGAAGGCGCCGTGTCCGATATGGATTGTCTGCCGCCGGGGTTGATCGGACGCAAATATTATCAGCCAACGGATCGCGGCCGCGAGAAGATGCTGCAGCAGCGCATGGAAGAGATCGGCCAGCTGCGAAAAAAGAATCGCAAATAGAGTTGTGGAGTCATTCTGAACGGAGTGAAGAATCCAGAACGTGCCGCTTGCCTCGACTCAGCCCGGATTCCCTGGAATGCCCGGCGTGCTTTACCGCTTGGGCTGAACATTCTTTAGTGCGTCCATCACAATTCCCGTGGTCAGCACTTCAGGTAGCAGAGTGGGCGCGGATTGGGGTCCACCAGAATAGAGCGCATAGGTCGGAACACCGCTGCGGCCGAGTTGGGACAGCGCTGCGGTGATGGTGTCGTCATGGTTGGTCCAGTCGGCGCGCATCATGACTATGCCGCTTTTGCGGAAGGCTTCTTCCACATCGGGACGGTCGAGCACAAGGCGCTCATTCACCTGACAACTGAGGCACCAGGCCGCCGAAAAATCGACAAACACCGGCTTGCCCTGCGCCCGCAGAGCCGCCAACCGCTGCGGACTGAAGGGTTGCCAGGCGTAGCTCACGCCCACGATCGTGACCTGTGTTCCAGTTGGATAGCTTGGGCGAAACTGCTTCGCGGCGTAAATAGGGAGCGCAATCGCCGCCGCGAGCAAAACGACAGCGGCCACCGTCGAGAGGCGTTTCGCCGGCCAGCGACCCAGCACCCAACCTGCGATGGCCGTGAGCAGTAACCCGGCCAGAAGCGCCGCGACGCCATTGCTCCCAGCGACCTGGGCAAACACCCACACCATCCAGATCACCGCAAGAAAAATTGGGATCGAAACTGCCTGCTTCAGATATTCCATCCACGGACCCGGCTTAGGCAGCAGGCGGATCCATGCGGGCTGTAAGGTGAGCAGCACGTATGGCGCGGCCAGGCCCAGGGCAAGCAGTGTGAACACGGCAAACGTGATGAGCGCGCTTTGCGACAGCGCGAAACCGATCGCTGCTCCCATGAAAGGCGCGGTACACGGAGTAGCAACCACGGTCGCCAGCACACCGGTAAAAAAGCTTCCGGAATATCCGCCGCGCTGCGCCAGTTCGCCGCCTACGCTGGTGACGGAAAGACCAATTTCAAACATTCCTGCCAGGCTGAGTCCGAGAAAGAAAAACAGCAGCGCCATGCACGCGACGAAGTAGGGCGATTGAAACTGAAATCCCCAGCCGAGATGATGACCGCCCGCGCGCAACAACAACAGCAGCGCGACAATCGCCCAGAAGGACACCAGAATTCCAAGCGCGTACATGGCGCCGTGGGCGCGCATCCGATGGCGCTCGTGACCGGACGATTGCACCAGCGCCAGCCCCTTGATGAACAGCACCGGAAACACGCACGGCATCAGGTTCAGAATCAGTCCACCGAGAAACGCGAGCCCCAACACGCGCAATATTCCTGGGCCGCTTGTTGTGGGCACGAAGCGCCCCGTGGCGTATCCAGTGGTGATGGGCGACGTGAATTGGTTAGACGTTCCGTCTGGAAATTTCAGCAATCCGTGCAGCGTTGGTGGAACCTGCTGCAACCCCTGCGCCTTTTCAACCGTGGTCCACACGCCGTCGGGCTGCGGCTGCACGGTCTGCGGGGCTGCATTGGCGATCAGATTCGCGTCATACGGATAGAACTCCGCACTCGCCACGGGCGTGCCCGTGAGCCGGATGACAAACGTCGTTTTCGTTTGCTGAACCTGCACGGACACGCCCGCCGGCAATGTTCGCGGCAGCGCACGCTCGGCGGCAATGAATAGCGGCTCGGTGGCCGGATTGTTCGCGCCCGGTTGCGCAGTGACAGGAACCGCCTGCTCCAGCTCCGCTTTGCCGGGAATACAGACATTGCTGCAGACCAGAAAATGCAGGTGTCCGCGAAGGTTTGCGTTGGTGCGGGCGCGAAGGCTGGCATCGGCGCGCATGGGTATCGGCAGCAAAACTTCATGCTGATACCCGAAATCCATCAGCGGTCCAAGCGGCAATCGCGCCGGCGCAGGAAATTGCAGATCGCCCGCGGTGATTCCTGCGGGCAACTGCCAGTCCACGCGAGGCGGCTCCCCTGCATCGCCGGCGTTGATCCAGTAAATGTGCCAGCCCGGGTCCAATACAAAATGTAGGCCAGCCAGAAAATCATGGTTCGGCGCAATGCTGGTATTTTCCGTCACCAGCTCGACGGTCAGATGTGAAGCTCGCACCGGCGCAGCCAGACCGCGGCCACAGAGAATCATGAATACGGCCGCCGCCAGCAGGAAAGCCGGCCTACGACGCAGGCGCGTCCATACTTTCTTCACCCACGAACTGGATCGCACCTTCAACGTCCACCCTTCTCCGCGGTCCAGCGCAGATGCTCTTTGAAGATGCATCGATCCGCCACGACTTTGATGCCGTTCGCTTCCGCATGCGCGATCGCTTCCGGATGCATGACGCCTTCCTGCAGCCATAAGTACCTGGCGCCGATGGCGATCGTTTCCTCCACGATCTTCGGCACAAATTCCGATGCTCGAAACACGTCGACCAAGTCCACGGGAAATGGAATCTCTGCCAGCGACGGATAACAATCCTCGCCCAACACACTGGTCAACATGGGATTGACAGGGACGATGCGATACCCGCGCCGCTGCATCTGCGCCGCCACGCCATGACTGGCACGCTCCGGCTTGTCGGAGATACCGACGACGGCGATGACCTTTGTTTTTTCTAGGATCTCATCGATCACTTCGGGTTCGGTCAACGTTGCCTCCAGATTTCTAATCGCAATGCGTGAATGCTAGTCCAAATCTTCAACAGGGCCCGCAGGATAATTCCCTTCCCGCCGCAGCCGCAAAAATCCGCGAATAAACATGTCCAGATCGCCGTTCAGCACGCGATCGACATCGCCAGTCTCCACGCGCGTCCGCAAATCCTTTACCATGCGGTACGGCTGCATGACGTAGGAGCGAATCTGGGAACCAAAATTAATTTCCAGTTTTGCGTCTTCAATTTTTCGGGTAATGGCGCGCTGCTTTTCCAACTCAAATTCATACAGTCGAGAGCGCAACATCTTCATCGCCTTCTCGCGGTTCTTGTGCTGCGAGCGTTCGTTCTGGCAGGAGACGACGATTCCGGTCGCCAGATGGGTCATTCGCACTGCGGAGTCGGTAGTGTTGACGTGCTGACCGCCTTTGCCGCCGGAACGATAGGTGTCGATGCGCAAATCTTCCGGCTTGATATCAATTTCAATCGAGTCGTCGATCTCCGGGGAAACAAATACGCTGGCAAACGAAGTGTGGCGGCGCTTGGCAGAATCGAAAGGAGAAATGCGCACCAGCCGATGCACGCCCGTCTCACCGGAAAGCAGCCCGTAGGCATAGTCGCCGCTGATGGTGAAGGTGGCGGACTTGATGCCCGCTTCCTCACCCGCCTGGTAGTCGTTGATCTCCGTCTTGAAATGCTGTTGCTCGGCCCAGCGCAGATACATGCGCATCAGCATCTCTGCCCAGTCCTGGGATTCGGTGCCGCCCGCGCCAGGATGGACCGTGACAATTGCATTCAGCGGATCGGTCTCTTCCGACAACATAGTGCGCGATTCCAGGGCCTCGGAAAACGTGCGCAGCCCTTCAATCTCTCGCAACAGGTCGGGCTCGACCGACTCGCCTTCGCGAGCCAGCTCAAAATATGCGGCGATGTCATCTCTACGGCGGCGCAGTTCCGTATCGTCCGCCAATAATGATTCCAGCCGTTTGCGCTCGCGCATCAGTGGCTGTGACACCGCAGGATTGGCCCAGACGGAAGGGTCGGCTACTTTTTGTTCGATGGAGGCGAGTTCTTTGCGCAGGCGTTCCGCGTCAAAGATACTCCTGCAGATCGCGAACTTTTTGCTCTACGGGATTGTAGGCAAACTCTAAGTCATTGAGCATGGCGGATCAGTCTTGGAAGTAGATTTTTGTTCCTGGTCGATAGTTGTTTTGAACGGCCCCATCGACGGCAAGAACTATTGCGATTATGGCACATAGCCAGGCGAGCAGGTCGCCGTGGCGAGTATAAAACGTTTCTCGAGACACGTAGTTGAAGTGCGCCGCCAACGAGGTCTCGGCATGACGCGGTGAACTCTGCACTACCTGCCCACGCGGGTCGACGACCGCCGTCACGCCGCTGTTGGTATCCACCAATAGCCAGCGATCGTTTTCAATGGCGCGCATTCGGCTCATGTTCAGGTGCTGCCAGGGTGCGCTGGTGTCTCCATACCAGCCATCATCGGAAATATTGACGAGTACATCTGCGCCAAGTTTCACAAACTGACGCACCTCATCGGCAAAAATCGACTCGTAACAAATAAAGACGCCGTAGCGATGTCCGTCGGCTGCGAATACAACCCGTTGCTTGCCGGGCGTCATGTGCCCGACCTGGTCGGTCAGCGATCCGGCAAAGGATAACAATTCCGGGAACGGCGTGTACTCCCCAAATGGAACTAAATGCATTTTGTCGTAGCGGCCGACGAAGGTTCCGTCGGAAGCAACAAAGGAGGACGAGTTATACATGGGAGGGCGAGATTGCCCTGTTTCACGATCGACCGCAACATCGCCAACAATCATGGGCGCACGCGCGTCCTCCGCCAGCGCAGAAATCCAATGACGAAACCTGGCATCCCCGTCTTCAAACGGCGCCGGCGATTCCGGCCATACCATCACATTGATCGCGGGCCGTGGAGGTTTGCAGTCCGGCTGGTTCTCTGGTTTCTCCTTCAGCGGCAGCCCGGAATAATAGGGATCGCAGGTCTTTTCGCTCAAGGCGGCAAAATGCTGCATCTGTTTGTCGAACTCATCGCCCGCCCAAAAGACTCCACCGACATTCAGGTTGGGCTGTAACAACATCGCCGTGGCGTGAGTGGATTCGTGAGGGACCTGCAGGGTATATCCCTTCCACAATCCCGCGGCCAGCAGGATCGCCAGCAGTGGCGGAATCAAGCGAGCGCGCCAACCGCGAAAAAGAAAGAGGCTGGCGATGGCGCAGTTCCCTGCCATCAGTACAAGCGAGATTCCATACACGCCTGTCCACGGCGCCAGTCGCGTCAACAGCAAGTTATCGATCTGCGAATCACCCAGCTGATTCCATGGAAAACTGGTGACGTGGGCGCGGGCCAATTCCACCGCGATCCATACCATCGGAGCCAATACAAGAGTCCACACCGTACTCCCCGTGGCTCGCTGGCTAAGGCTGATCAGAAATGCGAACAATGCGAAGTAGAGGCCGAGATACAAGCAAAACAGGACAAGAATAAGGCTTGCCTGCAACGGAGAAAGATTTCCGTAGAGCTGCATTGTTGATTGGATCCAATAGCAGGTCCCGCCGTACCAAAGAATTCCGCAGAAGTAACCCAGGAGGGTGTTGTGCGCCACGCGTCGCCAGCCAAATCCCGATCGAGGAACCAGCAGCGCAATCAGTAGAGGAATAAACGCGATCCACGCCAGCGCAGCGCGCCAATGGGGTAGCGGGCCGGCCACCGGAAACGGCAGCACGAGCAGCACACCGCTCTCTGCCGCGAGCACCCAGCTCAACTTCGATCCAGCGCGCATCGTGTGCAGTCTACCATCCTATCGATGCGCTACATTTTTTATCGAAAGCATTCTAGGCTTTCGGAGTACGCAGCAGTACACTCTTGGAATGCATCTTCTTCTGAAGGTCGTGGATCACGTTCTGGTCGCGATGTTCCTGCTGGGCGGGTTCGGTTCGGCATTCGTTATCGTCATTAGTTTTGCTGAAGATATGCACGAGCTTTTCAGCAAAAATGATTGAATACGACGGAAGATCCATTCTGAACATTATGAAACTGCAATATCATGTGAGATCGGTTCTGTTTCAAGACGGGCTGCAACCAAATATTTTGATCGAGGCTCGCCATGGATGATCGAGCTTGTAACCAGGAACGGAACTAAAACCACCGACCATGCCAGAGCAGACCGTTTCCGCGCCATCCGCAGCTAACCGCGTACGCATCGTTGTGGCATCCACGGTGATGCTGACGTTCATCTCCTTTTGGAGCGCGGCTGCAATCGTACTGAACGATTTAGCTTCTTCCGCGTTCTATGCCGTAGGAATTGCGGAGCAGGATTTTGGCAAATCCGCACCCTGGATCGTGCTCGGGGTCATGCTTTTTTCGTTCGCGGTGCGCGCCGTCTACGTTGAAAGCTGTTCGATGTTCACCCGCGGTGGGGTCTACCGCATCGTAAAAGAGGGCCTGGGCGGCACATTTGCCAAGGTCAGCGTTTCCGCGCTGATGTTCGACTACGTTTTGACGGGCCCGGTATCCGGCGTATCTGCCGGCCAATATATTGTTGGGTTACTGAACGAATTGTTGCGCGACTGCGCTACCCATCACCTTCTCGGCGGCTTGCTGCTGGCTGCTCCCGGCCTCGCGATCCAACTGCCCGTCAACGCAACCGCAGCCATGATCGCCGTCATTGTCACCCTGTTTTATTGGTGGCAGAACGTCAAGGGAATCGAAGCTTCCAGTCAGCGCGCTGTGGATGTCATGAAAATCACCACCCTGATGGTGGTCATTATGATGGGGTGGGGAATTTTCTCCATCGTATACAAAGGCGCGCATCTACCTCCGATTCCGGTCCCCTCCAATTTGAATTTCACTCCTGACTCATTCGGCTTCTTACGGCACACCAGCCTGATGAAGACCTTCGGACTGTTTGGCATTCTGATGGCCTTTGGACACACCGTTCTAGCGATGAGCGGCGAGGAAACTCTGGCCCAGGTCAATCGCGAAATTCAGCACCCCAAGCTCAAAAATCTAAAACGCGCGGCGATCGTTATCGCCATCTATAGCCTGATCTTTACCGGCGGCGCTTCTCTGTTGGCGGTCATGTTGATTCCCGATCATGTTCGCGTTTCGGTGTACGGCAACAATGTCATTGCAGGAATTGCGATGTACATGGCCGGCCCTTACGCCCTACGAGTCGCGTTTCGTATCTTTGTCGTCATTGTGGGTTTTCTGATTCTTGCCGGCGCCATCAATACGTCGATTATCGGTTCCACCGGCGTGCTGATGCGAGTCGCGGAAGATGGCGTGTTGCATGACTGGTTTCGCAAACCGCAAAAGAAGTTTGGCACTCCAACCCGCATTATCAACCTGGTAACCGGGCTGCAGCTGGCCACCATCCTGCTGAGTCGCGGCAACATTATTGTGATTGGCGAGGCGTACGCCTTTGGTGTGATTTGGAGTTTCACATTCAATGGACTTGCCATGCTGATCCTGCGCTATCGATACAAGGGCGAGCGCGGCTGGAAGGTCCCAATCAATCTTCGGATTGGGAACGTCGAACTTCCCATCGGCCTGTTCTCGGTATTTCTGGTTCTTTTCAGCACCGCGATTGTCAATCTATTGACCAAGGAAGTGGCAACCATCAGCGGCTTGGTCTTCGCGGCTACTTTCTATGTCATCTTTACCCTCTCAGAGAAAGACAACATCCGCCGACACGCATTGACCGCCCGCGAAATGAAGGAGCACTTTCAACTGGAAAACGACGACACGGTCAGTCGAGAAACGCTCCGAATCCGCCCCGGCTGCATTGTCGTCACCATGCGAGATATTCGGTCGACCGGCGCACTTCGCTGGGCGCTGTCTCGAAGTTCAGAAGAAAGCCAGGACGTCGTCCTGCTGACCGCCCGCTTAATGGGAGCCGGCGGTCCGGAATACATCGACGCTTCGCAACTTGCATTTACTGAGCATGAACAGATGATCTTCACGCAGGCGGTTTCCGTTGCGGAAAGCTTCGGACGCCATATTTCCCTTCTGGTCGTTCCGGCCGGTGATCCGTTCTCTGCCCTGGTGCAAACTGCGAATTCCCTGGAAGCTGCCACCGTTGTGGCTGGCCTTTCCTCACGTATGACCGCCGAAGAACAAGCTTTCTATTCTGGCCGTGCGTGGGAGGCCCTTCCCGAGCCGAAGCGACAATTTACTTTCTACGTGGTCATGCCGGATGGTTCCGCCAAGTCCTTCCACATCGGGCCGCATGCACCGGCATTGCAGCCGCAGGATGTGGAGCTAGTCCATCAGCTATGGCTTAGATTCCGCGGCGATGCATCCATGAAGGAATTGCACCACAGCGATATTGTCACCTACGCATTGGATAGGCTGGCGGTGCAATACCAGGCGAACCGCCAGGAAGTACTCGACGGATTGAAGCGATCGATTGACGGCAAGGGGCAATCGCTTGCCAGCCATTTCGCGATGGAAAATCAGCTTCATAAACCAATGCTTCCACCCGCTCCTCCTGACCTGGACACGCAGGACACCGAAGAACAACCGCAATCGACGGGTCAGAAGTAGAAAGTAAGTCGCTCGCTAAAGAAAGTGGAAAGGTCCGCACGAATCCGTGATCCGCACTTGCTATCCGGTCTATCTCCTCTGTAATCTTATAAAGTAAGTTCTTTTCGCGAATGACTAAGGGAAATCGCGGGAGTTTGTGCAGGACGACTTATCAAGGGAATATTGGAGGTACTATGGATTTTCATCGACTCGTACAAGAAATTGACTCAGAGATTTCGCGCCTGCAACAAGCTCGTGCGTTACTGATCGGAACACCTACCAAGCGCGGCCCCGGCCGGCCGAAGGCAGCAGCCAGTCATCAGGCGGCGGCGACTGCGGGCAGCAAGCCGGCAAAACGTAAGCGCCGTCTCTCTCCGGAAGGAAGAAAACGAATTGCCGACGCGATGCGCAAGCGTTGGGCCGAACGTAAGAAGCAGCAAGGTTCAAAGTAAGTCACTCACGGGTGACGATAAAGGCGGCCCAAGCGGCCGCCTTTGTTCTGCTTGCTCATCCATGCCAGCCGCAAGAGACGTTTTATTTCAGAATTTCTCCCGGTCGCAGCGCAATCACTTCGATCTCCTTACCGCGCAAATGATTTCGTAATTCCTCCGGCGTTCCAGTCAATACCGGGAATGTTCCGTAATGCATGGGAATTACTTTTTTTGCTCCCACATACTGCGCGGCAATTGCAGCTGCTCGCGGATCCATCGTAAAGTGATCGCCAATCGGCAAACAGGCGATTTCCGGAGCATACAATTCGTGCAACAATTTCATATCGCTAAACAGAGCTGTATCTCCAGAGTGATATAGGGTAGGTTCACCCTCTACCTGCAAGATATATCCCGCCGCAACTCCTGCGTAGATGGTGGCGCCATTGTCGTCAATGCTGGAAGAATGTTTCGCTTCCACCATTGAGATCGTCACATCTTCGAACCGGAACGAGCCGCCCAGGTTCATGCCCACGGTCTTCTTTACGCCTTTCGATGACAGCCAACCGGTAAGTTCGTAAATCCCGACGAAGGTCGGATGATACCGTTGATCTACGGACAGGGCATCTCCCATGTGGTCGCCGTGGCCGTGGCTGCACAGCACCAGGTCGATTTTTTCCGGGGCTTTCCAGTCTTTGGGAAACGACGGGTTCGACTCCATCCACGGATCAATCAAGATTGAGGTACCTTTGGCGGTTTGAAGATGGAACGTGGCATGACCCAGCCATTGCAATGTCATCCCATGAAAATGAGGCATAGATTGTCCTCCTTGATATTTTGATTTTCCCACAAACTTATTTTTAATCAGATGCAGGCCAATGTAGAAGGCTGGATCACAAGAAAGCCCGGCGCGAAAGGAAACTCAACTTCTCTTGACTCAGACTGGCAGCACACACTACCCGCCCGGCCCCAGTTATCGCGACCGCCTGCGCAATCCAGGACTTCTGCGACTCAGCACCCACGAATTTCTGGAGCGGAATGCAAAGACGTTTGGCGACCTGGTTCACTACAAGGCCTTTGGACGGCATGTCTTCCAATTCAATCATCCCGACATGGTGCAGGAAGTGCTGGTGCGCGATGCAGCCATGCAGCACCGCGGGATTGTGATGCAGCGCACGAAATTTGTGCTGGGCGACGGATTGCTCACCAGCGAAGAACCTCTCCATATGCGTCAGCGAAGGCTGGTGCAACCAGGCTTTCATCGTCAGAGAATTGCCGCCTACGGAGAGACGATGTTGCAGTTCGCAGACGAGATGACCTCGCGGTGGCAGAGCGGATCGTCGTTCGATATCCACCGCTCCATGCTGGAACTTACGTTGCGAATTACAGGAAAATGCCTGTTCGATAGCGATGTGGAATCGGAAGTTAAAACGATATCCGATTCGGTCACTGCATTTATGGGGTTTCTCCCGCTGGCATTTCTGCCCTATCCACACCTTCTATTGAAAATTCCTTTTGGCTTTATCGGTCGTATCCAGAAATCTCAGAAGAAACTGGATCGTTTGATTTATACGATGATCGCCGATCGTAGAAGCTCCGGAATTGACCATGGCGATCTGCTGTCCATGTTGCTGGCCAGCCAGGACTCGGAAGGAGCCACCGGTAGCATGACCGCGCAGCAAGTCCGCGATGAGTGTCTTACGCTACTGCTGGCGGGACACGAAACAACCGCGAATGGCTTGAGCTTCATTTTCTTTTTGATGGCGCAACATCCCGACGTGCAGGAAAAAGTATTTGCCGAAGCGTCTTCCATCTTCAGAACGGCCACCTCCGATGCGCGTCCCACGGCTGCGGATATCTACGAGCATCTGCCGTACTGCCAGCGGGTGGTATCCGAGGCGCTGCGAATGTATCCGCCGGTGTGGGTCACGGCGCGCACCGCTGCAGTATCGTATGCCTATCGCGGCATGGAGATTCCTGCCGGTTCCCTGCTGCTGGTTCCGCAAATTGCAATTCACCGCGATGCCCGCTGGTATCCCGAGCCGATGCGTTTCAATCCCGACCGCTTTCTTCCGGAGACGAGTGCGGCGCGCCCTCGACACGCGTACTTCCCCTTCGGCGCGGGTTCGCGCATCTGCATCGGGGAAAACTTTGCGTGGATGGAGGCGGTGCTGGTTCTGGCCGGCGTCATCCGCAATTGGCGCCTCGGATTTGACGGTCCCGTTCCAACAGAGCTTCCCTTGAGCGCGCAGATATCTCTTCGGCCTCGTGATCCAGTGGTGGTATCCGCCACGAAACGCTAACGGAAGGCCCCAAGCCGCAAGCAGAAAAAATGCTTACCGGGATTTGAATCGCGCAGGAGAAAACGCCGCCAGCGGCACCTCGGAAATTTCGCCAAGCATCGCTTGCGCCATCACACGGGCGGTCACCGGGGCGAGCAAGATTCCGTCCCTGTAATGTCCAGTCGCCAGCCAGCAGTTCGCGCGTTGTGCAGAGCCCAGGATCGGCAGCCCGTCCGGAGTGCCCGGTCGCAATCCCGTCCAGGCATCGATCGGCGAAGGAAGGGTCGCCTCCGGCAGCAGCCGAAGCGCTGCCTCCATCAACCCGCTGACTTGGGCCTCGTCCACGACCTCATCAAATCCAACGTGTTCCAGCGTCGCGCCCACGGTGACCCGGCCATCGCCGCGAGGCACCAGGTACACGTCCGGTGTGCGGACCACGCAGCGCAAGCGATCCGGCTCGCATCGCACATTCGCCATGTGACCTTTGACTGGTTCCACCGGTACGCCGCCCCACGGTTCGCTTCCGGCCCAGGCTCCGCAGCAATTCACAAACATCTCGGCCGAAATATTTCCTTGCCGCGTTTCTACAAGGACTTCGCCGCCCGCGCTCCTGACGTTCCCTACCTCCGCCGCTTCCAGCAGTTTTCCACCCGCAGCACGCAGAGCTGCCGGTAAAGCTGCGCGCAAATCGTTGGGATCGATGCTGCCCTCCTCCAGCCATTCAAAGCTGTGACCGGTCGGATCAAGTCCGGGCGCAAGCTGTGCGATTTCCGCGGCCGTCGCTAAGTCGTTCGACTCGCTTCGCGATTTCGTCTCTTGCAATGTGCGACGTGTGCGCAATGGTACAGGCAGCCCCGACAGCGACTCGACAAGATCCAGATAGGAGGGGTAGAGTTCCCAGCTGCGCACGCACAATGGCATCAGTTCAGCGGGATTTTGCGGATCGTTCACCGCCAACATCCCGCCGGCCGCCCAGGAAGCGGAACTCATGGCCTGCCCGCGTTCCAACACTGTGACTGAAAGTCCGCGTTGCCGCAATTCCAACGCCAGCGACAACCCGATGATGCCCGCTCCCGCAATGACAACATCGGCCACAACTGTACTGTTCATGTCCTCATTCTAATTTCTTCTGGTCGCCTGATCCTGTGTCAGGTATCACTGGCAAGGGGCCCGCGCAGCTTCAGCGGGAGACAACCACTTCACGAGTGTTGTCTTTTGCCAGCAGAAACCGGCAGGCGCCCATGTCCTGGAATAGGGCCTCGATCTGGCGGTTTTGATAGTTCCGCAGCACCGGATGGCTGGGTCCCTGTTGCGTTTCGACAGTATCGCCGTCCATCACGTGGTAGCGGCAAAACGTCGTCTCCGGTCCGGTCATTCGAGAATGGAAAAATGCCAGCGCCTGACCATGTTCGCGCATGACAACCTTCAGCCTGCGCAGAATCGCATCCGCCAGCGGGGCAGGAATATAGTCGAGCGCGTCCCACAAAAGAACGATGTCGAATTCGCGATTGCCGAAATCCATGTGACGCGCCAGAAAACCCTCAACGTCATACGCAGGCGGTTCGTTCTCTTCCGCAGGCAAGATCCAATCGGGCTTGACAGCCTCTTCCACCAGATCGGCCATGTAGACGCTGTGGCCCAGGTTCGTCAAAAAATTGATGTTGTTCGGAGAAGTGGGTCCGATATCCAGCACGCATAGACCGGACTCCGCCTTGAGACGAGCTAAAATTTTCATCCATGCACTGGAATGCCGTGGAACCCGCGGACCCGCCGCCGCGTGGCCACGGCCGCTTTGCTCTTTGTTAGCCGCAGCACGTTGAAACAATGCGCTCATCTTGACCCTCATCTCCACTTTCCATCCGCTATCAGAGTCGGTTTGTAATCCTGGACGCTGACATTCCGGATTCCAACCTTGAGTCGCGTACTGATGTGTCTGTCACGACTCATTGTCTCCAATGTATATCGTAAACTGTCAGAAGCGGAGGTGACATTGCACTTGAGGATTGCCGACCGCAGTGAAACCGCGCCTCCTTTTGTTGCCCAGCTGCGATCGATCCCTCGTGAGTTTTCGGAATGCAATCTCGTTTCTTTGGACGGCCGTTGACCCGGGTGCCTCGGTTCTCACTTTCTCTAGCATGGGCACTTCTCTTCACTTTGACCTTTGGTTGTTCGTGGGCCTGGGGTCAGTTCGAACCTCCGGCGGATACAGCAAACTCCTCCGCGTGGAACCTGGCAAAATCCGATCCGCACGCCCTGGTGCAGGCTGCAATCGACAATGAACTCAAGGATTCCTACGGTCATGTTCCCCCGGTTCGATATCTGCTGAGAAAGAAAACCAGAGATACCGACACAACAAAAGAAATTATCGAAACCAGCCAAGGCGGAGTGGCTCGCCTGATCGCCATTCACAAGCAGCCCTTGAATGCGACGCAAACGCAAACGGAGCTGCAGCGTCTGCATAAACTCGCGTCCGATCCGGCAGCGCAACAACACCGCCTCCACAGTGAAGAACGCGACGCCGCGCGAATTACCGCCGTGATGCGCCTGCTTCCCGACGCGTTCTTGAATCAATTCGAAGGCTCCGTCGAGACGCCGAACGGAGCGGCAATACGCATGACATTTGCGCCAAACCCACACTTTTCTCCGCCTACATTGGAATCCCGAATCCTGACCGGCATTCGCGGGGAAATCTGGATTGATCCGACAGATTTGCGTGTGGTTCGAATTGAAGGCCATATTTTTCGAACGGTGGATTATGGCTGGGGAATCCTGGGCATTCTCTACCCTGGGGGAACCATCCGCATCGAACAGGTCAAAACGCCGGAGTGCGGCTGGCAGCTTGCACATCTCAACTTGAACATGACAGGAAAGGCGCTCATGCTCAAATCGTTGCGCGTGGTTGTCGACGAAACCGCGACCGACTACCACCCCGTACCCGCCGGATGGAAATATACGGATGCGATTCAGTGGCTGCTGCACATGCCGCAGATTCTGCCGACGTCAGCCGATCCGCAGTAATTCCATGCCAGCTTTCTAGCCGCCGGACTGGCGCAGATCAAAATCAGGCGAGCGCCTTGACCACGACTGCGGGTTCGGCGTGGGCTTTGTTCCGCGCATGCAGGCGTTCGCTGCGCACGGTCAGTTTCTCCACCCGCTCGCGCTTCACTTCAAATCCCCGACCGGCGATTTGAGGAACCGTGATCTCTCCCTTGCGCGAAACCTCCACGGCGGGTTCGATAATGTCCTCTTCCCAATAGCGCGCCGAGGCGGAAACATCTCCGGGCAAAGTGAAGTTCTGCAGCGAAGAAAGCGCAATGTTATGCGAGCGGCCAATGCCGGTTTCCAGCATGCCCCCGCACCAGGCGGGAATGCCCCGCTCCGCAGTTACATTGTGGACGCGGATCGCCTCACTGAAACCGCCGACACGGCCCAATTTGATGTTGATGATGCGGCAGGATTCCATTTCAATGGCGGCCAACGCGTCACGCCGATTGCGAATCGATTCATCCAAACAGATCGACGTCTCCAATTGACGCTGCAGCAAGGAATGAAAATAAAAGTCGTTGTGCCAGAGCGGTTGTTCAATCATCAACATGTTAAAAACGTCGAATGACCGCAGAAGCTCCTGGTCCTTGAGTCGGTAGGAACCGTTCGCATCGCAGCTCAGCACGATCTCCGGCCAGCGTGTACGCACCGCTTCGAACATCAACACATCGTGGCCCGGCTTGCACTTCAGCTTGATGCGCTGATACCCAGCAGCCAGTTCCTTTTCGATGATATCCATCAGCTTTTCAGTCGACGACTGAATGCCGAGCGAAACTCCGCACGGAATCTTTTTCCGCACTCCGCCGAGCAGTTCCCACAGTGGAATTCCAAGCTGCTGGCTTTCGGCATCCCATACAGCATTTTCCAGCGCAGCCTTCGCCATTCGATTTCCGCGCACATGGCTCATCGCCTTCGGACACGATCCAGCCGAGTCGATCTCTGCGTGGAGTACCGCGGGAATCAATTCGTTGGTCAGCATCAACCACGCGGTATCCGTACACTCCCCGCTAAAACTGGGATGCTCTCCGGCTGTGCACTCTCCCCAACCGGTCACTCCTTCAGACTGCACTTCCACCAGCAGGATGCGGCGCTCGGTGGTACGTCCGAAACTGGTTTCAAACGGCTGCAGCAGCGGCATCCGTATTTCGCGCAAGACCACACTTTCAATCTTCACAAACGCTCCTCCGAAGCCCTCAATTGCGATCGCAATAGTCTCACACTACGTTTCGATCGATGGCTACGTTACTTCTCGACGGTCTCACTCATTTCGTTCCAGTGATCAAGTTGGTAGCAAGCCGATTCGCCCGACAGATTTTGAAACCGCAACACGGTGAGCCCCGCAGAAAAAGCCCTGGTAAATTCACTTCTGAGCTTCATTAATGATTCTAACGCCAACGTGGGGAGTGGGTGGAGTGTACCACCGGAGCCTGCGCGAGAATATGTAACAGTAATAGTTCCATTTATGGAATATTTAGGTAACTCTTCTCCCGCAATCAGCGCGCGCACGCGTGCAGTGCGCAACCACCATTCTGCGTGAAGTCTGTCCGTGGGAAGATTACCATGCAACGGCGATGTGGAAGCGCCATAAAAATCAGGGGTGTAGCGTCGAACGATCGCGCCCAGTTTTTCGATATTGAAAAATGCGTTCTTTACTTCCAATGGATCGAACGTCCATTCGATCAGTTCGATTCCACGCGCGAGCGCATCGTCTCGTTGTGCAAGCTTCAGCATTTTTCCCACGCCGCGGTTTCGATATTCCTGCGCCACAGCCAGCATGTGCGAGTGGAAATACGGCCGGCCGTCGCGCAAGCCAGGAATCGCCAACGCATAACCAACCAGTTTGTCCGCAGCCCAAGCGCCCATCACCTGGCCGCCAATTGCGTTCGCAACGGCGAACATTCTGCGTGGAACTATGTCCAGATCGCGAAACTGCCAGACCGACTGTTGCAATTGAACACACGCCTCCATCTCTGGAATGGAAACAACCTTGCGGACTTCAATCTTCTCAGCCGCTTTGCTCACTGGCAGATCCCTTTCGTTCATCCGTTTTTGCACGATCCCAAAGTTTCTCCAACTCTTCCGACCCAAGTTCGGCCAGCGACTGCGCGGCCGAAGCTGAACTTTCCATCGACGCGAATCTTCGCCGAAACTTTGCATTCGATGCGCGCAATGCAAATTCCGATTGCATACCTAACTTGCGCGCCAAGTTGACGACGGTGAATAACAGATCGCCCAGCTCTTCCTCCTGCGCCTTCCTTTCGCCGGAAATAATGGCCTGTCGCAATTCCTGTATCTCTTCCTGCAGTTTGTCGAATACGGGCGCGGCTTCGCTCCAGTCAAAACCGATCGAGGCTGCCTTACTTCCCAGTTTGCTGGCCTCCATCAACGCCGGCAGCGATCGCGGCACCTGGTCCAGCAGCGAAGCCTCGCGCACATTCGGCGCATCTGCGCGTTCAGATTTCTTGATCTCTTCCCAATTTTGAAGCACTTGCGCCGAGGTTTCCACTCCCTCTCGGTTCCCAAATACATGCGGATGGCGACGAATCAGTTTTTCGCTCAAGTTATCCGCCACATCCTGCAGCGTGAACAGTTTCGCTTCCTGCGCCATCTCCGCGTAAAACAGCACCTGCAGCAAAAGATCTCCGAGCTCATCCTTCAGGCCGATCCAATCCTTGCGCTCAATGGCGTCCAGAACTTCGTAGGTTTCTTCCAGCGTGTACCTGCGGATGGAATCGAAGGTCTGCTCGCGATCCCACGGACAGCCCCCGGGAGCGCGTAGCTGCGCCATAATTGTCACCGCGCGCGCGAAGGATGTTTCCAGTGACGTTGACTGCGAAGAAGAGACCTCCGATGCCGCCGAAATGTCCGGGTTGGAGGATCGATTTTTCGTTGGGGTCATGTTCCACATCTTAGACTGCTCGCGCGGATGATAGTAGATTGCCGCTCCCCTGCGTATACTGCGGCTGCGTGTCTGTTTTCGCTTCCATTCCCGTTTGGGCACTAATCACGGTGGCCGTTGTCGCCGGCCTGACGTTTGGCAGCTTTCTGAATGTCTGCATCGTTCGTCTGCCCGCACATCAATCGATTGTGACGCCCGCGTCGCATTGCCTCCACTGTGACGCGCCGATCCGCGCACGGGACAACGTCCCGGTCATCAGCTGGCTATGGCTGCGAGGCCGCTGCCGCGCTTGCAAGGCAAAGATCTCGCCGCAATATCCACTAGTAGAACTCGGCACAGCAGCGCTATTTGCCGCTTGTGTTCTGCACACGGGTGCAACCTGGCAAACACTGGTCGACGCGGTGGCCTGTTTTCTTCTGCTGGGTCTTGCGGTGATGGATTGGCAAACCATGTTGCTGCCCGATGCGTTTACGCTGTCTGGAATTGCAGCTGCGTTTCTGCTTCGCGTGTTCGCGCCCGGAAATCAATTTCGCTCGCGCGTCGCGATGCATGTGCTGGGAGATACGGCCATCTCCGCCGCCCTGTTGTTGATAGTCTGGACGCTATATCGGCTGGTTCGGCGCCGCGAGGGGCTCGGCTTAGGCGATGTAAAACTGCTGGCCATGATCGCTGCATTCATGGGCCTTGCCGCCACATTATTCGCGTTCTTTGTGGGCGTGCTGGCTGCAGCGCTGTTCGCCGTTGTTCTGCTGGCGCGACGAAAAGTTCGTGGCTCCGATCGCATTCCATTTGGAAGTTTTCTCGCCGCAGCCGGCATCGCTTCCATTTTCATCGGAAGGCCCGCGATCGCGTGGTACCTGTCAACCTTCCACTAACTCATCGGTTGTGCATGCATTTTTCCGGATGCGCCAGCATCTTCTCGGCTTTCCTCGCATACTTTCCCTGCGGATTGTTGGTTGCGTAGCTTTTGAAGTGCGCCATGGCTTCGCTGGTTTGATTTTCCTTGCAAAGTGCATCGGCAAGCCCGTATAGCGCGGTATCGTTGGTCGGATCAAACTGCAGCACATCCTGGTAGCGCATGTATCCGCCGCGATAATTTCCATTCTTGATGTACAGATCAGCGGTGTTCAGATCGTCGTCGACTCGTCCATCCGGATTTTGATCGCGGGTGTAGGAATCCAACTTCGGATGTGTTCCGAGATTGCCCTCTCCCACATCCGGCTCCGGCAAATGTGCATCGCTGGAACTGTAGCCGCCTTTCGAGGCCGCTGAACCGGGCTGCGGAATTCCAGACCCTTGAGAATTTCCCGTTCCTGCTGCGCCCCCTTCGTTATCGTCTCCTTTCGCCGCCGCTTTCGATTGTGCCTCGGGAAAAGGATTGTCTTTCGCCGGTGAGGACTGCCCGGATTTTCGACTCGGATTTGTTGTCGCGGGCGGTGCCGTGCCTGGATTGGGAGAAGAACTATTGTGCATCGGCTCGGTGGATTGTGGAGCATCCTGTTGCGCATCCGACTTCGCCGCTGCCTCCGACTGCGCCATGGGAAATGGATTGCTGGCCTCCGGATCGCTTTGCGGGGTTGATTTAGATCCGGCTTTTGCGGAGCTCTGCGGCTTCGCCGACTTGCTCTGTCCGGAAGTATCGGACTGGGACGCTTTTTTCTGGGAGTTCCCGGACGGAGGACTCTGGCTGCTCTGTTGCCCCCACGCGAGCCCGCTTGCAAACAACAGCAGCGTAGCGACCAGCATGGGAACCCTGCGGCGCGACTCTTTTGCACACTCCATACCTACTATTCTGGACGTGATTGCGCCC
This sequence comes from Acidobacteriaceae bacterium, assembly GCA_049692235.1. Lineage (GTDB taxonomy): Bacteria > Acidobacteriota > Terriglobia > Terriglobales > Acidobacteriaceae > JAKAAZ01. The sequence continues at coordinate 171,574 of JBAVOQ010000157.1, read as the reverse complement.
GTTTGGATAGGCGAATCGGCCCGATCCAGAAAAAATCCCAGGCTGCATGGCTGCTATACTCATAGTTCTACTTCCAACATACGTATGGGCCTCATCGTTCGCTCCTCCCTCATTCACGCCGCTGGTTGCTACACCACCACGCCTATCGCCAAGGGTACTCGCGTGGTCGAATACACCGGCCCCATCATCGATAAAGAAGAGGCCGACCGCCGCTACGAACACAAGCCGATCACCTATTTATTCGGCATCGGCGACGGCTCCAAGGTGATTGATGGCCACGGCATCGCCATGTTTATCAACCACTCCTGCGATGCGAACTGTGAGACCGAGGAAATCGATGGCCGCGTATGGATCATGGCCATCCGCGATATCGCAGCCGGCGAAGAGCTTTGCTACGACTACTGCCTGTACGACGGGGACGAAGAAGAGGCCCCTTGCAATTGTGGCGCGAAGAATTGTCGTGGCTCTATGTATTCCGCGGAAGAACTGCGACGCCGCAAGCGACTGGCATTGAAACTGGCGAAGGAACAAGCGTCCGCCAAAAAGAAAAAACAAAAGCCGGGCAAGAAAAAGAAACAGGCGCGAACGGCCTCACCCCTGAAAAATCCCCTAAAGCCTTCGAAGACGTCCGGAAAGAAGATGTTGCAGCGGAAGACTTCGCCAGCGCCACCGCAAAGGAAATCCACAGCCACCCATAAGACTGCCAAAAAGCTCGCGGAAAGTAGCTCGGCGCGGATGAAAACTCACGACAATTCCAGATCAGGGGATGGCAGGAAACCCATCCGTCCGGCTGCGTTGTGGCTGCATCCTCGGGATCGACGCAAGCGCTACAATCGAAGGGCAGGTCAACTGGCCACGCACTTCGAAACATTCCACTCGACGACCCTATGGCTTATCAGGTTTTAGCGCGCAAATACCGCCCCCAGCGCTTCGCAGACGTGATCGGACAAGACCACGTAACGCAAACACTTCTGAATGCGCTGGCGCAGGACAGGATTGCGCACGGCTACATTTTCAGCGGACATCGCGGCATCGGCAAAACCACCATCGCCCGCATTCTTGCCATGGCGCTGCAGTGCCGCACGCCCCAGGGCACGGCGGAGCGCCCGACCCCGGAACCCTGCGGAGTGTGCGACGCGTGTACGGAAATTCGCGCCGGCAACGCCATGGACGTCATTGAGATTGACGCGGCCACCAATCGCGGTATCGACGAAATTCGAGAGCTGCGCGAAGGCGCCCGCTACAGCCCGGCGCGGGACCGATACAAAATCTACATTCTCGACGAAGCCCACCAGATCACCGATGCCGCCTTCAATGCGTTGTTGAAAACCCTCGAAGAGCCACCGGCGCACGTGATCTTCATGATGGCGACCACGCAGCCGGAAGACATTCCGCAGACCATCCGCTCGCGCAGCCAACACTTCAGTTTTCATGCTGTGCGGTTTCAGGAAATTGTGGCGCAACTGCGCAGCATCGCGGAAATGGAATCGGTGGGCGTCGATGAAGCGGCGTTGTCCCTGCTTGCCGAGGCCGGCGACGGCTCCATGCGCGACGCACTATCCATCATGGATCAGGCAATCGCGAGCGCTCCGCTGATCAATGGCGCACACACCCTGGAAGCCTCGCAGATTCGCTCCCTGATGGGGACGGTTTCGAATCAGGTGTTTGAGAACATGATGGGAGCGGTGAAGGAACAGAACGCGGCTTCGATGCTGGAGCAGGCCGCTCAACTGCTCGACGCCGGCAACAGCCCGCAGCAAATCGCGCGGCAAATGGTGCGCTTTCTACGCAATTGCCTGATGGCGCGGCTGGCCGGAACGAATTCTGACCTGCTGCAAGTTTCCGACGAAGAGAGAGCGCGCGCGGAGCGGGTGGCGGCGGCGTTTTCTGAAGAGGATCTAACCCGCTTTTTGAATTCCATGCTGCGGACCTTTGACGATCTCGGCTACCGCCAGGAGCAGCGCTTCCACCTTGAACTTGGATTGCTGAAGCTGGTCCATATGCAACGCCTGCTGCCGCTGGAGGATTTATTCCGCCAGCTTTCGCTCCCGTCGGGAGCGGGTGGAAGTTCTGGCACCGCGACTCCGCGACTATCGGGAATCAACGCCGCACCGAAACAGATGGAGTCTTCCCTGCCACGGGCCGCCGCTTCCCCTGCAACTGCAACACCTGTTGCTCGGTCGCCGATTCGCGAGGAGTTTAAGCAACCGGCGCCTCCGCTGAATGAAACCGCCGCGCCCGTGACAGCGCAGAGTCACCCCCTGCAGGGAATGTTTTCCAGCTCTCCGGGCTCTGCGGCTGTTGCGATCTCCAGACCTGAACCGGTTGCGGCCGCGCCGAAGCCGCAACCACCCGAAAGCGCATCATCGCCTTCAGAAAAAGCGCCAGCCCCGCCGATGGAGGCAAAGCCGGCGACTCCAGCCGTTGTCGCTGCTCCTCCATCCGCTCCGGCCGTCGCTCAGCCCGAACCGGCTCCAGTGGAAGTTGCTAGCTTTTCGGTCGAAACACCGTCCGCAGCACCCCAACCCGAGGCCGCCCAATCCGCTGCCTCCGGTCCCGAGGTAGAACCTTTGCGCGCTGCGATGAACCAGGCGTTGATCCAGGGCGGACACGAAACCGCCGGGTACATGCTGGAGTCCGGAACCTGTGAATGGAATGGCAATGAATTGCGGGTCCGAGTCGCCGCCTCCAAAACGTTATTCGAGATGATGTACCCAGCCGCCGCGCAGCAGCTAGTAAAGGAAGCCTTTCGCCAGACTGCCGGCCCCGGCCGCACAATACGGTTGGAACCGGACGATCTGTCCGCGGCCAATGGCAAAAAGCCGCAGGCGAAAGTGAATCTGACGCCACCAATCGAGGGTGGGACGCGTCCCCAGGATCATCCCCTGATTCGCCACGCACAACAACTTTTTTCCGCGGAGGTCCGCAGTGTTGTCTCTCTCCGCGATCCGCAAGCTTCGAAATCCTGATTGGAAAGGGCTCCCGATGGACATGAACAAAATGAAAGAAATGATGGGCCAGGCGCAGCAAATGCAACAGCAGGTGGAGCAGACGATGGCCCAGATCCAGGTGGAGGGCTCAGCCGGCGGAGGCGCAATTACAGTGCGGATGAATGGCAAGAAACAGGTGCTATCGGTGCAGGTCGACCCGTCAGCGGCCTCGGTCGGCACCGGCCCCGGAGACAATACGGCCGATTTGGAGATGTTGCAGGACCTGATTGCGGCCGCCGTCAATGATGCGTCTCGCCGGGTCGATGAAGCGCTGCAAGGCAAGCTCTCTGGAATGCTCGGAGGGATGGAGTGGATGCGGATGCTAGGCCAATAAGTGCGTCCAGTCAGATGCGGTACAGGTTCAATATTCTGAAGCACTCCCCACTTCAATCGACGAAGGAAAATTCGTGTCACGCTTCGCGCAACCCCTTGCCCAACTGATTGACGAGCTCTCCAAGCTGCCCGGCATCGGCAGAAAGTCGGCGCAGCGCCTGGCGTTCCATATTCTGCGCGCCACGGAGCAGGACGCCTTTGCATTGGCGGATGCCATCCACGACATGAAAGCCCAGCTCCACTTGTGCTCCATCTGCCACAACATCACCGATGTCGATCCATGTCAGTTTTGCAGCAATCCGTCACGGAATCAGGGCATCATCTGCGTCGTGGAAGAGCCGTCAAACATTGCCAGCATCGAACGCACCAAGCATTTCAACGGCACCTACCATGTCCTGCATGGAACGCTATCACCGTTGAATGGAATTGGTCCGGACCAGCTGCGCATCGACAGCCTGGTGGAACGGGTGCAAGCCGGGTCACTGCAGGAGGTGATTCTGGCCACCAATCCTACCGTCGAAGGCGAGGCCACCGCCGGATATCTGCTGCAACTGCTGCGCGGCGCACCGGTTCGCATTACAAGGATCGCGACCGGCATCCCGGCCGGAGCCGACATTGAATATGCGGATGAAGTGACCATGACGCGGGCCATGGAAGGCCGCAGAGAAGTTTGACGTTGCACAAACAAGATTGCGCAGTTTCGATCCAATGTTTGTGCAATCAAAAAAACTTTGTGCCCTGAAATCTTTCCACTATGAGCGCAGGTGCATCAATAAATCCTGTGGGTGGACTGGCTTGGCGAGAATCTCAAATTCATGGCCTTGGGTTCTTGCTTTTTCCAGCAGATCGGCCGTCGCCGCCTGACCGGAAAACAAAAGAATCTTGCACTTCGGCAACAGGCTGCGGATCTGGATGGCCGCATCAATGCCGTTCATGTCATTCATGATGACATCGCTGATAATCATTTCAGGCTGCATGGACTGGGCCATTTCCACAGCCGATTCGCCGCTATAAGCAGCTGTGGCTTCAAAACCGTTCCGGTTCAGAATAATCACTAGCGTATCGGCAATCACGCGCTCATCATCGACCACCAATATCTTTTGCTTCACGAAAACTCTCTCTTGCATCTCAAGATTTTCTTAGACCTGACTGAGGAGTGCTTTGCGTCATGGATATAAAGGAAGTGTACTCGAATCCGAGAAATTTCGCCCTGATTTCTCTTACTCTAGTTGGACGCAACAAAGCTGAAAATAGACTTATGGGATCAGGAGAAGAGTGCAGCATCCTCGGTGCAAAACTGAAATGAATCGCCGTCCTGGGCCTTGCTGAGCTGCAACATGAGTCTTCTTTCCTGCTGCACCTCTTTCCGCTTTTTTATTGCTTGGCAGCGGTAGCCGCGGAAAAATCCGCCACCCCGACGCGAACGATGGTGTGGTCTGTGGAATGATCCTCGCCGGTCGCCGGAGAAGGTTTTTTCACATCCGCAGGCGCCTTTTTCTTGGGCACGGTATCTTCTGCCCACGCGCCGTAGACTCGGTTATTGAAGGAAGCAATTCCGCTGTAATCCCCCATAAAATCCTGCTCGGCAGCGACGAACGGCTTGTCGCTCCACGCATAGTTTTGAAACGTCTGGCCGCCGTCGGTTGAACGCGCCAGCGTGACCAGGGTCTTCTCATTCTCCGGATCCAAACGCCGGTCATAGAAAAGGATCGAGACAGCACCCGTGACCGGATCCACGGTGAGCCACTGGAAGAATTGGTCGGCGCCGTCGTGGATCGAGTCATTATTCACTCGCACCGGCGCGCTCCACTTTCTACCTCCATCCACCGATCGCGCACAAAACACGTCGATATCTCCATTGCGAGTATCGCTCCAGGTCACATACAGGTGAGCATGCTTGTGGTTGCCGCTGCGCGCATCGACTGCGATCTGGGGAAATCCGTTAGCGCGATCGAAATCCTGAACGGCAAACATTGTCGGCGCGGTATGGATAATGTTTTTCACCTTCGCAAATGTCTTACCGCCATCGCGCGAAGTGGTGAACTGAAGATCGTTGCTTGCCGACCAAACCGCGTACAGGGTAGAGTCAGCACCCACCGCTCCATCGAACCCTTCCAGCGCGCCGTTATCATCGCGCGGCAATCCGGGCGTCTGATCGATCTCCATGGGCGTCGACCAGGTTTTGCCATCGTCGGCGGAGCGCGACAGCACCATGCGCGAGTCCACTAGGCTCCAACGCGTCCAGGCGATATACAAATTGCTCGCATACTTGCCATGCGATGTATCCGCCACAATGTATGGTTTGTCCTCGAAGGGGATTCCTGGCTGCTGGGGTTGCACGGAAACGGTAATCGGAGCCGGCTCCCAGGTCTTGCCGCCGTCGAGTGATCGGCGAATCAGTACCGCATTCGTCTTGGTCGCATGGCCCCAGTAATTGAACGTGCCCAGCTTGTTGAATGCGATCGAACAAAGGATGGCGTGGCCTTGATTGTCATAGGTCACGGACACATCGCCGGAAACCTTGAAATCTTTCGGCGCGGTATTCGCGGCGTGTTCCCAATGCTCGCCCGCGTCCGTGGAGTAGGCAATGCTCGCCTGATTCTGGTAGGCCACGACCACTTGCTTGGGATTGATCGGGTTCACTGCAACCGAAGGCTCGCTGAAATAGCCGGGTTCGGTCAGGGTGGTCACCTGGGCTTGCGGAGCGCGCGGCAACGCGGTCTGGGTTTGCGGGTGAGCGGGAATCGCCGCGAAGAAAACGGCGGCTACGGGCACTCCAAGGCAGGAGAAACGAGAAAGATTCTTCATAGCCCTCTCAAATCAAAGCTTAAGCAACACGATACCGTATCTTCGCCGAGATCAGCCTGGCGCAGAAGTTGGAAGCAACGCTTCCCTCGATCCCGCGTCAGCAATCGAATCGTTACATTTCCAAGAAAATTGACCTTTCTTTTCCTCCGAATTACAGTGATTGCAACCATGAAAATCCTTCGGATTTCTTGTGCAACATTTCTGGTGGCGAGTACCCTGCCTCTGCTCGCGAGCCAGCCTGCCGCTTCGGGCTCTCAAAATCAGTGGACGGCCTCGAATGGCTCGATCCAGCTATCGGTCGACAAATCGACCGGCGTCATCGACCATCTTGTCGACAAGGTCAGCCATGAGGACTATTGCAACCAGACGCTGGCCGACGCGACTTCCGACACGGACGGCAATCGCGGCCTGACGTTCACGGTAGGCAAACGCATCGGCGGTCTCACTCTCTACGACGAATTGCGCCATCGCGTATTCCGCGACATTTCCGATCCGGGCAAGGTCACGCACCTGAAGCAGTCGAAGGATGGAGATGTCGACACTCTCGCCTTCGACAAGCAATATTCCGGCGCGGAGTTTGTTGTGCACGAGACATTTCTGGTCGGCCCGAAGGATGTGCGCTGGAACGTGCGAATCAAAAAGACTTCAGGCCCGGATCGCACGGTGCGCGTCATCTACGATGTCCCCTTGCCGTTGGGCGGCGAGGCCTGGGCTCCCATCTCCAACGCGCCGTTTCGGGTAAAGCCGTGGCTGCCGTTTTCCATCGATTACGGGCAATCTACCTCCGGCGCCATTGGCGAAGGCGAATGGAGAACCACGGTTCCGTTGATGGTCTTCTACTCCAAGCGCACCGACCGGGCGCTTGCCATCGCATCTCCGCTGGAAGTCCCCGCTGTCCGCATTCGATTCCTGACCAACACCAGCGCAGTGGCAGATTTCTATTGGAATTCGCGCCAGTATCCAGCCAGCGAGCGCCCATATTTTCAGGTGAGCAATGAGGACCTTGGTCTTCGCAGCTCCCGTGACCTTGAGACAAGCCTGCTGATTTCTGCGCAACCGGCGAACTGGCGTCCCTCGCTCGGTTGGTTCTATTCCAAGTACAAAGCCTACTTCGATTCCAATCCTAATTTTGAAAAATGGGACGGCGCCTACACCGGAGGCGATGACCTGATGGATCCATCGCTCACCACGCAGCAAGTCCGCGAGGCCTATGCCAAGCGCTATGCACTGGGCGTTCGCTGGGAGGAATATCACAGTCCCTATCACTTATATGGGGAGATGATCCCACCGCCCGACATGAAGAGTTGGACGGATATTTCCGATCCCGGTGGCCCAACGTTGACCCGCGCGGCGATCGAGGAGCACTGTCGTTTGAGCAAGGAGGTGGGAGTTGGCACGTTTCTCTACTACAACACCACGGAGTCGGAATACTGGTACGCCCAGCAAAGCTTCTCAAAAAGTATTGCGAAGAGCGAAGACGACCAGACCATCGCCGCATGGCGAGGACGCGAATACCCCAGCAAGCGGGCCTGCTGGCTGATGAACTCCGACCCAAGCACGGGGTTTGGCCAGCACATGGTCGATGAAGCGAAACAGATGGTACAGTCCTATCCGGACGCGGCAGGTTTTTTCTGGGATGTGTACGGTCGTAGCTATATGTTCGACTTCGCGCATGACGATGGCATCACCATGGTCGACAACAAGCCGGCCTACTATCCGGAATTCATGTATCGGCGTTTGCTGGATCAATATATTGGCCCGTTGTTGCACGATCGCGGCATGACCATCACCGCGAACAAGCCGGTCACGGTCGCCAGCACGCGCGGCATCGACGGCATCATGATGATGGAAAATGCGCCATACGAAGTGAGCCCCGGATGGATCACCACGCAAAGCTATCTTGGCCTGACACGCCACGTGATGATTCTCGACGACGACGGCGCGGACCAGGAGATTCTTTATCTCCACTGCCTGCGCTACGGAGCCTTCAACTCTCTGGTCTCCGACCACACCCGGGGCGGTAAACCGCTGCCGGCGGAAACCATCGCGTATAACGAGAAACTCCACAACATGTATCAGCCGTATGTGAACATGTTCGCCGGCAAGAAATGGATCTTTTATCCGCACGCGCTCGACCTGCCCGAGAATGCCTACGGCAACATTTTTCAGTTGAAGAATGGCGACGTCATGATCACCCTGGTCTCCGCCTGGCGCGCCCTGAATCATGCCGATGGTTTCGATTCCAACCTTCAAGTGATCGCCCGGATCCCCAACGCGGATGCGGTGCAATCGGTTGAGGTGGATTCCGTCGACCTGGGCGAGAAGGCCTCCGTCACGCCGCAGCGTAATGGAAATCAGCTCACCATCACCATACCCAAGCATGGAAAAGCAACCGTCATCCTGCTGCATATGAAGGGCTAGACATACCTGTGGCGCCACGGGTTCAGCTTCGGCGCGATTGCATCTTGCTGTCGCCACGCGAGGCGAGCGTGGTTACAAGCGTATTCGCTGCATTTACACTCATCCCATGCCCCTAGAAGCACGATTGTCGTTTGCTCCACGTCATTTTGGCTCGCGTAGTTCATCTCTCCCGTCGCTCATAACGCTCGGTGCGTGTCTGCTGATTCCGTGCGCCGTTTGGTCGCAATCCTTCAAGGCAAAAGATCTTGCTCCCGCGCCGCAACTGCAGACGAATACATTGCAGGATCGAACAGCGCAACTGAATCTTGTCTTTCACGACTATTGGCAGGAGACGCTGAAACACTCGCCGGAGATGGCTTCCACGATCGGAGATAAACGCTACGACGATCAGCTATCGGACTATTCTGACGAGGCCTACAACGATTCGCTTTCGCGCGGCGAACGCTTCATTGAGCGGCTCGGCGCCGTCGACACCACCGGGATGAGCGGCCAGGAAAAGCTGAGCAAGAGTTTGCTGGTGCATGACCTGGTCGATCAGCAGGAATCGTCGGTGTGCGAACCCTGGCAGACTCCAGTCAACCAATTTTCAGGAATTCAAGTCGAACTGCCGATGCTCGCCGGCATGCTCTCCTTCACTTCCGCAGACGACTATGACCACTACATTGCGCGGCTAAACAAAGTGCCTGCCGCGATCCTTCAAATCAGCACCGACCTGCTGCTTGGTCAGGAAGCCGGCCGCAGCGAGCCGCAATTCATCATGCAGAAAGTGCTGGTGCACGTGAATGCTCTCGCAACTGGCAAGCCGGAAGATTCTCCATTCGCAGGCCCCCTGCAGCGCTTTCCCGCGAGTATCTCCGCGCAAGATCGCGCCCAGATTCGCACCGCGCTGCTGACCGCCATCCGCACACAGGTGCAACCTGCATTCGGCCATTTCGCCAGGTATCTCGCCGCGCAATATATTCCCAACGCGCGCAAGGACGCCGGCATCTGGGCAACGAAAGACGGGGACGCATGCTATGCGTATCTCGTCCAGAGCTATACCACCACTGACCTGACGCCCGAGCAGGTCTACCAGATCGGAGTCGCGGATGTGGCACGGATTGAGCCGCAATTGCTGGCCGTCGTACACCAGCTTGGCTACAAGGATCTGCGCACTTTTCACGAAGCGCTGGTCAACAATCCCAAAGAGCACGCGCAATCGGGCGCGCAATTGATCGGTTTGTACCAGCATTATGTGGATCAGATGGAGCCGAAGCTGCCCGACCTGGTGACCAAGCTGCCGACAACGCCGCTGAAGGTGGTTGCGATGCCCAGCTTCGGCTCTGCCGACCAGGTTCCGGCGGACTACCAACCAGGCACGCCCAACGGCTCTCGTCCGGGAGAGATTCGCGTCAATACGACCGACGCCAGCAAGCGCCTGTTGACCCAGGTAGAGGCGATTGCCTATCACGAGGGCGTACCTGGCCATCACCTGCAAATTTCGCTGGCGCAAGAGCAGACGGGAATCCCGGAGTTTCGCCGCTTTGAAATGTACACTGCGTTCGTCGAAGGCTGGGCCTTCTACAGCGAGCAACTGGGGAAAGAAGTTGGCTTCTATCAGGACCCGTACAGCGAGTACGGCATGCTGGAGAATCAAATGTGGCGCGCGGTTCGACTGGTCGTCGACACCGGCGTTCACTACAAACATTGGACCCGCGACCAGATGGTGCAATACTTCCACGACCACACCGCGATGGATGACATTACCATTCAGGAAGAAGTGGATCGCTACATCGCTTGGTCGGGCCAGGCCCTGGCTTACGACATTGGCCGCTTAAAAATTATGGAGCTGCGCGACGAGGCGCAGAAAGCGCTGGGAAAGAATTTCGATCTTCGCGCCTTTCACGATGAAGTGCTCGATTCCGGAGCCTTACCCCTCGATATTCTGCAGCAACGCGTAGAGGCGTGGATTCAACAACAACAGCAGAAACCCCCCGGCCACGCCAGGGTCCACAAGATTTCTAGTCGAACGACGGAAGGAAAATAAGTTGATGTCCAAGAAAAAAGAAAACTCACGGCAGGAACATGCAGCCACCTCAAACACGAAAGTAGCGTTGCTGGGTGCGGGGAAAATGGGCGGCATTCTGCTGCAGGCATTCCTGAAAAATGATCTGTTCCGTCCGGAAAACATCCGCGCTACCGTGCAACATCCGGAGCGCGCGAAAACTCTCGCCAGACAATGGGGAGTTTCTGTTTCCACCGACAACCTTGCCGCCGCGCGCAACAGCGACCTGATCCTGTTGGGCGTCAAGCCGCAAACGGTCCCTGAAGTTCTTGCACAGATTCGTCCGGCGCTAACCGCGAAAAAAACGATCATCTCGTTCGCCGCATCGGTCAAAACCAGCGCCATCGAAAAGGCCGCAGGCGTGGACCTGGCCGTCATTCGCGCTATGCCCAACACGCCGTCGTTGCTGGGTTGCGGAGCCACTGGCCTGTGCCGTGGCAAGTTCGTCACCGACGCCCAGCTTGCGGTCGCAGAACAGGTTTTCGCCAGCGTTGGCCGCACCGTCACCGTCGATGAAAAGCACATGGACGCGGTCACCGCGCTGTCCGCCAGCGGTCCCGCGTACATCTACATCATTCTGGAGTCGCTGGCCGAAGGTGGGGTCAAGGTCGGCCTACCGCGCGACATTGCCACGCTGCTGGCCGCGCAAATGGCGCTGGGCGCTGCAACCATGGTTCTTGAAACCGGCAGTCATCCAGCGCTGTTGAAAGACGCTGTCACTACACCCGCAGGCTGCACCATCGACGGCATTCTGGAGTTGGAAGAAGGCGGCCTGCGCGTCACGTTGATCAAAGCCGTTATGCGAGCGGCGCAGCGAGCAAAAGAACTGGCCTCGAGCTGACATCACGCCGGAGTCCGCGATGCCGGCGTACTGCGACGCCGGGATGCTGGGAATCGTAGCGCTGCAGTCGCAGTGGTGCGGGTCAATCGCAACCGCCGCCATCATCGCGTTTCAATCTTGGTTGCAATCTTGTGATACTCCGTCCGCGAAATAATGTGCCGACGCGGAAGCTCTTCCGAATTCTGGTAGGGACGGCCCGCGATAATTCTGTCTGCGGCGGTGCCGTCGATGCCCGGCAATGTCTCCAGCTGTTCTTTCGTCGCACGATTGATGTTGAGCGGCCCCTTGGTTTTCAGTCCCTCGACGATTCCCTGCGCAACCGCCTTGGTGTCGCGCGCTGCAGCGGCGGTCGCGTTGGCAGTTTGCTGGCGGATCTGGTCGGGACTTGGACTGGAAGGAGCACAGCCACAAAGAGGAATCAAGCCCAGTGTTGCAATAACGATCCATTTCATCTGGACTTAGATGCGGGGGGACCGCGAGCCGATGTCCGCCGACTGCGGTTCTTTCCGACGCCAAGACCATCGCTCGCCCTGGCACCCCCATCGTGGCCGTCGTATACCCTAGGAGACAGCCGCTCACGTTCGCCGCCCTTACTTATAGGGCGTACAATCCAGGATCTTCCATGGCCGCAACCCGCTCTCTCCCCAGAACACGCAAGCGCATCTCGATTCGAGGGGTGGTGCAGGGCGTCGGCTTCCGTCCTTTCGTCTATAACCTGGCCCGATCGCTGAAGTTGGCGGGCTTTATCCTGAACTCCTCCTCTGGAGTTACTGTCGAAATCGAGGGCCCGGACCGGGCCATCGAGCAATTTCTCCAGACGTTGCAGACGAGCCCGCCGCCCCTGGCCCAGATTATGGAGTTCACTCTGGAAGAAGTTTCCTTGCAAAATGCAAGTGAATTCTCCATCCAGCCCAGCCGCGAGGAGGAGAACGCGTTCGCCTTCCTCTCCCCGGACGTGGCTACTTGTGACGATTGCTGGCATGACTTCGGCGATCCGGCGAACCGACGCTACGGCTATGCATTCACCAACTGCACCAATTGCGGACCGCGTTACACGATCATCCGGGATATTCCATACGATCGCCCGAGGACCACGATGGCGCCGTTTCCCATGTGCGAATTGTGCCAGACGGAATATGAAGACCCGGGAGACCGGCGATTTCACGCTCAGCCCAATGCATGTCCTGTTTGTGGGCCAAGCCTGGTGTTGGCCGAAAGTCGCCAGCATAATCCTGAATTGCGTCTGCCGGCTGCCGCCGATTTTCTTGCAACGCAGCGTTCTTCGCTGGCAACGCTGCAGCGCGTTCGCGATCGGTTGCACGCGGGACGACTGGTCGCGGTGAAAGGGTTGGGCGGTTTTCTGCTGGCCTGTGACGCGCAGAACGATGCGGCTGTACGGCAGATTCGACAGCGCAAACGCCGCAACGACAAGCCGTTTGCCATCATGGCGCGTGACCTGGCCGAGGTGGAGAAATTTTGTATTGTGACGGCGGCGGATCGAATCGCGCTTGAAAGTCCGCGTCGGCCCATTGTGATTCTTGATCGCCGTGTGGAGTCGAACCTTTCCCGCTCGATTGCTCCCGGCAATGATTCCATCGGCGTGATGCTGCCGTATACGCCGCTGCACTATCTGCTTTTCAGCGACTCGCCGACGGAACCATCGCAGTTTGCCGCACTTGTGATGACCAGCGGCAACCTGAGCGAAGAGCCCATCGTCATCTCCAACCAAGAAGCATGGCAACAGTTGGAGTCGGTGGCGGATTGGTTTTTATTTCACAATCGCGACATCTATATGCGCACGGACGACTCCGTGGTGCGAACTTTTGAAGGCCGCGAGCGAGTACTGCGTCGGTCGCGCGGCTATGTGCCGCAGGCAATCGATCTGGGCGCCCCAATGCGGGATCTGCTGGCATGCGGCGCGGAGTTGAAGCATACGTTCTGCCTGACGAAAGACCATTACGCCATCCTGAGCCAGCACATTGGCGACCTGGAAAATTTTGAGACTCTGTGTTTTTTTGAGGAGACGCTGGCCAACCTGAAAAAGCTGTTCCGTGCGGAACCGCAGGCTGTCGCCTATGACCTGCACCCAAACTATCGCAGTACCCAGTTCGCGCTTTCTTTGCCGCTCGAGCGCAAAATCGGCGTGCAACACCACCACGCGCATATCGCCAGTTGCATGGCAGAAAATCATTTGCACGGCAAAGTGGTCGGAGTCGCGTTCGACGGCACCGGATACGGCACGGATGGAAAAATCTGGGGCGGAGAATTTCTGGTCGCGGATCTGGAAACATTCGAACGGAGAGCGCATCTGCGTTATCTGCCTCTCCCAGGCGGCGATGCCGCGGTGCGTCAGCCCTGGCGCATGGCCCTCAGCTATCTGCGGGATACGTATGGCTACGGAGCACTCCCGGAAGGAACACATTTTCTGCATCCGGTGCCGGAAAAACAAATTGTCGTAGTCGACGCAATGATCGCCCGCCGCATCCACTCCATCGAGACTTCTTCGAGCGGTCGGCTGTTCGACGCCGTCGCAGCTTTAGTTGGCCTGGGGTCGGAAGTTACATTTGAAGGTCAGGCGGCCATCGCGCTGGAGTCGGCGACACAGCCTGGAGTGGAGGATCGCTATTCCTTCCATGTGGAAGAAAGTGAGCCTATCCAACTGGATATGCGGCCGATGATCGAAGAGATTGTGCGTGACTTGGCTCGCGGCGCTCCCGTCGGTCTGATTTCCGCGCGCTTTCACAACACCGTGGCTGCCGCCATCATCGAAGTCTGCCGCCGGATTCGCCAGATGGAACAATTGACGCGGGTTTGCCTCAGCGGCGGCGTCTTCCAAAATATGTATTTGCTAAAACGCACGGTGAGAGACTTAGATAAGGATGGGTTTCAGGTTTTTCTGCACGCCCTGGTTCCACCGAACGATGGCGGAATTTCTCTGGGGCAAGCAGCGATTGCAAACGCGATTCTGCGGCGGGAACAAGAGTAAGGAGACGAATCATGTGTTTGGCCATTCCGGGGAAAGTTGTTGAGACGTTCGATCAGGGCGGCATGCGAATGGCAAAAGTGCAATTCGGCGGAATTATCCGTGAGGCCTGCCTGGAGTATGTGCCGGACACCAAGGTCGGCGAATATGTTCTGGTCCACGTGGGCTTTGCCATCAGCAAAGTGGATGAGGAAGAAGCCCAGCGAACCTATCAAATCCTGGAAGAGATGGATCAGCTTTCCGAACTGATGGCTCCTGTGGTGGAGGAACGCCAAGGGCAAGCGCCGGGGTTTCGCGATTCCGCGAACGGTACAAGCGGCAACCATCGACCGGAAATGAAGGAGACTCGCGACAAGGAGAGCGCGTCATGAAATATCTGGACGAATATCGTGATGGGCGAGTCGCCCGCAAAATTGTTGACGAAATTCAACGCGTGCAAACCAAGCCTTGGGTGATCATGGAGGTTTGCGGCGGCCAGACCCATTCCATCGTCAAGAACGGAATTGATTACCTTCTACCTGAAGGTGTGGAACTGGTGCACGGCCCCGGCTGTCCCGTCTGTGTGACGCCTCTGGAGATGATCGATAAGGCCCATGCGATTGCCCGCATGCCGGACGTGATCTTCTGCTCCTTCGGAGACATGCTGCGGGTTCCCGGATCGGAGGGCGACCTGTTCACCATCAAGTCCCAGGGCGGCGATGTTCGCGTGGTGTATTCCCCCATCGACTGCATCAAGATTGCGCATGCCAATCCGGACAAGAAAATTGTCTTCTTCGCCATTGGATTTGAAACCACTGCGCCGGCGAATGCGATGCTGGCGTGGCGCGCGAAACAGGAAGGACTGAAGAACGTCTCCCTACTGGTGTCGCATGTTTTGGTTCCACCGGCGCTGGCGGCCATATTGCAGTCTCCGGAAAACCGCGTGCAGGGTTTTCTCGGACCCGGCCACGTCTGCGCCGTCATGGGTTATGAAGAATACGAACCCATCAGCGCCAAATTTCATGTGCCCATCGTAGTCAGTGGCTTTGAGCCGCTCGACATTCTGCAGGGAACACTGATGACGATTCGCCAATTGGAAACAGAGCGCGGCGAAGTCGAGAATCAGTACTCGCGCATCCTGGATCGCGAAGGAAACAAGACCGCGCAAAAGCTTGTGTTCCAGGTGTTTCAGGTAGGAGATCGAAATTGGCGCGGCATCGGCGCCATCCCGCAAAGCGGCTACCATCTGCGGCCGGAGTTCGCGGACTATGATGCCGAAAAGCTGTTCGACGTGGCGCAGATTGCGACGCGTGAGTCAGAAATTTGTATCAGCGGAGAAATTCTGCGCGGCATCAAGAAGCCGAAAGATTGTCCCGCGTTTGGCACCGTGTGCACGCCGCAAAGCCCGCTGGGTGCGACCATGGTATCCGCCGAAGGCGCATGCGCAGCCTACTACGCCTACGGACGCCATCTGAATCAGGCGAAAAGCGTCGACGTTCCCATCCATTTCGTGGGAGGCGCGGCGTGACTCGAAACGACTCTGCCATGAACGCGCCGGTTGCATTGTCAAGTTCCGATTCCGCTTCGGAACATTCTGCGGAAATACCAAATCCTTTATTTGGCAGCTGTCCTCTGCCGATCTTCCAGCATAAAAATATCGTGCTGGGCCACGGCAGCGGTGGAAAGCTGACGTCGGAGTTGATTGACAAAATTTTTCTGCGGGCCTTCGCGAATCCCATCCTCGATAAACTTGACGATCAGGCAGTGCTCGAAATCAGCGGCGCTCGGCTCGCCTTTACTACAGACAGCTTTGTGGTCACGCCCATCTTTTTCCCCGGCGGCGATATCGGCACGCTCGCCATTAACGGCACGGTGAACGATCTAGCGATGAGCGGTGCGCGTCCGCTGTATCTGGCGGCGGCCTTCATCCTGGAAGAAGGTTTACCCGCGGAGGAGTTGCGCCGCGTTGTCGAGTCCATGGGAGCCGCTGCACGTGAAGCTGGTGTGCAGTTGGTCACCGGCGACACCAAGGTGGTGAATCGTGGCAAGGGCGACAAGCTTTTTATTACGACTACCGGCATCGGTGCCATTGAACGGAAGGTGAACATCTCCGCCAGCCGTGCGCGTGTCGGCGATAAGATCCTGTTGAGTGGCTTCATCGGCGACCATGGAATGGCGATCATGTCGAAGCGCGAGAACCTGGAATTCGAGGGCGCGATTGAAAGCGATTGCGCCGCTTTGCATGGATTGGTGGATTGCATGCTGGATGCGTGTGACGCGTCGCCGCTGAAGCAAGCCGGCGATCATCCGCTGCACTGCATGCGCGATCCAACGCGTGGAGGCGTGGCGACCACCCTGAACGAAATCGCATCCCAATCGAAGGTTGGCATGTTTTTGCGCGAGGATCAGATTCCCGTGCGCGAAACCGTGCAGGGTGCCTGCGAAATCCTTGGACTCGATGCGCTGTACGTGGCGAATGAGGGAAAACTGGTAGCCATTGTGGCTGCGGACGCGGCCGATGCTGTTCTACAACGCATGCACGATCACCCGCTGGGTCGAGATGCGAAAATGATTGGGGAAGTCGTTTCCGAGCACCCTGGCATGGTGCGGATGAAGACTCGTGTGGGTGGCACGCGCATTCTGGATGTGATGTTCGGCGAGCAGCTGCCGAGGATTTGTTAGCCGCCGCCCATTCTGCGGACGCCATAGCAATCCGAAAATAAATCAACACGCAATGGATAGCGAAAGATTTTGACGACGCATACCACGCTCTACGCCGCCCTGTTCACCGCAGCCGTGCTTGGCTTTCGCCACGGCTTCGACTACGACCATATTGCCACGATCACGGATGTGGTCAGCGTGCAATCGTCAAAACGCGTCGCCATGAAACTCGGCATGGTATATGCCCTGGGTCATGCGCTCACTGTCGCGGGACTGGGTTCCATCGTCATCCTGCTAGGAATTAGTCTGCCCGCGGGCATCGATCGCTGGGCGGAGCGGCTGGTCGGTCTCACCTTGCTGCTTCTCGGAATCTACGTTCTGGGAACGCTGGTGTTTCACCCGGAAGACACGTTGCCGAAGAGCCGCTACATGTTGCTCCACGCCGGCTACCATCGTGCGCGGCTGGCATTCAAGCGACGAGAAGAAGGGGCTCCCGTCGAAGCCTACGCGCCTCCCAGAAACTTCGACGGGCGCTCTGTTTTTGTGATCGGCGTGATCCACGGTCTGGGAGCGGAAACGCCCAGCCAGTTGATGATTTTCCTGCTCGCAGCCAATCTTGGCGGCGCTGCCTTAGGCATGCTCGGCCTGAGTATGTTCCTTGCCGGCCTGTTAACAATGAATGCGGTGATGACGGCATCGGCGGCCGGACTATTCGGCGTATCGCGGCACCGTCCGCAATTTCTGCGCGTCGTCTCCGCGCTGACCGCGATCTACAGTCTGGCGATGGGAATCATCTTCCTCGCGGGTCGCGCTTCATTTCTTCCGACGCTGAATTAGATTCAACGCGGCGAATGAACATCTAGCACTGAATTCCAGCCTTTGCCAGCGTGGCTTTCAGGCCCTTCATGCTGACGCGCGTTGAGGCCTCCGGTGTCCCTGCGCCGCGCCAATGCGTCTCCAGGCTGACTCCGTAGTGGTATCCATCGCGCTTCAGCGCGCGGAACTGTCCAACCCAGTCGATCACGCCGCTGCCTACGGGCTCCCACTCATATTCGCCGCTCGGCTTGCGGTTCACATCTTTGCAGTGGCAATGACCAATGCGCTTCTCCGGAAGCAGATCGAAGCCGTTTGGATAGGGTGTGCTGCCGAGCGCAGCCGCATTGCCCGGATCCCAATTCAGCATGAAATTCTTGTTCGGAATCGCGTGCAGCACAGCCGCCGCTTCCTCTCCGGTTCCTGTATTGCACGACATTTCATTTTCCAGCAGCAGAATCTTGTCGCTCTTTGCGCACCGTTCCGCAGCCTCGCGCAGCTTGTCGTTCATCGCCGCCCGATACGGCTTCGGGTCATCCAGCCGCCAAAAATCGAAACAGCGGATGCGATTTGTCTGAAACGCTTTCGCCAGCTCAATGCAGCGTTCCAGAACTTTATCCTGCTGTTTGAAGGCGAAGTCGGCGCCAAATTGATCGCGACGCTCCGAGACCTTGGAAACCGGCGCGCCCGGCCAATCCACCTTGAACAACGGGCTGGCGATATCGGTCACGCGCAGCTTGTTCTTTTCTAAAATCTTCCGCGCTTCCGCAATTTCCGAAGAGTCCAGATCGACAATGTTCTTGTTCCACATGCCGCGGAGTTCAATCCAATTCAGGCCAAAATCTTTCGACGCAATTTCGCACGCCTGGCCAAAATCCTGCGTGATTTCGTCGTTGATAACAGCAAGGCGAAATGGACAGCTCATACCTGCACTCCTAGCTTGCGGATTAAATAATCCTTGCTCATTTCCGCAGACTCTTTCGGCGTCCGATCCACGCCCGTCCGCTCTCCGTCCAGTTCCACCACGCCCCAGCCTCTGAAGTTGATGGATCGCAAGGCATCGAAGATGGCGACGAAGTTCACTCTTCCCTGCCCCAGTTCGACGAATTGATAACCGCTCTTTGTCGCCGCCGGCTCAACATCTTTCAGATGCAGAAACAGCAGTCGATCATGATACTTGCGAATGGCTTGTGCCGGATCGCCTCCGCCTTGCAGATAGTGTCCGGTGTCCAATTCCAGCTTGACGTAGCGAGGATCGGCAGCATCGAGAATCGCGTCCACCTGCTCCGGAGTTTGCCCGATCGATCCCATGTGATTGTGGAATCCCGTCTGGATTCCATAGTCGGCGGCCCGCTTGCCAATTTCCGTCAGCAGCATGCCTTCCCGTTTGTAGTCGCTGGGGGTGTATGTTTTCTGTGCAAATGTGCCGATGACCTGCAGATATTTTCCGCCTGCCAGGTGCAGATAGCGGGCATGCGCGGCGTGAGTTTCCAGACTTTTTTTCTCGACCGCGGGATCCAGCGGAGCGTCTCCACTGGACAAGGCCACGAAGGTTAGATGGTGCTTCGCCAATGTGTCTTTCAGTGCATGCGGATCAGGATATTCGCCGAGAATATTGGCACGCAGCTGGATGCCGGGATAACCGACGGCGGAAATATCCTCGATCGCCTGGTTGTCGTTTTCCTTCCAGGTAATCGCGGCGTAGCCAATCTGGATCTTCATCGGTCCGTGATGAATGGACGTGTCGAAATAAGACAAATCCGCGGGAGGATACAACAATGAGTCGCCGGCAAGGGCGTGCGCCGCGTACCCCGGAACGGAAACTGCCGCAGCCGTGGTACCCAGGCCGACTAGAAAATCACGACGAGTAGACGACATGCACAACACTCCTTGTTCTACAAACGCTGGCCAATCCCCTGCCATGGCAACGCCGCATGGCATCACTCGCTCAGCGATGCAAAGAACATCTCTTAGTTGGACAGCCGCATTTCGCTATGCTCGGAACGCGTCATCCTTTTCTATCGTAATCCGACTGCTTTTATTTTGGTGGGCAATCGAGAATGAATGCGACGTTAGTCACATCCGCCTTCTCCGGTATGGAGATCTGGTATGCCTGCGCAACGTTCGCGTTCCTTATATCTTTGTGGAATTCGTGTTGCGTGCCATTTTCCTCCCAGATTTGTGTAATCCTCACGTGCTGCGTCGCGGAATTTCCTGGACGAATGCTGGCAAGGCGAAAATGATCGATGGCCAGTCCGCTGAATTCATAGCGAACGTAGATATGCTCTGTTCCCGCGGGCAGATTCCGCACGCTACGGTCCACCTCCGGCCAGCGCAGCACCTGCTTGACCGGTTGACCGTCGAGCCAGGTCAGCTTTGGATTGTAGGTCCAAAGTGTCTTCCACGGCCCATGGCTACTGGTCGACCACGCGATGGAAGCCGAGCCCGGCCCCTTGCGATTCGCAGGCCACGGAGTGACGTGCCGAATCTCCGCCGTAAATTTGTTGGGAGCAATTCCACCGGTCAGATCGAGGAATCTGCCGCCGACATCGAAGCCGCTGAGATCGCGATCTTTTGCGGAGACTTCAAAGATGACCTCTCCAGCATGATCCGCGTCGTTGATCCAATAGCCCTGCCCATCCTGGGATACGTAGCTGGCGTTCTCAACTTTGGACGCGTATTCGTTCAAATGCGAGGCGCGCACCGGCAACTCCGTCCTCACATGGTTCCCGGCGCGATATTCAAATTGATTTTCTCCAGGTGTAAGCGCGGGAATTGCCCGCGGATTCAACTGGAATATTGTGGTGAGAAAAACATTTTGCAGCGACGGTGCCTGATTCGCTGACCCGTGCAGTGAAAAGCGAACCAGATATCCGTATGTGCCGGAGACGGCGGTGCGATGACCCTCCGCACCCGGCAGATCCGATGCATGAATCTCCCATGGCCCACTGAATGGGCCGCCGAGCAACGCACTTTCCGTCCAGCTGCGGCCGCCATCAATGGAGGTCTCCGCCGTCAGCTTATCCTCGGCTGTCGGCAGCGTGGCCTGCACAGAAAAATGCGCGTCGATAATCACGTAGGGAGATGGCATGGAAAATGTGTAGGTGGCATCGTCTCCCTTGCGTGTAAGGTCGCTCGATATGTCGGTGGGTCGATATTCAATTTTTCCCGTAGCCCACGTGCGCGCATCTTTCTCGCTGCGCGGACCAGCCGACGGCGGCAAGCTGAACTGCGCAAAATCCGGAAGGATCTTCCAGTCTTTTCCATCGTAGGTGTACGGCAAATAGAAGGTGCCCGCGGGCGTGGGGCGGTAATAGCGAATCATCCGCTCCCCAGGCCGCAGAACAAAATCCATGGTTCGACCTTCGGGATAGCGGCGGTATGCATAGAGATAGTTATCGTTGATGCTGGTGTACAGCTCGGCGAGACCCTTCATATCTCCCGCGCGAACATCCGCCGGATACCAGGGATAATCAACGGTCTTCGGATTGGATGTCGTCGGCCCGGTGACATTCTTCGTGATGATGCTGCCGTCACGTTCCAACTGCCAGACAGAAGCAACATCGCGCTGCTTCAGCGGCCCGGTTCCAATGGGGTTGTAACCCAGCTCATCGGAATCGAACATGTGGTACGCGCCGTCGTAGTAGACTTCGTCAACGGTGTGCCCGGTCAGGAACCACACGCGCGAATGCTCGAATCCGCCGGCATCGTAGGTGGCCGCCATCAAGGGTCCATCCTGATAGCAGAGCCCGTAGCCATAACTGTTCAGCAGCTTGATAGGATCGAGCACCTGGCCCACTGGCTCCTCGTAGGCCCATCCGGGAATGTGATAGAACATCCCCGGCTTTACGAATCGCCCATCGGTCAGGTAGAAGCGCCAGATTGCCTCCGCTTTTTCACGGTCGGTGGTGGCGTTGTATTGCCGATAAATTCCCTGCACCAGGCTGGCCATGTTGCTGGTGTCCACCTGGCCCACCTTGGTGATCCGCGGCGAATACACCTGCGCCCGCAGGCCCGGCGAACCCGCGGAAATCAACACGGCAGCGACTAGCGTCAAGATGAATTTCTTTTGCATCGACCGATTCCTTTTCCAATGGACAAGCTTGTTTATTGCAGCTCAATTGTTTGTTGGACGCTTTGCCCGCTCATCACGTCGCGAACGTCGATGGTCCACTTGCCGGGCACATCATTGGCCGCAAACGGAATCGACTTGATTCCCGCGCCTTCCCGGGCGATTACATTTCCAGAATAGAAGACCTGGCGATTTCCCTTGGGATCGACAACATCGACGTGAAAGATGCTCAAGTCCGCTTGCGAGGGAGTGGCATGGATGGCGATATTGGCAATCGTTCCACGCTGCACCTGTTGCGGAGCGGACACCTGTAGCTGCGGCAGCGGAGTGTCGCTGGCCACCAGGATCGTCGGATCGTATGGCCCGACGGTCAGAGTCAGTTCCTTCTTCAGCCCCAGATCCTTGTTTGCCATGGTGTCGTACAGATACATCGCGTTGGGAAAATGTAGATGCACCGTCGTGGGTTTGGCGAACCGCTCGTTGGAACGGAAATCCGCCGGTCCCAGTTCATTCACACGCAATTGCGGATTCGACTGCAGCGCAATAATCCGCGTTCCGCCATCGGCGTACACATGCATGTCAATCCCAACCACGGAGTGGCCTTGCGCATCCTCCGCAGAGAATTCGGGACGAACATCGTTCGAGAGCAGCAGTTGCTCAACTAGCTGATGAACAGGTCCTTCTTTCCCATTCAGCCGGTTTTGCAGATAACTGATGATGTCGACGTTCAGCAGGATCGCTTTGCCCTTGCCGTAGGGATGCACATTCACCTGGTCGGTGTTTGGACCGGAGAAAATATCCGCCAACGGCGAGGCAGGAAGCTTGCGGCTGTGTTCATCGTAGGTTCCAGGAATTCCATCTGCAATGGCGACGCCGCCCTGCGCGACAAACTCGCGAATCGCAGTCGCCTCGACTTTCGAAAGCGAACTGGATTCAGGCAGCACCAGCACATGGTAGCCGCCTTTCAGCAGATCCCCCTGCTCCACCTGGTCGTAGGAAACGAAGTTTGACTGCATGCCTTCGTCTTCAATCAAATTGCACCAGGACTCGCGCAGCCGCATAAAGTCGTTTGTCGACCGTTCATACGCTGGGCTGCGGGTCATCCATGCATCGCCGTCCGGCCGCCTCTCCAGCATCCACTGGGTACGCATGCTGGGTTGCGAATAGTGAATCGCAATCCGGTTGTTCTCCAGATGGCTGTTGATAATCAGCGCGCCCTCGCCGTCACGAATTGCTTTGTAGAGCTCGCCGGCCTGCTTGCCAACATCGCTCGGCTGACCATCTTTCTGGATGTACTTTTCGCCTTCGTCCCAGATGATCAATCCGCGATTGCCATGCAGCAGTTCGTACCAGACGCGCTGCCGCTCTCTATCGCCAGCCGCAAAGCTGGTGCTCAGTATCACCATCTTCGGGTTCAGCGAGTGAACGATGTCAACACTGCGACCAATGTCGTACGGTTCGATTGCGTTCAAGACTTTGGCGATGCGGGAGTAGTCATAACCACCCCACCCCGGCATCTGGCCACCACCAATATTGACGTAGGCGTGCGGATCGGCCTCGTGGATCGCATCCACTCCCATCTTCAACGCATCCGCGTAGGAAATATCCATCCACTCTTTCAAGTCTGCCCACGCAGCATAGTTGTCATCTGTCCGCTTCATGGCCTGATTCGTCGTCAGCGGCATCACCAGGTTCCAGTTGGTGAAGTTCGTGCCCCACTCCTGATTCAGCGCGCCCAGGCTACCGTATTGTGTCTGCAGCCAACGGCGCATCGGCACCAGCGACTCATCGGAGAAATCGAAGTCCCACGCGGCTTCCAGTTCGGCGATCCCGGACTCATCGGCGAGGCTATAAAAATATGGCCGGTACGGCGCGAGCCGTTCCGCGGTCACGACGCCGCGATCGTGAACCAGCTTGCGGTAATACGGGTCCCAGAAGCTGGGGTGGCGTTTGAAGGCTGCCAGGCTGTTGGGATCTTCCTGGTAGAGCTTCTTGGCCTGAATGAAGGACCATCCCACCGGACGATCCGGACGCCAGCGATGATATTCCGAGTAGTAGTCCGTGGCGAGACTTTCCGAATACCACCGCATGTTGTTGTCGATCAAGAAATCCGGCAGCGTAACATTGCGGCTGGAATAGGTCGCTCCGTTGATCCCCAGATTTTGCAGGCCTGGAATAAGATTCGCCGGGTAGTTCTGCCACATCATAATGACGTAATCCTTCCACCCAGTGAATGGCGGCTGCGCAACAAAGTCGGCCTCGGCGGCTTCGTTCTGGTTGTAGAGCGCCCCCTTGATGTCTTTTCCATTCAGCGTCAGGTCAACGTGAAGATGATTCTTCATGGCGACTGCGAGCGACATATCGATCGGAAAGGTGATGTCGGTTTCATCCAGTAAATCTGCCGGCAGCGTCTTGTCTTCCACCACGCGGCCCAGGCTATCCGTCCACAGCACGTGCAACGTCGCGTGGCCGGTAAATCCCTGGCTCAAGCGATACACAACCGGTACCTCGCCCGTCCGCGCCAACGTGGCGGAAGGCAGGATGAGCTTCGATGGCCTCCGCGCATCGCCGGAAGTGTTGGTAGTGGCGGCTCCCGAGGCGGCAAAGGCGGGAATCGCAATCGCCAGCATTGTCCCGGCAATGGCAAACCCGGTGCAATATTTTATGGACTTCAGTAAGCGCTTCGTGTTCCGAATTTTTCCGCCATCTGCTTTCTTCCAGATCATAGGTCTCCTCGAAATGATGCGCTATTGTTCGTCGTGTTGCGGAGCGGCGGTGCTGCTCACCACCTCGACCAGCCCAACAATCTCGTTCAAGCTGTTGCGCACCGGTGCCAGCACGGAAATCATCCCTGGCGTTTTTTGAACGGACACTGTCTTTCCGGCTTGCAGAACTTCGAGCATCTCCGGCGGCATGGCCTGGTCCAGTTCTCCGTTCCAGAACTGGCTCAGGTTGTATTTGTTGCGAATCACAACCTGAATATCTTGCGTGGCTGGAACTGGCATCCACAGATTCACATCGACCGGATAGGGCGCCAGCATCGCCAGCCGTATCAACGTCTTCTTCGTCTGGATAAACGGGGCGGCATGCACGTCGTAGTTATCGCCGGCCTGCCACTCATCGCGCGGATCCGCACGCAGCATATGCTCCAGCGCGCGCTGCGTCACAATGTGCTGACATACGTCTCCATCGATCATGACTGTTGCCACGCGGGCGATCTCCTGCAAGTCTCGCTGTTGCGTGTCGAAGTTGACCGCGGTGGACGAAGACGTCTGCGCGACCGCAGGAACACCGCCGCACACCGACATGAATGTGAGTTGCGAACCTAACAATACGAAGGCGGCGAGTTTCATTGCGTCCTCCCAGCCTGCTTCACGGCGAACTCATGGACACGCTGCCAGGCCTCCGGCTGCGGAGTTGGAAACTGCGCATCATACGGTTTCAAAGCGTCACCGATGTCGGCATTGGTCCAATCGACCGGCTTGCCCGCAGGGGGCGGCGAGGGTGAATGCTTCCACTGTGCGAGCTTCGTATTGTCAAACAACTCTACGACCTGTTCCTGGATGGCTTCGCGAGTACCTCGCTTCGCCTCCTCTTCCAGCAGGTCGAGATCCTGAACGGTATTTCGCTGCAGTTTCAAACGAATGCTTGGAATTGGTCCTTCGATTCCGAAGCGCTCGCCGGAATACACCAGCGTCTCCGTCCCGCCATTCGAGAGCGCCTGAAATGGATGCGGTCCTGGACTGACCGCCAACCAACGCACAAATCCATCGACGCCGAAAATCCATGCTCGCAGCGGATCGGATGCCATTGAAGACGAAACATCCTGAACCGGCGGCGTTCCTCCGTAGATCCACACGATATCTCCCTGCTGCTTTAGCGAGGGCAGTTTGTCCTGATACCACGTAAACATTCCGCCGCTGGCGCACCATAAGCCGATCACGCCTTTCAGCACCTGCATCTGTTGCGGCATCGTCCAACTAACGTCCGCGCGCATGATAAAGTGCACGGGAGTCGTTTTGGGCAACGCGTTCACCAACAGGTCGTGATACACGAGGAAGTAGGCGTCGTCCTTGGGGAAACGCACCTCGTCGCCGTCCCACTCAAGGCCCTTGTAGCGTTTCTTCTGGTTGAAGAAGACTTCAAACCGGGTGTTCGTCCAACCCTTTTCGCGGAAGTGGCGCTCCATCTCTCCCACCACATTCGTGAATTCCGCCTGATATCCGGGCTCACCCCACCATAAATAATTCGCCGGCCACTCCGGATTGATGGGCATATACATAAACGGAATCGGTTGCGGTCCCCGCCGCGTGCCGTTGAAGGCAGACCCATCTAACACTGGCCCAAACAGCCGATCGAACTTGTCCCAGCTGGCAATATGCTTCTCTTTGCCGGTTCCTGCCAGCTCCGGCGCAAACCCCGGATCGACATATCCGGAATGCCCATATCCGAGCACATGATAGATGCCGCGGTTCTCGTAAAACATCTGATAATACTGCTGAATCAGGTGAAACTGTTCGTCTTCCCTGGCGCGGTCCGATCCCGCCAGCGCTTTCGGATACTGTGCTTGCAGCCACCCGATCCCATAGGAATTGGAATCCATATTCAAGACGTCCTGCGCCGGAATCTGCGCGGCCGATACGGAAATCGTGAACGGAACAGTCTTGCGTACGGAGCCATCTGTCAGCCGCGCGCGACCACGATACACACCGGGTCTGGTGTCAGCGGCAATCCAAACATCCACCCAGAACGCGCGCACCTTTTGCCCTTGGATTGTGTTTTCAGGATCGGGCATCTGAAAGCTGAACGGAACATGAATCGGAATCAGCGCGTCCGGGTAGTAATGCTTGTCGGGCGTATTGAAGTGAAACCACTCGCGGTACACATCCACCGGCTGCGTCGACTCAATGGAAAGTCTGCAATCGGTGCATGCCGTGTCCGACTTGACGACAAGCTGAAACGAAACGTAGCCGCCGCGAGCGGAAGCAAGTTGAATCGAATGGTTCCAGCTTGCCCCCAAAATATCGCCGGCTACGAAACTTCCGAAGGGATCAGGCCGGTGATAGGCAGAGACAACGAACAAGTCGGAGGCTCGACAGCAGCCGAGGGAAACAAAAAGCAGCAACAATACACTTGCACTGTATTTCCGCATGCCGGTGTCCTCCGGGCAGAACATTTCTTCAATCGTAGTTACACTTCAAGACCCTGATCGTGCCTACAAAACAATCTTTCGATGGGGGAGCGTTCGATCACGTACTCTCCCACAGATTACGAATCTCTAGCGATTGGCAGTGTCTTTCGTTGGATCGATCGCGTCGCCACGCAATTCGAAGCGCGGTCCAATGTAGTCCGGCTCAATTTGCACTGCCTGAGCCATCAACTTGTGGGCCTCATCCGTGTCGCCTTGATATTCATCGACCAGCGCCTGCAGATAGTATGACCGGGCCCGATACATCGGATCGGCGGACTCATGCCGCGACTCGGCCACGGTCTGGAACTGCTTCACCATGGCTTCCGCTTCCGTCTTACGACCCAGGCGATCCAATGAGAACATCATGAAAAAGTTCTCCGGGCTCCAACTGTCGCTGCCACCGCCGGTGAGTTGCTCCACTCCGCGAATGCTGTCTTTGTAGGCCTGCTCGGCTCCCTGCTTCTTGCCCATCGCATCGTAAGTTCGGCCAATGTAGTAGTAGATTTGCGGCGCAGACTGCAGTTCGAAATCGTCCATGCCGAGCGAGGCAGGCGGCTTGAGCGCAGACTGGAAAAAGTTGAGCGCCTCCGGGTAGTTGCCTTTGTTGAACGCCTGCGCGCCCTGACCGTATTTCAACTCCCGGTAAGCATCGCGCAAGGTGTAGGTCCTGTGGACAGGAAGAAACGTGTGGTGGTCGATGATGTCCTGCCCCGCCTGGAACTTGCCCTGGATTAAGTCGGCCGTCAACAAGCCCTGGACCAGATGATCGTTCTTCGGGTTGCGGACGACGGCTTTTTGCAGCAACGACACTTGCTCGTCGAATTTGCCGATGCGCGCGTAGAGATCCGAAAGATCGTCGAGCGTTTCGGCGCTATCTGGATTCAGGTCGACCGCCTTCTGCAATTCCGGAACGGCGGCGGCGAGCTTGCCCTCTTGCTCGTACGCCAATCCCAGGGCGCGTCGTGCAGCAAAGTCGGCAGGATGGATCTGGTTGACGGCCTCCCACTGTTGGATCGCCTCCGCCTGGTGGCCGCGATAATACAGCAGGCACGCCAGGTCGAACCGCGCCACCGTGTCATTCGGATCGTCTTTCACGGCGTCGGCCAGCGGCGCCTCCATCTCTGCGCGATACGGAAAGCGCTCGACAATTCCGGCCGCAGCCTGCGCCTTCTTGCGAGTCGCCGCGGCGACCGCTGCTGCCGATGTGCCGCCCGCTTGTTTCAAGTCATACGCCAGCGCGTAGTAGTAAATCGGCGGCGTTCCCCACGGGTCTTTGTTGTGCGGAGGCTCGACCATCTTCAGCACCGCAGCCGCGTCTTTCCAGCGCTCCAGCGAGCTATAAAAAATCGACACCTCGATGGCACTCTCCGACTGCTCGCCCATCAGGTCCAGCAATTTCGCTTTCGCGGTTGCATTGCCCGTCAGGAAAAATCTTTCCGCTTGCGCCACGCGATCGGCAGGGTCGATTTCTTCAACCTTGGCGAGCTGCTCCAGAGCGGCAGCCTTATTTCCTTGATCGCGCAACGTCATCGCAAGCACGAGGCGCGCCTTAATGTCCTTGCCGTTGGAGTTGATGGCTCCGGCCAGATGCTGCGCCGCTGCCGCATCGTCATGCCGCAGAAAATTCAGCAAACCTAATTGATATTCGCGCGGCCCGTAGTAAACGCTATCCGGCCAGATATAGTAGAAATTCCGTTCCGCCTGCTTCTGCCGGTCCAGTTTCAGTTGGCAGATCGCCAGGTAGTACCAGGATTCCGAAGCGTATGGGTTGCGATCGACAGCCTGCTGAAATTGCTCGGCCGCCTGCTGATAGTGGTGTTGGTTGTACTCCAGTATCCCCAGCAATTGGTGCGCGGTAGAGTAGCCGGGATCACGCTTGAGCGCCAGCTTGGCCAGGCTCTCGGCCTCGTCCGTATTCAAGTCTTTCTGTTTGAATTCTGCCGCGAGAACTAATTGTTCGGCCGTCATTTTGTCCAAGGGAATCGGCGCAGCAGTCAGGTCCTTGGCAAACGGAGTGACTCGCCGCGGCGAGCCGCCCGGATTCGCAGCCGGTTTCGTGTAGGCCAGCAGTAGCTTGCCGTCCGAACCAAGTATCTGCACATGCAGCGACTCAAGATCGGCAGGGCTGACGTTGTCGACAGTCTTCTTCACCGGAGTTCCCGGAATCAGGTTCACGGTAGCGTTCAGCAGTTCCCCGCTGGCGGCTTTCACCAGCAGCTTCGCATTTTGCATGGGAACGACCGGCGACAGTGCAACCTGCACCGATGAACCTGCACCGTTGGGACCGGGCTGCACTTCCACGTTAAGGGCAACATCTTTGCTCAGCGTGGTCAGGCCGTTGATGCCCGCGACCGGAATCCACAATTCGTGCCATTGCTCGACTTCGTGCGGGTACACCCACTCATAATGACCGTCCCAGACCATGCGGCCGCTTTGTGCTTCGAAATACGGACCGGCGTTGTCGGTGTAGCTGTGCTCCACTTCCGACGAACCGGGACCGAAGCCGAAAGTCCACATCTTCATGCCCTGAACAACGCGGCGATCGGCGTATCGAAAAACACCGTAGTCGTGATCGAACTCGTACGAGCCGCCGTAATTGTCAAAGCTGTCGATTCCGAAAACGCCCAGCATGTGCATATTGTTGTGCGCCCAGCTCAGGTCGACCCCGTTGTAGATGGGCCATGGAGAAACCACGCCGGTGGTGTGTCCCACAGTTTGCGTCATGGGATAGAGAAATCGCGTTTTGGGCGTGACCGGGAAAGCGGCATTCGACCAGAACATCTGTGGCTTCTGCCCATCGGTGCCGTTGTAGCAAAATGTACTGATCTCCACCGCATCCACACCGGGATAGAGCGTCGCCGTATACGTCACATCCATGTGATAGAACGGATCCTCTTCACCCAACAGCACCGAGACACTGCCATCCTTATGCTTCAGGATGGTGTGCGACCAGTAAGGCTCTCCCTTCCAGGTAAGAGAGTGGGCGTCGTAGGGGCCGGTCAGTTCAATACCCGACTGCGGCCAGGTAAAGCGCGGGTTGAACTGGGTCGGCTTGATCACATCGTTTCGATAAAACATCTGCCGATGATGCACTTTGTCATACACAGAGAAGAACCGGCCGCCCAATTCTGGAATGTACGTTAGCTTGAAATACCGGTTGTCGACAAAGATGGCGTGATATTTCTCGGGGAACGGACTGCCTTCTTTAAATTGCCGCTTATAGGTCGTGAATGGGTACAGTCCGGTCAGCGTCGAATCGTTGAACAGCGGCGGCGGCATATATCTGCCCACGTGTTCGTAGGTGGGAATGGTGATTTCGCCTTCCGACACGGTAATCGCAGACGGCGTTGCGGTCTTCGCGGAAACATCGGCCGCATGGCATCGCTGCGAACCCAAGGTCAGCACCATTGCAAACAATAGAGGCCACGACTTCATCGATTCTCTCTTTTCGGTAAGAAAATACTTGCTGGATCGTGCAAACTTGATTGACGAACGACGCCGGAATGAGTCCTGGATTTGTTTGCTTTCGATGACTTTGAACCGATCTCCCGGATATCGAAACGATTATATACGGAGAAATGAGAAACAAAACGCTCGTATCCAACCGCAACCTGACCGGGGTCGCATTCGACCATACGGTAAGGTGGAACCAGACCTTGCCCGTGTACTCAAATCAGTGCTCCAGGAGAGACCGAAGAATGCATCGTGACCTGTCCCAGGCCATTTCCAATTTTGCCGAAGATGCTTCCGCTGTAGGCACCGATCCGCTGTCAGAGTTTTGGCGCGATGCCTCGATCACTCCGATGGCTGAAGATGCCTACGGAAACAAAGTTGCCGGACACGCCACGGAAATTCGATCCAGATGGACTGTCTCCAATCTCTACTTCCTGTTTGTCTGTCCGTATCAGCAGCTTCATTTGAAGCCGAATCCCGTGCTGGATAAACCGACAGGCGGGTTATGGAACTGGGATGTTGCCGAGGCCTTCATCGGGTCTCCGGCTGGTCCCATCGATCGATACAAGGAGTTTGAGTTGTCTCCGCAAGGCGAATGGCTCGATCTCGACATCGACTTGAAACAGCCTGATAAAGTCGCTCTCACGTCGTGGAGATCGGGCTTTCAGGTTGCCGCTCGCATCGAGCACGATCGTAAAATGTGGTACGGATCGATGCGGATTCCCTACGCCTCCCTTGAGGCAGGCGAGGCCAAAGCGGGGAATATTCTCCGTATCAACTTTTTCCGCAGCCAGGGGACAAAGCCGGTGGAAATGGCATGGCAACCTCCGATGCAGGCCAGCTTCCACGCTCCAGAACAATTTGGCACGCTCAAACTTGTGCGGTGATTGCGCCGCGGTGACGCCGCAGGCAGGAATGGGTGCGAACCGTCTCAAGCGCGATGTCTACTGTTTCGCGGAAGACGCGCCGGTACTGATCTTGACTGTGCCCATGGGATACCAGCCATCGGGTTCTACTCCGGCGATGGCGAGTTTAATTTTGGGTTCGCGCGTTGCGGCATCGATCAAAGCAATCTCCAGCGTGTAGTCGCCGTCCGGGATCGATCGCGGAACAAAAACATCATTGTTATAGAGATTGTCGCCCGGCATCCAAATGCGAACATCGGCATTCGTCACCAGCGTTGCGGAGTGGCTGCCACTCTTCAGCCGCAGCGCAAGCGGGTAACGTCGGTAGGCCGGTGCATCCCCTTTGTTCTCCCACCAGGAGGTGAAGGCCAGCTTGCGGCTGTCATCGACCGTCGCAGGATACGTGAACCGGCGCAACACAAACCTGTATCCCATGCGATTCAACCACTCATTCACCTGCGCGCGCCATTCCGGCGGCACCGGCGAGGATTTCGCGTTGAACGAGGACATGTGCCACTTGATCGACTGATCGATGATGTATTGCAGATCCCAGCCTCGGTCTTTCCAGTTCTGCATCACGCCGCACGCTTCCATCGTCACCGGTGCCGTCTTCCATGCATCGGCGAGCCCCAGGTTGATGATCGCCTCGAGATATACATCCGTCATCAGGTTAAAAGTTTTGCTGAATGAACCCAAGTCTCCGAGGCAATCCGCGCGCCAGCCGACGTGCGGCCGCTCCTCTCCAAGACTTGCGGCGCGCTGCTTTGCGGCGGCGTCGTTACCTGCCCCTTCATAGGATTTGGACAGCATGTACGCCACAGTATTTTCATCGCCGAATTGAGTGACAAGCGGCGTTTTGTGGAAGGAGTCCATATAGCTGTCGATCAGCGCACGCCGCGTCTTCTCCGTCAGAAGATTGGTGCCCGCACCTTCACCCCACGCGGCCAGAATCGAAATGTCGACAAGGTCCAGGTCAGGATCGCCATCGTAGCGATTGCCGAGCGCTCGAATGCAGTCGCCGAATTCTTTGGCGTACGCCGGGTTTTCAGGATCGATGAGCCACTTACCTGTTGTCGCATCCCACCCACCGGGAATCTTATGGAATTTCTCGCCGGTCTCCTGCCGGTACCACGCCGGCACGTCGCTTGCCGCATCGGTACCGTGCGGCGCGATACGCAGCATCAATGTTTGGTGGCGCGCGTGTGCGGCCTGCAGCGCCTTGTCAATCAAACGCCAGTTGTAGACGCCTTTTTCCGGCTCCAGAAATCTCCAGTAGACCCGAAAATAGGCGATGCTCGTCTCGGGAAAGTCTTTGTTCTCCAGGCTCCCGGAAGACGGCTGATACTGGATCGGAAATCCTTCGGTCCATTTGGTCCCGGCGTTCAACGCATCCCCGTTGAAGCGTTGAAACGTCATAAATCCAATGCCAGGATTGATCAGGACATCATGAATCTCCACCGGCTTGACGACGACCGTCGTCTGCTGCGCCGACATGCCACCTGCCAGCCCCAGAGTCATCGCTAGCGCGGCAAATTTTCTAAGTGGCACACTTGCTCCTTGCCGCAATGGATCGCTTCATGCTCGCGAACATCCGCATTTCTCGGGCGATTCGCGAGAAATTATTCCTTCACCTTGACAACAAAGTAGGTGAAGCTCTTCCCTTTTGGAATGGAAAGCTGGTGCGGCGTGTTGGGCGAAATATGCGCCACATCGCCCTTGCCAAGTTTCTGCTCCACTCCGCCAGAGACGGCGCTTCCGCGTATCTCGCCCGGAGCTGTTGTCTTAGGGTCGACAACGGTGCCACCGCTGGTCAGCGTCGCCGCGCCATCGACAACGAAGAAAATATCGGCGTAGTGTTCGTGCAGCTCGGCGCCGCCGCTGGTGTTGCGCACGGTCAGCATGGTAAAGCTGCCTGGATATTTGTCCAGCGTTTCACCCGCTGAACCCGTGGTGCGAAGCCTTTCCTGCTGCTCCAGCTTGTGCGCCATCTGCTTCAGTTCCGCGGCGGAGTAATGGTTCACGCCCCCGGCCTGCGCCAAAGCTGTGCTTGCGGTGATCGCCATGGCAACTACCCCCCAAATCAGTCTCATTGTTTTGCTCCTCGATGCGACACCCTCAGCGTATATCTTTGATCTGGATCGCATCCATGTCGCTGTAGACCTGGTTTTCGCCGCCCATGCCCCAGCAAAACGTGTAACTGTTCGTCCCCACCCCCGCATGCATGGACCAGCCGGGAGAAATAGCGACTTGTTTATTCGCGACCGCCAGGTGCCGGGTTTCATTCGCAGGTCCCATCAGGTGAATCACGCGATCCTCCGCCGGAAGATTGAAGTAGAGATAGATTTCTGAGCGTCGCATGTGCGTGTGCGGCGGCATTGTGTTCCACACGCTACCCGCCTGCATCTCCGTAAAGCCCATCACCAGCTGGCAGCTGCGCACACCTTCCAGATGAATGTGCTTGTGGATCTGACGAACATTGGCGGTCGCCGTCGCCCCTAGAGAAACCGGCGCCAAATCCGCACGCCGCGACAACCGCGTCGGATATTCCGCATGGGCTGGATAACTCAGCAGATACAATTCTGCCGGATGCGCCGCATCTTCACTGGAAAAAACAATCTCGCGTTTGCCGCGACCAATGTAGAGGCAATCCAGATTGTCCAGCGCAAATGTCTCAGAGTCCACGCGCACTTTTCCCGGCGCTCCGATATTCAACACGCCCAACTCGCGCCTCTCGGTAAAAAACTCCGCGCGCAGCTCAGCATAGGTGGGCAACGCCAGCGGCTGGTGCAGCGGCACTGCGGACCCGATGACAGTTCGGTCCAGGTCCACATACACGTTCTGAATCGTTCCCGGTTGGAACAAATCCTCTAGCAGGAAAGACTCGCGCAGCTGCGCCGTGGTCATGCTCGGGTAGCGAATGACATCCGGCATCTGAAGAATTCTCATTTGTACCTCACACTGTTACAAATCCCAGTGAATCGATAGTGGAATTGATCCGCAAGCTCAAATCAAAATGCCGCAGGAGATCCGTGGCCAGCGGAACGCTCCGCCAGTCGATGCAATTCGCCTCCCGCCATAAGAAATCCTCCCACCCCATAAACATAACTCGACGTGGGCGGAACCACCCCCGGCTCGCTATTGACCGATTGAATCGCGCCCAGTCGGCCATCTTGATACACGTGGTCAAGCAGTCCCTTCCAGCCCTTTTTCACAGCCGGCAAATAGGTGGCTGAATCCAGAAGCCCCTGGTTGATTCCCCAGGCCAGCGCGTACACATAGAAGGCGGAGCCGGAAACCTCTGGAGCTGGATACGCGTCCGGATCCAGCAAATCCGTGTGCCACAGGCCGTCGGCGCCTTGCAGCGTTGCGATTCGCGATGCCATCTGCTTGAACTGCTCTACATACCTTGGCCGACTCGGATAATCCTTCGGCATCGCATCGAGCGTCCGCGCAATGCCGGCCATCACCCATCCATTGCCGCGCGACCAGAAGATCAGTTGGCCGTTCTTGCTTCTCGCATTCAGATAACTAATATCCCGCGAATACAACTTCTCCTGCGGCCGATAGAGCAGGTTCGATGTGATCCAGAATTCGCGGTCCATGTAATCCAGGTACGCGCGATTTCCGGTAGCCCGGTACAAATCGGCCCAGGTTGCAGGGCCCATAAAAAGCGCGTCGCACCACCACCAGACAGGCTTGCCCGGTACATCGGGGACCTTTCTCTGGGCGTCCAGCGTCTCCTTGGTCGGCAGCATCATTTTTCTCTGCTGGTAAATCTGGTACAGATCGAGATACGTTTGTCCCACCGCGTGGTCATTCGCGGGCGCGTCATCATTCGGCCCGACTGGATTCAGTTGCCAATCGAACTTGTTCCCCATGCCAAGCATTGCGGATTGAAATCGCTGATCCGGCAAAGCTCTCGCTGCTGTCATGTATCCCGCATACAGCGCGGCAAATGTCCAGTCGCGAGCGAAATACTTTTCGGAATAATCCAGCTGCCAATTCCCTACCTTGCGGACCGCCTGGTCGATGGCCGCCGGCGTCAACGCGGGGGAAAGTTTCGCCAACGGGGGCGTGGTCGCCAGCACGTCGCCGATATGGGCCTCGCCCTGTTTTTGGTTCGGCGCCGGCGTATTCTGCGGAGTCCCCTGCGCAGCGAGCGCCGAGAAACAGCATGCTCCTGCCAAGGCAAGAGTCAATGCCACTGCGGCTGTAGTTCTTTTGGTGGTATTCCTCGAAGTTCCGAACCAAGTGCAGCGTATGTTCATAGACTTCCACCTCGCAAATTACATCAGAAGAACAGAGCGACTGGCGTCATGCCAGCTCAAATGGAACCTCGGCCACTTGTCCGGTCGCAAGATCATGCGCAATCACTTTCCAGTTGCCCTTCGGATCGTTCACGGCAAACGGAACACGCTCGACATACGGACTGGATTGCAGCATCACGTTGCGCGTGTACAACTCATAGGAGTCGCCAGCAGGTGTGCGGAATTCCAGGTGCACGACGCGCAACGTACCATCCGGTAGCGCACCCTCTCCAGTGAGAACGACCTCCGCCATCGCACCGGCGCGAGCCCCGCGAATCTCCACCTTCAACGCGGGCAACGGCTGCTGCGACCGGCTAAACACGAGCGCGCTCCACGGATCCAGCTTCGTCTTCACGGTGCTGGTCTGGCCCAGCTCTTTGCGAGCCCGCACGTCGTAAGTTTGGCCGGAAGCGGTCCATTCAATCGTGACTTCTTCTTCTTTTTCCAGCAGCGAGTTGTCAATGTTTACGCTCAGGTTCGGATCGATATCCGGAACCGTGCTGTCGGCCAGCAGTTTCGGATACGCGCCAAATCCACCGTCGTCCGTCTGCGGATTGCGGAATACACCCACCTGTTCGCACCCTCCATTGGAGAAGCGAACAATTTCTGTTCCCGGCAGCCTCTTGCCATCTGCACCCAGCACGCGCACCTGCGGCTTCACACCGGCCAGCGCAAACACGCTCTCCATCAGGTCTGGAAGACTCGAAACTAAATTTCCCTTCAGGCGCAGATATGCGTAGTCGGCAATTTCCAGGTTCAAAAAGATGGCCCGCCCAGAACCATATTGATTCACGATCACCAGCGGCACGTCTCCGCAATGCGCCAGCGCTTTGCCGGAAACTTCGACGACCGTTGCATCGGCAGGTTGCAATGCGCGCAGCTGCTTACCTTCCAGTTGGACTGCGCCTTCATTGCCCGTACCCGTTACAGTTTTCGCGAAAGTGCGAACCGGACCATGGGCAATGCCGAACACGTCATCCAGTTGGCCGCCACTATAGTTCGGGCCATTGCCATCCACATCGGCGTTTCCATTCGCAGGAAAATATCCGGCAATTTTCGCGCCGCCGATATCGCGCCCGTGACCGTCCAGATCGGCAGCGCGACAGTCGGCCACCAGCGTTCCGCCGGCTTGCACGAAGGCGCGGATTTGCTGCACCTCCTCCACGCTGACGGCCACCGATTGCGGCATGATGAAGACTTTGTATTCTCCGGAGCTCAAATCTCCGGCGGCAATGCGGTCTTTGCCCACAAAGTTGTATTGCAGCGCTACGTCTTCCACCAGCTTGGTCCAGCTGTTGCGCACGGCCACGCATACGCTGTCGCTGTCACCGCCGCTTTTCAACATCCATTCCCGCGCATATTTCAGGTTGTCCAGCAACCAATGCACCTGGATCGATGCCTGCGAGTAGTGGATGGCAATGCCATCGTGCTTGCGTGTGGAGTTGATCATCAGCTTGCCAACGCCTGCACGCAATTCATGGAACGTATCCGAAAATGTTTCGGCCGACGCGGTCAGCTTGCCGGTTCGCTGATTCACAAATTCGTTGCCGGCTTCGTTGTCGTCCCAGATCAACGCGGCATTGTGGCGATGGAAGAGTCCCCACCAGATGGGTCGAACCTGCCGCTTCTGGTCGATGCGTTCCTTCTCTGTCAACGTGTGTCCGGAAACGGCTCCGAATCCGTGCGTCGAAATCATGATGACGGACGGATTCAAGGAGCGAATCACTTCCACGTTGTTGCCGATGTTGTAGGGCTCAATCACATCGATCGCACGCACAACCTGCTCGTAGTTGTACCAGCCGAAGGCGAACGGACACTGACCGCCTTCCGTCGCGCATAATGCGTACGGGTCTTCCGCCTTGCAGATGTCCGCGGCCCGCTTCACCCCGTCTGCAAATGTCTCGTCCATGAAATTGCGGAAGTCGCACCACGGGCTTACATTCCAGTGACGGGTGGAAGTGATTTCTCCCAGCTCTTTGAAGTACCGGTTCAGAAACGCCGCGACCTCGCCCCAACTCTTAAAGGTTGTGGGCTTGTCCGGGGCATTCCAGGAACCTAGACCACCCCAGCGCGCATTCGCCTCATCGAGAGGTCCCATCTGCTTCTCCAGCGAAGCAACGTCCAGCACTGGAACCGAAAGCGACTCGCGCGCAACCGCCAGAATCGGATTCCAGCTGTCGCTCATCACGGTGTTCCCTCTTGGTACCGGGAAACCGGTGCCCCATTCCCGATTGAACTGGCCGATGGTTTTGTACCGTGCCTTCAGGCCAGCTAAAGCAACCGCTTCAAAGGCCCGATCTGTCGTTGTGTAGTCGATCATGGTTCCGGTCTTCATCCATGCCGGCCACGCGTCCAGCTTGCTGTCGTCCCAATGCGTCGGCTCTCCAACGCCCCATTGCCTTCCGACATGCGAAGGCAGCCCATACATTTTGCGCAGGTAGTCGGCAAATTTGTCGGTGCAGAATTTCGAGTGGCAAAAATCGTTCGGCCGAATCTGATCGCCCTGGCCCAGCTCATCCGCGATGTTGTAAAACAACGGCCGATATGGGCTGTGAATGCGGGCAAAGCGCGTAATGTGCTCGCGCAGATATTCCGTCGTCTTCGGATCGTTGACGCAAGGATCGCGAACCCACAACTCCAGATCCTGTCGGTTCATACTCGCCTTGGTCAGCAAGGTCCGCCATTCCGGCTGGTTCTTGTGGTAAATCGAAAAGACCTCCCACGCCATCTGCTCCACATAAAACTTGAAATCGTTGTCCAGAACAGAGTCGAAATCATCATTGACGTACGCGATGATGGCATCCATTCCGGCCGCGCGCAGTTGATCGTAAAATCCGTCGGGATAGTGGGCCCAGCTGATGGTATGAAAATCGTTCCACGGCGTATGCTCCGGCGACAGCATGAATTTTTCCGTGGCAACCTGCGGGACTCCATTCACGGTGACCCGAATCCAGTTCACATACGTCAGGCCAGCCCGCATATTGAATGAAAATGGCGCCGTCACCGTTCCCGGCCCCACCGGCAAAGTCTGCTCGCCGCTCACGCGACCAAAGCTGTCGATCCATCGCACCACCACCGGACCCGAGACAGCCCGCAGAAAACGCAGGTGGCCGCTCAGCACTCCCTCCTGATTCGCCACTTCCTGATCGAGCTTGATGCGCCCCAGCACCATCGCGTCCGGTCCGGCGGGAGTGGCTTCACCCGAACCGTTGGTGGACTGTCCCATCCCCATAAGAGCGGGGCTCAACATGGCAGAAGCAACGGCGCTGCGGAGAAATCCTCTCCGACTGGCATCATACTTTTTACGATTCAAGGCGTTTCTCCCTTATTGGTTGGGTCGGTTCTTTTGGGGAACCGGAGGTGAGTGGGAGTGAGGTCGGCAGCAGTCAACCTCCAGGTTTCAATCTTCAATCTTGTCGAACCAGTTTCGCAATCCCTGGTCTCGAATCGTTAGGATTCTCGGTAGAAGTAGAATACTCTTGAACGGAAGTATACGTAATTGAATTCGCTTCGACGAAAAACCATAGCCTGCAAATCGTAATCCCAAGGGGCACTCACCCGCTCTGACTCGGGCAGCGTTCGATGAAGCTTTCGAGTTGGAAGTCGGCACGAGGCCACGGGAGACCGCGTTTGCCGGATCCAGGAGCTTGCTAGCATGCGCTGCTTCAGATTGGCTGTCCTTCTATTCTGTGCCGGGTACACCTCTCTGGGATACTCCGGACCCGCCTTCGCGCAATCGCCGAAGGAGACGATCACCGTCAAACCGAAACCATTCGATGGCACGCTGGTCAATCCAGATATTGGGTTCACCACGTTTCAGCGCTTCAACGGCGACAGCCTGAATGCCGGCACCAAGTGGACCGAGGGCTTCCCCATTGAGTATCAGCCCTTCCATGGAACGCTTCAGACCCAAGATTTTCCCATGACCACGATCGCCTATTTTCGAATCTATTGGCGATTTGTCGAGCCCGAGCAAGGCGTCTACAACTGGGCGATGCTCGACAAAGCCTTGCAAACAGCCCACGCGCGCCACCAAACTTTAATGTTGCGAATCGCGCCGTACGGCACCGGACCAGAGAGCGATGTTCCCGACTGGTACAGAAAAGTTACGGGAGAAGTTCTTCACAAGGCTCCCGGCGATGGCCGCCATTCGTCCTGGTATCGTCCGTTGCCCAGCAGCCAGCCCGACTGGGCTCCCTATGAAGCGCAGTGGATGGTTGACCCCATGAATCCAGCGTACGCGCACTTCTTCGGCGAGATGATTCGGGCCTTGGGTGCGCGGTATGACGGCGATCCGGACCTGAACGTCGTCGACATTTCCATTGTCGGCCCATGGGGAGAAGGAGCCGGCACACCGATGCTGACCTCCCAGGTGATGCATCGCCTGATGGACAGCTATCTCGACTCCTTCCACAAAACTCCGCTGGTCGTGCAGCCAACGGATCCCAAAACGGACGAGTACGCCCTGTCGAAGGCCAATGTAGGATGGCGAGCCGATTGTCTGGGAGATATGGGCGGCTTCAACAAAAAATGGAACCACATGACCGACTATTATCCCGAGGCCATGATTGAAGATGGCTTGCAGGATGCGTGGAAGAAAGCTCCGGTCACCATGGAAGCATGCTGGGTGATGCAGACGTGGGAGGATCGCGGGTGGGACGTGCAGTACATCATCGATCAAGCCATCAAGTGGCACGTCTCGTCGTTCAACGCCAAGTCGTCCGCGGTTCCGAAAGATTTATGGCCGGAGGTGAATCGATGGCTGCAACACATGGGCTACCGCTTCGCCCTGCGGCGGTTTACCTATCCCGCTGTCATTGGACCTGACAGGAAAATTGCATTTACTTCCTGGTGGGAAAATGATGGAGACGCACCCTGCTATCGAAAATTTCCGCTGGCGTTGCGTTTGAGCAACAAGCAAACCAGCGCCGTCATGATTACAGGTGCCGACATCCGCACGTGGATGCCCGGAGACAATCTCTACAACAACGCCGTCTTTATTCCGGCCAATCTGCCGGACGGAGACTATCAACTGAGCATCGCCATTGTTGACCCCGCGACCCGCAAACCCGCAATCAAGCTCGCGATTCAAGGGATGGATGCCGACGGGTGGTATGCGCTGGGTAATGTAACGGTTCACCAAACGCTGGCGGCCAACACTACGGAAGCGAGTCCGGCTCCATCGCATCCGTAGTCTTGCAATGCGAGAACTGCATTTTCGGAAAACAGACCCGCAACACGAAAGTATTGAACCTACGATCCGGGAGAATCTTTTGAAATGAGAATGACACGATGCGTATTTCTGCCCTGCATGGCGCTCGCTTTCTTGCTGTCCTCCGGCCTGGCACACAGCCAGGCAAAAACTGCCTCACCGGAATCGAGCAACGGGGTGCGCGGATGGGAGGGCACGATTACGATTCCTACCTACAAGCTCGGCCCTGCGGATCCCAACCCCGCATTTCCGCTGGTCAGCAAGTCTCCCGTGTATCCGTACACCATGCTGGACGATCTTACGGATGATCGCGTACCCATGACGTACCGCGCCATCTACATCGAGAACAAATATTTAAAGATCACCATCCTGCCTGACCTGGGCGGCCACGTCTATTCCGTGTACGACAAGATCGATCATCGCGAAGTTCTCTATCGCGACAACGTCATCAAGTATGGCCTGGTCGGACCGCGGGGCGCGTGGATCTCCGGCGGCATGGAATTTAGTTTTCCCTTCGCCCACACCACCGACACGGTGTCATCGGTGAACTCTGTGCTGCGGCACAATCCAGACGGCAGCGCGACCTCTATTGTTGGCGCCGTGGACTGGGTTTCCAACATGCATTGGGAAATCTCCATCACCCTGCGACCGAACACGGCACGGCTCGAAGAAGGAGTGACCCTCTTCAATTCCACGCCGCGGAATCATCTCTACCTGTTCTGGACCAACGCCGCCGTCAAGGCCACCGACGACCTGCAATATATCTACCCGATGCGCGAAACCATTTACGACGACCCGTTTGCCATCGCGCAGAGTTGGCCGGTCTGGAAGGGTGTCGTTCAAAGTTGGTACAAGAACGATGACAGCGCCATGGCTGCGTTTGGCCGCGACGTGCAGCGGAACTTCTTCGGCATTTATTACCATGCGTCCAACTACGGCGTCGTCCACGTGGCCGATTTCCGCCTGGATCCAGGCAAGAAAATATGGACTTGGGGTACCGCGCCGGTCGGAAAAATCTGGGACCACATCCTCAGCGATAACGATGGCTCCTATAACGAAATTCAGAGCGGACGTTTCTACACCCAGGGCTATCGCGAATTCATGAATCCGCGCCGGGTAGAGAACTGGACCGAGTACTGGTACCCGGTGCGCGGACTCGATGGCGGATTTGTCGAAGCGACCAGCCAGTTCGCGATCAACGCCGTCTATCCCCCCGACAACTCCTCGCAAGCGCAAGTCAAACTGCTCGTCAGCCCGGTAGCCGATGTCGCGGATGCGACCTTAATGGTGAAGCAGGGGTCCAACGTTCTGCGCGAGTTCCACCACGTCAACTTCGCTCCGCTGCAAACGGCCACGTACACCATCCCGGTCCAGAATGTGGAAGACGCAAAGAAGAACCTCAACGTCGAAATCCTCTCCTCGCAAAACAAAGTGTTGCTGTATTGGTCTGCGGCCGAACCCATCGATGGAAATCCGAATCTGATTCCTCTGGCCGGAAAGCCGATTGCCAATCCGATCCCGATCAATGCGCACACGCCCATCGAGCAGCTCTATCTTCAGGGAGTTTTCCTCGAGAAAACAGGAAATCAACTGGGAGCGCTCAAGTTCTTCGATCGAGTTCTGGCACAGGACTCCGGATATGTTCCCGCACTACTGAAAGAAGCCTGGTACAGCTATAGCGCCGCGGACTTCACGAAAGCCGAATCGCTGATCGCACGCGCGGCCGATCGCGACACTGAAGATCCCTACATCGCCTACACCCACGGCGTCATCGATCGAGCCGACGGGCGTCTGTCGCTCGCGAACGATGCCCTGTGGAATGCAATCCACTATGGCGCTGCAATCGCGCCCGGGCCGACTTTGGCCGCCTCCTATGTGGAGTTGGGAGAGATTGCTCTTCGCCAGGGAAAACCGGCGCAGGCGGTCGATCTGTTGAAGTCTGCGGTGGGCTACAACCCCGACGATGCCTTCGCGCTCGCTGATCTTGCTGTGGCCGAACGGTTGAGCGGCAATACGCAGGATGCGGCACAGTCTTCCGCCGAAGCCGTGAAGAAAATGCCCGTGCTTCCCTACGCGCTGGCAGAACAATGGCTCGACGCGAACGCACCGGCAGGCGATGCAGCTTCTTCCGCAAATCCCAGCTGGACCAGCATCATCCACGCCGATCCGCAAAACTATCTCGCCGTTGCGTCCTGGTATCACAGCATCGGAGCTTGGCAGTCCTCCGATGCCGCCCTTCACCTTGCCGAAACAAATCCATCCGCCGCTGACATCGCGCCGATGATCGACTACTACCTGGCATCGAACGCGCGCCAGTTAGGACTCGATCAGCAGGCGGATGACTATGCGCGAAAGGCCGCAGCCTCAACCGTCACCAGCACCTTCCCGAATCGCCTGGAAGATGTGGCCGTGTTGCGCGAAGCCTTGCAGCACAACTCTGCGGACGCGCAAGCCCAGTACTCGCTCGGCAATTTTCTGTTCGCAAAAGATCAATACGACGAAGCGGCGGCGTTGTGGGAAAAGGCACTCGGCGAAAGATTTAAAAATGCCGTGCTGCTGCGCAACCTTGGCGTCTACCAGTGGCATGTGAAGCACGACCTATCGAGCGCTGCCAACTATTATTCACAAGCCATCCAGATGACTCCAAATGACTACCGACTCTACCCCGACCTGGATGAAATCTACACAGAGCAGGGCCACACCTCATCCCGTACGGCACTGTTCCAGAACGCTCCTCCCGCAGTGCTCGATCAGGACACGGTTCGCGCTCGCCGCGCCCTCTTGTTCCTCGAACAGGGAAAGTATGATGACGCGATGGCTCTGTTCGCCAACCACACCTATAAGCCCTGGGAAGGTGGCGTGGTGATGCACAACATGTTTGTCTTCGCCAGCATTGCAGAAGGCAAGCAGGCGCTTCAGGATCATCATCCCAACGCCGCCGAGGCTTCCTTCCGCAAGGCACTGGAGTATCCGGAAAACCTGGGCACCGGCGAGCCGGCTCAGCCTGACACCGCGGAGCAGATGTATTGGATCGGCAACGCGCTCGATGCCCAGGGAAAGAGTGCTGAAGCGAAAACCGCGTGGCAAAAGTCCGCCGACCAAGGTAAGGGAAAAACGAACGTTTCAGCTGTCTATTCGGCGCTCGCCTATCGGAGGTTAGGACAAGACGAACAAGCGAAGCAGATATTGCAGGGCTGCATCGAATCTGCGGCGCAACCGAAACCCACTGCTGAAGATTATTTCGCGGCCGGTACCGCCGAGCAGTACAGCAACCATGCGGATCAGGCGCGCAAATATTTCCAGCAAGCTCTCGATCTCGATCCGCTATTCTGGCAGGCCCGCATCGCTTTGAAGAATCTTGGAAGCTAGTCCGCAACAATACAACGTCCCATCCAGCGATGTCGTTGGATGGGACGTTGGAACAACTCAAGAAACTTTGTGGGACCAGTGCTGCGCAGTCCGCCGACTTACACCAGCGT
Source organism: Acidobacteriaceae bacterium (assembly GCA_049692235.1). Classification (GTDB taxonomy): domain Bacteria; phylum Acidobacteriota; class Terriglobia; order Terriglobales; family Acidobacteriaceae; genus JAKAAZ01. The sequence goes on along the minus strand of JBAVOQ010000157.1, from coordinate 127,082 downwards.
CAACTCGATATTCAGATTCCGCAGAGCCTCCGCGGTCTCCTCTCGGAGATTAGTGTCCGTGATGACATGGTGAATCGCAGTCGCCGGTACGATGCGGGACAAACTTCTGCGATCGAACTTCGTCGAATCGCACACCGCGACCACTTTAGTAGCAGCCCCGACCATGGCCCGGTTCACCCGCGACTCCAGCAGATTCGGCGTGGTCAAGCCAATGTCCAGATCGAACCCATCGACGCCGAGAAACAAAATATCCGCGTGCATCTCCGCCAGCATGTCTTCGGCCAGCGGACCCACCAGCGAGAAGGAATTTTTGCGCACGATCCCGCCGGTGAGAATCACATCAAAATGCGTCCCCGTCAGCTCCGCTGCAATATTCACCCCGTTGGTGATGACGGTCAACTGCGAGAATTTTTTCAACGCCAGCGCCACCGCCGTGGTGGTCGTGCCGGAGTCGAGCATGACGCATTGCCCTTCCTGCACCATCTCCGCCGCAGCCGCCGCAATGCGAACTTTCTCGTTGTGGTGGCGTTTCTCTTTTTCCTGCAATGTGGGATCGAACAGCGCCCCGGGCTGGGCCGGCAACGCGCCTCCATGGCTGCGGTGCAGCAAACCCCTCCCCTGCAAGTGATCCAGGTCTTTACGAATCGTTATCTGAGAAATACCAAGGGCTTTCGAAAGATCACGAACGCGGACGCGGCCTTCGCTCTGTGCAATCGCCAGAATGTGCTGCCTGCGCTCCTCAATCAGCATCGGATCGCCGTCCGGGCTGGCTCCGGAATCGCTCAGAGCTGACTTTGGGTTGTGGCCACTTTTCGGCAAATTATTCATTATTTTGGCCTCTGGTCGGAACTGGCTACCGTTATTACTATAGTTATCGTTGCACACTCATTATTCACAAAATCATGGACAAGGCAACCGCTTATCTTGGCGGGCTCCGTTTACGCGGCAACTGAATCGAGGCATCTTCTTCGCGTTTCACGTGCAAACGGCCTCATGGCACCCCTGCTCTTTTTCCTTTATGATTAACTTTCGAAACCAGCAACGCTGGCTCAATCGCAACCTTTCGAAATCTCTGTGCGCGCCCAGTTCCGTGTTCGTGAACGGGTTCCAACCCTCCGTTCCGAAGCTTGTTCCATCTCTACAAAAGGTTAGATGTATCTGGTGAACCCGCTTTGAGAGGACTTCGATGAGTGAACCGTCGTCGCAGACTACCGTGAATGTTCCCTCCACGACCGGGCACATCCGGCGGGTACTGACACGCTGGGATCTGATCCTGTTTGGACTCGTCATTCTCAGCCCCACCGCGGTCTACCCGGTCTACGGAATTATTCAGTCTGTTTCTCACGGGCAGGCGGCCCTCAGTTATATCGTTGCGATGGTCGCCATGTTGTTCACGGCTGCCAGCTATGGAAGGATGGCGACGGTCTACCCGTCCGCCGGCTCTACCTACACCTACGTCCAGCAATCGTTCACGCCCACCGTCGGGTTCGTGGCCGGCTGGGCGATGATCCTGGATTATTTTCTGATTCCATTGGAAAGCGTGATCTATGCCGCGTTGACGGCGCAGCGATTTGTGCCGGCGATTCCCTACTTCGTCTGGGTTGTAGTTTTTACCGCTGGCATCACCGCCATCAACGTCAAAGGCATCCGCATTCTCGCGCGCGCCAATACCGTGATGATGGCCGCCATGACCATATGCGCGGTGCTCTTTATTTTTCTCGCCATCCATTATGTTGAACTGCATTATGGCAAAGCCAGCTTGATCTCCCCGGTCGGAATTTTTCCCGCGGGCCATTTTTCCGTGCGACCCATGATGCTGGGAGCATCGATTGCCGCCCTCTCTTATATCGGGTTCGACGCCATCTCCACGCTTGCGGAAGACACGCTGAACCCAGAAAGAGACATCGGCTTTTCTACTGTCCTGGTCTGCATCATTCAGACGCTGATCTGCGTCGTCACCGTCTACTTTGCCGCGCTCGCCTGGAATAATTACGGCGCATTCCCCCACGTCGATACAGCGATTCTCGACATCGGACACCGAATCGGCGGACAGGTCATGTTCCTGATCCTCACCTTTGTGCTGCTGGTGGCCGGGGTTTCCAGCGCACTCACCGGGCAAGCGGGCGCGTCGCGTTTACTCTATGCCATGGGTCGCGATGGAGTTTTTTCCCGCACCGTGTTCGGCTACGTTTCACCCAAATATGGAACTCCCACGCGGGCGATCTACGTCACCTCAGCCGCGTCGTTGGTGGGCGCGCTCTTAATGAATTTTCAAACCGCTGTCGAACTGCTGAATTTCGGCGCCTTCGTAGGATTCATTCTCGTCAACCTCTCGGTGATCCAACACTTTTACGTTGGGCAGAAACAACGCAGCGCCAACACCATTTTCAGGAATCTGATTTCTCCGCTCGCCGGCGCTTGTTTCTGTATCTATATCTGGCTCAACTTGAGTACACATGCCAAGGTCGTGGGTTTTATCTGGCTGGCCATCGGGATTGCGTACCTGGCGATTTTGACGCGGGGCTTTAAGAATAAACTGAGTCAGTGGAGTGGAGACGCCTTCCAATGAATCTACTTGCAGTTGAAAACCAACTCACCCAGTACGTCGAGCAACATGCGGACCGCCTGGTCCAAATTCTGCAGGACATCGTTCGCATTCCATCGGAAAATACTCCGCCGATCGGCAGCGAGGGCGAGTGCCAAAAATATATTGCCCGCTTTTTGTCGAATCTGGATTGCGAGCCCGTTGTGTATTCCTTCGACGACGTGCCTGGGCTGAAACAACATCCTCTCTTCATCGCAGGACGCGACTACACGAATCGACCCAACATTGCCGCGCGTCGCAAAGGCGCCGGAAACGGTCGATCGCTGCTGCTGTCGGGCCACATTGATACGGTTCCCGTCGGCACGCTGCCGTGGACAAGAGATCCGTTTGGCGGCGCAGTGGAAGGAAACCACCTGTATGGTCGCGGCTCCAACGATATGAAGGGTGGCGTCGCAACCAACCTCTTCATCATGGAGTGTCTGCACAAATTGAATCTTCCTCTGTCCGGAGATGTTCTTTTTGAGACCGTAATCGACGAGGAGTTTGGCGGGGTCAATGGAACATTAGCCGGTCGCGTCAAAGGATTCAATGCGGATGCTGCAATTATCTCTGAGCCATCGTTCCTGCGGATCTGCCCAGCGCAACGCGGAGGCCGCATCGCCCACGTCACTTTGCAGGCTTCCGGAGGAGTCCTGAACGAGGGCGCTCCGACGCCCGGCGTGGTCGAGCAATTGACCTACCTGCTGGCGAAAATCAAAGACTTCGCCGCCCAGCGACACGCCAATGCCAAACCCCATCCTCTCTACTCCGATGCCGCGGACCCGGTTCCGGTGATCGTGACCAAAATCATTACTGCGCCGTGGGGCATGAAGGAGCCGATCACGGTGCCAGAAGAATGCAAGTTGGAAATCTACTGGCAGGCGATGCCGGGCGAAAAACAGGAAGACATCGATAGCGAATTCCTTGCGTGGATCGATTCGCTGGCGGCTGGCTCCGGAAGTCCCTTCGCGCAGCAGCCACAGGTCGTCTTCACTCCGCGATGGCTGCCCGGTTCAGCCATCTCTGCCAGCGAGCCGCTCGTTACCGAGCTATCGGATTGCGCCACGCGCGTGATGGGCAAGGTGCCGGCCATCGCTGGAATCGAAGGTCCATGCGACATGTACGTCTTCCACACCGTCTCTCACACGCCTGCGGTCCTGTGGGGTGCGCGAGGCGGGAACACCCACGCCGCCGATGAGTATGTCGAGATTGATTCACTGGTAGAAGCCGCGAAAGTACTGCTGGTCTTCGTCCATGAATGGTGTTCCACACGCTAATCAAATTGCGCAGCCGATCATGGTCGGCTGACTCCGATCGCTAGAAATATTTTGTGTCTTGAGGATTGCTCCTGTTACAATGACGACTATGCGTGGCCTTCCCGGATCCCCGGTACAAGCGATTCAGCAGAATCTGCTGAATCAGACGGCTGCGTCCAGCATTTCTTCCGGCATTATTATTCCCTCCATTATTCGGTCCATTATTAGGATCCACATGGGTGCGGGCATGTAGGCTGGAACAGAATCGAGCAACTACAAGCCACCACCCAAAGCGGGTTGGTGGCTTTTTTATTTTCTGAGCCAAATTTCTTGGCTCGAACCGCGGACGATATACCACCAGGAGGATCGTCGATGGAACGGATGTTCTTGATCACAACTTCAAATCGGGTCCGGGTTGAATCCAGAATTCTGCAGGTGCTGGACCATCACATGGTGCCGGTGCAATCGTTCTCTTCCATGCGCCTCGGAGACGAAGCCCGCGTGACCTTCATGGCGGAACTCGACGACGACGCCGTGCGACGAACCTGCGACATGCTGCGCCGATTGCACGATGTTCAATCCATCGACTGCTTCGCCTATCAGGACGGCTTCTGTCGAACGCTCGCCATGTTCCGCATTTTGTGCGACCAGGAATCGCGCCTGCCGTTGTTGCAGGTCATCTCTTCGATGGGTGCTCAGGTGGTTGCAGTGCGCCCCGATTGGGTCGCGTTTCAGATCATCGGCAGTCCGCAGGATATCGAAGGACTCCGCGCCAGCCTGCTCCCCTATGGATTGGTCGAGGCGATCTCCGCGGCCTCAACCGCCGTGCGAAACCACGCCAGCCAAAAACCGGATCACGAACTCGAACCGCCGGCGACGAACGCATCCAGGATTCGCAGCATTTCCGCCGGTCATTCGTCGGAGACTGTCTTCCAGATACCGGTGTAACGCGCTGACGGTAGTCCGCCGCGCCCGCGACAAACCTATCGCAGCAGCCGCAGCGCGTTCTCGCGATAAATTTTTCGCAGAACATCCTGCGGCAGATGGATTCCGTAAATATTCCATCGCCCTTGCCGCGATGCGTGCGACGGATACTCGAAGTATTGATCGTCGGTCTCGAAAAAGCGGAAATGCAAGCGATAGGTCTCAATCTCCGGAAACAGATCCGTCCCAAACACGATTCGATCGGCGTAGCGCACGAAGAACGCACGCGCCGTGTACGGTTGCCGGCCTAACTCCGCAACACGCGCGCTCATGTCTACAGAAACGTTTGGATGTGTGTCGAGCATGCCAGAGACATACGCAAGGTTTTCTCCTCGCTCCCCGAGATGCGCCGCCACGAACTTCGTCTTGGGATGCCGCGCAAACACACGGTTTCGCTGCGCCAGCAATTCATCCTTCGAGAAATGCGATCCGTAAAATCCCCAGTCCGGATGAGCCGCCAATTCTTCGTAGCGTTCATTGTGCGCATCGATCGGCAAAAAGAATGCGTCCGGATCTGCCGTGTGGAACATCACCGGAATTCCAAGCTCCGCTGCCTTATCGAAAAGCGGAGCCAGTCGATCGTCGTCAATTCGTAAGAGTTCGCCGGAAGCATCTCGTACGGAAAGGCCTAAATCTTTCCAGAACTTCATCCCGCAAATGCCGCGTTCCCGCAGACGCTCGAAGGTGTCGAGTGATTTCTGAACAAAGTCAGGCCTCTCCACCCCCGACCAATCCATCCAGCCCATGGTTGAAAACCGTTCGGAAAATGGCGCATAGCGATCGATGACTGCCAACGCCTCATCCCCCGTTTTCATGGTGATGTTCACCACCCGCTCAATGCCGCAGGCGTCCATCACTTTCAGTACCTCGCCCGGCTCGAAAGCATCCAGATGGTTGTGATAATCGATGGCGGGAAAGCTCGGCCGATTGACCGCGTGTGCGGGCGTGATCAGCATGGACACCGGCTTGAAATCGCTCAGCTTCAGGTTCACTTCCGCCTTCGCCGTGGCCATGGCGACAAATTTGTCCTGCTGATCCAGTTCCTTCGCCTTTGTACCGACTGCCATACTCGTACTCTCCTTCACCAACGCGACACCCTGCGATGCCTTGCGGTCGCCCCATGGGTTTCACATTCAATCGCTCAGTTACGATATATTTTAGTCGAGATTCGAACCATGATCTTTGAGATCGGTTTTGTGACCCCAAACCCCAACCTGAACTGGAGCGAAAGATGCAAACTTCTGGCGTCGCACGGATATCCGCAGCAAGAATCGCCCTGGCAGCATCCATGTGCCTGTTGACAACCTTCGCGGTTTGCGTCCATGCCCAGATGACTCAGAAATCTGTCCGGGATGCCGCCACCGCCTCCACCGACGGTTCGAAATTCGACGTAGAAGATAGCTGGATTCAGGTGCAAGGGTCGGCTTCGGCGGGCAAATGGAATGGACTGCGGATTGTGGATCGTGCGTCGCAACGCTCGATCGACCTGCCCGGCGTCTTTTCCTTCTCGCTCAAAAATGGCGCCGTCCTCAGCTCCTCGTCCATGAAACGGACCCAGCCATTTGTGGTGCACAATCTTCGCCCGGAACCGGAAGCGTCCCGATATTCTGACAGGCTTGCCGGCAAGGAAGTTTGTACTGACTTCAACGATCCGACCACGACCGCAGAAATCGTATGGTGCGGAATTTTGCGTGACGGCTCGAATTATTTCCGGCAGCAGATCGCCATTCACACCAACGCAAAGCCATTGCCGATCACGGAAGTTCGCTTGCTGCAATTCAAGGATGCTGGCGCGCGCCTTGTCGGAAGCGTCAAGGGCTCCCCTGTCGCCGACAACACAATGTTCTTCGGCTTCGAGCATCCGCTTTCCATCAGCCAGGTTCAGGATGGCGAAGTTCTCGCCTCCTTGCCGCGAATACTGCCCATGCAGCCGCACCAGAGCATTGTCTACTCTTCTGTCGTTGGAGTCGCGGCGCCGGGGCAAATGCGGCGCGACTTCCTGCGCTACATTGAGCGGGAGAGGGCCCATCCCTATCGCCCGTCGCTGCAGTACAACACCTGGTATGACCTGGGATTTAACAATCGCACCGATGAGACTGGCGCACTCAATCGCATCCATGCGTTTGGCCGCGAGTTGACCGAAATGCGCGGCGCCACGGTGACATCTTTTGTTTTCGACGATGGCTGGGACAATCCAAATAGCCTGTGGGGATTCGATTCCGGCTTCCCCGATGGATTTAAGAAAGTCAGCGAAGCGGCGGAGCAATTCCACAGTCATGTTGGCGTGTGGATGTCGCCCTGGGGTGGCTACGAACAGCAAAAACTCGACCGCATCGCCTTCGGAAAGAAACACGGATACGAGATCGTCAGCGGAGGATTTGCGCTCTCTGGTCCGAAGTATTTCGCAAAGTTTGAAGATACTTGCCTCAACATGATTCACGCGTATGGAGCCAATGAATTCAAATTCGACGGTACCGGAAATGCCAATCGAGTTTTCCCCGGGAGCGAGTTCGACAGCGATTTCGACGCCATGCTGGCTTTGATCCATCGCCTGCGGCAAGTGGAGCCGAATATCTTTATCAACCTCAGCACGGGAACCTATCCATCGCCATTCTGGTTGTTTGACACAGACGATATCTGGCGCGGCGGCGATGACCATTCCTTCACCGGTGTTGGCACGTCGCGGCAGCGCTGGATCACCTACCGCGATGCCCAGGTTTATAAGAACATCGTCAAAGCGGGCCCGCTGTTTCCTATCAGCTCACTCATGTTGCACGGCATGATTTTCGCCCAATACGCGGATGGATTGAAGACCGATCCCAAGGGAGATTTTCGCGACGAAGTGGAATCGTTTTTTGGCTCCGGCACCCAGGTGCAGGAGATGTACATTACACCGTCGCTTCTCTCGTCGTCAGATTGGGACATCCTGGCGAAGGGCGCACGCTGGTCCCGCGACAATGCGGAAACTTTGAAAGATGTGCATTGGATTGGCGGCGACCCACAGCAGTTGCAAGTGTACGGTTGGGCATCCTGGAGTCCGCGCAAGGCGATCATCGTACTGCGCAACCCGTCAGATAAACCGCAGACATTCTCGCTTGATATTCAAACCGCGCTGGAGCTGCCCGCCGGATCGGCGCGAACCTATACCGCACACGACCCGTGGACAACCAGTGAACCAGCGCTGACGCTCCACGCCGCAGACGCAACACAGATTCAATTGCAGCCGTGGGAGGTTCGCACGCTGGAGGCAACGCCCGCCAGCCGCCAGTAACGCGGTCGCCGGCAAGAAAACAGGCTCATCGAGAAAAGTTCGATGAGCCTGCCGGTTCAAGTCCGCTCGAACGCCGGAACACCTAGGATACGGCTGTGCAATCCTGTTCGCGGATCACGAATGGAAAATTGTGTTGCCGCAGGAAGCTATCGCGAAACACCGCATCGCGGAAGGCTTCCGTGCCGCCGGGCCGCAGCGTGGACAATGCGCCGGTGATGTTCCCCGCCGTCGCACACTCCAGCGGATCTGCGCCGCGCGAGTACCCATACAGAAAGCCCGCGTCGAAGCTGTCGCCCGCGCCAATGGTGTCGATCGGCGACACTTCGATCGGTGGGATACGAGTGAGCTTGTTGCCGGTCTGCAACAGCGCCCCGGCAGGGCCACACTTCGCCGCGATACAGGGCACACGGGTCGATAAGGCAAGCAGCGCTTCCTCGACCGTGTCGCGCCGGGCAATGCGACGAACCTCGTCAGCATTCGGCAGCAGCAGGTCGACGTACGGCAAAACCTCGTTCAGAACACCATCCCACACGTTTTCTGGATCATCGTTCGTATCCAGAGAAATGGTCAGGCCGGCCTGTTTCAGATCTCGAAACAGCGCGGGCAGGTCTGGCGCCAACGCTTTTTGCAGAAAGAGCGAGGAGAGATGGAAATGTCTGGCCGATGCCAGGTAGTCGAAGTTGAGATCGGCACGTGACATGCCGCTCATCGTTCCGGGATAGGTAAGGATTCGTCGTTTGGCGCCATGATGCAGCAAAACGGTGACGCCGGTGCTGGTCGAATCTTCCGCATAGACGACCTTGGAAAGGTCAGCCCCGCTTTCTGCCATGCGTTCCAGGGCAATGCGGCCAAACTCGTCTTTGCCCAGGCGTGTTGTGAACCCTACCGATGCCCCGAGGGATGCTAAATTGTGCGCGACGATAGACGACGAGCCACCCAAGGTGCATCGAAAATCCGTAGCTAGGATCTCTCGCTCGACAGGGATGACCTCGGCTAACCCATACAAAATCAAATCAAGATTGATTTCACCGGCGATGCTGACGTCAAATCTTTTCTCTAAACTGGTCATGTTTTGTATCTGTGGAATCATAGAAAGAGATTGCTAAATTGAACGCTATAAGTTATGATCAATTTCGTTTTGTTATCTTATCGTTTCACGAAATCTGCGTTGGCTGACCTCTATATGCAGGTTCGGACTCGCCTGGTTATATCAGCTTTTCACTTGACTGCATGCCAAAGGAGCATAGAACCGTGAGCCGTTTGCTGAATCTCATCCAGCTGGACCAAGAAGAAAAAGCAAAGCGCGGACTCATCCATACTCCCGGCGAAATTGCGCAACAACCCTACACCTGGGCCACTACCTTCATGAACTTCCAGCAACGTCGCCCGAAAATCCAAGCTTTCCTGCAATCCAAAGGAGTGGGCCCGGTCGCCGCGGCGACCCTTCATCGCCCCATCGTTTTTTTAATTGGTGCAGGCACTTCTGATTATATTGGCCAATCCTTGATTGCGCTGCTCCGCCAGAAATGGCAATGCGAAGTGAACGCAATTCCCAGCACAGACCTGCTTACGAACTTTGACGATTTCATCCTTCGCGACACCAATTATCTCTGGATTTCCTTCTCGCGGTCGGGCGATAGCCCGGAAGGTGTCAACGTCCTGAATAAGGCGCTTAAGGAATATCCGAATATTTCCCACCTTGTGGTTTCGTGCAACGCGCAAGGCAAAATGATTCGCGATCATCAGGATGATCCGCGGGTCTTTGGCCTGTTGCTGGACGACGCCGTGAACGATCGGGGTCTGGCCATGACCAGCTCGTATTCCAACATGGTCGTCTGCGGACAATGCCTGGCGCACACCTGGACGCTGGAGGAATATGAGCCGATCCTGCAGTCATTGATTGCTGCTGGAGAAAAATTTCTTGATGTGGCATCGGAATGCGCGGCCAATCTTGCCGAAGGCCCCTATACCAGGGTGTGTTTTGTGGGTTCCGGCTCGTTGAAGGCCGTCGCAACGGAATCTGCGCTGAAAGTATCTGAGTTGACTGCCGGTCGCATTCAATCCATGTCTGAGTCGACGCTAGGATTGCGCCATGGGCCGCTCGCAGCCTTGAATGCAGAGACTTTGTTCGTCAGCTTCATTTCCAGCGATAGCCGCCGCGAACGGTATGAAGCCGATCTTCTCCGTGAGATTGGGAAAAAAGGCGTGGTTCAGACTCGAGTCGCAGTTGCCCTTCAACCCAGCGAAGAAGTTGAGAAAGAATGTGAGCATTTCTTAACGCCAGGGTTACGCCTTTCAATTCCTGATGCGTATCGGCCACCGCTGGATGTGATATTCGGTCAGTTATTGGGGCTTTTTTTCTCGATTCACTGCAAACTGAAACCGGACGTGCCCAGCCCCACCGGTGCCATCACCCGCGTCGTTCAGAACGTGCCGATTCACTAGGATTCGCTGGAATCGGGCCTGAAGTGTCTGGCTGCGAACGGTTGCTGTCCACGCACTTTCACCGACGCCATAGCGACAAGCTGGTGCTTGGCACGATTATTCCAGCCCGACAGCATTTTCGAAAAGTTCCGTCGCCACAAAATCTGGAACTTCGCCTTCCGATCGCTCCGCAAGCGGCCATCCTGCCAGGATCAGCATCGGCGCCGGACCAGGCTCAACATCGCCCAGTTCACCCAGGGTGCTTCTTCGACTCGCTTCATCCGGCAGCGAAACGTGACTCATCACGAGGATAGGTAAATCCGTCGGCAGCCCTGCCTGCAGCATGTCCCACGCCAGCGCCCGGAGATCGCGCCCAGGCATATAAATTCCCAGCGTGGCGTCGTTCGGCAGAGTGCCTCGCCAGAACGAAGGGCGATCTTCGCCATCGCTGTGCGACGCGTGATGTGCCGTCGTCAAAATTACTTTCGACGCGCTGCGCCTGTCGGTCAGAGATTTTTTTGCGGCAGCGGCGGCGGCAAACATGGTGGTGACGCCGGGAACAACTTCGCATGGAATCTGCGCTTGCTCCAGCGCTTCCATCTCTTCGCCTGCGCGGCCAAAGATCAGCGGGTCGCCGCTCTTTAACCGCACCACACTGGCGCCACCGCGCGCCTTACCAATCATCAACTCCTGAATCTGCTGCTGCGTGACACGTCGGCTGCCGCAACGTTTTCCGACACTGATGACGTGCGCATCATCGCCGGCGCGGTCGAGAATCGCTTGCGGAACCAGGTCGTCATGCAGCACGACGTCCGCCGTCGCCAGCAAATCCGCTGCCTTCAGCGTCAGTAATTCCGGATCCCCCGGCCCTGCGCCGACCAAATACACAGTTCCCTTCACCGCTGTCGTGCGCGCAGACTGCTTCTTCGGCTGACGCTCCGGAAACGCCAGTTGCCTCGATGGACATGCATCCGAACTGCACACCGGACGTTCCGCAAGCGTATGCAGCAGCGCCTTGCGCTCACTTCCCGCTGGATGCGCCGCCAGAATCTCGCGCCTTAGATTGCCAAGCTCATCCAGCCAGGTTGCCGTGTCCGGCGGCAACTGCGCGTCGATTTCTCGCCGCAATCGCTGCGCCAGCGCAGGGCTTTCGCCAGCCGTTGAAATCGCGATTTGCAGCTTGCCGCGCTCGACAATCGAAGCAAAATAAAAATCGCAATTCGGCGGATCGTCGACGGAGTTGCACAGCAGTCCGCGTTTCTGCGCTGCGAGAAATACCTGACGATTCACTTCGCGCGAATCGGTTGCGGTCACGACGAAGACCTGTCCTTCCAGGTCAACTTTCTCGAAGCGTCGCAGCTTCAACTCAATCGCGCCATTCTCCGCAAGCTGGCGCACTGCATCGCAAGCCACGGGAGCGATCACACGCAGCTTCGCCCCGGCACGCAGCAAGCTCGAGATCTTTTCCAATGCGACGTTGCCTGCGCCAACAATCAGGCACGGCCGCCGCTCCAGCTTCAGAAAGATTGGAAAAAGACTCATCGCATTTCCTTGATCATTCATGGATAGTCAACCCGCTGTGTGCGGAACAGGCCCTGGCGAAACGTCGCGGGCTACCGATGCGATGGAAGCACCAGCCAGCTGATCTCGTAGATCCGCATCGCTGTGGCGCGCGAAATAACTGCGCAGATTCTCGCCTTCGACGCGGCTTGCCAGATATTGCCGCAATAGTCTCTCCATCGCATCGGGAACTTCCGTTGCCGCACAACGATATCCCACCGGGCGAGCTGTCCTCTGGTGCGCTCCTACGGCGCCTCCGACACAGAAATAATACGCATCGACCATTTTTCCGTCGTGCTTGATCTTCTTGCCTTCGATACCGATGTCAGCAATCCAGTGTTGACCGCAACTGTTCGGGCAACCTGTGACATTCAACTTCAGCTGCTGATCGAACTCGGGAACACGCTGCTCCATTTCTTCCACCAGCCATCGAGTAAAGCCTTTCGTCTCCGTGATGGCGAGTTTGCAGAATTCAGTACCCGTGCAGGCAATCGCGCCGCGCCAGAAATTGGAACCTTCCACGCGCAGTCCGGTCGCTCCCAGTTCCTTCCGCAATTGACCCGTTCTTGCGTTGGGAACATTGATCAGCAATAAATTTTGCATCACCGTCAATCTCACATCGCCGCTGCCATGTTTCTCCGACAGTGCTGCAACGTCCGCGAGCTGGTCTCCGCTCAGCCGTCCGCGCAACACGGACGCGCCAACATAGCTGAGTCCCGGTTGTTGCTGTGCATGGATGCCCACGTGATCGCGAAAAACATCATTCGGCAAACCTTCTTCTGCAGCCGGCTCCAGGCGATATCCCAGCCTGGCTTCCACCTCGAACAGAAATCGATCCGCGTCCCATCCCTGCTTTAGAAATAGATATTTCAGTCGCGCACGATCGCGGCTTTCGCGCAGCACTTGCTGATCGCGGAAAATCTCTGTCACCGTGCGAACCACCGGCACAACTTGATCGGGATGCAAGAATGCATTCAGCCGAACGCCGAGATGCGGTTCGTTCGAAAGCCCTCCGCCAACGCGAATGGAATATCCAGTCTCATGTCTCCCATTCAAATTTCTCCGCACCGCCGTCAATCCAATGTCGTTGATCTCCGGATAACTGCACCACGAGGGGCACCCGGTGATCGAAACTTTGTATTTCCGCGGCAGATTGTAAAATTCCGGATTCGCCGTCAACAGCCCCGCGATCTCCAGCGCCAGCGGAGAGGCATCCGCAATCTCGTCTGCCGCGATCCCAGCCAATGGGCATCCGGTCACATTGCGCGAGACATCGCCGCACGCGCCCTTCGGCGATAGCCCCACACCGGCAAGCACATCCACAATTTCCGGCAGCGATTCAATGGTGAGCCAGTGCAGTTGAATATTCTGGCGAACCGTAACATCGGCGAGATTGCGCGCGTGTTGCCGCGTCAAATCCGCAATGGTACGCAACTGACGTGAATTCAGAATTCCATTCGGCACGCCAATCCGCATCATGAAGTAGTCGGTGGTTTTACCTTCGCCGCCTTTGCCGCCGGTGACGCCCACACCATCGCCCTGGGTATAAATTCCCCACCACTTAAAGTAAGCCGAAGCCCACTCCGGCACCACGCTGCCGCGGCCCTGGCGGGCAAACTCGCGCACCTCATTGAAAAATTCCCATGGATTTTTCTCGCGCTTCAAGCGCTCCATCCGCTGCGCCGCTGTTTCCTTCACCGGAGCAGTCACCACCTCGGCCATTGTTGTCGAATCTGTCATTGTCCATCCTCCACTGTAGTAAGAGGAGAGGCGTTCGTCTCCGTGAATGTATGAATGCCGCATTCAAGTTTCCGACCCGACCAGCGTCCGGAGCGAGGGTTATTCGGATCTTCCGGAATCGACGTGCACGGTTCGCAGCCGATGCTGGAATAGCCCTGATCGTACAGAGGAAGATATTCAATCTGATGACGCGAAATGTAGCTCCACACCTGCTTGAAGTCCCAGTCCGCCAGCGGGCTTACCTTCAATAACGTTTTCCCCGTCGGTAATACATGCGATTCCAGCTTGCGAAGATTTTTTCGCGTCGGCGACTGATCCCGCCGAAGGCCAGTGAACCAAATATCGTACGGCTCCAGCCCCTCCATCAACGGCGCAACCTTGCGCAGGCCGCAGCAACGCGAGGGGTCGGTCTGGTTCAGAATGCCAAAGGCAGATTCCTGATCGGCGACCGACTGCTTCGCCTGCAGGGATACCAGATTCAATCCCCACTCCTGCGCCATGCGGTCACGATACGCATAGGTTTCTTTGAAGTGATAACCGGTGTCGAGAAACAGAACGGGAATGTTCGGCGCAATCTGGCGCAGCAGATGCAACACGACCATATCTTCAATCTGAAAACTGTTCGTCAGGCAGGCTTTGCCTTCCTGTCGCAGCACCTGTTCCACCAGCGCATCGGGTGCGAGAGTTTCCGCTGCGTGCAGATCGATGTCAACGGTTTTCATCGGTTCTCCTCCGGACGCGGAATGCGCAACCCTTCAATCCATGCGACGATCTGCTGCAGCAGCAGCGAAGCATCGTCTGCATCCCGGCTCAGCGCGTCCACATCCAGAAAGCGATCCGACTGAATCGCGGAAGTCAGCAGATGTTTCTTTTGCTCCAGGCCTTGATGGCTCGAATACAAAACGATCATTCCCGCGGAATAAAGGCCGCGTACCAGCCCCTCACTCCACTCGCCTGGATGCTGCACGTCTCCGATGACCACCACGTGCAGGCCCGCTTCAAACAGGGCGCGTTCCAGCGGCGCCGCCAGCGAGGCCCGCGCTCCCAGCCACACCGCGCCCGGATGGTGCCCGCTACGATGGACTCGCTCCGAAATCGCTACAGGAGCGGTCGGCAACGACTCCGCTGTCTTCTCTACCTGCGATCCCACATCGACCAAACTGCGATCGGTTCGCCGCGCCGCCTTCTCAAGATTTTCCGTGATCATGCCCGCGCCCACGGTGGCGTTGGTCAGCGGATCGATCAAGATGAAGCTGCCGGAATTGCGGTTCTGTGAATACAAGTCGAAGGACAGGTTTCGCGTCGCCTCAAACTCCACGATGCCAATATCGTTCAGGCCAAGGTGCGACGCCAGCGGGCGCTCCATGGTATTCACGTCGATGCGACTACGAATCTTCGTCGCCTGCACCCGCACTTCATCCGTGGTCTGCCGCATGATCCATCGCTTCTGCAAGTCCAGCGGCGTGGCGTGCAGCCAAACCACATTGGCCGCGAATTTCCGCGCAATATTCGGCAAGCCCTCTTCTGAAACCAGCAGATCGCCTCGGCTCAAATCCAGTTCATTTTCCAGTTGCAGCGTGACGGACGATCCCGTGCCCGCCTGCGACAGTGGCCCGTCGAATGTGACGATGGAGCGTACCCGTGTCTTCTGCTTCGAAGGCAGCGCCACCACGCGATCACCCGGGCGCACGGAGCCGGCAATGATCTGCCCCGCAAATCCGCGGAAACTGTCGTCCGGTCGAATCACATATTGCACTGGGAAACGGAAGGCTTCCGGGCTGTTCGAATCCGCAATGGGAATTTCTTCCAGATACTCCAGCAGACTGGGACCGGTGTACCAGGGAATCTTCGCACTGCGGGTCACGACGTTTTCGCCTTCAAGAGCGCTGATCGGAATGCAATGAATCGTCTGCGCTCCGGAAGGAGAAATCTGTAGCGCCAGTTCCTGCAGATCGGCTTCCACGCTCCGAAACACTTCTTCGGAATAGCCGACCAGGTCCATCTTGTTCACGGCTGCAATAATGTGCGGAATTCCAAGCAGTGCCGCAATCGTGGCATGACGGCGCGACTGCGGCAACACGCCTTTGCGTGCATCGACCAGCACTACAGCCGCATCCGCCGTCGAAGCGCCGGTCGCCATGTTGCGTGTGTACTGTTCGTGACCCGGAGTATCGGCGATGATAAATTTGCGCCGCGCCGTCGTGAAGTACCGATACGCAACATCGATCGTGATGCCCTGCTCGCGCTCGGCACGCAGGCCGTCCGTCAACAGGGAGAAGTCCATCGGCCCCGTGGAACGATTCAGCTTGCTTTGCTGGATGGACTGCAACTGGTCATCGTAGATCGCTTTCGAATCGTAGAGCAGCCGTCCAATCAACGTGGACTTGCCGTCATCGACGCTGCCCGCAGTGGTGAAGCGCAGCAGGTCGCGCTCCAGGTGCTGCGAAAGAAACTGCTCGAATGTATGGCCCGCGTTCGCGCTATTTGCCTGGGGATGCATTAGAAATAGCCCTCGCGCTTCTTCATTTCCATTGAGCCTTCCTGGTCGTGGTCAATGGCCCGGTTCTCGCGTTCAGAACGATGGAAGCCGAACATTTCCTCGATGATTTTCGGTAACGTGTCAGCCTCGGACGCGATGGCGCCCGTGCATGGCACGCAACCCAGCGAGCGCATGCGTACCTTGCGCCGCTCCGTTTTTTCGCCGGGGAGCAACGGGATGGGTCCCTGCGTCAGCAGAACCGATCCACCTCGCACCACCACCTCGCGTTCCTTCGCCAGGTACAGCGGCACGATCGGAATGTTCTCTTTGTAGATGTAGAGCCAGACGTCCAACTCCGTCCAGTTCGACAACGGAAAAATACGAATGTGCTCGCCCTTGTCGAGTTTGCCATTGTAGTAGTTCCACAACTCCGGCCTTTGATTCCGAGGATCCCATTGTCCCGCCGCATCGCGGAAGGAATAAATCCGCTCCTTGGCGCGTGATTTTTCTTCGTCCCGCCGCGCGCCGCCAAACGCTGCATCGAAACCACCCTCCGCCAGCGCATCCAGCAGCGAGCGCGTCTTCAGCAAGCCACAGCATTTCTGCGTTCCTAGGGCAAACGGAGTGGCTCCGTCATCGAGAGCCTGCTGATTTTTATGCACAATTAATTCCGCGCCAATTTCCTTCACATAGCGGTCGCGAAACTCAATCATCTCGGGGAATTTGTAGCCGGTATCGACGTGCAGCAAGGGGAACGGAATTTTTCCCGGATAAAAAGCCTTCTGCGCCAACCGCAGCAGAACGGATGAATCTTTACCGATCGAATACAACATCACGGGTGCCGCAAAACTTGCAGCCGCTTCGCGGAAGATGTGAATACTCTCCGCTTCCAGCATCTCGAGATGGCTCAATCGCGGCACGGATGGCAATCCTTCCACGCTAAAAGCGGGAAGTTCATCGCATTCCTCTTCGTATAGATATTGTGTCATCGGCAGTCCTGTTCCCCTTCTTGGTGATTGCTGAACGGGTGGGGATTCTGCCTAAATGAAAAACCCACCTGAACGGCTCTTCCGTCGGTGGGCGTCTGATTTGGGTTACTTCGAAGCTTTTCAGCTTTTTATGCTACCCCGACCCTGCAGAAGGCATGAGATTGTGTCCGCATGGTACACACGCAACACAGACAGCCCATTCTGGTGGTCGAGAAGTTCATCGCTGCACTCACTCTAAAGGTTTCTGCCGCCGCACGTCAAGAACAAGTTGAGATTTCAGCCCAGCGCTCCATCTCCAACTGGGTGAAAAGAGATGCAGACTCTCCCAATTCACGGTTACTTTTCCAGGTTCACGCGCGGCACCGCAAAGCCAGTTACGTCCTGCAGAACTTGCCTATCCTTGCCCCTTGCAGGTCGTGCGGGCGCGTTCGTACGGCACATAGACCGGTTCCCAGATATTTGATTCCAGCTCTCGTTCCAGCATCTCTTCGTCCGCAATTTGTGCCTCGCCATCTTGGATCGCTCGCTTGCCCACGGCCCGGGCAATCAAGCGGCTCAGATGACGCGAGTCAGAAAGCGGTGGCAGAAGATTCGCGTTCTTGTCTTTGTGCGTGGGGACCAGCCGCGCCAACTCCTTCGCCGCAGCCATGATCATGGTATCGGTGACATGTCTGGCCTTGGATGCGACGATTCCCAGTGCCAGCCCGGGAAAGATGTAGGAGTTGTTGGGTTGCGAAATTGTGACCCTGTGGCCGCCGAATGCGACCGGTTCGAAGGGGCTCCCTGTACCAATCAGCGCTCGGCCCTCTGTCCAGTTCACCAGGTCGTGCGGGGTGGCTTCACAGCAGGAGGTAGGATTCGAGAGCGCGAAGATGATGGGCCGGGGAGTATGTCTGGCCATTTCGCGCACAGCCTCCTCGGTGAAAGCGCCGCATTGTCCCGAGACTCCGATCAGGACCGTGGGTTTGGCGTGACGCGCCACATCCAGCAATGAAATGTCTTCCCCGGAAGATCTCCACGTCCGCACTTCTTCCCCTGTACGGGCGAAGGGCAATTGCTCCGGTCGCACATCCTCGCCGTGCTCGGTAATCAGTCCGCAACGATCGACAGCGTACAAACAGTTCCGGGCCGCCTCTTTTGAGATTCCCTGGTCCTGCATCAGCTGCACCACCATGTTCGCGATTCCAATGCCGGCGGTACCGAAGCCAAAGATGACAATTCTCTGTCGTTCCAGAGGCATGCCCGTCACCTGGATGGCGGAAAGCAACGTCGCTGCCGCCACCGCCGCAGTGCCTTGAATGTCGTCGTTGAAAGTGCATAGCTGATTTTTGTAGCGGGCCAGCAGACGAGCGGCATTGGATCCGGCAAAGTCCTCCCACTGCAACAGCACATGCGGCCAGCGCTTCTTGACACTTCTCACAAAAGTATCGACGAACGCATCGTATTCCTCGCCGCGAATCCGACGATGCTCCCAACCGATATAGATTGGGCTGTTCAAGCGCTCCTCATTGTCCGTACCGACATCGAGCAGCACCGGAAGACAATGTTCCGGATGAATGCCGCCGAGCGCCGTGTACAGGGCCATCTTCCCGATCGGGATGCCCATTCCGCCCGCGCCTTGATCGCCAAGCCCCAAAATGCGTTCGCCGTCGCTGACGACGATACATTTCACATCGTCAAAGTGGAAGTGGCTCAGAATCTGATCGATGCGATCTTTGTTCGGATAGCTGAGGAACAGTCCTCGTGGCTTTCTCCATATCTCGCTGAATCGCTGGCAACCCTCCCCCACCGCGGGCGTATAGACGAGGGGCAAAATCTCATCAATGTTTTGCAGCAATAACGCATAGAATAGGGTCTCGTTCGCATCCTGCAGGTCGCGCAGAAAGGTGTACTTATGGAAGGAGGTTGGCTGCTGGCGCAATGCCTGAAGCCTCCGCTCTAGCTGCTCTGCCAGGGTCCCGACGTGCGGCGGCAGCAATCCGTGCAGATGGAATACATCCCGTTCGTGGTCAGAAAAGGCGGTTCCCTTGTTGAACCGCGGAGAATTGATCAGGTCATATCCAGACAGAGAAATCCGGCGGCCCTTGGGATTGGCTGTCTTTCGCGGACGCTCGCTCACTTCCATTCCATTCTCAAGCTGCTCGCAATTGCACCTGCGCCGAAGCGATCAACCGGGCAAAGAAACATCGGCCGGCAGTTCATTCCATCGTCTCGCTTTCCTGCCGGAACCAGCCGGCTCCGAAGCACTGCCTTCGCAGAACCGCGTTTCTCCGCGCTGTTTGCGACATCGCGGGACACAACCTGATTCCCGGCTCGATTTTTGCACACGGCGTCGTCCCTCGCCGGATTAAAGAATCTTTTCGCTCACCTTGGTAATCGAGGTGTCAGGCAGTCCCCGGCTCAACGCGCAATTAAAGTCCTGTACGTCATGCAGCGCGAAGGTCGGAACGCTCGCCTCCTTCTGCACTTTCACGCGCAGAAAATCCGCAGTTTCCACGTCATCCAGCACGAAACCAGGCCGGGCATCCGGTGCCAGCGACGTAATTTCAATATGACTCATGTCGATGTTTTTTACGTGACGCAGATAAAATCCCTGCGCCGGAGTAACTCCGAACATATTCGGTTCCGGGTATTGATCCTCTACTTCCGGCGGATGCAGCGCGGCCTGCTCTCGCGTTCCGCCGCCCTGGTGCTGGATGAAAACATCACTGATCTTGATATCTTCAAGGGCGTGATCGGGAATGCCGCTCAAAATCGAGCACTGCTGCGGATTGACGTTCGACGCGACAATATTGCTGATCAAGACCCGCCGCAGCTGACCCACGGGCATATTCGCCGGACCGCGCATTCTGGCGCCGAGACGCAGAAAAATTGGCGCGGTCACAATATCCCGCATGGTGATGTTGGTAATCGCAACGTCTTCAAGCAGCGCTCCATCCACGGTTTCCAGCGCCAACCCGTGACAGCCTTCAAACACGCAGTTCGAGACGGCGATGTTCTTAAAGCCGCCGTTCGATTCCGTGCCCAGCTTGATGCGTCCAATGCGAGGAGCATCCTTCGCGCCCGGAAATTTCTTCAGCGTTCCATCCAACAAACTGCCCATCTGGTAGGTGCCGGTCACATAGCAGTTGGAGATGGTGACATTTTCGGTGGAGCGAGCATATCCCAGCGCAAAGGAACTCTTCGGCACAATGGCATCGTCCCAGGGAGAATTCACGGTGCAGTTCGACACGCGAACGTTGCGGCAACAGTCAATATCCATACCGTCTCGATTGGTATCGATGGTCAGATTGTCGATGGTCAGGTTGTCGACGCCGGTCACCAGGATGGCAAACCATCCCCCCTGCAGAATCGAAAAATCCTTGAGGAACACATTGTGGCAGTTCTTCAGCGCGATGGACTTATTTCCGGCCCCCGGCTTGTCCTCTTTATCGAAGGTATTTCGCCCCCAGCCACGGTCCAACCCTTTCCCCCAGATCCGTCCCGGCCCCGCAATGCCGCAATCATGAATGTCCTCGCCCCAGATCAGGCTGTTGTGCCAATGGGTATGGCCGAAGTCCTGATACGCGTGCCATGGCGCATCGGGTTCGGGCGCGTCGTAGCCCCCGGACCCTCCATCCACGGGCTTGGGCGCTGCCAAAATCGTCGCTCCCTGGTCCAGATACAGCGTGACGTTACTCTTCAAGTGAATCGAATAACAGGCATAGGTCCCCGCCGAAAAGTGAACGACTCCACCACCCGCAGCCGCAGCCGCGTCGATCGCCTTATTGACCGCCGGCGTATCGATCGTGGTCCCATCGCCGACCGCGCCAAACCTGCGCACCGGAAAAACGCTGCCGCCTGAATGCATTCCCGCAACCTGGGCAGACTCGGCCGCCCGCAACGGATTTGCGCTCATCAGAGAAGCGGCCATCCCGCCGCCGGCAAGTTTCAGCAAGTCTCTTCTTGGTGTCTGCATGGCTCTCCTTAAAATGAATGGGTAAGGCTTTTTACTGGACTTTTCCGCGAGGTCGCAGCCGGTTCAGCTCAACGGCGCAGGCGATGGCGTTTTGAGCAGCAAATTTCAGGTTATCGGCGACAATCCAAAGCCAGAATCGGTTCGTCTCCCTCGACACCCTTTCTTCCGCTGAGGGATCTTTCGCTCCTTCTTCTGAATTCGGATCGGACTCCGATGGAGGAAATACCGGTTGCACCAGGATTTGCGCTTCCTGCTCCTCCACCGCCTGCACATTGCCGGGGAAGGCTGTGGCGTCCGCCACAATGCGCACCTGCGAACCCGCCAGCGCCTTGGCCAGCGCGCCCGCTGCGACCGGATGCGGAAACTCGACCGAGACCGAGAGCGCATATCCATGAAACACCGGGACCTGGATCACCTGCAGCGCCAGCGGCGATGCGGGAATAGAAGAAATCTTTGCGTAGTGGCGACGAATCCTGTCTGCCGCTGTAGAAAGTGCCGCTTGTCCCGCGGCATCGAATGAAACGGCTAACGTGAATGCGGTCTGCCCGCCAAAAACCTCCATCGGCAATGGCTGGAAGGAAAGCAAGTTGGCCGTTTGCTGATGCAGCTCTTCCAACGCCGCGTGTCCATACTCAGACGCCGGCTGCAATAGAGTTGCCCACAAGCCATGTAACGGCCCCACCTTTTGACTGCGCGCCGCCAGCATAGCCAGCAGCACGGCCACCGGATGCGCGGAAACAACGGCCCGCGTATCGAGATCGGGCGTCGGAGCCTTCGCCGCCCCTCGCGCTCCCGGAGTTGCATCGCCGGCAGCTCGCTCCGGAACCCAGGGCGCGCGAACCAGAACGCCGGGCGCCTTCTCCAGTTCTCCGCTCAGGTCCACAATGCAGGCTCCTGCCTTCAGCGCTTGCCTCATGTGTTTCTTCGTAATCGCCGGGTCACATGCAAAAAAAGCAAAATCACATCCGTCGAAGGAATCCGCGTCGATCCGCTGGATCAACGTAATCTCGTCGTCCACCGCTGCCAGCTTTCCCTGGACATCCTCATCATCGTCCAGAAGACGTATGTCCGCGGAGGCAAATGCGGACAAGACCAGCTCGTCGCTCAGGGCCTTGCCGAGCAAAGTACCCGCACCCACCAATGCAATTCTTAGCGACTTATCTGACATGGAACCTCGATATCGTTTCAGCCCAAAGCAGCATTCGACACCCGCAAGCGCTTAGGTGGGGCCGATGGTCGGACGGGAAATTGTTCCATCCGGTTTCTGAATGCGTCGATGCCGCGATGTCCAGGTATAGGCCGCCCGCGCCACCAGCCCGGAAAACATATAGCCCAACGCGATCACCAGCAATAGCACCTGGGAAAACAACAGCAGCACTGAAACCGCCGCGCCGATCAACACCAGCAACTGAAAAGGATGGCGACCGGTCAGCGTAATCTCTTTCCCGCTCCAAAAACGCCAGGTGCTGACCATCAGAAACCCAACCAGCCCGATCAGCCCAATCCAAACGCCTGCTTCCGCCGCATTCGAAACCGGCGTGCCCAGGAAACAGTGGACACACGCCGCAATCACTCCAGCGGCAGCTGGGATCGGCATGCCGACAAAATATTTTCGATCGGGCCGGCCAGGGTTTTTCGGCTTCGCATCGGCGCTGGTATTGAATCGCGCCAGACGGCAGGCGCCGCAAATCAGAAACAGAAAGCAAACCACCGCGCCAATCTGCAACAGCTTATGCCGCAGCACCGGATCCATCGTGGGCGGCAGCATACGGAAACCCCAGCTGTATGCCAGAATGCTGGGCGCCACGCCAAACGTAATCACGTCGGCCAGCGAATCCAACTCTTTGCCGAAGTCGGAGGCAGTGTTTGTAAAGCGTGCGATGCGGCCATCCAGCCCATCGAATGGAATCGCCAATCCAATCACCAACGCCGCATGATCGAAATGATGTGGCTCGGTCGGCGAACCTTGCAGACTCTGCAAAATGGCGTAGAACCCGGCGGCGATGCTGCCTGCGGTAAACAACGACGGCAGAATGTACATACCTCGCCGCGCGGGTCTGCGCTTCTGGGTGTCAACTTCCGTCATCGAACCGGCCCCGTGACCAATCCGAAGGCCGCCGCATCGGCAGAGACCGCTTCCAACAACTCATCTTCGATGTCGCTGGAGGGCATGATGGCAAGAATGGACGAGCCGCCATGGACGATCTGGCCCACCCTTACCTGGACTTCGCAGGAAAGAGGAAATACCACATCGACGCGAGAACCAAACTTGATCAGCCCCACTCGCTCCCCGCGATGCACCCAGTCACCGACCTTTTTCTGGAAAACAATGCGACGCGCCAGCAGCCCCGCGATCTGCGTGAATGCCACCGTGCACAGTTCGCCCGCAACTTCGACATAGTTGCGCTCATTCGCGATCGCCGACTCCGGGTTCATCGCGTTCAGGTATTTGCCTTTTTTGTAGTCGATCCGCTGCACGTTGCCTGCAATCGGTGCCCGATTGACGTGCACATTGAATACGTTCAGGAAGATGCTGATACGCCGCTGCGGTCCAACGACTGTTTCCACCGTTTCGATCAGGGTCACTTTACCGTCGGCGGGAGAGACGATCAGGCCCGGGGCTTCCGGTATGGCCCGCTCCGGGTCGCGGAAGAACCACAAGAAGAACGCGGCCAACAGGATGGGAATTGCTGTCAGCAACGGCGAGTGCGTGGCGACCCAGACAAGGACACCGACCGCCCCGAAGCCGAACCCGTAGAAGTATCCGTCACGAACCATCGCGTAGAACAGATTATACGGTTCGCCGCGATAATCCTAACGAGCGCATTTTTCGTTTCGTACTACGTCGATGGAGCGGTACGCGCGAACCCCGCCATCTGATCTTTCAATTTCAGTTTTAGTTTTTTCAGTCGAGCTGCTTCTATCTGCTCAGTGTCGCTCAGATAGGGCTGGGCCAAAATGGCCTCTAATTTTTGGGAATATTGCCGGTGCTCTTCCACCAGACGACCCAAAGGGGTGGCTTCGAACTGTGAAGCCTCAACGGAAATTTCCATAAGGAAGTCCCTCCTGATTCCGTATTGACAGCCAAACTACCACGGGTGTCAACCGGATGCAATGGAGAGATTTCAACAGGATAAAATTTCAACCGGCCCGGGCCACCGGGATCAGGGATCTCCGCATCTGAAGCCCATCTTCCGCCGGATCGCGGTAGTATCCAGGTCGGTTCCCCACAACAGAAAATCGGGCCCGTCCATACAGCGCGATGGCCGCCAGGTTGGATTTGCGGACTTCAAGGAACACTGTCCCAGACGCGTAAGCGCGACACCAGAGCAACCCGGCCTTCAGCAGCCGACAGCCAATCCCCTGCCGCTGCCACGGCGTAGCCACCACCATATTTTCCAGCGTGGACTCCCCTGCGCCCACGGTCATAACGGTGGAAAACGCGGCAAATCCGACGATCCCGTCCATTTGGGAAATCGGCTTGTCGCTTCCACCTGCCGCCGTTCCGACCTCGCCTGGGTTCGCGCAGGCGAGAAACATGGCCTTTGCCTGCAAAGCGCCGCTGGCTCCGTCGGTCGCCACATACGGATACAAAGCCGCCCGCGACCAATGGGCCGCCGTAGCCGAGGCCTTCGCCAACTCCCACACGGACTCCAGGACAGCCTCGACCTCGTCAAGTTCCGCCCGGCGAACGACCACACCCTGAGCCGCCATCGCGACATATGGCCGCGTCACCACGGCACATCCTCTGCGCGCGCGGCCTCCACGATGGGCTCCGCTTTCGTCCGGACCACCACCACCGCGTCCGAACGACGCAAATAGTTCGCGTCAACGCTGACCGGGTCTTGAAACCGCCTGGCTCGCCATTCCTCCACCGCCAGCGGCAGCGCATCTCGCACCGAAGGAGGCGGCACTTCGCACAATCTCGAACCAGCGACAGAATGAAATGCCGTCTTCACAGTCGCCTCCGAAGTGATCACCCACCCAGGCTGTTGAGCGATCTTTTCCGTCAGGGCGTCGATCGTTTCAAACGACTCCGCCACGCGCGTCTTGCCCGCGTCTCGATAGACGCCATGATAGAACTCTCCCCGACCCGCATCGAGCACAACGTGCATCGCCGCATCGGTACGCTCGCTGGATGGAAATTTCGCCGCCATGGAAGCCAGGATCGCCAGGCGAGACAGCGTCAAAATTGGTTTTCTCGTCGCTTCCGCCATCGCCTTCACGGCGCTTAGGCCCACTCGCAGTCCGGTAAACGAGCCCGGCCCGGCGACCGCCGCAAACGCGTCCACATCCGCCAACCGCCGATGACTCGCCCGCAGCAGTTCGGCAATCGCAGGGATTAATTCGGCTGAAAACTGGCGCGGATGCAAATCCATCACTCCCACAATTTCTGCCACTTGATCGACTGAGTGAGCGCCGCTCTCATCTGCGTCAGCCAGCAGAACTCCGCCAGTAGGCCCTGCGGTATCGACGACGAGCAGCAACATCAGATTGCGACGTCCGCGTCGGCATTCTGGCAAATCTCTACCAACACGCCGCCCGTGCTGGAAGGATGCACGAAGAAATAGAGATGTCCGCCCGCGCCGATCTTCAGTTCATCCGCGACCAGCCGCATCCCCGCGTATTTCATCTCCGCAAACACATCCTCGATGTCATCCACATGCAGTGCGACGTGGTGCATTCCCTCGCCGCGCCGTTCGATAAATCGCCCAATCACAGACTCTGGCGACGTCGGCTCCAGCAACTCGATGCGGCTCTCGCCGGCTTGCACCATCACCGCGCGCACCTGCTCGTGCTCCACAAATTCCACGGGTCCCACAGGCATTCCCAGCAACTCATAGAAGCTGCATGCCTGGCGCAAATCGCGCACTGCAATTCCAAGATGATCAATGTGAAACATGGTCCTGATGTTCAACCTTTCCGGCGTCAAACCTTTGTCCTGCCGCGCCGTTCCCTCAACTTGTTAGACGCCGTGATCGTCCCGGTGCAAATCCAGCAGTCCCCGCACCAGTCCGTCCACCAGGATGTACGGATCTTCCGCGCGCGCTGCAACCGCCCGGGCATGCGCTTCCAACTCCGCCCTTCCCAGCCGATGCCGCACCAGCTCACGCACCAGTTTTTGGCGAATCATTTCCACCAGCCGCGCCTGCCACGCCGCCCTCCTCTTCTCATCCAGCTTTCCGGCTTTCTGCAATGAATCGGCACATCGATCGATCGCCTCCGCCAATGCCGCCGTTCCTTCTCCATTGGTGGCGACAGTCCGCACCACGGGTGGAACCCATCCCTGCCCGTGGCCACCCAGCGATTGCATGGCGCGTATTTCTCGCTCCACCCGATCGGCGCCCTCGCGATCGCTCTTGTTCACCACAAAAATATCGGCTATTTCCAGAATCCCCGCCTTGATGCTCTGCACATCGTCGCCAAGACCTGGCACCAGCACCACAACGGTCACGTCCGCCAGGCGCACGATATCCACTTCATCCTGACCCACGCCGACCGTTTCAATCAGCAGACGAGTTTTGCCGCTCGCCTCCACAACCGAAGCAATATCGGCTGTCGTCGACGCCAAGCCCCCCAGAAAACCGCGCGTGGCCATGCTGCGAATGTAGAGGCCAGGATCGGCATGATGGCTCTGCATTCGAATGCGATCGCCCAGGATCGCGCCACCGGTAAACGGGCTGGTCGGATCGACGGCAACAATGCCGACGGTCTGCTGCTCCGCGCGGTAGTGTGCCGCCAGCCGGTCCACCAGGGTGCTCTTCCCCGACCCAGGAGCACCGGTCAGTCCAACCCGCAATGCCTGTCCCGTATGAGGAAAGCATGCCGACAAAACCGCAGTCGCGGTCGGCGCATCATTTTCTACCAGCGAAATCGCCCGCGCCAAGGCGCGAACATCCCCGCCCCGCAGACTGGCGACAAGATTTTCGGCAGCTTCCCAGCGGCGGGCCGAAGTGGTGGTTGCAGTTGCCATACCCGTTTGCGATGATATCGCGTTCCACAGGCGCGTGGTATTCAGAACTCCACCCAACCTATTTGCGACCAATCGCAGGTTTCAGGAATCTGTGAATTATTCTGGTAAGGAACTTTCTTGCGATGGCAGCTCCTTTTCCCAAAGGGAAATTCCCCTCGATTCGGCGCTCACGATTCCGCAGCAAGGTTTTCACATCTGCATCGTTTTTACGACTGAAAACATTTTAGGGAGCAGGCATGGCGCAGTCATCCGTTGTCCCTGCTTCGAAAGATCGGGACTACGACAGCGAGTTTCACTACGAACACTGGACGCCACGATTCAACCCGTGGGTGATCACCTTCACGGTGACGCTGGCAACGTTCATGGAGTCGCTGGACTCCAGCATCGCCAATGTAGCGCTTCCGCATATTGCCGGCACCGTGGGCGCCAGCTACAACGAAGCCACCTGGATTCTTACTTCCTACCTGGTGTCGAATGCGATTGTCCTGCCCATCAGCGGCTGGATGTCGAACCGCATCGGACGCAAGCGTTTCTACATGAGCTGCGTGGCAATATTCACCGTGGCCTCATTTCTTTGCGGCTTGGCCACTTCATTGCCCATGTTGATCTTTTTCCGTGTGCTTCAGGGCGTCGGAGGAGGAGGACTCCAGCCCAGCGAGCGCGCCATTCTCGCCGACACCTTCCCGCCCGAGAAACGAAGTATGGCGTTTTCTCTGTATGGAATGGCGGTAGTCGTCGCTCCCGCGATCGGCCCCACCATCGGCGGCTGGATCACCGACAACTACGCCTGGCGCTGGATTTTCTTTCTGAACATTCCGGTAGGCATCATCTCTCTGCTGCTCACCAGCCGCATCGTGGAAGACCCTCCCTACCTGAAAAAGGTGCGGGAACGCACCGGCAGCGTGGACGGCATCGGGCTTGGGCTGCTGGCGCTGAGCATCGGAGCGTTGCAAATTATGCTCGACAAAGGGCAGGAAGACGACTGGTTCGGTTCGCGCCTCATCGTCACCTGTGCGGTACTTGCCGGTGTTGGCCTGATCGTATTCCTCTATCGCGAGTGGAACGCGAAACACCCCATCATCGACCTCTCGTTGTATCGCAAGCGCAACTTTGCCATGAGTCAAATTGTCATGGTGGCGATTGGTGCGGCTTTATATTCGACCACTGTCATGATTCCCCAGTTCCTGCAGGAAGTGCTGGGCTACTCCGCCACAGATGCCGGCATGGCGCTCTCCGCGGGCGCTCTGGTTTTAATCGTCCTGTTGCCCATCGTCGGTTTCATCGGTCAAAAAGTCGACCCTCGCGCGATGATCACCTTAGGCTTTTGTCTGCTGACCTTCGGCATCTGGCGCATTGGCAATCTCAATCTCGGCATCGCTTTCGGCAACGCGGTCAGTTGGCGCGTCATCATGGTGCTTGGCATGCCGTTCCTATTTGTGCCCATCAGCGTCATGTCTTACGTAGGAGTTCCGCAGGATAAAAATAATGAGGTCTCAGGCCTGACCGCGTTTGCCCGCAACATTGGCGGCAGCCTCGGCGTGTCCTTTATCAGCACCATGCTGATACGACGGGCCCAGACGCACCAGCAGTTTTTGTCGGCGAATGTTTACAGCGGATCGCCACGATATCAGGCAATGCAACAAGGCCTGGCAGGAACGTTACAGAGCCGAGGGTTTTCCGCCGCCGATGCAGCCCGTCACGCCACCGCCCGGATTTACGACATGATGGTGCAGCAGGCTACCGTGCTCGCCTATGTGGACACGGTACATGTTCTGGTCGTGATGACCGCCTTACTCATTCCCATCGGCTACCTGATGAAAAGACCCCGCTTCCGCACCAAGCCAGTCGAGCCCATCGAGTAGGTGGAGTACGGCGGATTTACAGATGCTGGTGTCAAAAACAACAGGCGTCATTCTGAGCGCAGCGAAGAATCCAGAGGGTGAGTGCAGCGCCTGCCAATTGGATATCGCCTCGACCCTTCACTACTCGTCGCGCTGCCCACCCTAAATCCTCACCCCGCTAGTTCTCCGTAACCGCGACACACATTTTCACTTATCGAATAACATCGAGGTGAACAGTAGCCCGGGCCACCCGCCGGTGGATCTTTGACCAAGCACCACCACGAGTGTCGCAGCCATATGTGACGGTAACGATCATAAGTTGCGCTGATATGGAGGGGAATCCTTGTCAATGAAGAACTCTGTCTACAACATAGATGAACCCAGCCCGAGCCAAGAGGAAATTGCTGGGGCGAGACAGGATGCGGTGGAATACCTGCATATCTGGAAAAAGCGAGCGCTCTATGCGACAGCGGCATTTTTCCTGAGTTGCGCGGCGGTGTCTCTCTTCTTAAAGGGGTTTCCACTTCACGTTTACTGGGAATCGTTTGGCAGGTATTTGCTACTTCTTTCGATGGCGCTGTTGCTTCCCTTCGTTGCCTGTGTGGGAATAGCTATCAATTCTTGGTTCTTCTCACGCGCCCTGAAGAAAGGCAAGCTGTAGTCGCAGCGTGTTCCCTTCAAGCGAGGTCGGCGGGTGCCCCGTCCTAGCTCCGCTAGGGGGATAAGACACATCCTCACGAGCCGATGCCGAGTAGGATTGCCGCGCGCCCGATGTCATCCTCCACGGCGGGAGACATCAGATGGAATCCACGTTGTCGTTAGTAGCATCGCGCATGGCCGATTCAACCCCGGTTGCTGCGGCTCGACAGGAGCGCCACCTGAGCGGGATACTGTACGCCGCACAGGAACCATGCCAGTCGCCCACCATCAGGAAAACGCATCCTGTCTGGCGCATCCATTGTTCCCAGATTGCTAAAATAAGAATTAGCAGTCTCCGGGCGCATGTCTCAATCCAGTGAACCGTCCTGGCCGCACGGAGCACGCTGACAAGTTTTTCGTTTTTTGCAAAAAAACAGTCTTTCCAATCAAAACTTTAAGTTTCTCCAGCATCTCCATGAGGAAAGAGAGCTTAAACAAGAAAGCTCGTCGCATAATCCTTCAACTATCCTGCATAATCCTTCAATTACCCCGCATAATCCTTCAACTATCCTCGCTCCAACTGAGCCCTGTTCCCTGGCCCCTATCCCTTCAACACTTCCCGCGCAATCACCAGCCGCTGAATCTCGCTGGTCCCTTCCCCAATCGTGCACAACTTCACGTCGCGATAAAATTTCTCCGCCGGATAATCCTTGATGAATCCATATCCGCCGTGGAGCTGCACCCCCTCCTCGCAAATCCTGACCGCAACCTCGCTCGCATATAGCTTCGCCATCGACGACTCCAGCGTCGTCTTCATGCCGGCATCTTTCATCTGTGCGGCGCGGAAGGTCAGCAGCTTGGCCGCATCCAGTTGCGTCGCCATGTCCGCGATCTTCCACTGAATCCCCTGGAACTCGCTGATCGCCTTGCCAAATTGCTTGCGATGTTTCGTGTAGTGCAGCGCCGCGTCGAAGGCTCCCTGCGCCATTCCCAGCGACAGCGCGGCAATCGAAATCCTTCCTCCGTCGAGCACGCGCATAGAGTCGACGAATCCCTCGCCCAGCTTGCCCAGCAGGTTTTCCTCGGGAATTTCGCAGTCTTCAAAGATCAGCTCAGACGTATCGCTGGCACGCAGCCCAAGCTTGTTCTCTTTTTTCCCAGAGCGAAATCCGGGTGTCCCCTTTTCGACGATGAACGCGGACAAGCCATGCGTCCTCTCCGCCTTGTCCGTGACCGCGATGACCACCGCTACGTCCGCATAATGACCATTGGTGATGAAGGTTTTGTTGCCGTTCAATACCCAGCGATCGCCCTTCTTCACTGCTGTCGTGCGTGCACCACCGGCATCCGAGCCTGAACCAGGCTCGGTCAGGCCCCACGCGCCCAGCCACTCGCCGCTCGCCAGCTTGGTCACATATTTCTGCCGCTGCTCTTCTGTGCCCGCAAGAAAAATATGGTTGGTTGCCAAAGAATTGTGCGAAGCCACGATAATGCCGACCGAGCCGTCGACGCGCGACAACTCCTCGATCGCAATCACGTATTCCACGTAGCCAAGTCCCGAGCCGCCATATTGCTCCGGGAAAATGACCCCCATCAGCCCCATGCGGCCCAGCTCTTTCACCAGTTCTGCGGGGAATTCGCTGGCTTCATCCCATCGACTCACATTGGGCGCAATCTCGCGTGCAGCAAAGTCGCGAATCTCCTTGCGCAGTTGCTGCTGCTCTTCTGTGAATATGTGGAACTTGGCCTGCCCCGCATCCGACTGTGCCGGTGCCTCGTTGCTCATCCAACTGTCTCCTTGCAAGAAAACAGACGAGAGTATCACGGGGCTGCGACAGGTGTCGAATGCAGCGGCGTTTCAGCAGTACAGCGGATCAACTTCGCTTTTACGAGGCGTGCTGTCTCTCTTCCGCTTCACTGGAATCCATCGGTTCAAAGCGGCGCCACCGCCCAGTATCGGATCCATGCTGCTTCACCGATTTGTTGTACAAACCCAGGATCAAAAACGGTGCAACCCATTGTCCAACGAACAGTGCGTCATGATGTTTCCGCTGACGCTTTAATACCATCGACCCAATGATGGACACAATCGCAGCACCCATAAACAAGCTGGTCGGCCATTTCGATGAATATCTTTCCAACAACGCGGTCACTTGATCTTCCTGCATTTCGCCGGGGCGAACTCGAAAATCCATGATGAATGTCTCCTGAGGTTGAGTATCTGAAATTTCTTCCGTAGTGCCCGCCATGCAGTGCCACGGGAACTAAAGCGCTCTACTTCCCTAGATGCCAGAATTTTCTCCGCCGCTTTCCCATTGCCGTATGCGAATTGATGAAACCCACTGCATGTGCATGAGGTCACAATTTCGCGCCTCAAGACTTCTTCCCGTCAATACGTCTATCATGGGCGACGAGATACAAAGCACACGTTTCATTGCCCCGAAATCCAACCATCGAGACTGCCATGATAAAAATTTCCAAATACCTCTCCGCTGTTGTTGCCTCATGTCTGGTTTGCCTGGGATGCTTCATCCCAACACTTGCGATCGCGCAAACTTCCGCTCGTGATGCCAAAGTGTCACCGCCTCCTCCCATTTTGCTCGGCACCGCCTGGTATCCCGAGCAATGGCCGGAATCGCGCTGGCCCGCCGATCTGGAGCTGATGCAAAAGGCCGGTATTCGCTTCGTTCGCGTCGGCGAATTTGCATGGAGCAAAATGGAACCGTCCGAGGGCGACTATCAATTTGGCTGGCTGGAACGTGCCATCGATGAAGCCGGGCAGCACGGCATCTACACCGTGTTGGGCACACCCACGGCGGCGCCGCCCGCATGGTTGACGCAAAAATATCCAGAGACGCTGCGCATCGATGAAAATGGCCGCAAGGCCGAGCACGGCAATCGTCAACAATTCAATTGGGACAATCCAAAATATCGCGAGTTGGCCCGCGACATTGCCGAGCGCATGGCCAAGCGCTTCGGCCATAACCCCTACGTCATCGGCTGGCAGATTGACAACGAATATGCGGACGTGTCCTTCGACCCGCAAACCCGCGCCGACTTTCAGAACTGGTTGAAACAGCGCTACGGCACGCTGGACAATTTGAACGAGCGCTGGACAACCGCCTACTGGAGTCAGACCTATAGCAATTGGAACCAGATTCCCATCGAGACCAAGCCCGGCAACCCAGGTCTGCTGCTAAGTTGGAAACGCTTCGTGTCCGATACCTGGGTCAGCTATCAGAAAAATCAGCTCGATGCCATTCGCCAAAACGCCGCGCCGCGCCAGTTCATCACGACCAATATGATGGGCTGGTTTGACGGCTATGATCACTACGCCGTCGCCAAGGATCTCGACCTGGCCTCCTGGGACGATTACGTTGGCGAGGGGCACGTCAACCCCTACAAGAACGGTTCGACCGACGACCTGACGCGCGGCTTCAAACAGAGGAATTTCTGGATCATGGAAACGCAGCCCGGACATGTGAACTGGGCGCCCATCAACAACGACCTCAATAAGGGCGAAGTTCGTGCCCTGGCATGGGAGAACGTTGGTCACGGTGCCGACGCCGTCAGCTACTGGCAATGGCGCAGCGACCTCAACGGCCAGGAGGAATACCACGGCACACTTGTCGGCGCGGATGGCACACCGGTGCCTCTCTATCCCGAGGTGGCCCAGCTAGGCCAGGACTTCGCCAAAGCGGGCCCCGTGCTGCAGGGCACATCACCCAAATCGCAGGTTGCCATTCTCCACACCTATCCCAATTTCTGGGCCATCAACTGGCAACGTCACAATAAGAATTACGACCCCATCGAGGAACTTCTCAGCTACTACCAACCGCTGAAAGACATCGCCCAGTCGGTCGACATTGTGCAGCCCACGGTTCCGCTCGCCAGCTACAAATTGGTCGTCGCTCCGGGCCTGAATGTGCTGACGGACGCGGCCGCAAAAAACCTAATGTCTTACGTAAAGGATGGCGGCCATCTTGTTCTTGGTCAGAGATCTAAAATGAAGAACGTCGACAACGGCTTGCAGACGGAACGGCAGCCGGGTCCGCTGGTTCCGTTGCTCGGCGGACGAGTAGAACAGTACTATGCTCTCATCGATCCTGTCCCGGTCGACGGCCAGTTCGGGGCCAACACAAGCCAGCTCTGGGCGGAACTTCTGAGCACCAGTTCACCGGATACGCAGGTGCTGGAAACCTATGGCAAAAGCAATGGCTGGCTCGACGGAAAACCCGCCATCATCACCCGCAAAGTCGGCAAGGGCAGCATCACCTACGTTGGTGTTTGGATGGATGAAGCCGGCATGGCAAAGCTGGCCGACTGGATGACGCAAATGAGCGGCGTCACGCCAGCATTGCCCGGCGCTCCGGCGAGCGTCGAGGTCGATCCTCGTTACGGAAAAAATCACACCGTCTATGTCCTGATCAATTGGGCGTCCGACCCGCAAACTGTGACCCTACCTGCCGCGATGCAGAACGTCCTCGCTGGCGGATCGGTTCAGTCGGTGACGTTGCCGCAATACGGAGTGGCCGTGCTCTCGGAGGATAAGAAGTGAGCAGGCTGCCCAAACGCATTCTGCGAGGTTCACTGGCTTGTCTGCTTACCTGCGCAACGTTGCTGGCGGCGCAATCGACGCCTTCTTCCACGACCGCAGCCTCTGCCCCCACGCCAATTTTGCTGTGGCCGAACGGCGCTCCGGGAGCCGTGGGCGATACCCCGCTCGATACGCCGACGCTCACGCCCTATCTGCCTGCGAAAAATCCTACGCACACAGCCATCGTGGTTTGCCCAGGGGGTGGATATGCGATGCTTGCCATCGACAAGGAAGGCACCGACATAGCTCGCTGGCTCAATACCCGCGGCGTAGCTGCCTTTGTGCTGACCTATCGGCTGGGCCCTCGCTACCACTATCCAAATCAATTGCTCGATGCGCTGCGAGCGATTCGCTATGTGCGCACCCACGCTGCAGAAGATTCAATCGACCCAGACCGCATCGGCATCATGGGATTTTCCGCCGGAGGTCATCTCGCCTCCACGGCAGGCACGCACTTCGATAACGGCAATCCAGACGCGACGGATCCCATCGAGCACGCCAGCAGTCGTCCGGACTTTATGGTGCTCGCTTACCCGGTCATCAGCATGGAACCGGGCGGGATCACGCATATGGGTTCCATGCATTTCCTGCTTGGAGAGCAGCCGAATCCAATGCTCGAAAATGAACTTTCCAATGAAACCCAGGTGACCCCGCAAACTCCGCCGACATTCCTCTTCAGCACCACCAATGATGAGACGGTTCCGGTGATGAACAGTGTGTTATTTTACGAGGCGCTGCTCCGTAGCGGAGTTCCCGCGGAACTCCACATCTTTGAACAGGGTCATCACGGGTCTGGCCTGGCGCAGGAAAATCCGCAGTTGCGCATGTGGCCCATCCTGCTGCAAAACTGGCTGCACCTGCATGGATGGATGGCTTCCGCAACGCAATAGACGAACTTGGCGGTGCCCCATTCAAGCCTGCTGTTGGCGCGAGTGGGGTTGAGTTCTATTCTTCCCGCTGCAAGATTTCCAGCGCGCGCTCCAACCGCACGCCGCGCGACGCCTTCAGCAGCACCGCATCGCCGACACGTAAATTTTCGCGCATCCACTCGCCTGCTTCTTCTGGAGTGGCAACAAAAAACGCTTCCGCGCCGGCGGCCATAGCACCTGCAGCCATCGATACGGCTTCCCCGCGCACACCCACCACAATGTTGATGCCGCGCTTGCCCATGATTTCGCCGCACTCGCGGTGAAGCCGCGGGCCTGCGGGTCCCAACTCCAGCATCTCTCCGGCGACGACGATGGTGCGCTTCGCCGGCAGCGTCAGCAGCGTCTCCACCATGGCGCGCAAGGCTTGCGGATTGGAGTTGTAGGAGTCATCGATCAGCGTTGCCCCGCGGATCTGCAGCGTCTGTCCACGCTTGTCCGGGGGGTCCAGCTTTTCCAGCGCGACGGCACACTCTTCCAATGAAATTCCGCTGGCCAACCCCACGGCGATGCCCGCCAGCGCATTGCGAACGTTGTGTTCTCCCATCAATCGCAGATTCACTTCCGCGCTATGACCGTTCGCACATACCGTGAACCGGGTGCCTTCCGCGCCCATGGGCGTGATCGATTCCGCGCGAGGATCGGCTAATTTGTCGGTTCCGAAGTAAATCGTCTTGCCTTGAAAGTCGCGCCCAAATTGGCGAACGTACTTGTCATCGGAATTCAAAATGGCAGCTCCCAGCCGCGGCAGCGATGCGATCAGCTCATATTTCGCGCGAGCGATCCCCGCCTGCCCGTCGGAAAAATTCTCTGCATGTGCGGTCCCGACATTTGTCACCACACCCCAATCGGGCGCTGCGATCTTGCACAACGCCGCAATCTCACCTGCATGCGACATGCCCATTTCCAGAATCGCAACTTCAT
Organism: Acidobacteriaceae bacterium; assembly: GCA_049692235.1. Taxonomy (GTDB): domain Bacteria; phylum Acidobacteriota; class Terriglobia; order Terriglobales; family Acidobacteriaceae; genus JAKAAZ01. The sequence goes on along the minus strand of JBAVOQ010000157.1, from coordinate 90,936 downwards.
GCTCCGGCTGCAGCCGTAACAACTGCAGCGGCAGACCGAAATGATTATTCAAATTTCCATGCGATTTATGCACCCGAAAACGCGACTCCAGCACCTGCGCAATCGCCTCTTTGGTGGTGGTTTTTCCGGCGCTCCCCGTAATTCCAATGACGCGTTTTCCCCAATGGCGGCGCACGGAGGATGCCAGCCGCTGCATAGCAGCCAGTGGTTCGTCGACCAGAAGCAGGCGTTTGCGGACGGCGTCACTCGTATAGCGTTCGAGCTGGCGTCGCGCAATTACGGCCGCAACCGCACCCGCTTCAATCACTGCCTCGACAAAGTCGTGCCCGTCGAAGCGCTCCCCATGGATGGCAAAAAATAGGTCGCCCGGCTGAATTGTTCGCGAGTCGATGGAGTATCCGGTAGCAGTCGCAATGCCCAAGGTTCGCTGCACGGCCGGCGTCGATCCAGCAACAAACTCGGCAGCCATCCATTCGCGAATTTGTTCCAGGCTCAGTTGCACTTTGCTCCTAGTTCGGCGCGTTGAAATTTTCCATACCGTTCCAGCAACGCTTCTCTCGCTTCTTCAGCATCATCGAATGGAAGGGTCCGATCGCGAAGGACTTGCACTTTCTCGTGACCCTTGCCGGCAATCAGCACGACATCGTTCTCCTGCGCCGCGGCAACCGCAAGGCGAATTGCATTCGCACGATCAGGCTCTACGTCGAACTTCACTCCACTTTCCTTCAGACCAGGAAAAATCTCTTGCAAAATCGCGTCTGGCTCTTCTGAGCGAGGATTGTCGCTGGTGGCGACGACATAATCGCTGCCTTCTCCAGCCGCCAAGCCCATGCGTGGACGCTTGCTGCGGTCGCGATCGCCGCCACATCCGAATACTGTAATCACTCGCCCATGCCGTGGAGCGGCCAACTGCCTTGCGAGCCGCGTCACATTTCTCAACGCATCATCTGTATGTGCGTAGTCGACTGCGACGGTAAACGGCTGTCCGCAATCCACTGTTTGAAATCGTCCCGGCACATACGCAATCGCTTCCACTCCGCGCACAATCTCGTCATGCGTCAATCCGCGCGCCATCGCCGCGGCAGAAGCCGCCAGCAGATTCAGCACATTCACCGGTCCCGGTAGATGAGTATGCAAAGCCACGCTGCCCGTCGGAGTCATCATTTGAAAGCGGGTTCCGTTCGCACCCAACTGAACATCTTCAGCGCGAAAATCTCCGCGGTTGAGCCCGAATTCGACCATGTCGCATCCCGCCGCTTGCGCCATCGGGATCAGCCGCTGTCCATATTCATCTTGGGCATGGATGATCGCCACACGCGGTGGAGCCGTGCCCGTAAACATCTTCGCCTTTGCTGCGAAGTACGCTTCCATCGTGCCGTGAAAGTCGAGATGATCCTGGGTCAGATTGGTAAACACGGCCGTATCCCAATGCAGCCCCCACACCCGCCCCTGCGCCAGTGCATGCGAGGACACTTCCATCACCGCTTCGGTCGCGTCTGCCGCGACACCTTCGGCGAACAATTGGAACAGGTCGCGCGATTCCGGCGTGGTATGCGGAGAAGGTCGAACTTCATTGCCGACGTGGTACTCAATCGTGCCCGCCAGAATCGAAATTCGACCGGCGCTTCGCAGCATCGACTCCAACAAGTATGTCGTGGTGGTCTTGCCGTTCGTACCGGTCACACCGCTCAGGTGCAGGCTGCGCTCGGGATGCGAGAAGAAGTTCGCACTGACCTCCGCCAATGCGCGGCGTCCGTGCTCGACAAGAGCAACTGCGACTTCAGGATGATCCGCGCGAAGTTTCTGCCACGTCGGCTCCGAGTCCGTCACCACGGCAACCGCGCCCTGCTGCAGCGCATTCTCGACAAAGCGGTTCCCATCCGTCGTGCCGCCGTGCATAGCGACGAACAACGCTCCGTCGGTCACTTTACGCGAGTCATACACCACGTCGCTGATCCGCGGATTTAAATCGGCACGCTCGCGCATTTGCACCGCGCGCAGCGTTTCCTCAAACTGCATGGACGGATGTTCAATCATGGCGACAGGCAAAAACAGTTCTTCTGCATTGAACCATACTTCGATGCGATTTCAGAATTTAGATTGTGAATGAACTATGGATGAAACCGAACGACAACGGTCGTGCCGGCGGGGACCTTTGTGCCCGCAGCCGGAGCTTGCTCTGAAGCCACACCGCTGCCGTAGACGCGAACATTCAACCCCAGGTTGGCAGCAGTCACGACAACATCGCGCATCGGCTTGCCGATAAAACCCGGCATGGCCACGGGCGCGCCCGATCCCCGAGTGACCGCAGGAGCGCTATCAGCAGAAGACGGCTGTACATGCGTCGCGGAGATACTCTTGCCCCGCGCCGACAATGGTTCATCCGCATGGACAGCGGCTGGCGGCGAAGCAGTTGCCTCTCGTTCCGTCTCCTGCGATTGCGCCGACATCGAGGACGGCGCGTCGGATGCACTTTGCAGATAGGCACGGGCCTCGTCCGCATCCGCAGCGGTGGCCTGAGATTTGGCAGGCGGCGCGCGCAGAGGATCGTCTTTCGGCAGATGGTTCACTTCGGCAAACATCGCGTCCAGGTCGCCTACCTGCTCGCGATCTCCGTCCAGGTCGTCGTTAGCCGTCTTCTTCTGTTCCGCGATTAATTTGGGCGGCTTGATCGGCATATCATGCGGCACGCCAAGATACTCCAGCACCTGCTGCGCCAGTTCCTGAAACACCGGTGCGCTCGCAGCTCGTCCAAAGTGCGAACCCACGGTTGGCGAATCGATGATCACCGCGACCGTGATCGCTGGATTGTTGACCGGCGCGAAACCTACAAACGACGCAATGTATTTTGTCTTGGAGTAGGTGCGGGTGCGCACGTCGATCTTTTGCGCCGTCCCTGTTTTCCCGGCTGCGCTGTAGCCGTTCAACTGCGCCGTGGTACCTGTCCCGGACATCACCACGCCTTCCATCATGCTGCGCATTTCCGCCGCGGTCATGGTGCTGATCACACGGTGCGCGCCCGCAGGCAGTGTGTCTGGAACTGTGTCTTCCGGATGAAACGCCGCCGGCACCAAGCGCGGACTCCCTTTCTGGGCGGAGGTTTTTTCCAGCACGATATGCGGCGGCAAATACACGCCGCCATTTGCAATCGTCGATGCCATCGTCACCAACTGGATGGGTGTCACGCCGACTTCCTGTCCCATGGGGATGGAGCCTATCGTGGTCGCCTGCCAGCGATTGGGAGGTTTCAACAGCCCGCGCGTCTCGCCGGGAAGTTCAATCTCTGACTTCTGTCCAAATCCATACGCGTGAATGTACTGGTAGAAACGATCCTTGCCCAAACGTTCCGCAAGTTGGATGGCCACCACCTGGCTCGATTCCGCCAATGCCTGTCGGACGGACAGCATATTGCCATGGTGGTTCTCATAAATGATGGCGTCACGATCGTCATGCACAATCCGCCCGGCAACATTGATTTGGCCGCCAAAGGTTGGGATCATCGATTCCGGTGTGACGATTTTTTCCTGCAATGCTGCCGAGAAAGGGACCAGCTTGAAGGTCGAGCCCGGCTCATACACGTCGCTGACGGCATGGTTCAGCAGCATCGCCGGGCGAATTTCGTGAATATTATTTGGGTTGAATGTGGGGCGAATCGCCAGCGCAAGGATTTGTCCAGTGTGCGGGTCCTGCACCACCACCGTGCCATTCAGCGCTTTCGTCCTCTCCATGGCATGATCCAGGGCCTGCTCCGCCATAAACTGGATCTTCGCATCCAACGTGAGCACCATATTTTGCCCGGGTGTCGGTTCCTTCTCGACGCTGCCATAGCTGTGCCGATGCGCGTCGACCGCCGTCAACATCTGTCCCGCGGTCCCATGTAACGCGCCGTCGAAGCGATGCTCGACTCCGCCCAAACCATTGTCGTCCAGGCTCACATACCCCAGTACCTGCGCCGCCAGATCATTGTCCGGATAGTAGCGCTTGAATTCTTTCTGGAAGTAAACACCCTTCAGATTCAGCCCGCGCACGCGAGCGGCAACATCCGCATCTACTTTGCGCGCTACCCAGGCAAAATCACGCGAACGATGTAGACGCCCATCAATATCTTTGGCGGTGGTGTATCGATCGGATGGGTCTACGTGCACGATCCGCGCCAGCTGCTGCGCAGTCGAATCCTTATCCGCGATTTCGCCGGGAACGGCATAGATGGAATCCACCAGCACCGTCATGGCCAGCGGTTGCAGGTCGCGGTCGTACAGCATCCCGCGTCGCGGAGCAATCTGGAAGGTGTGGTCCTGCTGGCGGAATTCGCGTCCGGCATATTCTGCATGGCGAAAGACCTGCAACCATACCAGCCGCGCTGCGATCATGACCGCCCAGACGAGCAAAATCCCAATCAAGGTTACGAATCGCAACCTTGGGATGGGAGCAGAGAGCGCTTGTTTGGGTTTTCGGCTCATGCCGTGGTTCGATCCTGCATCGTGGATGGGCCTTTCGGCCACTCACAAACCGCGTAGCCCTTGCGTACTAGTTTACCGGTTCGACGGCAACACTGGAACCGTCACCGACGCAAGTACGGGCGAGTTCGGGTCTGCATCCATCATGGCGGGCGCTGACACCACTTGCCCCGGCTGCGGCGACTGCATGCCGATCTGGTGCGCCAGCCGATCGATCCGCTCCGACCGCATCAGTTGCGCTTCCGTCAACCCAAGTTGATGGTTTTCTTCTTGCAGGTGCTGCAACTGAGCCTTCTCAGTCTCGATGTGATATCCGGTCTCGATAGAACTGAAATGTTGCCAGCTGTACACCATCAGCAACGCGAAAAAGAAAACCGCGGCGACGGTGAAGCTGCGCATCTCGCGCTTGCGGACAGGATCTTCCGCCTTGACCAGGCGCGAATTATCCAGACGCTTGTCGAAAAATACTTCGGGAGTGGGTCCGCGACGGGCGCGCTGTTGTGCCGCGAATAGCCAGCGATTGTGTTCCATCACCGCCTGGGCATTCCACTGACCCTTCTCCCGAAGTCTATCGATTACAACGCCTGCTGCCGCCATAGCATTTCCTTTACTGAATGGTTCCCTGTTTGTTGCTGTGAAAAAAAAGCCCGTTCCCCCCGGAAGCGGGCTCGTTTACATGGCTCCGTTCAATGCAGCTGCCATAGCGACGCAAGCGGCGATCGCAAGCAAACCGAATACAACCGCGCCCCATACTTCCATATGGTTGTCAAAAAAGTTATAGATATGCGACATGGTCTTCCTCCTCGAATCGTTGGTTAAGGTTGAACGTAGGGCCTGCAATGTCTGCGGCTACGCCCACTGGCCCCGTGCCGTTGCACTGGCCTTGATCTCGTTTGTTGCCACTTCTCTCGTCCTGCCGTCTCAGGCTTCCCTCACTTCTCGGGCCAGGCTCGTTGAGCTGGGAGGGATGGGTGACGTTCACTTGCATGCTGTTCTTTCGCCTGAAAGAGGGGTGGGGACGAGCCCGGCCCGAACTTGCTCGGCTTAGCCGCTACTCCAGCTGCGCCGCAAAATTTTTTCTTGCTCCTTTACCGGCCTTTTGTTTTTCGCCGGATGAGTTGCCCGCTCCGCCGCCCGTAACTTGGCGCTGCGCGATCGCGGATTGCTGCGAATCTCTTCTTCGCTTGCGGTCACTGGCTTCGGCGTCAACACCGTCCAGATCCCGCTTGCCTTGCCCTCTCGAAACGCATCTTTCACAATGCGATCTTCGAGAGAGTGGAAACTGATCGCCACCATCCTTCCTGCCGGTCGCAATAGTTGCGGCGCTACCTGCAGCAAAGCAGTGATCTGATCAAGTTCCTCATTCACGTAAATTCGGAGAGCTTGAAAGACTCGAGTCGCTGGATGAATCCGATCGCTTTTTATTGCCGGGGCGCTGCTTGTAACCACTCTGGCGAGTTGTGCCGTGGTTGTTACCGGCCGCGCCCTGACAATTGCTCTGGCGATTCTCCGCGACCTCCTCTCTTCTCCGAATTTGTAAATCAGATTTGCGAGGTCCTCTTCGCTCACCTGATTTACCACTTGTTCGGCAGTCATTCCGCTGCGCGGATCCATCCGCATGTCCAACGGTGCGTCTGCCTGAAAACTGAATCCTCTCTGTGCTGTGTCCAGCTGTAGCGAGCTGACCCCAAAGTCGGCCAAAATTCCGTCGATGCTTTGTGGTTCCGCCCAGCTCGCCGCCTCCGCGAAAGCCGCTGCGTGGATCGTGATGCGGGGCATCTGTTCCTTCAGTTCCGCCCGCAATGCCACAAACCTCACCGCCGCGCTCTCGATGGCCTCCGGATCGCGATCAAATGCGATCAGGTGACCTTCCGGACCCAACCGGCGGGCAATTGCTGTACTGTGCCCGCCCAGGCCGAGCGTTGCATCCATATAGGTGCCGCCCGGCAGGATTCGTAAAAATTCCATTGCCTCTTCTAAAAGAACCGGCACATGTCGCTGACTTCGACCGTGCGCCCCCTGAGGAGCGTTTTCTTTCATCGCTACAGCCCGTAGGCGCCTAATACATCCGCATCCGCATCCGTCAGAGGATTCGCATCCATCTCCTGGCGAATCGCATCCATGTTCGTCACTTCGAGAAATGTCAGCATTCCGAACACGGCCACGTCTCCGATCACTTGCGCCTTTTCCCGCAAAATCTGGGGGAGGAGTACCCGGCCCTGGGAATCCATTTCCGCGTTCTGGCCGTAAAAACTGGTTGCGGTCAAAAGTCTTTTCTTCGATGGGTTGGAGTTGGGCATATTCAGCAACTTCTGTTCGATCTTTTCCCACTCCTCCATCGGGTACACCTTGGCCGTTTTTCCGTTCTCGCTGGTGATGTAAAACTTCGCCCCGTATCTTTCCTCAATCTCGCGCTTGAATTCCGCAGGCACCTTCAGCCGTCCCTTTTCATCGACCCGGGTTGGATGGTTACCGCGAAACATGCCATGTGCCTCTTCCGTCTTCCTTGCAAAATTGAGAAAACAACCAACTCGGCTCCACTTCGTTCCAGAGTCGCCCTGGTTTCTGTTTCACTCAACCACTTTAGACCACTTTCGTCCACAACTGTATCGCAATCCTTGCGCTTGTCCAACAAAAATTTGCGTTCCCGAAGGAATTTTTCTGTGGGGACCGGTGGAAAACTCCGGAAAGTGTGGCTGTCGCTGGGGACTGGCCCTACAGATGGTGTTGGCGAGACAGATTCCACGGCCGCCGTAGCGCTTGCGCTGGGCTCATGCGAATCGCGTGCGATGTGGATCGGAGTGGTGAATCAAGCTCGCGAATACGGGCCTGCAAGGTTGATTTCCATCTGGGGTTCTATTCTGGACTGCGGTGTTTTACGGTTAGGATTGTCCGGCTGCCTGCCGCTTGGGCAGCACCAGCCACGCCAGGTAGATGGCGATCAGAATATTCGCCAGCAGAAGCACCACGGTCCAATGGTTCGGATGGTGAATCAACTTGACCGCTTCCAGCGGCAGCAACGCCACCGTCAAGATCAGGGTAAAGTACTCCGCCCAACGTTTCTCCAGCACCAATCCGATGCCCTCAATAAAATCGAGTCCCGCGTAAATAAAAACCACCGCACTCAACTGCTTCAGGCGATGATCATTCAACAGCGTCACCTTGTCGAGCAGTGTGGCAATGGCCTGCCTGTCCGGATCCAGGTGCAGTGCCTCGACCGCTTGCAGCGCGAACAGGTACAGGTCGTGGTGCAGCATCCGGAGCAACCCAAACCCCAGGGCCACAAAAAACGCACCCTTCACCAGCTTCAGCACACCAATCAACTCCAGCCAGCGGTGATGCTGGGGAGGATTGGCATGTCGCATTTGCAACGCAGTTGTCACGCCGACAAGCTCCTTGCCGGCGGACAGACGTGACTGACGATTGGAAATGACAAGGTTAGAACTTGAACACGAAGCCGATCTGGGGCTCGGCAATGTTGATCAGGCTAGTGGTGGCCAGCAGCGGATTTTTATAGCCCGGCGCATGGCCCACCAGTCCACGGTATTGAAGCCGGATGGACATGAAGTTTGGGAACATGGACGGATGATAGTCGGCTCCCGCGCCATATTCGAAAGTTGGAACCTTGATCGGCTTGACCGGAAGCGCCGGTTGGCCCGGCGGCGCTGCAATGTAACTCGAGATGTTGTACGAAATCAACCCGGCGCCAGCCAGCACAAAGGGCTGAAACCCGTGGTAGAGATGAGGCACCGTCGCGACGTAGTCAATGGTGAAAGACTTGGCGTGCGAATACACCACACCATCCTGGACGTATGTACCGCCCGTGAAGTATTGCGTCGCAGGGTTATAGCCGAAGTTCATCTCGAGACCGAAAATCGGGCTGAAGACATGGCGAGCACCAATTCTGAACCCGGGAGCTGAGTCGGCCGATTGTTTCAATGACGTGGCACCCGGAGGGACCGTGCCGCTCACTGGATCGACCGCGGCGTTGCCCGTGGCCGTGGAAGGAAACGTTCCGAAGATATTGACGTTGACGTCCGTGTTTTTTACGATCGCACCTGTCTTTTCAACCAGCGTCTTCTGACCAAAGGATGACAAAGTGACGAAGAAAAATCCGGCTGCACAGTACAGCGCGGCCCTGGAAGCTCGCCGCAGCAAATGTTTAGAAACCATTCCCATATTGTCATTCATAGCAAGCAGATTCGCCAAATGGATGAAACCGTGCATTCGGGTGACCGAACTCGCGAAGCCCCTCCCCGGAATATCACGGCGACTTCGTTAGTTCGACAGAGAGAATCTGTCCGGCAATCGATTTGTCCGACACCTCGGCATATGGACACGAGCCTCATTCCTTCAATCGCAGTACATGGATTCATCTTGCCTTGCGGTGTAAAGTTGGCAGCGGAAAATTCAATATGCAGATAGTAGTTGCTGTAGAGAGAAATCGTCTTCCCCGCCTGCACCACGGTTAGTGTCATCACCGCCGGGTAATAGCACTGCACGCTGCGAAGGCAATCGACGAAAATGAAAATCTCGCGGCCATCTCGATTTGCCGTCGACTGTGCTTGAAATGCTGATAAACTAGGCCTAGACAATCCCTTCCTTCCTAGTCAAAAGACAAATATTCAGACATTTTGAGCTTTCTCTGCTTACGATTCGGCAGTGAAGTTTTTTCTCAATATCCGGACAGTAAAGCTGTATCCACACATTGCAGACCACAACAGAAACCGAAAGGCTGAACTTCCAGCCATTTGGAAAAACTGGAGCACACGTGACAAGCCAAATAAGTGGCGCGAAACGCGAAATGCTTTTGGTTAGCGATTTTGACCAGACGCTCAGCTTTAACGATTCAGGAATTGTCCTGAGCGAGATGCTGGGCATCGGCGGCTTTGAACATCGAGTCGGCGGCCTCGCCAAGATCCATCTCATCCAACAAGGCGGCGAACTGCCCTACCTGCTGCTGCACGATCCGGAGTTCCGCCGTGTCCGCAAAGAACATTTGACGGCGGTCGGCAAACGCATCCGCCTCAAAGCGAACATCCGCCTCATGCTGCAGCTGTTGCAGCAGCTCGACGACTATCATTTTTCGTTCTACGTCGTCTCTGCCGCGCCGGAAGAGGTCATCCAATCGGCGCTCGAGGGCATCGTTGCTCCGGAGAATATTTGTGGCACGCAATTCCGCTATCACCCTGTCACTGGCGAAATTGAATCGATCGTCCGCGTCCCCGCAGGCTACGGCAAAGTAGTCGTCGTGGAAGACCTGCGCACTCGCCTGGGCCTGGGTCATGACCGCATCGTCTATGTCGGCGACGGCAGTTCCGACGTGAACGTAATGCTGCACGTCAATCGTCTGGACGGCCTGACCATCGCAGTCTCAGAGAATCCGTTCATTACGCAGATCGCCAAACGCACCGTCCTCAGCGACGATGCGCTGGGCGTGCTGGTGCCGATCTTGCAGGATGTCGCTGGATGGAATTCGATGCAGGTCCGCTCATTCTTCAATTCTGGAGGCTTTCCACTCCAAAATTGGGATCAGGTCCGAACCGACTGGCTGACGATTCGCACCCCCGCGCCCGCTATCCTACCGGACCTCGACCAGGGAGCGCTATGACAATCGCCTTGTTTGGATGGGTCGCCACTGCGGTCCAGACGGTTTCATATTTTGTCCCAAAGGCATCCACGCTCAAGAAAATTCAAGCCGTGGCAGCCTGTCTGTGGATTGCCTACGGCGTCAAGATGGGAGCGTCTCCGGTCATCGCGGCCAACTTGATCGTAGGCGCGGCAGCGTTGTTGACCGCCTTGCGAAGCCGCAGCGCCAACACTGGCTCGACGCCGATTGTTCCGGCCATGGCTGCAACAGAAATCGAACCCGAAGCCTAATCACCGCAGCAATGCGGGTGCCCGGGTTCATCCAGTGACGGCGAAGCGTTTGCGCGGCAACGTCTTCAAGAACGGCTGTGACTTTTCGAGAGCCGCAGCCACAGACAGACCATATTTCTCGCGCAGCTGATCCACCTTGCCGTGCTCGATGAACGCATCTGGCCAGCCGATCCGTACCACCGGTACGCGTAGATTTTTGCTGGAGAGATGCTCCAGCACCGCGCTGCCGAATCCCCCCATCAGCACGTGATCTTCAAAGGTGACAATCAAGCCTACGCGGCGCGCATATTTTTCCAGCAATTCGGTATCGAGTGGCTTGACGAAGCGTGCGTTGATCAGCGCCGCGGAATATCCTTCCCGCTCCAGCTGACTGTGAAACTCCGACGCCATCGGCACCAGCGCCCCTAGTCCCCATACGGCGACCTCGCTGCCTTCACGCAGCACTTCCGCCTTGCCAATAGGCAGCGCGATTGGCTGTTCCTTAATAACAGCTCCGGGGCCGGGGCCACGCGGATAGCGAACCGCTGACGGACCTTCATGCTCCAGCGCTGTTTGCAGCATGTCCGCCAGTTCATCTTCATCCTTCGGCGCCATCACGATAATGTTGGGCACGCCGCGCAGATAACTGATGTCGAACAGCCCATGATGCGTGGGACCATCGTCGCCGGAAAGCCCAGCGCGGTCCATGCAGAACACCACCGGCAGATTCTGCAGGCACACGTCATGAATGATGGGGTCGTAGGCCCGCTGCAAAAACGTCGAGTAGATGGCGCAAAACGGACGCAGTCCTTGCGTCGCCATTCCTGCCGCAAAAATCACCGCGTGCTCTTCCGCGATGCCCACATCGAAATAACGTTTCGGATGGTGCGGTCGAAACAGGTCGAGCGCGGTTCCATTCGGCATGGCGGCCGTAATCGCAACCACCTTGTCGTTATGATCCGCCAGCTTCACCATGGTTTCGGCAAACACTTCGGCGTAGGCCTTCGCGCCCGTCGCCTTCGTCTCTCCGGTTTCCGGATCGTAGGGCCCCAGTCCGTGAAACTTCTTCTGCTTGTCCAGCGCGGGTTGAAAGCCGCGCCCCTTCTGTGTTAGCGCATGCAGAATGACAGGCCGATTCTGCGTCTTCAAAAACTTGAAAGTCTCAATTAGCAAGCCTAGGTTGTGTCCGTCGATGGGGCCATAGTAAGTCAGGCCGAATTCCTCAAAAATCAAGGACGGCAGCAGCAATCCTTTGGCCGCTTCTTCCGCCCGGCGAACCACGTGGCCCACCGTCTTGCCGCCGAATTTCTCAATCAGTCGGCCGGCCCGCTCATGCAGGTAAACGTAGCGATCATTTGTGACGATGCGATGCAGGTACGAAGAAATGGCGCCGACGTTGCGATCGATCGACCACTCATTATCGTTCAGCACGATGATCAGTCGCTTGGTCTGGCTGGCAACGTTGTTCAGCGCCTCGTAGGAAATGCCATTCGTAAAAGCCGCATCGCCGGCAAGCGCAATCACGTGCTCCTTGCCGCCAGTCAGGTCGCGTGCCACTGCCATGCCCAGTGCCGCGGATAACGCCGTGCCCGCATGACCCGCGCCGTAGACGTCGTGCTCGCTTTCCGTGCGCAGCATAAAGCCGTTCAACCCAGCCGGCTGCCGCATGGTCTCAAAGCGATCGCGCCGGCCGGTCAATAACTTGTGAATGTATGCCTGGTGGCTGACATCAAACACAAAATGGTCCTTGGGCGTGTCGAAAACGACGTGCAGGGCCAGCGTCAGCTCCACCACTCCCAGGTTCGGACCGAGATGGCCGCCGGTCTTCGCCAGCACGGCGATCATGCGCTCGCGAATCTCCTGTGCCAACTGCTCCAGTTGCGGCAAGGTGAGTACTTTTACGTCCGAGGGAGCCTGAATCGTATCGAGAATGTTGCTCATGTTTTGTTAGGAGCCATCCTGCTTTCATCGCCTACGGTCGAAGGTGCACCTGTAGTCGCCGGACGCCCACATCCATAGAAGTATATCTGAGAAACGCGCGCCGCTATTTCGCGGAACCTGCTGAGTCGGAAGCAAACTGTTTTGCCGATGACGTTTGCGCGCTGCTTTTTCTGTAGCCAAAATACCGTTTCAATCGCAGAAAGTGTACTTCATACATCTGGTAGCTCAAGAAAGCCGCCAGAAAGACCGCAGCCGCGTTGAAGCAGAACTCCACCAGCACCGCCAGCGGGCGGGAATGCAGATGGGGTGTCAACCAGATGCGCAGGCTGGTTCCCAGCAGTCGAACGGTCAGCGCCGACATTGCGTGCGATACAAAAATATGCAGGACGTAAATACCGTAACTGTATTTTCCCAGGCTGCGCAGCCACGACCAGCGGAAAATGCGATGGGCAACCGACTCCGGCTCCAACGAAGCAATCAGGACGGCAACACATCCCAATGCGATCACAGAATATCCGAAGGTGGCGCCGAAGAAAAAATCGCGCATATCGCCGCCCAGATGCCACAGCGTGTATGTGACAATCACGACCGCTGCAATCAGCGCCACGGGCATCATCCATTTGCGAGGAATCCAGTTACTGTCCCCGCGCACGATCAGCGCTACCAGTCCTCCCAGTAGCAGTGTGTCCATCCGGCACGGCGTCAGCATAAAAATCAGCAGCGGCGAGCTGCCATGCAGATACAGCGCGATTCGCAGCAACAACGCGATTCCTGAAAGCGCCAGCGCCAGCGCAATCAGCCGTCGACGCCCACGCACCAGAAACACGAGCAGCGGCCAGACCAGATAAAACTGCTCTTCGACCGCCAGCGACCAGAAGTGGTCCAGATCCGCCCAAATGCCTGGATGAAAATCTGTGACCGGGAACCAAAGGCCCGTGTTCTGCAGATAGGTCAACAGAACATACTGGCGCCCGTTCCACTCAAAATGCATTCCCGGACCCCAGTGGCTTAAAATCAGCAGAAAAAAAAGGAAGCCATAATACAGCGGGAAAATCCGCAGAAATCGTCGCATATAAAAGCTGCGGAAATAACGCGGATCATGCAGGGTGTCGAACAAAATGCCGGTAATCAAAAAGCCTGAAAGCACGAAAAATAAATCGACGCCCACCCAGCCCAGACCGCGCAGCGCTGCCAGTGAATCGCCAAACCGACTGCCGGTGCGATCATTGAACAGCATCAGGTGGGACACCAGCACCAGCAGAATGGCGAGCCCGCGCACCCCATCCAATGCAGGCACATGTCTACGGGAGGGACCTGCGACTTCGACTGCCGGGTTCTGCGTCACGCGGAACAGACTCCAATCTTTCGCAGTATAAGGTGCCCGCCGCGATATATCTCCGCGAACCGGAGAAAGCCGAACTGCGTACACAACAATAACCGGGAATTCCGGGATTTCCGATACCATAGTCTCCTGACCTCGATGCCCAGACCGACGCAATCGAAAAGCTCCAGCGCGCTGTATGTTCTGCTCGCCCTCTACATCGCGGTCAGCATGGCGTATTACCTTGGCAACATCGCCGGTTTTATCGACAATTATTTCGACCTGCATCACCGGGCCAATGCGCCGTTCCAACTCGACACTGACTCGGTGCGCATCACTTCGGTGCGTCCAGAGGCCAAGCGCGCCGGATTGGCCGTCGGCGACGTATTGGAGAAAATCGACGGTGCGCCCTACACCGGTTACGTGTCATGGCTGACGCAGATTCGCGACCGGTTTCGCCCCGGAGACAAACTTCAGGTCACCGTGCGTCAGCCGAATAACGAGATCAAGATTGCGACAATTCCGTTGACTGGCCGCAGCTCCGACGGCGGTCCGAGGTTCCGCGAATGGGGCGGCCTGCTGTTCCTTTATGGCTTGCCGCCGTTTGTTTGCCTAATGATCGGCTATTGGGTGGTGGCGGCCAGGCCGCGCGATTTCAATGCGTGGCTCATCCTGCTCATCCTGACGTTTCCCGAAACGCTCTTCACTCTCCGCGCGCATTGGTGGCCGGGATACTGGGACTTCTGGTCTACCGAATGGCTGCAAACACAGCAATTGGTGACGCCTATCGCGCTGCTGCTCTTCGGCTTTTATTTTCCTGAGCGCTGGCGCCTGGATCGTAAATTGCCATGGTTGAAAGTTGTGCTGATCTCTCCCATCCTGGTCGCGGTTGTCGTGGCGGGCTTCATATCAATCGGCGAAGAATATTTTTCCTCCTGGAGCCGGATCGACACGGTCGCCAACCTCTGGCTTGGCCGCATCATCTCCGGTTTCGCCTTCGTGTGCATCTCGCTGTATTGTTATGCTCTCGGCGAGAAGTCCCATTCGGCCTCCACGGCGGACGCCCGCAGGCGGCTACGAGCATTGAGCGTGGGCTCTTCCGTCGGACTCGGATCGCTGCTGGTCTTTTTCGTGATACTGCCCTTGTTCCACGTCAACGTGCAAGGCCAGTGGATCGGCGGCATTGGCACGGTGCTATTTCTGATATTTCCATTCACGCTCGCGTACGTCATCGTGGTACAGCGCGCCATGGATGTACGCATCCTGCTGCGCATGGGCACCAAATATGCCCTGGCCCGCGCTACTCTCACCGTGGTCCGCACCGGTGTACTCACCGGTCTGATTGTCTTACTCATCGCTGCGCTACATTCCCCATCCCTCACGGTCCGCTCTGCTGTCGAGATTGCGATTCTGGCGGCTCTTTTCCTGCTGTTGCGCTCGCAATTCACCAGGAACCTGTCATCATGGCTGGATCGGAAATTCTTTCGCGAAGCCTACAACTCCGAACAGTTGCTCGCCGAACTATCGCATCGCGTCCGCAAATATAACGAGAGCGGCCCCATGCTGGAGATGGTATTGAAGAGCCTGGCGGAAACGCTGCACATCGACAAGATTGCCGTCCTGCTGCGCGGCGGCAAGAATTTTCAACTGCAGCAAGCGGTTGGAATCCCGATGGATGGCTTTCCCGAGAGCGAACCGGTGCAGCTTCCGATGAATTCGACCACGGTGCGGAACCTGATGCGCATCAACACGCCAGTGCAGCTCTATCGCGAAAATCCCGACGGCTGGCTGCTGCTCGCCAGCAGTGCAGAGCGAGACATGCTCGATTCCATGTCGACCGAGTTGTTATTGCCATTGCCGGGACGCGACCAGTTGATGGGCTTGATGACGCTGGGACCGAAGCGCTCTGAAGAACCGTACACGCCCACGGATCTGCGGTTGTTGGAGTCGGTCGCAACCCAGACCGGGCTGGCGCTCGAGATCGGCAACCTGGCTCGCTCGCTGGCCAACGAAGCCACCCAACGGGAGCGCATCCATCGCGAAATTGAGGTCGCCCGCGAAGTGCAGGAGCGCCTGTTCCCGCAGGAATTTCCTGTCATCGATGGCGTCAGTCTCGCAGGCCATTGCAGGCCGCAACAAGGTGTCGGCGGAGACTACTACGATTCCTTCCTGCTCGATGACGGCCGCATGGGGCTCGCCATCGGCGACGTCAGCGGAAAAGGAATTTCGGCGGCGCTTCTGATGGCGAGCCTGCGCGCCTCATTGCGCGGAATGACTCTCGATGCTCCGCCCGACCTGGCCACGATGATGGAGAAAGTGAATCGCCTGGTATATGAAGCGTCGGCGACCAACCGCTACGCAACCTTCTTTTTCGCGACCTACAACGTGGAGACGCGGGAGCTAATCTACGTCAACGCTGGCCATAACGCGCCCTTTCTGATCCGCCGAAGCGGAGACAACTTCCGCGTGGAGCGCCTGGAAGCCGGCGGCCCGGTCATCGGCCTGCTACCCTTCGCGAAGTATGAAGAGCAGCGCTGCGTGCTCCAGCACGGCGACCTGCTTCTGGCCTACACCGACGGCATTAGTGAAGCCATGACAGAACACGAAGAAGAGTGGGGCGAAGACCGGATGCTGGACGCCGCCGAAACCTTGCCGGACGGGAGCGCGCAGCAGGTGCTGGAACATCTATTTGCCGAGGCCGACCGTTTCACCGGCAATGCCCCGCAGTTCGACGACATGACGCTGCTGGTGCTCAAGCTGCAAGAAAGCCCGAACTTCGCAAATTCCCATCCAACCGAGATCTCTGTTTAGACTAGGGACATGAATCCCGGGCGCCGCAGGTTAAACGTTTCGCTTACTCGCTGTTTTCTCGCTGCCTTTTTTGCAACCTGTGCGTGCGCCATCGCGCTTGCGCAGGCCAACAGTAATCTGGTCGATCCGCTGTTGGCGCAGCATCTTCAGTCGCAATCTGTGGTTGCGAATGAATTGCAGCATTTCATGCTGCAGCGCGTTCCTCCGCTGCAGTTGCCCGCAACAGCGAAGCAATGGGACCAGGAAGCAGGGCGCATTCGCGCTCGTGAGCTCTCGGTGCTCTATCACGGATGGCCTCAGGCTTGGATCGACTCCGCGCCAAGTTTTGAGCAAGTCGGCGTCATCGAACGCGATGGCTATCGCATCGTCAAGTTGCGCTACCAAGTCGTTCCCGGCATGTTCTCCACCGCGTTGTTGTATGAGCCCGACAAAATCTCCAGCAAAATTCCGGCAATTTTGAATGTGAACGGCCATGGCCCCGGCGGCAAGGCTGTCGGCCATAAACAAGCGCGCTGCATCAATTACGCCCGCCGTGGAATGCTTGCGCTCGACATGGAATGGTTCGATTATGGCGACCTGGATCAGCCAGGAAATGCGCACGAGAATGCCCGCCTGCTCGATCTTGCCGGCTACAACGGAGCTGGCCTCTTCTACCTAGAAATGCGGCGCGGGCTCGACTACCTCTACGACAACCCCACTGTCGATCGCACTCGCATCGGCGTCACCGGAGTTTCCGGAGGCGGCTGGCAAACCATCATGCTCAGCTCGCTCGACACACGAGTCGGCCCGGCGGCACCGGTCGCTGGATTCAGTTCCCTCACAACGTCGATCGAACATCCCGAGTATTCCGGCAACGACGCCGAGCAGAACCCCAGCGATTTTCGCCATGGTGTCGATTACGCCCAGCTCATGGCAGTCCGCGCGCCCCGGCCAACCCTGCTGATGTACAACGCCATGGACGACTGCTGCTTCCGCGCCGGCGTTTTAAAACAGGGCGTCTACTTCGACATCAAGCCTTTTTTCAATCTGTACGGCAAGCCCGACAATCTGCAGTGGCATCTGAACCTCGATCCCGGCACCCACAACTATGGATTGGATAATCGCGAGGCATCCTACAAATTCTTCGACTATGCGTTTCATATCGACGCATCGCCAGATGAATTTCCTGACACCGATACGGAAATCCAAAGCGCCGAGGACCTGGCCGTTCCCGTTCCCAAGGACAACCTCACTATCCTGACGCTTGCGCAATCGCTCGCGAAATCCATCCACCACGAAGTTCCCGCGCAGCCCAGCACCGAGTGGGCCTCCACCCAACGGGAGCAGTTGAAGCAGGTGGTGCGCTACACCCCAGTCACCGTAACGCATGCGTGGCCTATCAGCGCCACCCACGAAAAAGGCGTGGAGAGCCACGCCTATCGCTTCGAATTCAGCAACGGCCTCAGCGCCACCGGCATCCTGTTCCGCTCCGTCACCGCGCCGGAAAATGCGTCCACAACCATCCTGATTGCAGATGCCGGCATGCCTTCCACCATGGTGGATGTGGCCGACGACGTCGATCGAGGACAACGCGTGCTGGTGCTCAATCCGCTGTTCTTTGGCGAGGAAAAGCTGAATGCCGAGGACCGATCTGGCGCGACAGTCTTCGCCCAGTTGCTCACTGCACTTGGCGAGCGCCCATTAGGAATGGAAGCGGCACAGGTGAACGCGGTCGTTCACTGGCTCAACCAGGATCTCGACCATGGCTCGCCGACTCCGAATAATTTCCAGGTGCAGGAGAAGCCGGTACCGCCGGTGCGCATCGTCACTACGGGTCCGCGCTCGCAAATCATTGCGATGGTCGCGGCCGCGATTCATCCGGAATTATTTTCCGCACTCGAGAGCCGAGAATCCGTCCCGAGCCTGGCCACCGGGTACGATCACCCGGAGAATTTCGTACAGGCTCCCGAAATGATGTGCCTGGATCTTTACCGCGATTTCGACATCAACACGTTGGCCGCCATCGCTGCGCCGGTCAAGGTAGACCTGACGGCGGTTGCGCCGAAACGCATCTTCTGGGAATAGCTGAAGATTGGACTAGCTGACCTGCACCACCGGCAGGCAGGTAAATGTTTCCTGATCGACTTTCCAATACGGCATCAACTCCACGTCCGGATTGTGCTCGATCTGGAAATGCAGCGGCGTACCCGGCTTGGGGGCGATTTGTCCCAGCAGGTCTTCGGCATACTTGCCGCCTTTCACCTGCAGCACCGTATCGAGCGATCCGATCACGGCCATCAGAATCGGGCCGTATTCTAATCCGTATCGCGGAGCACCCTCCGCATGGTCGGCTCCTGTATACCGTGTGAGCCGAAACGCAATGGGCAGCGTGAACGTAATCGCATCCTTGTCCGACCACGTCCGCTCGATCACCGCATAGGTTCCCGGCTTTCCTGTCGCGGCCAGCGAGCCATTCACATACATCGGCATTTCCTTGGCCGCCCACGAAGGTACTCGAATACGAATTTTCGCCGGCAGAGATTGCGCCGCAGAAACCTGCAAACTCACCTCCGGCTGCATGGGAAATTGCGTCGTCATCTTCCACCGCGCAGAGGGTCCCACCTGCGGCCATTCCAGCGTCGACGGCTCAAACAAATTGACGTACACGCCATCGGGAGCGATCGAATAAATGTGTTCCGGCAGCGAACCCAGCATCCGCGTTCCCTGCCCTTCGCAGCAGGTATTGTTGTGCGTCGGCTCTTCTTTTTTCCCGGCCATGATGGTGTGATATCGAATGCCTGTCGTCCCTCCCTGGTTGGCGAGGATCACGTTGTAAATCGACTTCTCAATCTCGGCAACATACTTTTCGTCGTCCGGATCATGCTGATGAAATCTCTGGCTCAACAATATCCAGAACGCACTCCCGCAATTCTCCCCCAGCTTCTGTTGCACATAATTCGAACCCGGCGGATCCTTCTCAAACTCGATGATCGATATGCTACCGCCAATTTGCTGCCAATTATCTCGATACAGGTTCCATCCACCCACCACAGCGTCGCGATAGCGCAGATCGCCCGTGGCCGTATACAGATCGGCGTACGCTTCCAGATTGGTCAGCAAGTAACAATGTGGCCGGTCATAGGGATATTGCCAGACCGCTTCTTGCTCCTGCCGCGCCAGATGTTCCAGCCAGAAATTCTCCTGGAAATACTGCTGAATTACCTGCGCGTCCTTCGGCGTGCCAACCGGGCTAAGACTCATGCGTGTGTTGGCAATCATTCCCTGGCCGCCCTGCACAGCACCCCGCAACAACTTCGGCAGATACTCGCACTGGTTGAACCAGTCGTAATTTCCGCGTAACAATCCAATCGCTTTTGGATTGCCTCCGTACCCGGCCTCTAACAGTCCGTGCGTCAACCATGCGCGTGTGTACGCGCCGCGTTCCGAATAGAAAATCGTGTCCTCGGGATACGCCATGATGTAGCCGTTCGGTTGCCGGCACTCTTCAATCCCGTCGACAACCAAATCCATCCGTCGATGAAGTTCGAGATCGTCGATCCAGCGAACCGTATTTCCCGCGCCCATCAAAAATCGTCCGGCATTCGATCCGGCAAGATCTTCTTCCCAGAATTTGTCCGGCTTCGGTAACCCTGGCGGATTGGGCTTTCCTGCGCGCTCGCGAAACTGTCGCAATAATTGATCCACCGAAAAAGAATTCATCAGGTAGGCGATGTTGTTTTCTATGGCCGTCTGAAAAATTCCACCCTGCAGCGTCACTCCGCTGCGAGGCACCTGAACCTTATAGACCGCAGCCTTCCACTCACTCGCGGGAGTCAGGTTTTCGGGATGGTCGGTCACAATTCCTTCGCCCTGCGGACGCAGCGGACGCGCAATCTGTGCCAGGTCGACCGCGTTGCCATAGGTCTCGTCCGCTGTCACCGGGCACTCGACTGCAATGTCGTGCCCGCCCGAGAGCACCGCGATCTTCGCCAGCGTCAGATTGTAGTCGGGACTATTCTTCAGCGAAGACCCTAGCAGTTCCGACGTTTTTACGGGTCGCATCTCAGTTGCGGTCAGGCGCACGTAGCGTCCCGTTACGCCTGCGGCAGTAAATTGCGTGATGTTGTCCTTGGGATCAGGAAAGTCCGCTCCCGAGAAATTCGCAATGGCTTTCGCGCCGGCCATCGCCGCATCGTTGGACGCTTCAATCTTGAACCGCAGCGGGAACCCTTCGCCGCCGTAGTATTCATCCAGCAGCGGGTACATGCGCTCGCACGCGGGATACAGCTTCACCGCATCGATGGCCCGGCTTTTGCCCAGGTCAATCTGCAGCCAGGTGGTGATGTGCGGAGTGGTCGAAGGCTTCGACCGATAGGCGCGATAAAACGTTGCCGGGGTTGCCGCCATTTGCTCCCCGGTGGCATAGCGTCTCAACCCGTCGGCCTGCTCCGGTGCGGCGAACAGTACCGACGGATCGAGAAACGACGCTGCCACCGCGCCCGTACCGGCATACGCCGCAACCCCGAGAAATCTACGTCTTGTGATGCTCATTCCGCCCCCTCAATTTTTTCTTTGATGGGTTGGTAGATTGCCCGGCTATTCTTCCTGTTCCCGTAGCCTTGCCAGGATTCCCAGATCTTCCAGCGTCGTCGTGTCGCCTCTCACTTCGCCGGTTTCGGCCAATTCTCGCAGCAGTCGACGCATGATTTTTCCCGAGCGCGTCTTCGGCAAACTGTCGGTGAAGCGGAGATCATCCGGCCGCGCCAGCGCGCCAATTTCCTTCGCCACCCAGGCGCGCAGCTCATCTTTCAGCGCCATCGACGGCTTGTACTGCGACTCCAGCGTAACGAACGCCGCAATCGCCTGACCCTTCAACGCGTCGGGGCGACCCACCACCGCCGCTTCCGCTACCTTGGGATGCGCCACCAGCGCCGATTCAATTTCCATGGTTCCCAATCGATGCCCGGAGACATTGATCACATCATCCACGCGTCCCATCAGCCAGTAGTAGCCATCGGTATCGCAACGCGCGCCATCGCCGGTGAAATACGCCCCCGGAATCGTCGACCAATACTGCTTCACGTAGCGATCAGGATCGTTGTAGATCGTACGCGCCATGCCCGGCCACGGCTTGCGAAGTATCAGCAGCCCCCCATGGCCCTCCGGCACCGGTTGGCCCGCTTGATCCACAATGTCCGGCGTAATTCCAAAGAATGGCTTGCCCGCCGAGCCCGGTTTATTCGCCACCGCTCCTGGAACCGACGTAATCATGATGCCGCCCGTCTCCGTCTGCCACCACGTATCCACAATGGGGCAGCGACTCTTGCCGATCACGGCCGAATACCACATCCACGTCTCAGGATTGATCGGCTCCCCCACGCTGCCCAGCAACCGCAGGCTTGTCAGCTTATGACGATTGGGAAATTCATCGCCCCACTTGATGAAGGCGCGGATTGCTGTCGGCGCGGTGTAGAAAATGCTGACCTGGTGATCGTCGATGATCTTCCAGAAGCGGTCATTCTCCGGAAAATTTGGCGCCCCTTCATACATCACGGAGGTGACGCCATTCTGCAATATTCCGTAGATCACATACGAGTGTCCTGTAACCCAGCCAATGTCGGCGGTACACCAGTACACATCGTCGTCTTTCAAATCGAACACCAGTTTGCTGGTCAAATATGTATGCACCGCGTAGCCGCCGGTGGTGTGCACAATCCCCTTCGGCTTCCCCGTCGTTCCAGAGGTGTACAGGATATAGAGCGGCTGCTCCGCATCCAGCTGCTCGGCGGGACACACATTGTCCACCTTGGACATCTCCGCATCCCACCAGACGTCGCGCCCGGCCTGCATGGGAATCTTGGTGCCCGTTCGGCGCAACACCACGGTCTTCCGCACGGACGGACATTTTTCCAGCGCTTCATCCACCGTAGTTTTCAGTGGAATTTCCTGGCCGCGGCGCCACGCTCCGTCCTGCGTGATCACCAGCACGGATTGCGCATCGTTGATGCGATCGACCAATGCGCTGGCGGCAAATCCGCCGAAGATCACCGAATGCACGGCGCCTATGCGCGCACAGGCAAGAATCGCGATGGCCAGTTCCGGCACCATGCCCATATACAACGCGACACAATCGCCTTTCTGCACGCCCAGCCGGCGCAGCACGTTGGCGAAGCGCTGCACCTGATCCAGCAATTGCTGAAATGTAAATTTGCGGACCTCGCCCGATTCGCCTTCCCACAGAATCGCCGTCTTCCCGCCTCGTCCGCGCTCCACTTGAAGATCAAGACAGTTGTAGGCCAGGTTCATCTTGCCGCCCACAAACCACTTGGCCCACGGCTCATTCCATTCCAGCACCTGGGTCCAGGGCTCGAACCAATGCAACTCATTGGCGGCAGCGGCCCAGAACTTCTCCGGGTTCTCCACCGAGCGACGATACAGCGCCTCGTATTCCTCCAGGCTGCGAATGTGTGCCTTGGAAGCAAACTCTTCCGGCGGAGGAATGACGCGGAGTTCGTGCAGCAGCGACTGAAAACTTGTATCGGGCTGTTCCATCATCGACAAAACTTCAGCTCCCTGGATTGATGCATTCAAATGGCGTGCGAGTCTGCACTGCCCTACAGTAGCGGGTTTCTATTGCGGCTCGCAAATGGGTGCGAATTTTAGGAAGGAATTCGATCCTGGCATCGGCATCCGACCGTTGCCGCCGCACATTCACTTATAGTTGCGGCTGGTGCGGCTGGCAAGGGTGGGCCGCCTTCCCACCATGTAACCGGCTGAATTCTTCAACTGGCTGGCAATTGCTGGCGAATCTGCTGCAATTCCCGCTGTACCTGCTCCAGCCGGCTCATAATGTCCTGATGATGTTCCTGCGCTTCGGTCGGCTGGCGGCCCTCAATGTAGAACGAGCCATTCGGCTCCAGCACACATTTCTTGACGCTTTCGAAACCCTCGAAGCCCTGGCGATGGATCACAGCCAGCAACTCACCTTCCGTCAGCAATTCCTGCCGCAGCGCTGCGTGATCGACCACACCGTCTGACACCAGCACATGCTCTGTGCCCTCCACCAGGCGGTCCGCCTTGGGGCTGCTGTACAAAAACCGCACCACCAGCCAGTTGATCGTCAGCAGCGACAGCGCCCCCAGGATGCCTCCGGTGACCGTATTGTCATTGCCGATTAACGCATTCTGCACCACATTCGACAACGACAACAAGACCACCAGGTCGAACGGATTCAGCTGCGCCAGCTCCCGCTTGCCGAAGATGCGCAGCAGAAAGATTAGGAAAAAATAGACGATGACCGGGCGCAGAATCTTCTCAATCAGCGGAACCTGTAGGTGGAACATGCTTTGGAACACGGCGGCGATTCCTTTCGCGAGTGGAGTTCCCCTCTTTCATACACGTTCAGCGACCGAACGGGAAGCGGGTTCGCAAATGACTACTTTTCCGGCCCACCCGATTTTTCACTGCTTTTGCCTCCGATTCTGGCATAATCGAATTGCTCTGGTGTCTCTGGCATTCTGGCGGCCGACGATCAACTGTCGCTTCCGCGGGAGTGTTCAAGCGCCCCCATGAAAGTAGTGCAATGCGTCTTTTCGCCAACCAAGAACCGCCGGCTGAATGAGCTGGTCGGTTTGCTGTTGATGGCCTGCGCCCTCCTCTTGCTCCTCGCTCTGGCGTCTTATACCCCGCTCGATCCCTCTCTCGACACCGCCGGCGGTTATTTGTCGGGCCGTCCCGCGCATAACTGGGCTGGCCTGCTCGGGGCTGGACTCAGCGATCTGCTGTTGCAGGCGGAGGGTCTGTCAGCCTTCCTGGTGCCCCTGCTGATCGGCGGCCTGGGATGGATCTGGCTGCGGTCCCGCCCTGTCGGGTCGCCCATTTCAAAACTCATCGGCGGGCTTCTGTGCCTGATTTTTGTTCCTACCCTGTTCGGCCTGCTGCCCGGCCATATGCGCTGGCTCCATACCATACCGATCGAAGGCATCCTCGGCGGCGCCATCGCCGAACTGCTGACCCACTATCTGAATTACCCCGGTGCCTGCATCCTGTCGATGACGCTGGTCGCGGCTGCGCTCTATATGACCACCACCTTCAGCGTCGCCAGCCTGCGCAACTGGCTCACCGTACGCTTTGCATTCATGGCCGCTTGGCGTGACCGCTGGCGCAATTGGAGTACCCGCCGGGCCGAACGCAAGGCCGCGCGCATCGCCGCCCGTACCCTAGCCAAGGAACAGGCTGCGCTCGCAAATCATCCGGAAGACGACCCGCGCATGTTTGAGGATACCCGCAAGGACGTCGTCCCCACCCGCGTACGCAAACGTCCCGACTTCTGGGAGGAACCCGTTCCGGCGCCTCCGCCGCAGCAGTTGGCGCATGGAGTTTCGCCGCAAGCCGACGTGGATGACGACGACTTCGCGCCGGCCAACGAGCATCCGCGTGCGGTTCCCGCGCTCTCCAAGGCTGCCAAATCGGACGAAATTGAGTTTGCTCGCCCAAGCACTTCGCTGCAGTCCCTGCAACCGGGTCACGCGCCTGCCGATTCTTCTCCGGCACTGCATGTTCAGATTGGCACCCGCGCCGACGCATCCTCCAAGTCCGTCACCGTCACCGCCAAGTCCATCGAAGGGTATCGGCTGCCGCCCAGCACCTTACTGCACCGCAGCGACGAAAAACAGGTCGTTCGCGAAGAGGTACTGCTCGAAGAGGCCCGTGTTCTGGTGGAAAAATACGCCGAGTTTGACGTCCATGGTCAAGTGGTTCAAATCAACCCCGGCCCCGTCGTCACTACGTTCGAATTTCGCCCCGATGCCGGCGTGAAATACAGCCGCGTTGTAGGGCTACAAGACGATCTTTGCCTGGCCATGCGCGCCGAAAGCATCCTGATCGAACGCATGCCAGGAAAAAGCACCGTCGGCCTGCAGGTTCCGAATGCTGAGCGCGAAACCATCTGGCTGCGTGACATGATTGAGGCCGACAGCTTCACCCATAGCAAATCACGGCTGACGCTCACCATGGGCAAGGACATCAACGGCCGCATTATCCATGCCGACCTGACCACCATGCCTCACGTGTTGATTGCCGGCTCGACCGGCAGCGGCAAATCCGTGGCCATCAATGCCATGATTATGTCGGTTTTGTTCAAGGCGACTCCGGAGCAGGTACGCCTGATCCTGGTCGACCCGAAGCGCGTGGAGTTGGGGATGTATGAAGGCATTCCGCATCTCTTCACGCCCATCATCACAGAGCCGAAACTGGCCGCCAACGCCCTGCGTAACGCGGTGCGGGAGATGGAGCGGCGTCTGAAGCTGCTCGCTTCCCGCAGCGTCCGCAATCTGGAGCAATATAACAAGCTCTTCGAAACCACGCCGAGCCTGTTCGAAGCCGACAATCCGGACGAAAAGCCGCTGCCGATCATCGTCATCATCATCGATGAGTTGGCCGACCTGATGATGCTCGACCGCGCCAATGTGGAAGAATCCATCACACGCCTGGCGCAGATGGCACGCGCCGTCGGCATCCACCTGGTGCTGGCCACGCAACGGCCCTCGGTCGATGTCATCACCGGCCTAATCAAAGCGAACGTTCCTACGCGGATGTCGTTCCGGCTGGCCACCAAGGTCGACTCGCGCACCATTCTCGATTCCAATGGCGCAGAATCGCTGCTCGGACGCGGCGACATGCTATTCCTCGCGCCGGGTACGTCGCGGTTGCAACGCATTCATGCTCCCTTCGTAACAGAAAAGGAAATCAGCGCCGTCGTCGAATTTTGGAAGTCGCAAGGCACCGCCGAATATGTTGAGGGATTTCTGGAAACTCCGCATGACGATAAGAGCCGCGAAGGTTCAGACGGCTCCGGGGAGCAGGAAGCCAATGATGAGCTGTTTGAGGACGCGGTTCGCCTGGTCCTGGAGTTCGGCAAGGCTTCCACTTCCCTGCTGCAGCGCCGCATGCGTATCGGCTACGGCCGCGCGGCTCACCTGATTGACCTGATGGAGCGCGATGGCATCGTCGGCCCCGCAGACGGCTCTCGCCCCCGCGAGATTCTCAAGCCGGCCGGCTGGCTGCAAGAGGTGGAGCAGTCGATGCGCTAGGCTTTCTTCTGGCGGTCGATGTGCACTCCAAACGCAACAAAGGCGAGCCCCCGGGCTCGCCTTTTTGCTATTGCATTGCTGGTTTCGGCTACTGAGACTTGCGGAAATAGCGCGCCACGGTTCTGACAAATGGCCGGGCCGATGGAGGGGTAGCTTTCTCGCCACCCAGAATGGTTCCAAAGGGTACGTCGGACCCGTAGAACGTACGCGTGTCCTCGGTGTTCTGATTGACAACCGTTCCGTTCAGGTCAATACCGGCAAACAATCCCTGGCTGCGGGAGTATGTGAGCAGCTCCGACTTCAGCGTCAGGTTCGTCGCTGCAGCGGCGTTGCGTCCCACAGGTCCAGCGGAAGCCGCGGCATCGCCACCAATCTTGAACTTGCTCTTCAGCAGGTCCTGCATGCCGCGCTGGTTCACTGCGATCAGCACCAGGTCGGTTGCCTGGCCGCCAATCTGAAACCCGAAGCTGCCACCCGCCATTTGAATGAAGGCCGGAGCGCTCCATCTTCCACTGGCTGTCTTGCAGGTAACAACTCCCTGACCATAACTGCCGCCGACAACGAATGCCGCTTTTTTGTAACTGGGCACCACGGCAACGCAGGTTGCATTCGATAGGATGCTGATGGGAATCGATTTATCGGGTGTAGCCTCGATTTCATGGATGACCCGGGATGCAGCATTCAGGCGGTCCACCAGTTTTGCAGCATCCGTCGCGGCAAAGCCTTGAGACCCCACCAGAGTTACGGCACAAATACCCAATATAAATTTTTTCATCATAAGTTATTTCAAATCCTCGCTCGCTTTTTTTCGTATGGACGTCCCGCACATGCGCAAGTTCGTTTGCGCTCTGCACGAACGCTTACCCCACTACAGAGTATTAGGATGCCAGAAATCAGTGAAGTGGATTGGGAAAAAGGGACTAAAAAAAAAGAAGGGTTGCAATGCGCGATTTTCTGCCCACTGCAACCCCCGGATTCTCCCAAATCCTTAGTCGGTGAATTCATTACAATTCATTCGGGAACGTTCGAAAAGAGTACGGATGTTCGTCTCCTTCCGTAACGTTACGCAGGGACTGAATGCGAATTTCCGCTGGCGCTTACTTTATCGCCGAGTCTGATCCCTGGCTAGGAGGCGCGTCTGGCGGCAGCGGCAAGGAGGCGGAGGACAACATGGAGGTCGATCGATCCTGGGCGCGCATCGTCAGGGCGGTGCGGTTCTTCACCCCCATCTTCTGCATTAACTTTGTCACATAGGATTTGACGGTGCGTTCTTCGATACTCAGGCTTTTCGCAATTTCGCGATTGGAATTGCCATCGAGCAGCAAATTCAGAACCTGCTGCTCCCGGATGGTGAAACTCACCCCGTGGGTCTGTGCCGCACGTTGCGATTCAAGAGTCGTCAATAGCCGATGGATCAGGTCTGCCTGCACCCGTCGCGGCGCCCAGAGCGAACCCGAGGCCACCATGCGAACCGCCTTCTCAAACTGTGCTGGAGTGCTGGCCTCATGCAGAAAACCCTTCGCGCCCAGCATCAGCACCCTCAAAATCGCCTCCTGACCGGAAGCATGGGACATAACGATAATGGGGAGCCCGGGATGCGCGGAACGAATTGAGGCGATGACGCTAAAAATATCGGGTCCGGCGTTGGCCCCCACCAGCGCCAGGTTGAAGGCGGAGTCTGGCCCCAGCTGTGACCCCGGCAACGAAGAAATATCCTGCATCAGGATGTCAATCCCGGTATTTTTTTCGAAGACCGCCTGCAGGCCGGTGGCCCGCAATGCGTCGAGCCCCACCACATAGACCCGTATTCGCGTCTCCGGCAGTCGAATCACGGTCCGCCTCTCTGCGCTCTTTGCGGAACTTGACCTGACCGCGTGGAGTGAAGATGGATTCACCTCCGCCACATTGCACCGTCTTTCATGGCATGTCCCAAACTGGTTTGTCCGCTGCGTCACCTATAGCTTGGGTAACACAATTCCCTGCTGGTTTTGATATTTCCCTTTGCGGTCCGCGTAGCTGATCTCGCAAACCTCATCCGACTGGAAAAATAAAATCTGACACAAACCCTCCATCGCATAGATGCGGGCCGGCAGCGGCGTGGTGTTGGAAATCTCGAGGGTCACAAACCCCTCCCATTCCGGCTCAAACGGCGTCACATTCACGATGATGCCGCAGCGCGCATAGGTCGACTTACCCACGCAAATGGTTAACACGTTCCGCGGAATCTTGAAGTATTCCACCGACCGCGCCAGCGCGAAGGAATTCGGCGGAATCACTACGGATTCTGCCTGGGTGGTGACGAACGAGCGCTCGTCGAAGTTTTTCGGATCAATCACCGTGCTGTTGACGTTGGTAAAAATCTTGAATTCGTCTGAAACCCGCAAATCGTATCCATACGAGGAAAGTCCGTAGGAGATGACTCCCTCGCGGACCTGTTTCTCGCTAAACGGCGTTATCATCTTGTTCTGGAGCGCGTTTTCGCGAATCCAGCGATCACTCTTAATCGACATCCTTCTCCTCGGTAGGTTGGCATGGACGGCCGGTAGCCGCTGGGCGGTCCCGCAAAATAGTTGGCTTTAGGGCGAGTGTACGAGAGTGCCGCTCCATTGACAATCACGAAAAGTCGACTCTAGCATGGAGTTACGCAACTTTGCGAGCATCCAATAGTCTGAAGGGAGTCATTCAATTGATCAAACAAGACGTGGTACATAAAGTTGCCGAACGCACCGGCTTACCTCGCGTCAAGGCCGAGGCTGCCGTGGATACCGTCTTCCTCAGCATGAAGAATGCTCTGGGCGCAGGCGACCGCATCGAGTTGCGTGGATTTGGCGTCTTCAGCGTAAAGCCTCGCAAAACCGGCATCGGACGCAATCCACGCACCGGCGCCGAAGTCCCTATCGCTCCAGGACGCGCTGTCCGCTTCAAGCCGGGCAAAGAGTTGCACCTGCTCGACTAAGTTTCCCGTTCCTGCTCAATTCTCTTCGCGTTCGCGGGCTTCGCGCCGTCGCGCAGAATCTCACGTGCGTGGACATGCACCCTTCCCCGGCATCGCCCCGCACGCCCATGGATTCGTCCTGTCCCGGCAACATTCTCCTCAGCCGATGTGCGCCTGCCGTCTCAGTTGTGCCGTAGACGTCCGAAAATATCCCACCTTCAGTCGCTGCGAATTGTTTTCGACCTGCATCACGTTCATGCGATGACAAGCCCGCATGCCTCGCCAGCGCGCGAGAATGCTACCTTTCTTCTACAATCATGGGCGTGCCCCAGCGACAAATGAAACCGCAGCCGATCCACCCGTGGAACATGGTCAACCCATCGTCCATCCACGATCTCTCTGCGCAATCTTGTCTGCCAGACCCATCCATCCAAGAGGCGCGCGCATGAAGTTCTACCTCCGTCTGCTGGCGTACGTGCGCCCCTACACTTTGCAGGCGCTCGTCTCTATCCTGATGATGGCCATGGTTGGTCTGTTGGATGCGTTTCGAATCCTGCTGATTAAGCCGATTTTCGACCAGGTGCTGAAGCCTGGGGATATCACCCCGCACCTGCCGCTGTTTCACTTCGTCGTTCGCCATCATGTCGTGCAGCTGAACCTGGAACAACTAGTTCCTGGCCATTTTCATAACGCGTGGACCATGGTCGCCTTCGCATTGGTCGCGGCCACCATCGTCAAAAGCCTCTGCGATTACCTTGGAACCTATCTGTCGAATTTTGCCGGATATGGCTTGATTACCGACCTGCGCAATGATCTGTACGAAAGCATCCTGCGCCGTTCGGTTTCCTTCTTTCAGAAACATTCCACCGGAACCATCCTTTCCACATTGATCAACGACGTGGAGCGCGTGCAGTTCGCCATGTCGACGGTCATGTCGGATTTTCTGCAGCAATTCTTCACCTTCCTGTTTCTCATCGCCGTCGTCATTCTGTATGGAGGCAAGCTGGCCTGGGTCCTGCTGCTGTTCGTCCCGGTCGTCATGTCATCGGCACGCCGCATCGGACGCAGCGTTCGCACAACGACGCGCAGCGGGCAGGACAAGCTGGCGGAGATTCAAAACATCCTGCATGAAACCGTCACCGGCAACCGCATCGTCAAAGCCTTCAATATGGAGGTGTGGGAGCTGATCCGCTTCCGCACCGCGGCCCGTCGTCTGTTCCGCGCCAACCTACGATCGGTCAGCGCCCAGGCCATCAGTTCGCCGTTGATGGATCTCATCGGCGCCATCGCCGTCGCTTTGCTGCTGCTGCTCGGCCGTATTCGCATTCAGCAGCACGCCATGACAGAGGGCGCCTTCATCGCCTTCATCATCGCGGTGTTCAAGCTCTACGATCCGGTGCGAAAATTCGCCCTCTTCTATAACAACTTTCAACAGGCCCTCGGCGCGTCGTCTTCCATCTTTAGCTTCATGGATGCCCAGGACGATGTCCGCGAGAAGCCCCGTCCTGTTCAGTTGAAAGCCTTCAAGAAGACTTTTTCCTTCAACCACGTCAACTTCTGCTACGCCGACGAAGAAGGCCAGAAACAGGTGCTGCACGACATCAATCTGACCGCGCACCGTGGGGAAGTGATCGCGCTCGTCGGTCCCAGCGGCGCGGGAAAGACCACCCTCGTCAACCTGATTCCTCGCTTTTTCGATGTCACCAGCGGCGCCATCATGATCGACGGCCATGACCTGCGCGACGTCAGCCTCCACTCTCTGCGCACCCTCATCGCCAAGGTGACCCAGGAAACCATCCTGTTCAATGACACGGTGCGCAACAACATCGCCTACGGGCAGCCGGACGTTCCCAAACAGAAGATCATCGACGCCGCCAAGGCCGCCCTGGCGCACGATTTTATTGAGCAGATGCCGGAAGGGTACGACACCATCATCGGAGAAAAAGGGTTCCGCATGTCCGGCGGCGAGCGTCAGCGTCTGGCCATCGCACGCGCCCTGCTGAAAGATGCACCGATCCTGATTTTGGACGAGGCCACCTCCGCCCTCGACGCTCAGAGTGAATCTCTCGTACAGGCAGCACTTGCGAACCTGATGCAACACCGCACCGTCTTCGTGATCGCTCATCGCCTCTCCACCGTCCGGCGCGCCACACGCATTGCCGTTCTTGAGGAAGGTTCGATCACCGCCATCGGTACCTACGAGGAACTGCTCACAAGTTCTCCCACATTTCAAAAGCTGCATCAGCTGCAATTCTTCGATATCTCAGAAGCTGCCGTCGCAGCAAGGAATCATTCATGAGCCAGTTGCCCATTCGTTCCATGACCGGTTTCGCTCGTCTAACCGGCGTCGCGCCCGGAAATACGACCTTCGTGATGACGCTGAAGAGCGTGAACCATCGCTATCTGGATTTGCAGTTTTATCTGCCGAACGGCATGGATGCGCTTGAAATTCTGTGGCGAAAAGCGATCAAGGAATATGTGGTCCGCGGTCACATTGACGTGCGCCTCTCCCTGCAGCGAGAGAGTGCCGCACCTGCCCCGCAATACAATCCAGCCGCGGTCAAGGCTTATGTTGAAGCCTTTCGCGCTGCCAGCAGCGAACATAAATTGCGAGGCGTGCAGCCGGATTTGAACTCCGCCCTTCGACTCCCCGGGGTTTGGTCCATGGAAGCTCCCCGCGCGGAAGAAACCGAGCAAATCCAGATTGAACTGGCCGCCGCGGCCGCGCTGCAACCCGCCATGGAAAGCCTGAACGCCATGCGTGCCCAGGAAGGTCATGTTCTCGCGCAAGAGTTGCAAAATATCCTGTCGCGCTTGCAGGAACATGTCGACGAGCTTTCATCCCTGCGCGCCGGAATGCAACAGGCGCAGACGGAGCGGCTTGACCAGAAAATGCGCGATCTCCTCGGCGAAACCTTCAATCTCGATCGCGACCGCGTTCTGCAGGAAGCCGCGCTGTTGGCCGAACGCAGCGACATCGAAGAGGAGCTGGCTCGACTCCGCGCTCACATCGATCAGTTTCGTCGCCTGTTGGAGCAAGGTGGCGAGGTGGGCAAGAAGCTCGACTTCATGCTTCAGGAAATGACCCGCGAAGCCAACACCACCCTGTCGAAGACCGGCAGCATCGCCACACGCAGCCTGCGCATTACCGAGTTGGGCCTTGCGATGAAGTCGGAAATCGAAAAGGCTCGCGAGCAAGTACAGAATCTCGAGTAATCTGAAAACAACAATTCCTTTTCAAGTTCAGGAGATTCCTGCACGTGGCAGGACTTTTATTTATTCTTTCCGCACCCTCCGGCTCCGGAAAATCCACACTGGTCAGCCAGCTACGTTCCATGGTGCCCAATCTCGATTTTTCTGTCTCCTACACCACGCGCGCCCCGCGCGGTTCAGAGCAGGAAGGCCGCGAATATCACTTCATTCAGCGCGATCAATTTCAGGGGATGATCACTGCCAACGAGTTTCTCGAGCACGCCGACGTGTTTGGCAACTACTATGGCACCGCTCGCAGCAGCCTGGAGCAGGCGGCCGCCCGTGGCAACGATTTGTTGCTCGACATCGACGTTCAGGGTGCAGCGCAGGTCCGTCAAAACATGCCGCAGGCTATTACCATTTTTATCCTCCCTCCCAATCCGGATGTGCTGGAACGGCGGCTTCGCAATCGCAGCCGCGCCGAAGGCGGAGTGGAAGAATCGGTCGTCCAGAAACGTCTCGCCACCGCTCGCCACGAGATTGAAAAGTATCACGAGTATCGCTACGTCCTCGTCAATGACGTCCTGGAGCGGGCTGCGGAAGAATTGAGCGCCATCGTGATTGCGGAGCGCAGTGCAGCGCGTCCCGAACATAACGACGACCAGTCGCTCATCTCGGAGCTGCCCCGCTACAAAAAACTCGCCGAGCAATGCTTGTTGCAGAATTCAGCGACACGCCTGCAGCCTGTGCTAGCGTCTTTCGGTTTATCCCTGTAAGCTGAAGTCAATCAATCGCAGTCCCTGAATTGGTTTGAACCAGCAATCAGTTTCCCCACATTGCCGGAGGTCGCACCATGGAAGAACTTGCAGTCAAAGAAAGTAAGTACCGGGCAGTCCACGTAGCCGCCCGTCGCGCTCGCCAGTTACAGTCTGGATCCAGCCCGATGGTCCCCAACCGCTCCACCAAAGCAACCCGCATTGCGCAAGACGAACTGCAGGCTGGACTCATCAGCTACATTGTTCCCGAAGGACCGTCCCGGAAAGAGCTGGGATTGCCTGCCGGCTACACGCCGATCTTGCACACATAGAGCAGAACCAGCGATACCCTTTCCTTTCTGACTTCGGTCAGGGTAGCCGCTCCCTGTGGCTCGCGTCGATTTGAATCGTATGGCTCCGGAATACCTTCGCCCTCATTGACTCCAGTCGCGTCGTCGCGCCTTCTACCGAAATCGGCAAGCAACCGAATACACGGGTTACAATCACCCCATGAAGGTCACGGTCGGCGTTACCGGAGGAATTGCTGCCTATAAAGCAGCAGAACTCGTACGGGCGTTGCAACAGCAGGCGCTCGATGTGCATGTCGTCATGACTGCGGCGGCGCAGCAATTCATTACCCCGTTGACATTCGCGGGGCTGACCGGTCATCGCGTCATTACCGGCCTGTGGGACAGCGACGGTCCGGTTCCCAACGCCAACTCCGCCATTGAACATATTTCGGAAGCCCAGTCGACCCAGGCTCTGATCATCGCGCCCGCAACTGCGGACATTCTTGCCCGCCTGGCACACGGCATGGCCGACGATTTTCTCACCACCATGGCCCTCGCCACACCTGCGCCATTGATTCTCGCGCCCGCCATGAACGTGCAGATGTGGGAGCACCCGGCCACGCAGGCCAATCTTGAAACCCTGCGTCTTCGTGGGGCTACCATTGTTTCCCCAGATAGCGGCTACCTCGCCTGCGGCATGCTCGGCGAAGGTCGCCTGGCGAAGACGGAGGATCTGGTGCGGATTACTCTGGATGTCCTTCATCGTCGTCACGACATGGCCAGCGAAACTGTTCTTGTCACTGCAGGTGGCACTCGCGAGCCTGTCGATCCGGTTCGTTTCATCGGCAATCGATCCAGCGGAAAAATGGGATACGCACTCGCCGAAGCAGCTCGGCAGCGGGGCGCACGCGTCATTCTGGTCAGCGCCCCCACCCACCTCGCTTCACCTGCGGGCTGCGAATTTGTCTCCGTCACCACGGCGGAGGAAATGCGCCAGGCGGTCCTGAAACATCTTCCCAGGGCGACCCTGGTCATGAAAGCCGCAGCGGTCGCGGACTACCGGCCACGTCTGCGGGCCGAACAAAAAATCAAGCGTACCGGTCCCATCACCATCGAACTAGAACCGACTTCAGACATCCTGGCGGAGATCATGAAAGTTCGCCAACCTGGCACCCTGATCATCGGATTTGCTGCAGAAACCGAAAACCCTCTCGAACATGCCCGCGATAAGCTTGCCCGCAAAGGCGTCGACGCGATCGTGCTGAACGACGTCGCCCGCCCGCAAATCGGCTTCGACTCCGACCGCAACGCCGTCACCTTCTTAACCGCAAACGCCGCCCATGAGTTGCCGGAGATGTCGAAACGGTTGCTTGCCGATCGCATCCTGGATGAAGTCCAGCAATTGCGTCGCCCACGCCAGATCGTCGCCGAGATGGACGCGGTTTCCGTTCTCGCCAAGCGATAATTTTTCTCTCACACTGATGTACCGTACATGAAAACAGCTCTTTCTCCAGAACAACGCCAGCAACTCGCCACGGTCCTTACCTATTGCAGAGAAATGGGCGGCGTGGATTTCTACCGCAGCACTGAAGATGCGTCTCCTTCGATCGTCGAGCCGCTTTCCTCATTGCCTGAGCCCACTCCAACACCCAATCCCGTTGTCACCGAGCCCCTGCCCATCATGCCGCCAAAATCCAGCCTTCTCGTAGCTCCCGCAGTCATCGACTTTTCCTCGCCGTCCATCGCACCCCAGGCCCGCGCCGCAGCGCTCGAAGCCATCAACCAGGAAATTGGAGATTGCACCCGCTGCCAACTCGCATTTGAAGGTCGCCGCAAAATTGTCTTCGGCGACGGTGATCCCAATGCCGAGTTGCTGTTCGTCGGTGAAGGTCCCGGCGCCGATGAAGATATGCAGGGCCTGCCCTTCGTCGGCCGGGCCGGACAATTGCTGAACAACATGATCGCGGCCATGGGCCTGGATCGCCAGCATGTCTACATCGCAAACATCGTCAAGTGCAGGCCGCCGAAAAATCGCGTGCCAGAACCGGACGAAGCCAATACCTGCACCCAGTTTCTTTTTCAGCAAATCGGCGTTGTGCGTCCAAAGTTGATCGTCGCATTGGGATCGACCGCCGCCACGTATCTGCTCGGCTCCAAAGCGGCGCTGTCTGTGTTGCGTGGAAAGATGCATGATTGTATGGGGACCAAACTCATCGTCACCTACCATCCGGCTTACCTTCTGCGTGATCCCCGACAAAAAGCGGAAACATGGAAGGATCTGCAGTTCGCCATGAAGTATCTCAATCTCGCACCCCACAAACGTAGCGAGTCCTGAAAACTGAAGAGCCACATGCTGGCGCCCCTGGTACTGCATCCTATCCATTACAAGAGGAGATTAGAAATGTCGCAGCACACACAATTGCAGGCCTCCGATGGCCACAAATTTGATGCCTACATCGCCCAGCCCAGCGGCGAGCCTAAAGCCGGCGTTGTCGTCCTGCAGGAAATCTTTGGCGTCAATGCGCACATCCGTTCCGTAGCGGATCGCTTTGCCCGCGCCGGATATCTGGCTATCGCACCGGCACTGTTTGACCGCGCCCAGCGCGATGTGGAGTTTGCCTACGGACCGGATGAAGCCAAGCAAGGTATGCAGATCGTGCAGCGCATTCCGCTCGATCAAACCATCGCGGACATTGCCGCCGCCATCCAGTATCTCCGCGAACATGGAGCACGCAAAGTCGGTGTCGTTGGCTTCTGCTGGGGCGGTACACTCGCCTGGGTCAGCAACACTCGCCTCCATCCCGACGCCACCGTCTCCTATTATCCCGGCGGAATTCAGAATTACATCCACGAAAGATTTACCTGCCCGGCTATCTTTCATTTTGGCCTAGACGACAATCACATTCCGCAAACCGTGGTCGAAGAAGTGCGGCATGAATATCCCGGCTTTTCCGTCTTTACCTATCCGGGTGCCGGCCACGCGTTCAATCGCGATGTGGGCGCCAGCTACAACGAGGCCGCCGCAAAATTGGCCCAGCAACGCACTCTCGCGCATTTCGACGAATTTCTCGTCACCACCCACTAAACAGCAGTATTTGGGTGCCCCCCATCTCGTCCGCCGCAGCAGAAGATTTGGGATCTCCGGGTGGCCATCGATAAGCACGAAGGCGTCGTCAAGCACAGTCTCCTTTGCGGTGCGAAGGTCCTCGGCGTTTGCGTCGCCATTTCTGCAGCGACGAATTTCGCCGAAACCGTGCCGTCTCCCCTCCCTCGTGTAAACATTCCTTATGCCGCTTTTTTGTGACGTCGCGTTGCCCGTGCCCGTGGACCGCGTGTTCACCTATTCGATCGAGGGCGCTCGCCTCGGCGACCCAGTTATAGGCGGCCGCGTCCTTGTCCCATTTCGTCGTGAGCAACTCCAGGGCGTCGTCGTTGCGCTGCATGATCGCGCGCCTGCGAACGAAAGCAGCGCGTCACCAGAAAATCTTCTGCCCACAGCCATTCGCCCCGTCCTGCGCGTCCTCGATCAGGAGCCGGTGCTCTCCGTACATCTGCTGCAGCTCGGCACGTGGATTGCCGAATATTACCTCGCGCCTCTCGGCGAAGTGCTGCGCACCATGCTTCCACTCGGCGCAGAAGTCCGAAAAGAAATTGTTTACTCCATCACGCCACGCGGCGCAGCGATGATTGAAACTCCCCAGCAACAGACCCTGGAATCGAATGCTGCCGATCAATCTGAATATGCGGTTCTGGCATTTCTGTCCGAGCATGGACAGTCTCGTGCCGCGGCACTGCGCAACAAAACTTCCGCCAGCGCTGCACTCCTCCACCAGCTCGTCGCCAAGCGCCTCATCACGCGGGAATCCACTGCCGCTGCGCGCGAACTTCGCACTATCGTGCGCGTCGCCGTGCTTGTCCCGGACGCGCGGCTGCCGAAGCTCAACGAAAATCAGCAGCGCCTGTTGGCGGAACTGGCCAGCACCGGTGGCCGTCTCCTCGTCTCAGAAGTTCGACAGCTTTCTCTGCCCGAATCGACCCTGGGTACACTCGTCCGGCGCGAACTGGTGCGCATCGAAGAAGTCCCCGCCGTCGACGCCCTCGACGGCTTCGCTCTCGCGCGCGATCTGCCGTCGTCCTCGGTCCCAGTCGAGGCCATGTTGAACGACGCACAGCGAGAGACGATGTTGCAAATCGCCGCCAGCGTTCACTCCCGGAAATTCCAGCCGTTTCTGCTCCACGGCGTCACTGGCTCCGGCAAAACTGCGGTCTACATCGCCGCCATGCGCCGTGCACTCGACGCCGGTCTCTCGAGCTTGCTCCTGGTTCCAGAAATCGGCCTCACGCCGGCCATGCTGGCGCAACTGCGATTTACCTTCGGCGATCAGGTGGCGCTGTTGCACTCCGCGCTCACCGGCGCAGAACGCACCGCGCAATGGCACCGCATCCGTCGCGGCGAAGCCCACGTCGTCGTCGGCACTCGCTCCGCCGTCTTTGCGCCCATCGCCGACCTCGCGCTGATCGTCATCGACGAGGAACACGATACCTCCTATAAGCAAGCGGAGCTGCCCCGCTATCATGCCCGCGATGTCGCCGTAATGCGCGCCAAACTCGCTGGCGCCACCGTCGTCCTCGGTTCGGCGACCCCGTCGCTTGAGTCGTGGGCCAACGCCCAGCGCGGAAAATATTCTTTGCTTTCCTTAAAGCAGCGTGTCGGCAATCGCCCCCTGCCGGAGGTTTCCCTGATCGACATGCGCCAGGAGTTTGCCGAGACCGGCCAGGAAGCCCTGCTGTCTCGCGCCATGACGGAGGAAATTGAAGCGACGCTCGCTCGCGGCGAGCAGGCCATGCTTCTGTTGAATCGGCGCGGCTATTCCTTCGTCGTAATGTGCCGCGCCTGCGGCGAAAAACTGGAGTGCGACAATTGCGCCATCGCCCTCACCCATCACAAATCCACATCGGAAGACGAAACTCGCTCGCCTGTCCATCAACGCATGGAATGCCACTATTGCGGCTTTCGTCGCACCGTTCCCAAACATTGCCCGAAATGTGAAAGCGAGCACTTGTATTTCTTCGGCGTGGGCTCGCAGCAAGGCGAGGAACGGTTGCAGGAGCTATTCCCGCACGCCCGCATCGCCCGCATGGATCGCGACACCATGCGGCACCATCGCGACTACGAACGCATTCTTGCGCGCTTGCACAGCGGCGAGGTCAATCTATTGGTCGGCACGCAAATGATTGCGAAGGGCCACGACATCCACGGCGTCACCCTGGTCGGAGTGCTCGGTGTCGATCATGCCCTCAGCCTGCCAGACTTCCGCTCCGCCGAACGCATCTTTCAGCTGCTCACCCAGGTCGCCGGACGCGCCGGTCGTGGCGAGTTGCCAGGTCGCGTCCTGGTGCAGACGCACCACATGGACCACTACGCCATCCGTTGTGCCGCCGAGCATAATTACCTCGGCTTCGTCGAACAGGAATTGCGCTATCGCCGCCTGCTCCACTACCCGCCCGCGGCCATGCTGACGAATATTTTGATTGAGCACACCGATCCCGCGAAGGCCTCACAGTGGGCCAATCAACTCGGCCAGTGGTTTCAGCACCAGACGCTTCCCGGCGTGCGCGTGCTGGGTCCCGCCGCCGCGCCCATCGGCCGCATCAAGCGCATCCATCGTTTTCACTTGATATTGAAAGCATCGTCGCGTAAACAGCTCGCCACCGCAGTGCGACAGATGCTGACCTTCGCCGACACAGCAGAAATTCCCCGACGTCATGTCACCGTCGATGTCGACGCCGTCCAGTTGATGTAGAGGATTTTCAGTATCATTCTGTACGAGTCGACATTGAAAGTTCGAGGGCTCCGTATTCCGGCTCTAAGGCGTAGAACTTGTAGGAGCGGGAAAGGCTAATAGAACAATGAACCCATCTCAACGCTCTATCGATGCAGTGCCGCGCGGTATTTGTAAGCTCTGCCACAAAGATGCCACATTGCAACGAAGCCACTTGATCGGACGGGCCATCTATAGGCTGTGTCGGGAAGACAACGGCGAGGATCCGATTGTAATGACCACAGACGTTGTAATGAAAACATCTCGCCAAATCAGGGATTACGTATTGTGTGCTAGTTGCGAAGACCTATTCAGCAAAGGCGGCGAGCGATACGTAACGAATCTTGTGTGGAGACGACGAAATGGGTTTCCGCTCCTGGATAAGTTGCGTCTTGCTGTGCCAATGAAACGCGAACCGGACTACCAAGTCTTTTCCGCCGAGCAGGTCGGCATAAATGCGGACAAGTTGGCGTATTATGCCTTGAGTGTGGTCTGGCGATCCGGGATTCACTCGTGGAAAACCATCGGAAATCAGATGATTTCCGAGCCGTTGTCAGCAGCAGACGAAGAGAGCATTCGTAAATATTTACTCGGAGAAACAGCGCTTCCAGAAAACATCGGAGTCATGGTAAATGTGTGTATCGACGGGCCGTCACAAGTCCTCGTTCTGCCGCCAACAATGCTAGGGAATACTGGGAGCTACCGAATATACCGCCTCCTGATACGGGGGATCGATTTCAATGTCCTGGTGGCGACTGCGCCAAACACGCAGTTTGTAGAAATATGTTGTGTACGCTCGGCAACCAAGAGCATATTCCTCTGCGACAGAACAGAGATCAGACTGAATGAAGTAAGGCACTTTTTCGAGACCACCAAGCTGGCTCAGAATGTGCGCATTAAACTGTGATGTAGCAGCACGGGACTCGAAAGACACCCACAAATCCCACGCCGTAGCAAGATGCGCGGAGCCCAGTTTCTTGGTGGCAAGATGAGATTTGGGCCTTCAACCGAAGTGTTAGACTACTGGCCAATGAAGAACAATTGGATTGCCTTGTTACTACTTTCCGCGTCTGTCTCTGCCCAAAAAGTCTCGCCCAGACCCTACTTCTTCTTAGACTCTAATTCTTTTTCGGCTACTGGAAGATGGGTACCCTCTGACTCGAAGGAGAAAGCTTTTGCTATGAGCGAAACTGAAATTGATTGTGACCGTCAGTCCAAGACCTGCGTTGAAGCGACTGCTGAATACTATTCGGGACACCCGCACGTGTCTCTTGCGTACTTTGAAGTCGTGAAGTGGGATGGAAGTGGTCTCATTGCAACTTCTTCAGAAGCAATTTGTATGACCGAAACCATCCTCATTTCATTCCCCGACAAAAACATTACCGCAATGCACTCGATGAAGAAACTCGACAGCGGTGTGAAACAGGCCTGCACAACTGTCGGGGCAGATGAACCTTACAGCGACTTGTTCGTCGTCAAGAACTCACAGCGCTGGAATGCTGACCCTTACGGCGAGAGCATGCGCGATAAGCGGTGAGTCCGTCCTGCGCGTCAAATTGCCAAGGTGGAACTGAACTATTCGACCGCCGTCAATCTATCTCGGCATGTCGCGATGAAGGCATTTCACCTGGTAGCCATCGGCCTGCAGCAATGCCTGCATCTTTTCCGCGATCATCACCGAGCGATGCTGACCACCCGTACATCCGAACGCTACGCTCAGATAGCTCTTGCCTTCCTGCACGTAATGCGGCAACAGAAACAGCAGCAGGTCGTGTACCTTCTGAATGAATTCCTTCGTCTCCGGAAAACGATTGATGTAGCGCACCACTTTTTCATCCTGGCCGGTCAGCGGTCTAAACTCCGGAATGAAATGCGGATTGGGCAGAAAGCGCACGTCGAACACCAGGTCAGCTTCCTGCGGCACGCCATTTTTGTAGCCGAAGCTGATCGACGAAATCAGCAGGTTCTTCTCGCCGCTCTCCGGTTGAAACAGTCCGTTGATGTGAGCGCGCAATTCATGCACATTAAAATTCGTCGTGTCGATGCAGACGTCCGCAATGTTGCGCAGCGGCTCCAGCAGTTTTCGTTCCGACTGAATCGATCGCCGAATAGTATCGATGCGGCCCAGCGGATGCGGTCGTCGCGTTTCTGAAAAACGCCGCAGCAGCGCCTCCTCGGACGCCTCCAGAAACAGCAGCCGCGTCGAGGTTGTTTGTCGCACTTTGCGCAAAATCGCCGGAAAGTGATCGAGGTGCGAGCCCTCACGCACATCCACCACCAGCGCCGCGCGATTTGTTTCGGGAGATTGGCGAATCAGGTCGGCAAATGCTGGAATCAGATCGATCGGTAAATT
Source organism: Acidobacteriaceae bacterium (assembly GCA_049692235.1). Lineage (GTDB taxonomy): Bacteria > Acidobacteriota > Terriglobia > Terriglobales > Acidobacteriaceae > JAKAAZ01. The sequence goes on along the minus strand of JBAVOQ010000157.1, from coordinate 49,130 downwards.
GTCGACGGAATAATAGCCCAGGTCTTCGAACGCCTTCAGCGCCGATAATTTTCCCGATCCCGACATGCCGGTCAGGATGACAAGTTCATTCTCAGCCAGCGGCCGTTTGGCGTCGCTGCTTCGAACGCGCCGCGCTGGAGACGCGACAAATCCGCCCGCATCCGCCGGCGACTTCTTCCCGCGCGTCGCTGCGGACTTTTTTTTAGATTGTCGCTTTTTGATAGTCCCCGTCATCGGTCCTCTTCCACTCCGCGACCACGTTTCACTATGCAGACAGGGTGAGCCAAGATTGTACGGTCAAACCGTAACGTAGAACTAGAGAATTTCTTCGCAGCGCAACTCAGTTACGAAACTTCCGTCAGGCGCACCAATCCGTCGCCTGCACAATGCAGCACTTTCAAATCGCCCGCCAAATCACGAAATACAAATACCTGGCGGTCCCCGGCTTCCGCTTCTTTCACCGCTTCTTCAATGGTCATGGGCCGCAGCGCCATCGCCTCCGGCGCGGGAACAATGTGGACTCCAGAAGGTTTTCTCTTTCCCGGCGATGCCGCGTTTCCGTTTCTGCGAGCAACCGCCGCCACTTCCTCGGGCACGATCGCTTCCGCAGGAACCTCCGGCAGCCCCGCGCTGATCGGCTTGGCCTGCCGCTTTTTCTCGATTTTGCTTTTTCTCCATCGAATCGCCTGCTTCTCCGTCTTTTCCAGCGCGGTGCGCAACGCGATCGTCAGGTCGGGCGCCTCGGCCACTCCCACTACGGTGTGTTGGCGCGCAATCACGGTGACTTCCGCAATGGAAAGATGTTTCTGGGAACGAAAAATGATGCGGGCACTCGCGCCTCGGCCCACAATCTTCTCAATTCTGTCCAGGCTTTCGTCCGCCATGGCCCGCAGGCTTTTCGTGATCTTCACGTTTCTTCCAGTCAGTTCGGAGTCCATCCATATCCCTCCCGATTCTGGTGTCTATTCGATTCAGCTATTCATTCAGATGCGCACGCGGCGCTGGTGGGTGCTGGGGATTCCCATGTCTTCGCGGTATTTCGCCACCGTGCGGCGATTCACCGCAATTCCCTGCGACTGCAGCAGGTGCGCGATGGCATCATCCGTCAACGGCTTGCTGGAATCTTCTTCCACAATCATCTTCTTCACCTTGCGCTTCAGCAGCAGCAGCGGCGTATCCGATCCTTCCGGGCCATTCACACCCTCAGAGAAAAAGAACCGCAGCTCGAACACTCCCTGCGGTGTGTGCACATACTTGTTGGCGACCGCTCGGCTCACCGTGGAGGCATGGACGCCGATCTCTTCCGCCACGTCTTTGATCATCATCGGCTTTAAGGAGTCGACGCCTTCTTCCAGAAATTCTCGCTGACGCCGAATAATCACTTCGCAGGTGCGAATAATTGTATTCTTCCGCTGCTCAATATTGCGCATTAACTGAATCGCGGAGCGATACCTTTCCTTCACGTAATCGCGAACTTCCCGTTCCGTGCCTTCCTGGCTCAACATGCGGCGATATCCCTGGTTCAGCCGCAGGGTCGGCATCTCTTCATCGTTGATCAGGATGACGTAGTCGTCGTCGCGCTTCTGGAACGCCACATCCGGTTCAATCAGTCGTACCTGCTCGCGGTTATAACGCTGACCGGGCTTGGGATCCAGGCCACGAATCGACTCAATCGCCAGCTGCACCTTGGGCTGCGGACTGCCGGTAAAGCGGGCCAGTTCACGGATGTCGCGCTTCAGCAGGTTGGGCAAAAATTCGTCGATGATGCGCCGCGCCAGCGCCATCACCGCGCAGGCTTCCGATTGAATTCGCTCCGCCGAAACGCGATCCGCTTCGCTCAGGACGGTTGCCACTACGCCGGACTGCGACTCGCCTTCGATCTCCTCATCCTCATCGGGCGCTGCGGCTGCGGCCAGACGAATTCCCTCCGCCAACTCCCCCGCCTGCTGGGTGCGCACATCCAACTGCGTCAACAGGCACTCCCGCAAATCGCGCGCGGCAATGCCGACCGGATCGAATCTCCGCACGATATGCAGCGCCTCTTCCAGACCGCGCTTCAATACCGCCGGGTACTCGGTCGCAGGCTTGTGTCCGTTGGTTTCAGACTCAGTCTCGCCGGCCACCGCATTCAACCCGTGATGCAGCACTCCGTTGCTCGATGCCACCGCCCCGTTCATCGCCGCAGCTCCGTTTTCAGTCGGCGGCTCCACGAATGGCTTATGTCCGTTGGAGTTCGCAGTGACCGCGCCATGCGTAACCCTAACCTGCGCTTGCGGCATCTGTTGCGCCAAGACGGCCAGCAGCTCTTCATCGCTGGCGGTCAGGTATCCATCTTCATCCAGGTTGCCGATGATCAGTTCGGCAGCTTCCCGCACTCCCTCCGTCAAATGCAGCGAGCCCAGCTGCCACATCAAATGGTCGGTCAGTGTCGTCGGCTTGGAGAGAAAATTCTCAAACGAGGGCTTCTCGTTGATTTCGGTGCTTTGCGGGGTGCGATAACCCGGGTCCAGGTAGTCTTGGAAATAGGAGCCAAAGTCGATCTCGTCAAACGGATCTTTCTCTTCAGCCTTTTCCTCGCCCGCTGGAGCCGCTTCTTCCGGCGTGCGAATTTCCTCCGCCAGCGGAACCGCCTCTTCCAACTCCTCCAGAACCGGGTTCTCCAGAAGCTCCGCGTCGATCATCTCCTTCAATTCCTGCTTGTTCAGGGCCAGCAAGCTGACCATCTGAACCAGGCCCGGGGTAAGCACCTGCTTCTGCGAAACCTTCAAGTTCAGCCGAGGTTGAAGAAGAGCCATAATGAGATTCCAGTTGGACCGAAGAGTTAGCTTCAGTTTACATGGCGCAGGTCAAGCCGATTTCGGCTGAGTCCCGAAAACAGCCTCTATCTATTTTATAATCTTATATTTGTAAAATTTGCATGCAAATTGCATGCAGCGCACGTTCGGAGGGTTACGTCGGTGATGCCTCAACCGGATGGCAGCCACGAATGTCTTGCGAATGCGGGCCAAAGGTTCCTAATTCAGCGTGAATCCTTCGCCAAGATACACGCGTCGAACTTCCGGGTCCTGGCCCAGCTCTTCCGGCGTGCCCGTCCGGAAAATCTTTCCTTCGTTGATGATGTAGGCTCGGTCGGTCACCGTCAGCGTTTCGCGCACATTGTGGTCGGTGATCAGGACGCCATATCCGCTGGCCTTCAGGTCAAAAATGATGTCCTGCAAATCGTGTACCGCGATCGGATCGATTCCAGAAAATGGTTCGTCCAGCAGAATGAAATTGGGCTCAATCGACAAGCATCGGGCAATCTCCACCCGTCGACGTTCCCCGCCAGAGAGCGCATACCCGCGCGTCTTCCGTACATGCCCAAGGCTCAGCTGTTCGATCAGACGCTCCATACGCGCTCGCCGCTGCTGCCATCCACCGGGCTGCACTTCCAGAACTGCCAGAATATTTTCTTCCACGGTCAGCTTGCGGAACACCGACGGTTCCTGCGGCAGATAACTGATTCCGAAATTCCGCGCCCGCAGATACATTGGCAGCCGCGTAATGTCCCGATCGCCCACCAGCACGCGGCCAGCGTCCGGCTCCACCAAGCCAACAATCATGTAGAAGGTTGTGGTCTTGCCCGCGCCGTTCGGCCCCAGCAGGCCGACCACTTCGCCTTTGTGGATTTCGAGGCTGACGCCTCGCACGACCTGCCTTCCCCGATAATTTTTCGCCAGCTGGTCGGTTGTCAGTCGTTGCATTATTTTTTCTGCACCCGCGTCTTTGTCACTGCTGCATCGTTGGGGCTTCCACTAACTATTATCGCCTGTGTCTGCGAAGAAAATGTCAGAACCTCGCCCGTCACCGTACCCTGTATCGAGTCCACCACCTGGGGAGGATGGGCGCCGTCACCGGTCAGCACGAAATGGCCGTCACTCGCCGTATACACCAATCGCGTACCGGTTCCGCGCCGTCCCGGCTGCTCCACCACCACATGTCCCGTGGCCACAATCCGTTCAACGGAGGATTGCGGTGAATTGTTGCTGTGGGGGGAACTTATATTTGCCGTGTCCGCTGACGCAACCGCTGACCTCGCCTGGGCATGAGCATTCGCCGGCGTCAGGAAGACTTCCGCCCGATCGGCAAAAACATCGCCGCTGGAACTGATGGCCTCCACGTGATCTGAGAACGTGGCCTTGCGCTCCGCATCCGAATACATCAGCCGCTGGCTGACCACGCGAAATGTCGACGGTCCGCGACCGGCGTTACCCTCGGCGAATTCCCCCGCCCTCACCGGCTTGAGTTTCCCCGCGGGTGCAGACTCTGCAGATTGGCCGAGAAATGTCGTATGCACGCATTGCTTGCAGGATTCCTTGCCGTAGGCGGTTAGCGTCTGCATTTTCTGCGACAGCTCAATCACCGGAGCCTCCACCGAATTTGCGCCCTGCCACAACCTCGCCTGACCGGTGAAGATGGCCTTCTGCGAATCGTGCAGCACCTGCGCCTGGCGAGCGATCACGTGCGTCGGTTGGTTTCCGCTCAACAGTCCCCCCGGCCCTGTTGCCTTGCTCGACCGAACCGTGGTCTGCACAGAGCCCGTCGCCACCATGTAGCCGGCTACGCGCTGCATTGCGAATCGGTCTGCGGTCATCTCCAATTCGTCATCGCGGAACACGGGTTTCCCCGTCAATGTCACGGTGTCGGTCGCCCCGTCATAGTCCGCTCGCACGGCTGTCGCCGTCGAGGTTTGTGCACCGGCAGTGGAGCCATTTCCACCTGACTTTTTTGCAGAGACTTGCTGCAAAACCACGTTCCCCGTCTGCACCGCCCTTCGTATCGATTGGCCATTGGATGCGTTCAGTCCGCCGTGCCGTGCGGCGACTCCTTTTGGCATCCCGGTCACAAAATCAATCGCCAGCACATCTCCGGTACTCGTATCGATGTCTCCATTTGGCGCCACCATGCGCATGCGCGTCTGCCCAACACCATCCAGATGCTGCATCTCATTTCCGGCCGTGAATGTCGCCTTCATTTTCTGCGCAGAGAGGCTTGTCTCCTGCGCCGGATGGCCCTCCACCGTGTTCTGCGAGGTAAACACCGCCCCACCGCTTGCCTCCGCCTGTTGCAACTGAGCCTCGCCGTGCTGCCCCTTCACATTTTTCTGCTGCAGCTGCGCGGGCTTCAGGTGCAGCACTAAATGGCTTGCCGCCAGCGTGCGATGCAGATCGTTTTTGTCCGCGTCCATCTGCTGCCGGAAGTTCACATTCCCATTCAGTGTGACCAGCTTCGCGTGACCGTTTCCGTCAAAGTCGACCACCGCATCACGACCTGTCCCCACGGTTTGCTGCGTGGGTTGACTTTGCGTCAGCTCCACCCCGCCATAAAAATGCGCCTGCTGCGGCTGATTGTCCTCGTCGAGATCCACTCGCATCGACGAAGACCGTACACCCGTCCCGTCCGCCGAAGCCATTTCGACTGCCCCCTGCGCGTCCATCCGTTCAGCCGAGCCATCCGGCCGCAAAAATACCGTCGCCGCTCCCGCGCTGCCATGTTGGTCCGCCTTGGATCCGGTGGAAAGATACCGCGGTTGCACCAAATGCACCTGCGATGATTCCCGATCGTAGGTCGCGTGCGACGCGTGTACGACCGCGGAACGGTTCTGCATCTGGGTCGTTAACACCACCTGCGACTCCAGGATCAACTGCCCGGTCTTCGAGAAATATTGTGCCCCTAGCGCCTTCCCAGTCGATTTCGAATACTGAAAATCCACTTCACCATTGCAAGTGGCCTCTCCCGTTTTTTGGTCGAAGACCAACCCGTGCGTGGTCACGTGAATGATCTGTGTATCTGTATTCACGCCGGGCTTGGGGTGCGCCGGCGACGGAGCATGCAGCATAATGTGCGCTTCTCCCTGCGCAGTCACAATTTGCTTCTCCCGGTCGTATTCAAAGTCTTTGCCGGCGATGGTGTCGGCCTGGTCGTTCTGCCGGTTGTAGATGTCGATTTCAACGTCGTGCAGCATCACCCGCCCGCCCGTTTTGTAGCTGATCGCATGCGCCGCATGCAGCGTAAAGACCTTGCGTCCGCCCTCTGTGCTGAATCGCACAAAACCTTGCGTCGTTTGCTGAATCTGGATTCCCAGACGGCCCGGCAGGTCCTGGGCAATCTGGCGAAGTCGCCAGCGTCCGTACATGATCGACCCAAGGATGGACAGCACAAGCATCGCAGCCACCACGATGATTGCCAGGCGCAACCGCTCAATTGTCCATCGCATACCACCATCTTCTCATTTCGCGACGCTTTCCCGGATGCGCTGCAAGCCCGTTTTTCCGCCGTTTCGGGCGCCACAAACAGTCGGGGAATCCTCTTCTACAATGGAGTCATGGCAGACTCTCTTTATTACAGCCTGTGGTTCCCGAATTTTCGGCTCTCGTCGCTGCCGGAAAAACTCGTCAGCGTGATGCAGCAGCTTCCCCATCCACTGGTCACCGCGGCCTCGGTCTATCCGTTGGACTGGCAGCAGTCGCCCACGTTCCAGCGCGTCTACATTGCGGAGAACGAGGAGCCGGCACCGCCGGAGCAGGCTGTCGCCGAAGCCACGGAAATTCCGCATGAAGACAGCGCCTATGAGTTTGAGTTGCCGTGGAAGCTTTGGTACCCGGAGAGCGATGGCCTGCTCGATCCGATCTGGAAAGAAGAAGTCCGCATTGTGCGCGTGGTTGGATTGGGCCCGCAATTCGACGACGGCAGTTACGAACAGAATGGCCACATCCGCGTCGACCTGGGTTTGGATACGCCGTTTCTCTGCGACGATGTTCCGCTCCACGAAGATGATCAGGTTTTCGTCAAGAAGAACATTCAGCAACTCGTGGACTTCACCACGCAAGTCGAAAAGAATTGCGGCGTGGAAACTCGCCTGCTCTGGACCGAGAGCGAAGAAAGCCTGGCACAAAAGCTGATCGCCCGCCTGCAGAAGCTGAATTAAATCCTTTTCAAAGATCGCGAAATGCTCAAAACCTGGGTGCCCCAGGTCTCGATTTTGAGACCTGGGATTCTTCTGTCGCCAGACAAAGAACCGTCCGGTCAGCCAACTAAATCGACGCCAGCTCAGAAAAGTCCGCCGCCCAGCGCACCACAGACTCGGTTCGCGATAAAAGTGCCAGGCGATTGTCCCGCAACGATGCATCTTCCACCATCACCATCACAGAATCGAAAAACGCATTCAACGGCGGCTGCAGGCTGGCGATCGCAGCAATCACCGCGTCGTAATTCCCTTCGCGATAACTGCGCTGGATCGCCTGATCCACCTCGGTCACCTTGCGTGACAATTCCTTCTCCGCTGCCTCTCGCAGCAAGCTTTCGGATTCCTGATCGGCGAAAATAATCTTCTTCTCCTTCGCCTGACGCAGAATATTTGCGGTCCGCTTCAGCAGTTCTGCCACCGCCAGCACATTCGGCGAGCCCACCTGCGCATCCAGCGCTTTCGCAAATCCGGCAATCTTCCCGTACCCAATCAAGTGGCCATCCACTTCGTAATCGCTGCCGGTCGTGCCCGCCTTCCGCACCGCTCGCGCTACCTGTGGATTCACCTTGACGGCCTCACGCAGATAAAACTCAAAGCGGTCCAGCAGAAATTCATAAATCGCCCCGCGTAAGGCCGCATCCTCCATCGCCTTTGTGTTCTGCATGGCGGCAAAACAAACGTAAGCGAGATGCAGCCTGTCATTGAGCCGCTCATCTTCCACTAGTATGCGAACCACTCCATTGCCGGCTCGGCGCAGCGCAAATGGATCTTTCGATCCGGTAGGCTGCAATCCAATGGCAAACATATCGACGATGCTGCTGATCTTATCCGCAAGCGCCACGACCGATCCCGCGGGAAGGCTTGGGATCGTGTCCTCCTGCGACGCGGGTTTGTAATGATCGTGGATCGCTCGTGCAACGCCGTCCGGCAGCCGCTGCGCCCGCGCATACAGCCCGCCGACCACGCCTTGCAGCTCTGTAAATTCCTTCACCATCTCGGTCGTCAGATCCGCTTTCGCCAACTGCGCCGCTTGGTCCACTCCAGCGCAAAATGTGTTGAACTTCACTTCAGAATCAAACAGTGGCGGATCGAATCGGTCGATGATCTGCCGTGCGACCGCACGGTTTCGCTCCGTCTTGTCCCAGTAGCTACCCAGATCTTTCTGGAAGGTGACGCTCTTCAGCATCTCCACCCGATCGACCAGCGGAATCTTCTGATCCACATCCCAAAAGAAACGCGCGTCGTTGAACCGCGCCTGCAACACACGCTCGTTACCGTGGCGAATCACCCCCGCTCCCGCCTCATCCACTTCCAAATTCAGCACCGCCAGAAAATTCGGCAGCAGCTTCTTCTCGCTGTCCTCCAGCGCAAAATATTTCTGATGACCGCGCATTACCGTCACCAGCACTTCTTCCGGCAGGTCAAGATAGCTCGCCTCGAAGCCGCCTAAAATCACGCTTGGCCACTCCGTCAAATTCGTGACCATCTCCACTAGGTCTTCATCCTCACGCCAGCGCGCACCAGGAATCAGTCGCGTCGCTTTGTCCAGCGCTTTGCGAATGCGCACCCGCCGCGCGGCCGGATCCACCTCGACATACGCTCCCGTCAGCGTCTTCGCATATTCCTTCGGCGCGCCAACCATGACCGGCGCGTTCCCATGCAGCACACGATGGCCATAGCTGGCTCGACCCGCAGTGACCCCGGCAAACTCCAGTGGCAGCACTTCCTCATCCAGCAGCGCCACCATCCACCGCACCGGCCGCACAAATCGCTCGGGCTTGCCCGCACGCCAGTACATGCTCTTCGGCCAATAGATTCCAGCGATCTCTGCCGCAAGCCCATCCTTCAGCACTTCGGCCGCCGTGCGCCCAGACCGATGCACTGTCGCCGAGACATACTCACCCTTCGCGTTCTGGATTGTCTTCAGCGTGGAAACGTCGACGCCGGATTTCTTCGCGAATGCGATCGCCGCCTGCGTCGGCGCGCCATCCTTGAACGCAACCTTGGCGGCCGGCCCGACAACCTCTTCTTCCATGTCCGGCTGTCCGGGCAGCAGCCCTTCCACCAGCACCGCAAGCCGTCGCGGCGTGGAATAGCTCGTCACCCGCAGCGCATCCGTCGTCAGGCGCTCGCGCGTCAGCAGCTTTTCGATGCGCTGCGCCAGCTCTGCCTGTGCGGCAGCAATCATCCCAGCGGGAATTTCTTCCAATCCAATTTCAAGCAGAAATGCAGGCATTCGACTCGTTTCCTAAACTTTCATCTTGAATATTTCTATGCGGCGACGGTCTGGATTTGCTGTGCTGCGTACGCCTTTGCCACGGCCACCGCCAGCGCCCGAATTCTTGCGATCACGCCCACCCGCTCCGTCACTGAAATCGCACCGCGTGCATCCAGCAAATTGAAAAGGTGCGAACACTTCAGACACAAATCGAACGCGGCCAGAAGCGGCAAACGGCTGCGCGTCTCGCTGTCCGCGTCTTCCGGCAGCTCGCGCGCTTCCTCCAGCAATGCCTTACATTCTTCTTCATACAACCGGAAGTGCTGCCAAAGTTTCTCCACATCCGCTTTCTCAAAGTTGTAGACAGAGAATTGCACTTCCTCCGCGAATCGCACTTCTCCATACGTAATTTCCTTGCCGCTGTCCGGATCACGCGCCCACACAATGTCGTAGATCGAGTCCACATCCTGCAGAAATGCAGCTATGCGCTCCAGGCCATATGTGATCTCGCCCGCAATGGGATCTAGATCGATGCCGCCGCACTGCTGAAAATACGTGAACTGCGTAATTTCCAGGCCATCCAGCATCACCTGCCAGCCAATTCCCCACGCGCCCAGCGTCGGCGATTCCCAGTTGTCCTCTTCGAATTTCACATCGTGCTGACGAAGATCAATCCCAATTGCCTGCAACGATTCCAAATACAGCCCCTGAATATTTTCCGGCGGTGGTTTCAAAATCACCTGCAGCTGCGTATGTTTGAACAGCCGGTTAGGATTTTGCCCGTATCGTCCATCGGCCGGTCGCCGCGAAGGTTGCGCATACGCCACGCGAAACGGCTTCGGCCCCAGTACGCGCAGAAACGTCTCCGGCGACATGGTGCCTGCGCCCACTTCCACGTCATACGCCTGCTGCAAAATGCAGCCACGACTGGCCCAAAATTGCTGCAACTGAAACAGCAGCTCTTGAAATGTCAGCGGAATTTTTCTTTTGACAGAACTGTTCAATAGCACGAGCAGAAACTCCATTCCATGTGCGGAAGCGTTGATGCTGATTGTATCGAATGTGCCGCCGACCTCCGACCCAGGCCGGCGAAATACCCTCAGCCGCCCATGCGACTGAACACTTCTGCGGAGTTCAAACGCCGCTCCGTATGCCGTTCCAGTGTCCGCACCAGAAACCGCCGCAGGTCCCGTCCCGACTGCCGCGTCCACGGTTCCGCACTCATCATCCGGATTGGATCCCGCAACATCCGCTGCGCCAGCGCCAGCGAATCCCGACTCAGCATGCCGCTGTTCGGCTTCTTGTGCCGCACACAACTCAAACCATCCTCCAGCACGTGAAAATAGGCCGCCTCTCCCGTGAACGGCTCGCCGCACTCCGTGCATCGATCCGTCTCCGGCAGCCAACCGATCAGCCGCGTGATCCAGAGTGAAAAATACGTCACCGGCATCCAGCAACGATCCACCTGGCTCTGCTCCAGCACCGCCAGCGTCAGCCGAAAGATTGCATCCTGCGGATCGTGATCCGGCAGCACATTTTCCAGTACCTCGGCGTAATATCCCAGCGTCGCCGCGCGCAGATAATCGATCGGCTCGGCCAGTGGAGACGCGATCGCCTCAAAGTGATCCATCCGCACCAATTCCTGACGAGGCCGTTCGGCGTACGCTGCATGCACGTAGGTCATCGGCTCCAGCGTCCCACCAAAACGTTTTCTCGATTTCAATGCTGCCTTGGCCACGCCACGCACCTTGCCCAGGTCGCGGGTCAACAATGAAACCAGCAAGTCCGACTCCCGCAGCGGCCAGGTGCGCAGTACGATCGCCTCAGATTGGTGCAGAGTCATAGCATGGAGAAAAGTTCAATTCAGTCGAAGCGGAATGTAGCGTCCAATGAAAAACGCGCAGCCTTGGGGCTGCGCGCTTTCCCGAGACAAAAAATAGATTTAGCGGCCGAAATACTGGGCGTTGGTCTGCTCGTACGTTTTCCATTTTTCCGGCAGATCGTCGGCGGTGAAAATGGCCGACACCGGGCAAACCGGCACGCACGCACCGCAATCAATACATTCCACTGGATCGATGAAGAGCTGATTGGCCCCTTCATAACCTTCTTCATCCTTCTTGGGATGAATACAATCCACCGGGCAGGCATCGACGCAGGCGGTATCCTTCGTGCCGATGCAGGGTTCTGCAATCACGTAAGCCATGGGTGAAAACTCTCCTGACAGGGACTAGCAAGTCAACTCGATTGTAGCAGCACGGCCGGTGCAAGGTTGTCCACTGGGAAAAAATTCCCGCACCGGAGTTTCCCCGCTCATTTTGCGGTCGCCGCAAGGCGTTCGGCGCGCTCGGCGGCAAACTCCCGGGCAGATTGGATCGGCTCCAGGTTGCGGCCGGCAAGCATGTCCTGAAACAGATGAATCATCGCGCCGTGAATCTTTCCATTGCTGGCCAACACCTCCGCACTGACCAGGTGAAACGGGCTGCCGTCAACATAGGTCACCTTGCCGCCGGATTCCCGCACCAGCAACACACCCGCCGCCGTATCCCAGGAATTCAGATTGAACTCCCAATAACCGTCCAGCCGCCCGCACGCCGTATAAGCCAGGTCGAGCGCTGCCGAACCGGCTCGACGCACTCCATGGGAACGCAACGTGAACTCATGATAAAAATGCACGTTGGGATTGCTATGGCGTTTGCGGCTGGGAAACCCCGTCGCAATCAACGACTCGGCCAGCGCTTCTGTCGCGGAAACATGAACCGGCTTTCCGTTCAGTGTCGCGCCTTGTCCCTTTTCCGCCAGAAACATCTCGTCCCGCAGCGGATCGTAGATCACCGCCGCGACCAGCTCGCCATCCGCGTCCAGCGCGGTTCCCGGCAGACGATGTTCCAGCCCCATCGACACGCAGAAGGCCGGAAATCCGTGGGCAAAATTCGTCGTCCCATCCAGCGGATCGATGTACCATCGATACTCGCATTCCATCTGCGTCCGCGTGCCCTCTTCGCCGACGATGCCATAGTCCGGCCATTGCGCGCGCAAGCGCTCCACCAGCAGATTTTCGCTCTCACGGTCCGCGACCGTTACCAGATCCACTTCGCCCTTGTATTCGGTCGCGACTCCATGCTCATAATGCCTTCGCAGCAAGGCTCCCGCAGCACGCGCCATCTCCGACGCCGGTCCAGCATGGGACAAATTCTGTTCGCTCATGCCATGGAATCCTCGCTGGGTTCGTCAACCTCAGAAGGCTTGTCCCTGCGGGGCGCAGGCCGGCGAGCTTTTTCCGTAATCGTCAGGATCTGGCGCTTGTAGATGAAAAGATTTGGCTTGCCTTCCCGCGTCAGGCGAATCATGCGATCGTCGAAATACTCGATCCAGCCCTGCAACGCCTCGCCATCCCGCAACTGCACCACTACAGGCGTCTGGCGCTCGCTCAACGTGCGCAGGTATATCGCTTCCTGCCCAGTTTCCGATTGCGGGTGATGAGATTTCTGCTTGCGCCGACCGCTGCCAGGAGTGTTCACCTCCAAAGTATATCGCGCCTATCGTGTGCCCTCGGCGTAATAGCCTGTGCGGTATTGCAATCGATAGACATGTTTCAATGCTGGATGGGTGAGCCGCAATTGAATCCTGCGAAACCCGCCGGCCGCTGTGTTGGCTGCATCCTTCTGCGTGGGATAGTAGCCCAGCAGATACTCCGATCGAAGCGCCAGCGAAAGCCGCGTCATCGCATCCTGGATTGGAGTCGCACCGTCGGCATAAAAATATTGCCCGCCGGTATCGCGAGCCAGTTGAATCAGTGCGTGTTCGCCCCCAAGATCGCGACCCGCATTCGCCCCGATGGGCACCAGGATGATGCTTTCAATGCTGGCCTGCGCCCGCAGTGCCGCGGTGCGCGCCTGGTCATAATCCACTCCCGATACGCTGTTCGACCCGTCGCTGATCACCACGATAACTTTGCGACCAGAGTTCGGCTTCAGATCGTTCGCAGCCCGCACAATCGTGGCGTACAGCGCCGTCGGCCCATCCCCATGCAAAGCACGCAAACCATGGTCGAGCTCATGCAGATTCCCCGTGAACGGAGCCACCTGCGTCACCTCACCGGCGAATCCCAGCAGTTCCACGCGATCGTCGCGACCCAATAAAGATGCAGCCAAGTCGGCGGCTGCCTGCTTGGCAAACGGCAGATCCGTGCGAACGCTCACGCTGGTATCGATTGCCAGCACCATCGAAAGCGGATGAACGACCGTCGCCTGAAATACCCGGATCGTTTCCGGATGGCCGTCTTCCGTCAGAGAAAAATCGTCCCGATGCAGCCCGCTCACCGGTTGCCCTTGCCGATCCACCACGTTCACCGGAACATTGACCAGGTTCACCTGAACGCGCAGAGAGTGATCAGGAAGCGACGGCGATCCGCCTGTCTGCGCGATTGCCATGGAACCTATCGCCAACACAGTCAAGATCCATCTCACGGCTTGTTCTCGGCCGCGCCTTCGCCGGACTTGTGAATGGAAATTTCTTCCGGAAATGGTTCGCCATCGGCCCAGACCGCGCCATCTTCGAACCATTCTTTTTTCCAGATCGGAACCGTCTTCTTCAGCGTGTCGATGATCCAGCGGCAGGCATCGAACGCCTGCGCGCGATGTGCGGACGCCACAACAATCAGGACGCTGGTTTCTCCCACTTGCAACCGCCCCAGCCGATGCACCAGCGCCACCCGGCGCACCCCAAAGCGTCGCTGCGCGTCGCGAGCCAGCCCCTGCATCTGGCTCAGTGCCATCGCTTCATACGCTTCATAATCCAGATGAAGCGTTCCCCGTCCGCGCGTGTTGTTGCGCACAATTCCGTCGAACACCACCACCGCACCGGCCTCGCCCTCTTTCAAAGCGGCCACCAGTGCGCCTGCATCGATGGGCTCGCGTTGCAGGCGAATCCAATCGGTCCCCTCAAGTGATTCATCTTCTCCGGAACCACCACTCACCGGCGGCAGCAGCGCAATCTCATCGCCTTCGCTCAGCACCCGCGTAGGGAGCGCGTATTCCTGATTCACCGCAATCGCCAACGAGCCTGCATACTTTTCCAGCTGCGGCGCAACCGCAAAAAATCTGCGCAGAAATTCCGCCACCGTAGCCTGTTCCGGCAGCTCGACAGTTTCCTTCTCCCGCGCCCGCAGGTCCTTTAGTGCGCCGAACAGCAGTACGTGCACGTGCATGGATTTAGCTTATCCGGTCTGACGCGTTTTCTGGCGACCACGGCAGCTCCGGCTCACCGGGATACCAGAGTCGCGTTCCCTCGACCCGCGCAAAAGGTGTCAACATGTGCGGCTTGCGCTGCGACTTCCCTGTCTTCGAGACAAAAATATCCTCGACAGAATGTCCGCGCACCAGCAACGCATCGCCGATCAGCGATCGATGACAACGCCACGGCACCGCCTCCGAGCACAGGATCGCCACCGTCGTTTCCTTCTCCAGTTCCATCAATTCTTGCAGCGCTGTTTGGAATGCTTCGGTCTGCATATAGTCTGCATAACCGCGAAAGCTGGCATTTCGCCATCCCGTATTGATAGAGTCTTTCCGCGCATGCCGCAGTCCACCCAGCGACCGCATCCAGCGGTAATCAATGCCGGCCGCACGCAACGACGCCGACAACGCGTCCATTCCGAATTGAGGATTATGCCGCGATTGCGGAATCGTCCGCACATCCACCAGCAGCGTGACGCCGTTGTCCTGCAAGGCGCCCAGAAACACCTCGATCGCAAGCGTGGAGTGGCCAATTGTCAACATAAACATGTGCAGCGCAAAAAAATCTGGCGAGGAGCAGACGGCTCCACGCCAGATGGGGAATCATGCCAGGTTATGCGTGCGCCGCTTCCGGCACCTGCGTGACCGGCGGTTCCTGCTGGATCACTTCTTCCAGCACCCGCGGCTTCAACGCATCCGGCAGCGCAATCGCCAGCACATCTTCAATGCGACGCGCATAGTGAATCGTCACGCCCGCCAACTGTTCCGGCAACAGGTCCTCTTCCACATTCAACCGGTTTTCTTCCGGCAGAATAATGTCGCGAACCCCGGCCCGCCGCGCCGCCAGGAACTTCTCCTTGATTCCGCCCACCGGCAACACGTTGCCGCTCAGCGTAATCTCACCCGTCATCGCGGTCAGCGGACGAATGATGGTGTCCGTCATCAGCGAGACCAGCGTGGTTGCGAGGGTCACGCCCGCCGACGGACCATCCTTCGGAATCGCACCTGCCGGAATGTGAATATGCAGGTCCACTTCCGTGTTGAAGTCCTCTTTCAGGCTCAGCAGTTTCGCGTTGGAGCGGACCCAGGTCAGCGCGGCCTGCATCGATTCCTGCATCACCTCGCCGATCTGCCCGGTCATCGTGAAGCCGCCTTTGCCCTTCATGCGGTTGGCTTCAATAAACAGAATGTCGCCTCCCGCTGGAGTCCAGGCCAGCCCCACCGCAACCCCAGGCCGCTTGGTGCGCTCGGCAATTTCCGTATCCACGCGCACTTTAATGCCGCCCAGAAACTCCTGGATCACCTCCGGCGTGACCACCAGTTTTTCAGTCAGCCCTTCGGCAATCCGGCGGGCCTGCTTGCGGCAGACGGTGCCAATCCACTGCTCCAGCTTGCGAACCCCCGCCTCATGCGTGTAGTGCCGCACCATGCTGCGAACTGCCGCTTCCGGAAATTCAATGTCCTTTTCCTCGATTCCGTTTTCCTTGATCTGCCGAGGAATCAGATACCGAAACGCAATGTGGACCTTTTCATCTTCCGTGTAGCCGGTCAGCTCGATAATCTCCATGCGGTCCCGCAGCGGCTCTGGAATCGGGTCCAGCATGTTCGCCGTGCAAATGAACAGCACTTTCGAAAGATCGAACGGAACGTCCAGGTAATTGTCCCGAAAGCTGAAATTCTGCTCCGGATCCAATGTTTCCAACAACGCCGACGATGGATCGCCGCGGAAATCCCTTCCCAGCTTGTCGACCTCATCCAGCATGAATACGGGATCGTTGGTTTCCGCTCGCCGTAATGACTGCATGATCTGGCCCGGCATGGCGCCAATGTAGGTGCGCCGATGTCCGCGGATTTCCGCCTCATCATGCATGCCGCCCAGGGAAATTCGCTGGAACTTCCGACCCAGCGCCCGAGCTATGCTGCGCCCGAGCGAGGTCTTTCCTACACCCGGAGGTCCAACAAAACAAAGAATCGGGCCCTTCATGTCAGGCTTCAGGCGACGCACCGCCAGGTAATCCAGAATGCGCTCCTTCACCTTCTTCAGGTCGTAGTGGTCCTCGTCCAGAATCTCCTTCGCCCTGGCGATATCCACTTCACTGCCCGAAGACTTGGTCCACGGCAACACCACCAGCCATTCAATGTAGTTGCGCGTGATCGAATAATCCGGCGCCATCGGTGACATCCGCGATAAGCGGCTCAGCTCCTTCAGCCCTTCCTTTTTCACCGCTTCGGGCATGCCCGCGGCTTCCAGCTTTTCGCGCAGCTCTTCAATGTCCTTCTGGCCCTCGTCCATCTCGCCCAGTTCTTTCTGGATCGCCTTCATCTGCTCGCGCAGGTAATAGTCCCGCTGCGACTGCTGCACCTGGTCCTGCACCTCCGACTGGATCTTGTTGCGCAGTTGCTGCACTTCCAGTTCCTTAGCCAAATGCCGGTTCATGCGCGTCATCCGAGCCATCACATCCGGCGTTTCCAGCAGTTCCTGCTTATCGATCGTCGAAAGAATCGGCAGGGAAGACGCGATAAAGTCGACCAGTCGGCCCGGCTCGTCGATGTTCAACGCGATCGTCTGCAGTTCATCCGACAGCGTCGGCGATGCGGTCACAATGTGCTGAAACTGCGCCAGAATATTGCGCTGCAATGCTTCGGCTTCCGGGCTCTTTTCCGGATCGATATCTTCAATCACTTCTACTTCCGACTTCATGTACGGCGTCGATTGATCGAAGTCCGTCAGCCTCACCCGCTCCGTGCCTTCGGTAAACACGAACAGGCTCTGGTTGGGCATTTTCACCACTTTGTGCACCGTCGCCAGCGTCCCCACCGCATACAAATCCGACGGCTGGGGAGTGTCCATGCGCGCTTCACGCTGCGCGACGACAATGATGGTCTTCTCTTCCCCTAACGACTGCACCAGTTGGATCGAACTTTCCCGTCCCACCGTAAGCGGCAACACCGCATGGGGAAAAAGCACCGTATCTCGCACTGGCAGAACAGGATAGACCTGTTTCGAGCCATCCTTCTCGCGGCCTTTCCGCTCTCCAGGATGGATCACACTTAAGAAATCGCTGGACATTGAGTCCCCCTCTATCAACCTTTATGAATCTTAGACGCTCAGAATCATTTTCGGTTACAAAATCTATTATCGGCAAGGCAGCCCACTCAACGATGTGCGCATCGTGGCCTCCGCGCAGGCCTCCGGCTCGAATCTTCCCCCTATCGATTCGATGCAGGATTCAGAACCCGGTACCGCCCTAATTCCTTCACCGTGGAACATACTTTTCTCAGGTCAAAGAGCGCCGCGTCCGCCTCCTCGCTTCCCGGAATCGTCACATCGGCGTAAAACATATACTCCCACGGCCGTCCAGTCATGGGTCGCGACTCAATCTTGGTCAGGTTCAGTTGCCGCGCGGCAAACGTATTCAGCGCCTGCAGCAGTGCGCCCGGGCGATTCTCCAGCACAAAGGCCACCGATAATTTGTTTGGCGCGGCTTCCCTGGCGGCGGAGACGTGACGGCGAATCAACCAGAAGCGAGTGTAACTCTCTTCCCGATCTTCGATGCTTTCCTGCAGAATGCTGGCGCCGTATTGCCGCGCCGCTTGTTTGCTGCCGATGGCCGCCAGATGGTTTTGCCTGGCCTCCGCGACGTGACGAACTGCGCCCGCCGTATCGTAGAAAGCAATCGCCTCCAGTTCCGGATGCGCCGCGAAAAATCCTTTGCACTGCGCCAGCGCGACGGGATGCGACAACACTTGCCGCACCGTCTCCATCGTCACACTTTGCGCCACCATCAGGTTGTGGCGAATGCGCATTTCCATCTCGCGCTCCACAACAAACTCGTGCGCGAAAAACAGATCGTAAAAATCCATCACCGATCCGGCCAGGCTGTTCTCCACCGGAATCACGGCCGCATCGACGCGACCGCTGTCCAGCGCTTCCAGCACAGCGCCCGCTGCGGCGCACGGCACAATCACTCCCTCCGGAAGCAATGTCAGACTCGCTTCATGACTAAAGGAGCCAAGCTCTCCCTGGATTGCAACTTGCATCCAACCTCCTGAGAACACTGCATGGCGCAAAATATTCGCGTCTCGCGGCAACCTTCTTTCCGCTTACGCGCAACTTATCACAGGTACCGGCTTCGACTGTAAGGAGACGAAACGAATGTTGTGGACCATCTTTGTAATTCTTCTGATCTTGTGGTTGCTCGGATTCATCGGCTTCCACGTACTCGGCGCGTATATCCATATCCTGCTTGTCATTGCACTGGTTATTCTCATCTTTGCAATCATCGGCGGAAGACGACTGTGATTTAGCTCTCTCACCCCAGCAAGTGGAACGTCTCGCAGCGATGCGGGACGCTCCATTTCAACCTCTTCAACTATCCGGCCCCGTTACCAACGCGGAACCGGTCGGGTGAAGCAACAGCAGCACAAAGGAGTAACCCCCATGAATAAGGATCAAGTCGCAGGAAAAGTCGATCAGGTTACAGGCAAAGTGAAACAGGGCGTCGGCGAAGCCGTCGGCAATGACGATCTCGCGAATCGCGGTGTGGCGGACCAGGTCAAGGGTGCTGCCAAGGAAACCTGGGGCAAGGTGAAGGATGCGGCCAACAAGAGCCACGAACAGCAGGCTCACGATACACGCGAAAACATCTCCCGCAAAGTGGAAGACACAAAAAATCGCGTGAACGACAAGATCGATGCCATCAAAGAACAGCATCGCATGAATGATGTCTCCAACCGGACTGCCTAATCGTCCGCGCTGTCGGACGCATCTGGCGTCCACGGAATGCATTCACTGCCATGGAAAACGCCCTCAGGAGTCGCTCCCCTGGGGGCGTTGGACTTCAACCCGCTATTTCCGAAACAGCAGGTCCGCCGCAACCGCCAAAAAAAATACGAACGAAATAATTCCGTTCATGGTAAAAAATGCCGCGTTCAGTCGCCGCAGATCCTTCGGCGAAACCAGCTGGTGTTCGTAGATCAACATCGCTGCCACCGCGACCACTCCGACGACGGTAATCCAGCTCAGATGGAACAGAACAATCAGCGCCACCAATAACACCAGCATGGCCAGATGCATGGCGCGCGCAATCCAAAACGCTGCCCGCAGCCCAAACGCCTGCGGAATACTATGCAGCCCCGCCTGCAAATCGTGCTCGTAATCCTGGCACGCGTACAGCACATCAAAGCCGCCAACCCAGAACAACACCGCACCTGTCAGCACCACAATTCGCGGATCAAGTGATCCTCGCACCGCAATCCACGCCGCGGATGGCGCAATCCCCAGCGCCAGCCCCAGCACCAGGTGCGACCAGTGCGTGAGCCGCTTCGCATAGGAATAGAAAAAGATCACCGCCAGCGCTAAAGGAGCCAGTTCTAACGTCAGCCGATTCAGCCGGCTCGCCGCCACCAGAAATATCGCGGCCGACACAATCGTGAATCCAATGGTAAATTGCCGGCTCAGCAATCCCGCCGGAATCGCCCGCCTCGCCGTCCGCGGATTCACGCGGTCAATCTCAGCATCCGCCCACCGATTAAACGCCATCGCCGCCGACCGCGCCGCAATCATGCAGACGACGATCCAGAACAGCACGCGCCACGGTGGCAGCCCTCCCGCAGCCAGCATCGCTCCGGTCAGCGCAAACGGCAGCGCGAATATGGAGTGCTCCCACTTGATCATCTCCAGCGTGGTGCCAAGCCTGCTACTCATTCCCTGTGTCCTTTGCTATCGACACTGCGTGCCGTCGCTTTCCAATCCAATTCTTCATCTCTTCAGTGTAGAGCGTGGCCGCGACCGGATCACAGCCAGACGGACCCGTTCTCCACACACCGATTCGCCAAATTTAAATTTGATCCAAATGTTTCGTTATCCGCCGCCAGTACAATTTAACAATGGCTGTAGCGGACGGAGGCGAAGGACATTCCTTCAACAGAATCACAATTCTGCCACGAACTGAATCCGCGCTGCATCTAACTTCCATCGGATCAAATTTCGATCCGGAAAGAACGAAGCTTCTGTCGGCGGCAACCGAGCCGGAACGAACGTTTAAGCAACGGGCGACGACCGATCCAACGCACCAGGAATCTTAATGCGAACCATCTAAGCTCCTTTCTCACCACCCCTGTCGAAGATCAAAAACGCAGTATGAAGCAGCAAGGAAATAGCGAATTTGACCGCCAGTAAAGAACAACAGATCAATCCGTGGCTCATCGCGCTTTCGGTTGTTCTGCCGACGTTCATGGAAGTGCTCGACACCTCCATCGCTTCGGTGGCGCTGCCGTATATCGCCGGAAGTCTGTCCGCCAGCACCAATGAGGCCACCTGGGTGCTCACGAGTTATCTGGTGGCAAACGCGATTGTTCTGCCGGTCAGTAGCTGGTTCGCACAGCGCTTCGGGCGCAAACGTTTCCTGATGACCTGCATCGTCATCTTCACCATCAGCTCCTTCGCCTGCGGCGCCTCCACCAGTCTGGCCATGATCCTGCTGGCCCGGGCAGTCCAGGGCGCGGGCGGCGGAGCGCTCCAGCCCATCTCCCAGGCCATCATGCTGGAAAGTTTTCCGGAAGAGAAACGCGGCCAGGCCATGGCCGTCTACGGCCTTGGAGTGGTGGTGGCTCCCATTCTCGGCCCCACCCTGGGCGGCTATCTCACCGACGCCTACTCCTGGCGTTGGACCTTCTATATCAACATTCCCATCGGGATTCTGGCGCTCGTTATGATCTCGCGCTTCGTCCACGATCCGGACTATATCCGCAACGCCAAGCCTGGTCCTCTGGATGGAATCGGCCTCGGGTTGCTCGCTACCTGGCTGGCTTGTCTGCAAATCATTCTCGACAAAGGTCAGGAAGATGACTGGTTTGGCGCCACCTGGATTCGCTGGGCAACAGCGCTCCTCATCGTCACATTCGTCGCCTTCGTTTGGCGCATGTTGAGCGAGAAAAGGCCACTGGTGAATCTGCGCGTCTTTCTCCATCGAAATTTCGCCCTCGGCTGCATTCTCATCGCACTGTTTGGCGGATGTATCTATGGCCTGATCACGCTGCTCCCGCTGTTCTACCAGGAGGTCATGCTGTACCCGGCCTTCAATGCCGGCATTGCTGTCAGTCCCCGCGGATTGGGGGCCATCGTGGCCATGCCAATCATCGGCATCCTCACGTCCAAAATGGACAATCGCTGGCTGATTGGCGGAGGATTCTTGATCTTCGGCATCTGCGGCATCTGGTTTGGCGAAGTCAACCTGGCCATTTCGCCGTGGTCGTTCATTTGGGCGATCGTATTAAGCGGATTTGGTTCCGGGATGGTCTTCGTGCCGCTTTCGACGACCACCGTTGCCGGACTGTCCAACCAGGAGATGGGGAACGCGACCGGACTCTACAACCTGCTGCGCAATGTCGGCGGCAGTATCGGTATCTCGATCACCAATACGCTTCTGGCACGTCACTCGCAGCTGCACCAGGCCAACCTGGTCCAGAACCTGACGCCCAGCAGCCGCGTCTACCAGGAGCAACTCAGCCAGGGAATCGGCGACCTGGGGCCGAAGATCGGATCTGCCATGGCCGGCGCCGGCACCTTGGGCCGCATGTACAGCTCGCTCAATGTTCAGGCGCTGCTTCTGTCCTATGTCGATGACTTCCGCTATCTCGCCCTGGCGTCGTTTGCCTGTCTGCCGGTCGTCTTCATGCTGCGCAAGGCAGTCAGACAAAAGGGCGCCGTCATGCACGCGGATTAGAAACCATCGTAGCCAGCAAAATCAACGGCGCAACCTTCCTCGTAGGAATGTTGCGCCGTTGATTCCAACTCGAACAATGAACTGCCGCTCGAGCCTTAATTCTTTTTGCTCTTTTCCTGATTCTCATTGCCGACGACCAGGTCGTCGGTCACCTGGAAAACGTTCGGGACCTGCATTGCCCGCATATACGCCAGTTGCTTGTCCATTTGGCGATCCACGACCCCGTACAACGTGACCCTGCCATTCTGCACAGAGATGCGAATCGGACGCCACGGAACAATCGCGTATTGCTGTAGCGGCGGGTATCCATAAATCGCGCGAAACGTCGCAATACGGATTTGATCGTCGAACTGCGAGACCGGATCGATGCTGATCTTGTTGATCACTTCCTTCACGCCCGGCGTGTATTCCGCCAACGCAACCGCGGACTGCTGCGTAACCGGGCCAATCGCGTGACCGCCCAGCACCACCACTCCGTTCCGTACACTGACAGAAATCGCGTCGAACACCTCGCCATAACCGACGCGATCCATTTCGATGCGTTTCAACAAACTTCTTTGCAGCACGTTATCCGCGATGGTTGGGCCGCCGACGGCGATATTGTCCCGCACGTTTTTGATGTCCTTAGTCTTTCTTGCCTTCTTGATCGCCTGGGCTTTATAGGCAAACAGGCTCACCTGCCCTGACAGCGTCACCGTTCCGTCCCGCACCAGTACGGTCACGTCTTGAAAGTTCTTGCCCTTCAATCGCTCCTTCACCGCGCTGGTCAGGGCCGCGTCGGACGCTCCGTTGTCCGCAGCAAACACCGACGTTGAGAGGCCTACCAGAGCAGTCGTTCCTATCCCTGCCATTCCCACACAACAAACCGCAATCAACAGCCTGGATACAACTGCATTCCTTCGCATGGATGTCCTTCCCCTTCTGCCCTTTTCGATTCGCCCGCGGCGGCCAATTCGGTTCGCGACTCGATGTCGTGTAGTCTACGCCGCTGATCGCCGCACCGCCCACTCAGTACCGTTGGCAGACGCCAGCTCACCCTACATAGACGCAACGGCCGGAAAAGAGTTGCGGACTCACAGTTCCGACCCACGCTTTCAGTTTTATGGCGTCGGATTGCCCCGCAGGACCGCCCGCATCGCGTCGTAGGCACCCTGCGCGGCTACTTCCGGCGTCGGCCTCGTCAGGCACTCGACCGCCAAAGCCCCCTGATAGCCCACCGCCTTCAACGCCGCAATCGTTTCCGCGAAATTGTAATGACCGGTTCCCGGATAGCCTCGATGGCTGTCCGCAAGATGAACATGGCCGATGTGCTTCCCTGCCGCCACGATGTTCCGCCCTATACGATCCTCTTCGATATTCATGTGATACGTGTCGATGTGCAGTTTCAAGTTCTCAGAATCAAACTGTTCGATGGTACACACACATTCTTCGATTGTGTTCAGAATGTCGCTTTCATAGCGATTCATCGCCTCCAGCACCAGCGTCACACCGGATTCCAGCGCCACCGGCAGACAGGCGTCCAAAGCTTCCGTCAGGTGCCGGTCATACTCGGTCCGATTTGTGGATTCCTTCACCAGCCCCTTCATCAGTCCCACAATCACAACGCTGCCAAATTCCGCGGCCAGGCGGACAAAGTCCTGCAGTCGAGCGATCGCACGGCCTCGCGCGGCTTTCTCGCGGCTGGTCAGGCTCAGGCCATCGCGCACCAACGCGAGACCTGTGCCAATCGAAGACATCCCCACGCCCGTCGTTTCGCATGCTGCGCGAACCTCGCGCACGTCCACCTCCGCGGGATCGGCCACATGCAGCTCCACCGCGTCATAACCAATTTGCGCCGCCTTGCGGATGGAGTCCGTGTAGTCGCCCCGCAGCACCAGCGGAGCTTGCGCCGGGGCTTCCTTCACCATGGTCACAGCCAGCTTCATCGCGCTCCCCGATCCTGCATCGCCAAATCCGTTTCTACCGGTCCGCCGGCTCTACTTATGTCGCCCGCGAATCTGCAGGTACATGCTGAAAACGTTGGCTTCGTCACGCACTGCGATGATGGAAACGTTGCGCGTCAAATCCACTTGTCCCTGAATCAATTGCTGTGCGGTGCTGTTCACGTTGGTGGCAAAAGTAAACGTAAAATTCCGCCCTACCTGCTGTTCGACGGTGATACGGGCCGTGGAGTCACCAAGTGTTCCCACAAAATTTGGATCGACGCGCACGCTACCCACCCCAAACAGCTTTTGCACCCGGCTGCTGACCGCCGCATTCAGCGCTCCACCCAGCAAGGCTTCCGTGGTCAAATTCGCGCCCGCCTGCTGCTGCTCTCCATACATCGCGGCCTGCTCATTCGTGCGCCCCAAAGCCAAAAGCGCCAGCACGTCAGCCTGCGTCAGCGGAGGCTCCGATCGGTAGGAAATCTCCAGCTTGTTCGGCGGCCCATGCAGGCTGATGATGATGTCGTAATTCTGCACTCGCGCCGACGCTTCGAGGTCGATCTCTGGAGTGATGGCCACCGGATTAGCAAAGATAATGTCGCCCTGCTGCAAACTGTATTTTGTCCCGGCGAAGGAAGCCGAACCCTCGGTGATGTCGATCCTCCCCAGCACCGAAGGATTTTCCAGGGTCCCCCGAATGCGCAGGTTCACGTCGCCCGCCAGCGAGGCGAAGGAGTTCTGAAATCCAAGCTCCGGCGCAGAGGTCACGTGAATGTCGAGGCGCACGCGGTTCGTCGGCGAGGTTGGATCGATCGGCGCCGCCACCCCTCCGCCTCCGGTCACCAGCGATGTCAGGTCGACATTACTGTCCATACCAAAGCGCATCAACTGGACATTCCCGCTCACCAGCAGGCTGTCGAGATTCCCCAGCACGCGTAGCTTCGCGTCCACGGAGCTCGAAACTCCCTTGGGATAGCGAATGCGCACGTGCTGCGTGGTCGCCGTCAGATCGACGAAGATTCCATTCTGATAGCCGACGAATCCCTTCAATTCCAAATCGCCGCCGCCGGATGAGCCTTTCAACTGCTGCACCACCAACCGGTCCTGATCGAACGCCATGGTCCCGTTCATGTCCGTCAGACCATTGGTGATGTCCATCATGTGCACGTTGATGTGACTCAGCTCGGCACGCCCCTGCATGTTCGGCTTCTGCGCGGTTCCGCGCGCGTTCACCACAAATTTCACCTGGCCCGAAGATCGAATGTCCTTGTTCATCACGGAAGCCAGAGCGGCATCGATCGTTCCTTCGGAATGCAGTCGCAGCGCATACCCCTTCAGCAGGTCGACCGTGCCGCCAGCAACAAAATCCATGTTCGTTCCCCGAATATGGACTGGTTGCAATTGCAGTACCCCATCCCGCAACGACGCCCGCAACGGACCTTGCGAATGCATCGGAATCCCACCGACCGTCGCGGTGAGCGTGTTCATGTCCGCGTCTGCCTGGATTTTCGCCGGATCGGCCAGCGGTCCGGACAGCGTAATCTTCCCAACCAGCGAAGACTGCGCGTTGATATCGGAAGAGCTCGCCATCCGCAACACCGGCCCGATATTGAAATCCGCAAATGTCAGCTGCATCTGCGCCGGATAGTCTCCGCTCAGCTGCACCTGCCCGCCCAGATCCATGTGCGTCTCAAATAGTTCCGCGCGAGATGTCAGCGATAGCGTTCCGTGTTGTACATGGGCCCCCGCATGCAGCCGTCCCATCGGCTGCCCGTTCAGCGTCAGGTTTTGAATATCCATTTCGCCGCTGACCAGTGGATTCCGTGGAGTTCCTTCCACGTGCGCCAGAAGATCCACATTGCCACCCGCACGCAGTCGTGAGTTTTCAAGAAACGCGATCTTCGACAGGGCGAAATCGTGTCCCGTCATCTCCCCCTGCAGCGCGCCCGATTGATCGTCGTACTGTATATCTCCGATCGCCACGCCGCCGGCAGCGGCCAGTCGAATATGCGTCGCCTGCAACAAATGTCCCTGCGCGGAAAGCACCATATCCGCTGTGGCGATGGGCTGCCCATACGCAACCGCGTGGGTCACCAGCACCTGGCCGGAGCCCTCCAGGTCATCCACTGTTCCCGCGACATGCGCGTGCGCTTCCAGAATTCCTGAAATCGGATATGAAGTGCCGGCAACCGACTGCAAATCCCCCAGGGAAACATGGGTCGACTGCAGCGTCGCGGTCACCTGGGTGTGCTTGTTGTACGTGTACGTGTCCGGTGCCGTGCGATCTGGAGAAAGATCGAGGCCCGCACGAATCATAGCGTCACCGCGCACCAGTTCTCCATTACGCAGAATCAGCCGTGCCGGCGCATACGAAATGTCGCCGTGAAACTGATCCCATCGCAGCAACTGCGGCGGCGGCCGCGTTTCAACTGCTTTCTCCGGTTCGCTCCGCGCCACCACCATCTCGAAGGGCCCGGAATCTAAATGCCCCACCGCATGCAACGCGAAAAACGAACCGTGAATATCGCCATGAAATGTCGCCGCATCCAGCAGATGCAACGGCAGCGCGTGTGGCGAACCCACAGGCGTCGCCCGCAGATCTGTGATGGTTAACAGTTGGTCGAACTCGCCCAGGTCTCGTCCCACCACATCCAGCCGAAGTGCGCTATGCAAGTCCTTCTCCAGCAAATCAAGCGTGCCCACGCCATGCACCTGAGTGGCGGGCGTATGCAAATTCGCATCCTGAATCACCAGGTGACGATGGTCCCCGAGATAGTCCGCATGCGTCGGACCGCTGACCGGCACCAGGCCCAGGGTTTGTCGCGGCACACTCAGCATTAGGTTCCCATGCACGTCCAGGCCGACTCCGTTTCCTGTCCAGCGCACTGTCACTTTGCCCGAGGCCGCGGTGGTGAATCCAATATTCCATTCCGCCCTGGGAGCGGTCGCCTTCAGAATCAAAGGCAGCGTCACATCAGAAACCTGCGCATCGATGGCCGCCTGGATCGGCTGATATTTCCTCTCCACTGGCTCGCTCGGCTTTTTCTCAAACTGCTTGTGCAGCCGCTCCAGCAGCTCACGTGGGCTCAGTCGCGTACGTCCGGTCCCGGCTGACAAACCCGGGCTTTTCGCACCCGGCAAAACCACCGGCGCCGACGGCCCAACGCAGTGCCGCAACACCATATTTCCTGAAATCTTTCCCTGGTCTTCCAGCACGGAAGAAAAATCTGTCAACGAGCAGTCATCGTCGTCGACTGTAACGTTGGTATGCAGTTCCACATTGCGCAACCGCAGCCACGGAGCTTCCCATTCACCGGAACGCAGATCGACATGTCCGGCGACGCGAAATTTCCCATCGGCCGCACCATGCGCTTCAACCGAAAGCTGCGCCTTACCGTTACGCAATTCGTCTTCCCCGGTCATGGCGCCAATCTCACGCGCATCCACCGATCCCCACACATTTGTCTTCCAACTCGGAGCGGCAAAATCCCGCACTTCCCCGGTCGCCATCAACCGTGATTCGCCGGTCTGCAGATGCAGGCTGTCAATCGTCACCGAATCCTGCGCCAGCCGCAAACTGACCTGCAGCCGAGAATGTGTCTCGGTCGAATTCTTCAGCCGAAACGTGATGTTTTGTGTATCCAGCGCCGCCTGGTACGCCGACTGCCTCGGCATGTATCGCATGATCAGGTGCATCGGTCCGGCCGCCAGTTCAAAGGGAACCTTGCGGTCATTCACCAGTACCATGCCATCCACAATCCGCGTCTGCTCAATGGCCATGCTCAACAGCGTCTGCGGCAACGGCTCACTACTGGCGACACGCGGCTGCGGCTGGTTCGTCGTGCCATCCGGCAACACAATCAGATGAAGCGTCGGGCTCACCGCCGTCAAACTTGTCAGGCGAATCTTGGGAGTCAGAAACGTCAGCAGGCTCGCATCCAGCGTCAGATGCTGAACATGAAAATATGGAATTTCGCCCAGGCCTTCTTTCCCGTGGATCGTCAGATCCTCAACATCAATGGTGAAATGGCGCACACTCCAGCGGAACGATCCCATCTCCACCCGCCCGCCTGTCGCACGCTCCAGCACATCGATCACAGTCTGATGCACGCGTGCCGTGAAGGTTGGCGTCGACGCATACCATGCCAGCGATCCCACCAGGGCAGCGACCAACAGCGCCGCGATGGCCACGGTGTATGCAACCCACCGCCAGCGCCAAGCTCGCTTGGTTGTCGAGGCGCCCTCCATCATTGGCCGCCCTTCTGGGTGGGACTCTCGCCCGGGTTCCCAGTTTCTGCGTACGCGGCATCCAGAATCTTCACGTGCCCTTCAGTCCGCAGACTCTTCAGCCACTCATCGATCAGGTTGCTCACCTGCCGCTGCCGAAGGATCTGGCGAATCTTCGGTGCCACCGTTCTGAAATCCGGAAGCGGCTGCTTGCCCTGCTTCAACTCGGGCGTCAGCACCTGATCGTAGTAATTTCTGACATCCGCATTCGAAACCTGGACCACCACGCCAAAACGCACATCGATAAATTTCAGGATCGCCAGCCGCTCTCGCATTCGATCCTGAATCTCATCCGGCGTAAATGCGTGGTGCACCAGAAACGCCTTCCATCCCGCGTCCGTCTCGCAATCCGTGTTCGTCGCGGCCGAAATCTGTTTTCGCATGGTGTCAATCGCCTGGTCCACGTCCTTCTGCGACACCACCGCAACCCCAGGCTGCAGCGTCCGCTGCTGATCAATCAAGGTACGATCGATCACGCGATTCAGCGCCCGCTGCGGCGTATTATCATCTGCCGGTTCAACCCCAGGCTGCAGCGCGGAAAATCGTATTTCATCGTCTACATCGCTGGCCAGAATTGCCTGTCCATCCACATCGGCAACCACGCGATCGAGCACCGCGGTCCGCTGCGAAGCCACCTGCGCCCGCGCTTGCGATGCAACAGCCATCCCACTACCCAGCAAGCAGCCAAGCACGACCAGCGCGAGAGATATCTCGCGAGATCTTCTGCACTGCGCCCGTCCGCGCCTCGGCTCGATCATGACGCTCGCCCTCAAAAGGATTGCCCGATGCTAAAGAAAAAGTTGAAGTGCCCCGAGTTGCCCACATACGGCGGCTGGCCGTTATAGTTCAAGTTTGCGGGTAACAGCGCGGGATCGCTCACCACCGGGTACACCGTTGGATTCATGTTATAGCTGAAATCCAGGCGGATCGGCCCTATCGGTGTCTTGTAACGCAACCCCAGACCCGCAGCCTGCGAATCGTAATTGAAGTTGCACGTCCCCTCTGGACCCACCAGGTTGTAGCAGGTCTTTACATTCGGTTGATAGAACCGGAGCAGCGACGGAAAAATATCCGACGCATTCTGATACACATTGCCCAGGTCTTCGAACACCACGAAGCCAAGATTGTTTCCAATCAATGGCAGCGGCACCGGCGGAATGCGCAATTCCGTGCTGTTCACAAAGGCCCCCGAGCCGCCCACCGGGAAGCCGGTCTGCAAATCGCGCGGCCCCGCCGCATTCACTGAGAAACCTCGATGCGACGTCGCCCCACCGGCATACAGCCGTTCCGGCAACGGAATCAAATTGTAAGAAGGATCGCCGTAGGTATTCTCAAGACCGATGCGCGTGCTGCGCGCCAGAATCCAGTTTTCTTTGTTGAGACGGTAATAGTTCGCCTCTGTGACATCCACTCGATTGAAATTCGCCTGCGACGCGAATCCTTCCCACGCGAAAAATTGTTGCGCCGAAAGATACCACCCGCTGGTCGCGTCCAATGGATTGTTGCGCGTGTCATGCACCCACGTAATGCCCGGCCCGCTCACGCGCGTCGGCTGCGACAGCAGTGGAATTAACTCCGCGCTGACCTGCAGGCTGTTAGGATTCACATACACATATCGATACGTCATCGAGTAAATCAATGTATTGGCCCTGTTCGGCCGTTCCGTAAACACCACCGATCCGCTCAACGTCGATGCTTCGTACGTCGTCACATTTTGATTGCTGACATAACCGCCGGAGAGCGAAAAATCGAAGGTTTTGAAGTCATGAAACTTGGGCACGTTATAAGTCATGATGGCTTGCTGCTCCAGCGTGCCGTACGCGGTTTGCAAGCTGATAGTGCGGTTCCTGCCACCCAGGTTGATGCGGCTCACATCGAACGAAATACGAGGACTCACCCCAAATTTCCCGTTTGGGCTGCACTCGAACGCATTTGGATTGGCCACGCCCAACTCGATCAGCGACGCTGCCGACGGACAATTGGTTTGCGGATTGCCCGTCTGGACTTCAAATCCAAAACCATAGTCGTAGTTCCAGCGGTGCGCCTCGGTAAGGTTCACCAGTACATCTTTCCGCGGCTGCGTTCCGTGCGGGTTCACGATGCCGGTATCGACTTCGCTGAAGAGCGCCAGATTGTAGAGTCGCCGTTGCGTATCCAGAATTGCGTTGCGGTTCAACGGGTCGCCGGCTTTGATCTCCATTACTTTATCCACCACCTGCGGCTTGGTGTAATGCAGTCCGCTGATCAGCACGTGATTCACATAAAAAGGATTGCCTTCGTGCACCCGCACAACAATGTCGATGCGGTTCGGATCGAGAGGATCGGGGTGCTGCTCAAACTCCAACTCCACCTGGGAAAATCCATGCCGGTAGTAGTAGTCAAACAGCTGCAGCCGGTCTCCAGCCAGCGTGGTCAATGAAAACGGTTCCCCCGGCCGCGTATTCATCTGCTCCAGCAATGTGACCTTCGACACCTTCTCCACGCCGTTCAGTTCTACCCGTCCAATGGTTTGCTGCACTCCCTCGTGAATTTCATAGGTCACATGCACAATCGCAACTTTAGCCACCTGCCCTTGCGCATCCGAGTCCGTCACCACCGGTGTAACCGTGACGTTGCCGAAGCCGTTGCTCTTGTACAGCGCTTGAATTGCGGCGACATCCTGCGCCTGCAGCTGCTGACTGTACATTCCGTGCGGGTTCACACGATCGGCAGCCTGCACCGCCAACCGTTCTTTCACAACACTCCGGTCGAAATAATGATTGCCGGTCACCGTGACCGACACCACCTTGTGCGGAGTTCCAGGATCAATCCTGTAAATGATGTTCTCTTCGTTCGGCCCAGGCTGCTCCACCACATGCGTTACATGCACGTCAAAATAGCCCTTCTTCTGGAAGTGATTGCGCAGATTGCCGTCGCCTTCATCCAGCAGATCCGGGTCGACCGCGCCCTCGTCGTAGACAGGGATCAGCCGCTTCAGATCGCGCTGCGAAATCTTGGCCCCGGTCGCGCTGATGCGCACCACCGGACCGCGATTCACCTGGAACTGAAAATCGACCGAGTTGGTTGCCGCGTTGAACGTCTCCGGTCCCGCTCGAACCGTCGCCTCCAACCTGTTTTGCTTTTGATACTGTTTGCGCAATTTCGTCAGCGCTCGGGGCACCGTGTTCGCCGTGACCGTCGATCCCCGCTTCAGCTTCGCGATCTTGCGGAACTTCTCATCCGTCATCGCCGTTGTGCCGGTCGCTTCCAACGCGCCGACTTTCGCCTGCCGCCCCCCGTTCACGGTGTAAATCACATCCACCAGGTGACGCCTACCCGCCGGCACCGTCTTCACCGACACCGTGGCAACATGGAATCCGTTCCGCTCCAGCGCGTGCCGCAGATGGTCCGTGGCCTGGTCCAGTTCCTGCACCGTGAACGACTCCCCCAGTTCCAGCCGCGTGGCCCGCTGGATCTGCGCCGCCAGCGTGTCCTGCTTCATGCCCTGGATGTACAACCGGCGCAGGAACTGTTGCGGTACGCCATCGAACGTGACTGTGACCTGACCGCCTGTTTCCACTCCCTCGGCAACAATGCTGCGGTACAGTCCGGTCGCGAAGAGCGCGTGCAGGCTCTCCTTGACGTCCTCCTCGGTTAATTTTTTGCCCGCTTGCAGCGCAAGCCGATCTTTCACACCAACCAGGTCCTGATCCGACACCCCTGTGAACACAACGGCGTGAACCGGCAGGCCATACCAGGTTTTCAGGTCGCGATATCGCAGGAATACCGGGCTTCGCTGGATGGCAGGACTCTCGCCGGCCGTACTCGTGCTCGTACTGGCGTTCTGGAGCGTCTTCGCTTCCTGCGCCAGCGGGCTCCGAACCGCGGCAAACCCCGCCGTAGCCAGCCCAATTCCAACGGCGCAGAGCCCGATTCGCGCGACCAGCCGCCAACTGACAAATCCTGGATGTGGATGGTTTTTTTGCAAAGAAATAGATCCATGAACGGTCCGTCCACAACCGTTGCCAAAGGGATTGATTTTTCCGACAGCAAGTCCTCGGGTTCCAGACACTCGACGATGGATCGACGGACCCGGATTGCCTTGGAGTACGGTGATCGAAAGACTCCGTTTGCCTGTGGTTACAGCAAAACCAGGGAAAAACGTATCCCGGAGCCACATCGTTCGAGTCGACGCGACCAACAGGGAGCGGCGACCTTGAATGAAACTACACAGGAGATAGTATCCCCGGTTTTGCTCTAGCATACGCAACCTGTGTGTCCCTCGTCTTGTCCGGATCATCAATCCGGATCAATTCTGTTCAAACCTGAAGTGCCTGAAGATGTTCCCCCCGCGCGCCCGACAACATCGCACCTGCAATTCTGCCCTGCTGCGCCACCGCCAAATCACCCCCGACCCGTTCCATATACTGAAGGAGAATGGCTCCTGCTCACAATCCCGGCTTCTCTTCCCAACAGGACCGCTACTCCCGCCAGATTTTGTTTGCAGGCATCGGGGAGCAGGGCCAGGAAAAACTTCTTGCCGCGCACGTAGCCATCGTTGGCTGTGGCGCGACGGGAGCGGCCGTTTCAGGGCTTCTGGCGCGCGCCGGGGTTGGAACGCTCACGTTGATCGATCGCGATTATGTCGAATGGAGCAATCTGCAGCGGCAAGTGCTGTTTCAGGAAGAGGACGCCGCCGAAGGCCTGCCCAAAGCGGAGGCCGCCCGCCGCCGCATTGCCGAATTCAATAGCCAGACCCAGGTGCATGCCCATGTCGCCGACCTGGTGCCCGCCAACATCCACGCTATTCTAGCCGACGCGCAGCTGGTGCTGGACGCGACCGACAACTTCGAGACCCGCTATCTACTCAACGACTACGCCGTCGAGCAGAATAAGCCGTGGATTTATGCCGGCGCGGTCGGCTCCTACGCCGTCACCATGAACATTCTGCCCGGCGTCACGGCCTGCCTCGCCTGCATCTTTCCCGAACCGCCCTCCGGGATCGTCGAGACCTGCGACACCAGCGGCATTTTAAATCCCGCAGTCAACCTGGCAGCCTCCCTGGAATCAGTTGAGGCGATCAAGTGGATCGTCGGCGCCTACGATCGTATGCGGCGCACGCTTTTTTCATGCGATGTGTGGAGTAACGAAATCTCCGAAATTGACACCTCACAGCCACGATCCGCCTGCTCCGTCTGCGCGCAACATCAATTTCCCCATCTTAGCGGCGTTGGTCGCCCCCAGATCACGCTCTGCGGCAGAAACTCCGTCCAGATTCACGAACACCATCGCCCCATCGACTTCGCCGAACTCACTCGCAAGCTGGAAGCCCACGGCACTGTTCGATCAAACGAAATGCTTCTGCGCTTCGACCGTGGCCAACATCGCATCACAATATTTAAAGATGGTCGCGCCATTATTCAGGGAACAACGGACGTCGGGCTGGCACGCAGTCTCTATTCTCGCTTCGTGGGCAGCTAAATCCCGGCCCGGGCAACCCTTGCGACGCCAGCACCTTCTAAACACGGAGCTATCACAGCACGCATTATGGAAGATTCCAATCAAGATTCAGGAAAGGGCAGAACGCATTCGGATTCAATGACCAAAAACACATTGCGAACTGCCGAGAAAATGCCCTCCCCCACTCCCTCCCAACCCTTGACGGCGGAAGCTAGACCCGTACAGCAGCAGCAGCGTCGCAATCCCCCGATCGCTGGTGAACTGGCGGCAATTGCGGCAGCCCAGCAAGGAGATGGAGCGTCCTTTGAAATTCTCTACAACATGCACAAGCGCCGGGTGTACTCGCTCTGCCTGCGGATGCTGGGCAATGTTGCAGAAGCAGAAGATTTAACGCAGGAGGCATTTCTGCAGTTGCATCGCAAAATCAGCACCTTTCGCGGCGATTCAGCCTTCTCCACATGGCTACATCGAATGGCCG
This sequence comes from Acidobacteriaceae bacterium, assembly GCA_049692235.1. Classification (GTDB taxonomy): domain Bacteria; phylum Acidobacteriota; class Terriglobia; order Terriglobales; family Acidobacteriaceae; genus JAKAAZ01. Next base: position 14,816 of record JBAVOQ010000157.1, on the reverse strand, counting down.
TCAACGTGGTGCTGATGCATCTGCGCAAAAAAGGTCTGCCGTTGGTCTCGCTGGAGGAAACGCTGGAACCCTCGCAGGAAGATGGGCCGCGCAAGGATTTCGGTACGCGCGATCTGACGCTCTCAGGCTCCATCGATCGCGTCACCCTGGAACGAGCCGTCGAAGAATTGCCGCCGGGCTATCGCATGGTTTTTGTACTGCACGATGTGGAAGGCTATGAGCACAACGAAATTGCAGGCATGCTGCAGTGCTCCATTGGTAACAGCAAATCTCAACTACACAAAGCCCGCATGCGCCTCCGCAGCTTGTTGCGTCAGGACACGAACGGGAAGGTGGACGCATGACATCCAAGCAGACCCACACGCCACGAGATTGCGACGAATTCCAGCAGCAATTGCCAGAGCTCTTCGATTCTGAGCAGGACCTGCTGGCTCATGCTCACCTGCAAACCTGCAAGAACTGTTCTGCACTGGTGCGCGATTTGGAATACATCGCCGCGCAAGCGAAATTGTTGCTGCCCATCCACGACCCTAGTCCCGCCGTTTGGGATAATATTCAACACGCGCTCTCCAGGGAGCCGAAGAGTGGCAACAAGAGTTCCTGACCCGCGTGGCCATGGAAACTTGTCCGCGAAAGCCGTTCCGTCTCGTTTAAAATCCAGCAAAGGTTGCTGGAGGTCGCTGTTCACACCACGTCACAGTCCAGGATGGGCCCAGTTCTCTCGCCCACACGCATTGTTCTGACAGGATTCATGGGTGCGGGCAAAAGTACGCTGGGTCCTCGTCTTGCGCAGCGGCTTGGCTGGGCCTTCATTGATTTGGACGACGAAATTGTCCGCGCCGAGCAACGAAGCATCGCCCAGATCTTCGACTCCATTGGAGAAGCCCGCTTCCGCGAACTGGAACAAAATGCGCTCGCCACGACCTTGCACCGGGAAAATATCGTCCTTGCCTTGGGCGGCGGCGCCATTGAAACCGCAGCCAACCGGCAGCGCATTCAGGAAGATGACAAAACTCTGTTACTTTACCTCGCCGCACCGCTGGAGATACTGATCGAGCGCTGCGAGCAACAACAATTGCACCGAAAAGCGGTTCGACGGCCTATCCTTGAAAAGCGTGCGGATCTGACCGAACGGTTTCAGCGAAGACGCCCATTGTATGAACAGGCGGACTGGACAATCGAGACCACCGGCAAAACTTTGGACGAACTGGTTCAGATCATCATGGCTCAATGGAATAAGGCTTCCTGGAAACTCGCGCATGAGCAGCCAAAGAAGGCATGAATCTTCCACCGCCTTCGACCGCGGCGTGGTTGCACAGCGCACCAACCCCGAGAGGGTGACAAATCGATGAAAGACACCTTAGTGCCCCCCACCTGTTCCAGCTCTGTTAGCAGCGTGCGCGGCTATATACTCTTCGCATTTGGCATCGCACTCACCTTGTATTTCGCCTGGTTGCTGCGCGATGTGCTGGTTCTGCTCTACGTCAGCGCTCTCGCCGCCATTGTCCTGATGCCTGTCGTGCGCGGCGTGCAACGCATCCGCATCGGCAAGTGGCATCCAGGTCACGGCATTGCCATCCTCATCATCATGGTGGCGTTGGTCGCCTCCATCACGCTCTTCCTCATCCTCACTCTACCGCCCGTTGTGCGCGATCTGACCACCTTCGTCAAAGCTCTCCCAGGTCGTAGCCCGGCGTTCCTGCAGAGAATTGAAAATCTGCCTGTCTTGCGGGATATGAACCTGACCGCCATCGAAGCCAAGCTGAAGCAGGACACGGCCCAGAATGCCGGAGTTTTTGTCTCCTCGATTAGTAACTGGGCCACCAAGATTTTCGAGATCATCACCGGCATCGTGCTCACCATCTACTTTCTGGCCGAAGGCGAGCACGTCTACAAGTGGTTCCTGTCGCTTGTTCCTCCCTATCGTCGCGAGCGGCTGGATGAAACTCTTCGGCGCGCGGCGGAACGCATGGGTCGCTGGCTGCTAGGCCAACTGGCCTTGATGCTGATCCTGGGCATCTGCAGCGGTATCGTATTCGGCGCCATTCATCTGCGGTACGCATTCGCTCTCGCGGTACTGATGGGCGCATTCAACATAATTCCCGTTGTCGGCGCGCTCGTCTCCACCTCCGTCGCTATGGTGGTCGCCGCCAGCGAATCCTGGGAAAAGGTTCTTGCCATCCTTGTGTTTGAACTGGTCTATGCCCAGATTGAAAATGCCTACCTCACCCCCCGCATCATGAAGTCGCGCGTCGACCTGGCCGGGACCGCCGTCTTCATCGCCCTGCTATTGGGCGTCAGCCTTGCCGGAGTTGCTGGAGCCCTTGTCGCTGTCCCGACAGCCGTGCTGGTCGCTGTCCTGACTGACGAATATGTGATCCAGCCTTCCAACGCCGTACCTGCGGACAACGTTCCTGCCTCCGCCGACGAATAGAGCGGATGGAGGGTTATCGTTGTCGGATCGCAAATGGAGTCATTCTGAACGGTGGTGGCCGCGGCGACCCGCAGCGACCTCAGGATGACAAGCTATTCACTATCCAATCGTGAAAATTCTCTACATTCTCCCTAATTTCCTCCACCACTTCCGCCTTCGGGGGTTTCCGGCGCTTCCACCTGAGAAATCTCCGAAGCGTATAAGGCGAAGTTTCCCGTGCTGTCCTGGAGCAGATATCCATGGATCTCGACACTAGCGCCTGCGGCCAGTGCGGCAAACGAGGAGGCGCTTAAGCTGTTGCCGTACTCCGTGGCCTGACTGGTGGACACATTGAGCGAGGCAAGTCCGTCATAGGTCGTCAAATACGAGGAGCTGGCCAGGGTAAGCGCAAAGGTGAAGTTGGGGCTGCTGCCTTGGGGCGTAGCCGCCAGCGTGCCCGGAAGACTCTCTGCCGCCAGCATCACTTGCTGCGCATTCAATGTACCCGAGCTGCCTGCGGCCCCGGTGACAACCACGGACTGGCCCGGAAAGATTTCGGCAGCCGTGAATGCGGTCGAAACCACTCCAGCCTGCTGCGCATCTTCGGGAACTCCGTACATTGTCGAAGAAGACAAGGCAACGTTCAGCGATGCGCTGCTCGATGCGCTTCCAAAGCACTCCCGCGGCACCATGGTGAATGCTGTGATCGTCCCGGAACTGTTCTTTGTCACGCTGACGATAATGCCCTTGGCTCCATCTTCCTGCTGACCCGAGGAATTCTCAGTCGATTCTGGAGTAATCATCAGAGCCAGCAAACTGCCGTCGGTTTGTGTCTGTCCCTGCACTTGCACAATCGATCCTGTCTGGATCGTGCCTGCCGTCACGCCATTGGGAAATTGGGTAGAGCCATTGATCGTGAAGGTAAACTGCTTTCCTGAATCCCCGGACTGCACTGTGATGGAGGAGGAACTCACGCTGATGACCGGCCCGCCAACCTCAACCTCCCGGTCTCCGCTATTCTCCGCGCTGACTTGCGCTCCCAGCGTGTTAATGGCTGGAGTGAAGCTGACCGTACTGCCGGATACGCTGAAGGACTGTGCCAGGTTGAATGCCAGTTGCAACTGAACCTCGCCCTGGCCGCTTACGTTGAGCGCGGGCGAGAGTGCGACCGTGACTGTTGGCTGGTTCAGGGTCGCTGTCGCCGTTGTCACCTGACCACCGCTATTGATATACGTGACCTGCGCCGACGACACCGTCACAGTCGCGGAGTTGTAGGTGCCGGAAACAAGGTTGGTGATCTCAATGGGTTCCTGTACTGCCCCAAGACTGGAGAGTTCCACTGTCACTGGCTGCGTCAGCAGAGAAACGGGGCTTCCTCCGCTGGCCGCGCTCACGGCGACAGCCGAAATTGTCACCTTGGCAGACAGAATATTGCCCAGGGGAGCATCGCTGACTGTAACAACCATGGGTGCCGCTCCGGCCATCGTGGAAACCGTGGGACTGGAGGAAGACGAACCGCACCCGAGCAGGCCGCACAGCCCGACCATACCCAAAGCGTTCAGTACGTGTTTTTGCGATCTTTTCATGATTGGCATATCAAGCTCTCCAGATTTCCCTCAAAAAAAATACAGGGTGGGGTCATGTCTTAACGTGCTAAGAATAGCGTTACGGGAAGCTTTTTGGGAACTAGAGTGATCAGATCCATAGGTTACGAATGGGCTATAAGGTTACGAATGGGCTATCAAAGGGTACTTACACCTGCCGAACCCACCCCATACATCGAAAAAGTAGGTCCGCCAAGGGTGGAGAGAGAGCGCCACCCACATGGCACAGGCCGCCCCCACTCGCGGATCGACCTGCCGGAGACTCGAATATGGCCAGCTGCGTTGGTTTGATATCCTGAGGTGTGCCCAGATTTTGTTTCTCCCGAAAACTCCTGCCAACCAGACGAATTGCATTGGCTTTTCCGCAGCGGAAGGCACTTCCGGTCGGCACCCCTCACGTCTGTGTCTTTTTCGTTGAGGGACTATGAGAACCTCCGTCAAGCCGGCGCAATCCAGCCGCGTCCGCAGCGCGGCTCCGGCCGCTGCGATTCATGCGGTAACCGCCGAATCTGAGAGCGTAGCTGCGTTCCCTGCTGCCTCGATGATTGCGGAGCCTCGCACAGCCGCCACCCACACCTGGAAGACATTCGCCGCCGACACCATCGCCACCTTCAAGCTCCGCGTGACCACCCTGGTGGTCATGACCGCCTGGGCGGGCTACTACCTCGGCGCAGCCCGATCCGGCATCAACTCCTTTAACCCGACCCTGCGTGACACCTTAATTGGAATCGCACTCGTATCCTGTGGCGCCAGCGCCCTGAACCAGGCAGAAGAACGGCGCACCGACGCCCTGATGATCCGGACCGCGAAGCGTCCCCTTGCCGCCGGCAGACTCAGCCTGCGGTACGGCGTCTTTATCGGCATGCTCGCCATCATCGCCGGTTCGCTCTGGCTGGTCGCGCGCACCAATCTCATCACCGGCACGCTTACCCTGCTCACGGCCGTCACCTATGTCGGCATTTACACTCCGCTCAAGCGCTTCACTTCCATGGCCACTTTTGTCGGCGCGTTTCCCGGCGCCATGCCGCCGCTGATAGGGTGGACTGCGGCCCGCGGCACCATCGAATGGCCCGCCGTTGCTCTGTTTGCCATTCTCTTTGTCTGGCAATTCCCCCACTTCATGTCCATCGCGTGGCTCTACAGAGAGGACTACGCCCGCGCCGGCATCCGCATGCTGCCCGTGGTGCAGCCCGATGGCTGGTCGACCGCCGCCGAGGCCCTTGTGTACGCCATCCTGATGATTCCTGTCAGTCTGGCACCCTATTACCTGCACATGGCGGGACGAATCTATTGGGTGTGCGCCTTGTTGCTGGGCCTTCTGTATCTGGCCTACACCATCCGCTTTACGCGCATTACAAAATCTTCCGCCAGCCAGTCCCGCCTGTACGCGCGTGCCTTGCTGAAGGTCAGTGTGACCTATTTGCCGCTGCTGCTGGCAGTGCTGATGCTGAACGCCACCAGAAGGAATTGAAACCCATGGCCACCACACAACAGATCGACCGCTCGCAACAGGCGACGCCGAAGAGCACACCGCCCGGCCAGTTCGCTCCGCATGCACCGATTGAGCTGGATCATCTTTCCCACGACTACGGCTCGCGGCTCGCTCTCGATGGCCTGACCTTCGACGTTCGCCCGGCGGAAATCTTCGGCCTGCTCGGCCCCAACGGCAGCGGCAAAACCACCCTGTTCCGGATTCTTTCCACGCTGATGGTTCCCACCGGTGGCCACGCCCGCCTGGCCGGCTTTGACGTCTCCACCGAACCGAATCGCGTGCGCCTGCAAACCGGCATCGTGTTTCAAGCCACCAGCCTCGACGTGAAGCTCACCGTGGGCGAGAACCTAATGCATCAAGGCCATCTCTACGGTCTCAGCGGTTCGCACCTGAAAGCGCGCTCAAAAGAGGTGCTCGACCGCGTCGGCCTGACCGATCGCAAGAATGATTTGGTCGAAACTCTTTCTGGCGGCCAGAAGCGACGCGTCGAACTCGCCAAGGGCCTGATTCATTCGCCCTCCGTATTGCTGCTCGACGAGCCCACCACCGGACTCGATCCCGGCGCCCGCATCGATCTTTGGAACTATCTGCGAATCCTGCGCGATGAGCAGGGCGTGACCGTCCTCGTAACCACCCATCTGATGGAAGAAGCCGAACATTGCGATCGTCTCGCCATCCTCAGCGAAGGCAAACTGGTGGCGCTCGGTAGCCCCGCGGAACTGAAAGCTGAAATCGGCGGAGACATCGTCCAGTTTGAAACCGCTTCCGCCGACGCCGCAACCGCCTTGGGCGCTCGCATTGCGGATCGCTTCGGCGTGGTTCCCGTCGTCGTCGGCAACGCAGTGCGCGTCGAACGCGAGCAGGGTCACCGCTTCCTCACCGAAGTGGTCGAGGCCTTCCCCGGCGAAATCGTTTCCGTCTCCGTTTCGAAACCCAGTCTCGAAGATGTCTTTATTCAGCACACCGGCCACCGCTTCTGGCTCGACCAGGGCGAGGAGAAATAGGAATGGCAACCGCGACCGCACCAAATCCCGCTTCCATCGGCCTCACGCGGCCGAAGACTTCGCTCTCTTCCACTCTGTGGATTCCCGCCTACTCCCTCTGGCGTCGCGAGCTCGTCCGTTTCTATCGCCAGAAAGCGCGCGTCGTCGGCGTCATTGCCTCGCCGCTTCTCTTCTGGCTGGTCCTGGGCTCCGGATTTTCGAAGACGTTTCAAAGTCACGGCGCAGGCTCCGCCGTCGCTGCCGACTCCTCGCATTATTTGAGCTACTTCTTCCCCGGCGCCATCATCATGATCGTGCTCTTCACTGCCATCTTCAGCATGATGTCGTTGATCCAGGATCGCAATGAAGGTTTTCTGCTCTCCGTGCTGGCGTCGCCCGTCAGCCGATCCGCCATCGTTCTCGGAAAAGTCCTCGGCGGCGCCACACTGGCCGCGATTCAAGGTTGGCTCTTCCTCGTCTTCTGTCCCCTGGCCGGCGTGCACACCACTGCGCTCGGCATCCTCTACGCCATGTTGGCCATTGCGCTCACGTCGTTCTCGCTCACTGCGCTCGGCTTCGTCATCGCATGGCCCATGGATTCCACCCAGGCCTTCCACGCCATCATCAACCTGGTCCTGATTCCGTTATGGATGGGATCGGGCGCGCTGTTTCCCGTCAGCGGAGCCTCCGGCTGGTTGCGATTTTTAATGCTGCTGAATCCGCTCACCTATGGCGTCGATGCGCTGCGCAACGGCCTGTTCCCAGCCGAGGTCACAACGTTTTCGCCCGAGATCAACTTGATTGTCACCCTGGCATTCTGTGCCGTGGTCTTCGCAGGTTCGTGGGCTGTGGTCAACAGGCGCACCAATAAGCCTGCGGCATAGCTCGCAAGCAAATGAAATCCATGCAGACTTCACCCTCCAACACGTCCGTCAGCACGCGAGTTCCCATCGCCGGAATTGTGCTGCTCAGTGCCGCCGCCGTCAGCCTGCTCTTCTGGTTGATCTATGTCCATCACGCCCCGCCGCAATATGCCCAGAGCTTGATGTTCCTGCCCGCGCTGAATGCCGTGCTGAACAGCCTTTGCGTCGTCGCCCTGCTGACCGGCCTCTACTTCATTCGCCATCGCCAGGTCGCCCGTCATCGCACTTCCATGATGACCGCCTTCGCCTTCTCAGTACTGTTCCTCGTCAGCTACGTCACCAACCACGCACTCCATGGGGATATGATTTTCCCAGGCCACGGTACAGTTCGCACCGTCTACCTGACCATCCTCATCAGCCATATCTTTCTTTCCGTCGTGGTCCTGCCGCTCATCCTGATCACCTTCTTCTTCTCCTTGAGCGGCCGATTTCCTCAGCACAAACGCATCGCACGCTATACCTTCCCCATCTGGCTCTACGTCTCCGTCACCGGCGTAGTGGTCTATGCGATGCTCGCGGCCTGGCGTTGAGCACATTGGGAACCCACATGCCCGCCATCAATCCAGCGCCGCTGAAAATGCCCTCCCGGCTGCCGGCCGACAACACCCCAATGCCTGACGACGGTACCCGCGCCCTGCTCAAAGCCGGTTTCTGGATTATGCTTTTCAGTCTGCTCTCGCTGCTGCTTACCGAAACAGTCTTCGGCGGCATTGGCATCTATGGCGCCCGCTCCAACGGTGGCTGGCTGTTCTTGATGTTCGCCTTGATGGGAGTTCCCTTCAGCCTGATGCTGCTCGTCCTCGGCGGCGCAAAATGGCTGCGCAATCGCAGGCTTGACCGTGGCAAAATCTAGCAGGAATGCAGTTCCCGCACGGCTCTGGTATCGTTATCCGAAAACAGGTTTCAGAAAGAAAGCAGGTCCAACATGGCAAAAAGCGTCAATAAGGTAATTCTTCTCGGCAACGTCGGCAAAGATCCCGAGATCAAGGCCACCGCCAGCGGCACCGTCGTCGCGACATTTTCCATCGCCACCAGCGAGCGCTTCAAAGACAAGACCGGCAACTGGCAGGACCGCACCGAATGGCACAACCTGGTCGCCTACCAGCGCACCGCGGAGATTGTCCGCGACTACGTGAAGAAGGGCAACAAGCTCTATATCGAAGGCCGCCTGCAGACCTCGTCCTGGGACGACAAGACCACCGGCCAGAAGAAATATAAGACGGAAATCATCGTCAACGATTTGTCGCTCCTCTCCGGACGCGGCGAAGGCGGCGAGAGCAGCGGCGGCTACAGCAAGTCCAACACGGCATCGTTCGACCAGCGCGGCCCCGCCGAAGATTTCTCCCAATCCACCGAAATCACCGACGACGACATCCCGTTCTAATCCGTGGTTTTGCGGGAGTGTTCACTTTCAAGCTTGTAGGTCTCACTCTGAGAGCTACCGATCCATTGTCTGGTTGTGTGCGCAAGTCGCGTAGGCCGTAGGCCGGAGTGACTTGCGCACACAACCAGGGCGACCGCCAAGGGCCCGATTCTGCCCCGATACCGCAGGCCACTTCATGTCCAGTTATCGCTTATCTGACTTGAGTAGAGCTGGGATGCGATGCGTGTCCAGTTTTCACCGGAACCTCATTGCCCTTTAACGCATTTCGCGGACACTGGTCCTCGAAGCGGGGTGGGCGATGCCGGACAAGGGGAAGACATTCTCGGTTCTTCACATTGTTCTCGATTCCGGAGAGCGCCTGCCGTGCCTGGTCGATGCGACGAGCTGGATTCCAGCGCGCGTTGCCCTTCGTTGGGCCATGCGTTACAGGCGGTACCGGGTTCAGTCTTCCACTCTGGCATCCAACCTTCGAGTTTTGGGGAAGCTTTACCGATGGACGCAAGAGGCTGCGGGCTTCGATCTCGACGACCATCTTACCGAGGGGTGTACGCTTCAGAACCGTGAGATCGAGTCTCTGGCGAGAAGCTTTCGAAGCGCCGGCGGAGTTCAGGAATTGGACACCGGAACCTTCGATCAGCATCTGGCGATTGTTGAAGATTTCCTGAAGTGGTCTCTGGATAGCGAAAACCGTGGCGGCCGCAGGTCTATCGATCTCGTGCAACTCGCTCAGGAACGGAGCAGGATTGGACTGATTCTCCATTCTCTCCGGGCTGGTGCGCGCGCAACGGACCGCATCGAGCCTCTGGAGGAAGCGGAGATTCGAGCGATCCGCAACAGCATTGGCCCACGGCGCGATGCGCAGGGCGCACTGAGCTTTCCGGAAGTCTTTTCTCCTCACACGAGATTGCGGAACTGGTTGATGTTTGAGGTCGCCTTGGAATTGGGGATACGCCGGGGCGAGCTTCTCAAGCTGCGGCTGGATTCGTTGCCAAGAGGCGCTGACGATGGCATTCGTGTACTTCGCCGTCCGGACGATCCGCACGACTCGCGGTCCAAGGAGCCTGCAGTCAAGACCGCTGAGCGAGTGATTCCAGCCTCCAGCAACCTGCTGGCCGCTATCCGCGCGTATCTGACTTATCCGCGTCCCATGGGAAGGGTTTCAGGCAAAAGCCCGTACTTGTTCGTCGCACGTTCCGGCAGCCCGGTATCGATGGATACGGCGGACGACGTGATCGCAGCCATCGGCGGGCATAGCGGAGTATCGCCGCTTTCCTGGCATCGCCTGCGCCACACCTGGGCTGAGAGGATGGCCGAAGCATTCGCGGATCAACCTAACGGCATGGACCGGCTCGTTTACCTTGGCGGATGGACCAACCCCCAGTCCGCGACGCGCTACATCCAGCGCGCTTTGGCAAGCCAGGCCAAGGATGCTGTTCGTAGCTACCATCGGAAGCTGTACGGGGAGGCGCAGGATGCTTAACGCCGCCCGCCGCATATCCCGTCTGTCCGATTTGTCCCCGCTCCCCGCAAGTGTGCTCTCCTTCGATGGCCAGCTTGTCGATACCACGCCGGAGATTTGGCGCTTTCGTTCATCGCTGGACGGCGGTAAGAGGATTGCACTTCATTGGGCACAGCAGGATGAGCTGAACATCTTAAGTCCGCGAGCGCGGCACCTGCTGAAGCTCTATTTCGCCGACCGGATCGCGCGGAAGAAGGCGCGGACCATCGAAAACGATTTTCGTATGTTTCTGCGTCTGCAGGAGTGGCTGCATTCCCGCACTCAGCCGCAGGTAGAGTGGGCGGATTTGAACGAGGGACTCGTACGCTCATTCTTACAGCATGGCGTAGAGCACACCGCGGATAAGGGCAACGACTTCTCTCGGCTGCGCACCTTTTATCGCTGGGGTGTCGCCAGACAGTACCGGGACTTCGATCCGGCCTTTCTTGACATCCTGCTATCGATCACAGCGGTTGGGAACGCAAAAGGCCACAGCGTCCGCTTTCGCGACGTCGTTCGAGGACCGTTTTCTCCCGATGAGCTCATGATGATCAGCAGGGCCATTCAAAAGGGCTTGGGAACAGTCCAGGATCGGGCCGTCGTTATGCTGCATCTGGAACTGGGCCACAACCCGAACGCAAGCGTGCGGCTGCGGAACAGTGATTTGATTCGTTACGAAACCAAGTCGGGAGTTGCGTGGCAACTCGATGTACCGCGCGTCAAAAAGCGGATTCCGCGGCGCGAGACCAAACGGCGGCCGATCAGTGGCGCGCTCGGCAGCCTGCTCGAGAGCATGCAGGAGGGTACCCCCGATGAACCATTGCTCCATTGGTTACCGGCATCGAACCCGGAAGCAGCCATTAACTTGGCGATGCGGCGCTTTGCGCAGGCTGCGGATCTCATCTCATCGCGGACGCAGCTGCGGTTGAGGATGAACGCGCGCCGGTTCCGCTTTTCCATCGCCACACATATGGCCGAAGAAGGCGCCTCCCTCTTTCATATCGCCGAAATCCTCGACCATACCGATACGCAAAATGTGAGGGTCTACGTTGAGACCGCCTCTTCCATTGCCGACCCTGTTGCTTCGGCCACCGACGATGCATTAACACCGCTGGTTCGCAGATTTCAGGGCCGGATCATCGAGTCCGATGAACATTTGCATGCGAACGGCCATTCGAATCAGAGGATTCCCGCGGCTGTTCCCCATCTAGGGATTCCGCACCTCGACGTGGGCGGGATCGGCCTGTGCGGCAGGGACGCACACAGAGAGGGGCTCTGTCATCTGCTTCCGCCCCTGAGTTGTTACTTGTGCCCGTCCTTCGCTGCGCTCCGCACTGGGCCGCATCGGCAGATGCTTGAATCGATCGATGAGTTCCTTCGGCGCCACGAGCAACTCAGCGACCGAAGGATCCTTCTGCAGTTGGATCAGGTGCGCATGGCGATCCGGCAAGCCATCGAAGGCATTCGGGCTTCGGAAGCGAGCGCAAAATGAGCAGCGCTTCGGTACAGAAGCTTGTCCTTATCGCCCGCGAAAAATTCGCGGCAGACTTCGGTGCCGATCCGGAGATGTTCGACTCGCCGTTCTGGGACGTCAGCTGTTTGAAGGACAGGGCGTTCAACCGGACGAACCGAAATGTGTACTTCACGCGTCATGACACGAACGATCAGCCTTTACCGGCGGGCTTTTCCAGCGTCGTCAAGAGTTGGTTGATCCTCGACCGCCACTCGCCGGGCAACATGGGTCTGAGACTGGCTACCGTTCGCATTCTCTGGGAAGCGATCCTCACGCGATGCGGCGGCGATCCTGCTGCGTTCCGATGGCAGACCCTGTCGGAAGAAGACCTCAGTCAGGCTGAGTTGCTGATGCGGGTTCACTGGGCGGAGTCAACTACATACAAGCGCATGATGAGCCTGCTCGTGTTCACCAGGTTCCTGGCCAGCAGGAACCTCTGCCGGCCACTCTATTACACCGCGCAGACACCCCGCGTGGAAGACTTCAACCGTCACACGATCGCTGGGCAAGAAGCTCGTCGAGATCGGCTGCCAACGGAAGCGGTGCTAAATGGTCTCGCGGATATTTATCGTGAGCATGCTGTCGAGCCGAGAGACAAGCTGCGAGCCGCCGCGCTTGCCATTCTGGTTGTGACCGGTTTTCGCATCGGCGAACTGCTCACTCTGCCGCTGGATTGCGAAGTCCGCGAAACGAGAGGCGGACAACCCCGATACGGCCTCCGCTACTACAGAGAGAAGACCAGAGGGGGCGCACGATTGCTTGCTGTCCGCTGGCTGACGCCGATCGGCACGGAGTTGGCCCAGGCAGCGATCAGTCAGATTCGCGAGATCACACACGCCGCACGGCAACGCGCCAAGGTGCTGGAACTCTCCTCTCATCGTGTACCCATCCCTGGCTTTCACTGGGGCGCGCGCATGACCCGCCGCGAAGTTGCCCGCGTTCTCGGTTGCAACCACCTCAGCGTTTTCACGATCGCTCAGGACAAGCTCATTCGACATCAGGATTGCAAGGGGATTTATTACAGGGCATTTGAAGTCGAGGCATACTTGCGCAACCTCCGCGTCAGGCAACTGTGGACGGTAGATCGCCGCGATGGAACACGGCAGAAGCTCTCCGAAACGCTGTTCATCGCATTCCGCAACTTCTTCCACGCCACGAGGTCTACCTGTCCGCTCCTTGTCGAACCGGTGTTGCTTTCGCAGATAGCCGACTTCGTCACCTGCAGAGCGAACATGAAGTCCGCCTTCGAGAAGTTTGAGATCCGAGAGCCAAGCGGCGCTTTCTGCCGCATGACGACACATCAGCTCAGGCATTGGCTTAACCACATCGCTGACAAGGGCGGCCTGCCAGTCGAGTTGCAGACGCGCTGGCTTGGCCGGGAGAACGCAAGGGATACGGAAGCCTATCGGCACGCCACCGTCAGTGAACGGCTGGAGTGGGTCAAGGCCGGGATGCGCGAAGGTTCTCTTCATGGCAGCAAGACGAACATTTACCTCGAACTGCCACGCGGCCAGAGAGACGATTTCCTCGAAGGAGAGATTCAGGCAGCGCATTTTACCGCCTTCGGCGTCTGCCTCCACGACTTTGCCATCACCCCGTGTCCTTTCCACCTCAACTGCGTGCGAGGTTGCCCAGACTACCTCCGCACGCGCGGTAATCAGAAGGAACGGCAACATTTGATCCAGATCCGCACGGCCACCGAGCAGTCGCTCGCCGCCGCGCGACTTCAGACAGAGAACCACGCAGGGATCGCGGAACCGTGGGTTCGTCACTGCGAAGAGACGCTGGACGGTATCGCGAAGGCTTTGTCGGTGGATGACGATTTGGAATCGGGCGACGGCACCCCGATTGCTTCTTCGTGGAGCAAACGATGCCCCGAGTAAGCGTACGCGATCAGTTACAGCAGCGCCTCCGCGACTATCTGGCTATCGCCGAGGCCCACACACCCGATGAAACGGCACTGGATGTCAGGAGCGTCGCCGCCGCGCTCGGCGTCAGTCCCACAACCTTGTACAAGTATGGGTTCAACAACGACGTAAATGCTGCCGAGCAACGCCGGCAGGAAAATGCCCAGCTATCCGGTCCTGCCATAGAGAAACGCTTTTTTGAGGGCCAACTCGACCAGTTGAAAACCGAACTGGAGAAGGAACAGGAGAGAAACAGGCAACTCGTCGGCCGAATCGCAATCATTGAGGCAAATGCCGGCAGGCTGGGCATCGATCCCGAGGAGTTATACCGAGCCGTTCTGAAGCCCGTCAGAAGCATATCCCGCGCAGGCTCGAACAGAAATGGCACGCACAAGCTCTTCCTCCGTTCTTAAGTGCAGATCGAAAACGGTACACTTCCTTCGTGCCTACAAAACCCTTTACGTACAAACAAGGGCAGTATCTTTCTTTCATTTACTACTACAGCAAGGTCAACGGCCAACCTCCCGCTGAGGCAGACTTGCAGAGATACTTTCGCGTGAGCCCTCCGTCCATGCACCAGATGGTCCTCACATTGGAGGCCAACGGTTTCATTGAGCGGACTCCTGGGAAAGGACGATCCATCCGGCTTCTGCTTGCACGCGAGGACCTTCCGGATCTCGAGTAATTGAAGAGTGGTCAGCGCAGATAAAGCAAGCGTCGCAGTTGCGATCTGACGGACGGTTTCTGCAAAGCCACATATCCGGCCAGTTCGTACTGATTGAACGCCTGCCACACTGCCGCCAGAAATCGGGGGAATTCTTTCGCGAATTCCGGGCGACGCTCTGCCTCCTGCGCAAAGAGAACGAGCTTTTCGCCGACCAGGTAGTCAAGAGCGCTCTTCACGCCGAACCGTCGCCGGATCGCGCGCGTGGCTTTGCACTGTTGTATCCAAATTCTTTCGAAACGCATGTGGCTCAGCTTAATCCCAAATGCGCTTCGATAACAACGCAAAACTGAACGGCCGCAAGCCAAATTTTCCTGCAAGTCGTTGTGCGCACGCGGATTACCAAAGTGAACGCGACGAAAACCGCGCAAAACC
>JBAVOQ010000156.1:0-2488 GCA_049692235.1 Acidobacteriaceae bacterium | reverse complement strand
TCAATAACGATAAAGAGCGGAAACTACTCGGAATTATTACGGACCGCGATATCTGCATCAAAGGCGTCGCTGCAAAGAAAACCAATGGCACGATAAAAGTGATGGATGTGATGACCAAATCGCCCATCACATGCCGGCCCGATGATTCCATCGAAGTTTGCGAATCAAAGATGGAACAAAACCAAGTCAGACGGATACCCGTCGTCTGTCGGCCTTTGCTATCGAGACCTCACCTGAATCAGCGTTCCATCGACGGTGAAGTGCTCGTCGGACATGAACCGCTTAGCATGCTTGTTCACCTCGGCAAAGAACTGCTGCGCCACATCGGAAGTCAGCAACCGGTCGCGGTTCTTGGAAAACACCGCATGGTTCCACACCGCGTCGTCCATGCCAAGGCCCACAAACCAGCGGAACAGCAGGTTATAGTCGATCTGCTCGACCAGCAAACGCTCTGAGCGCACCGAGTAGAACACCTGCAACAAAAGCGCTCGAAGAATGTACTCCGGCGCAACCGAAGGACGGCCGGAGTCGGCATACAACGCATCGAACTCCGGGCTCAACGTCCGTAACACCGTATCTGTCAGCTTGCGAACCGCACGCAGCGGATGATCCTGAGGAACACGCTGCTCCAATGAAACGTAACTGAACATCCCGTCCTGAACACGCTCGTCTCCACGCATACCTGTAAGACGAACAGTCCTGTTGCCTGACATCATCATTTCCGACCTCAGCATGCCTAACATGAACGGATTTGAACTGCTATCCGTCGTTCGGCGTCGCTTTCCAACGATCCCTGTGATTGTGATCTCTGGACAGTTCTCCGATTTGACACTCCCGGAAAGTGTCCTGGCTGATGCTTTTTTCGCCAAAGGCCAATACAAGCCGCAAGCTCTATTTATAAAAATCCTGGCGTTACTTCGGGAGCTCCCTCCGCGTCCGCGCACGGGCAGGCCCGACAAAGCGGCGGTTTGGGTGAAGAATGATAAAGGATACATCGCGGTGACCTGTATTGATTGTTTGCGAACATTTCCGGTGCCCGACACCATGAATGGAGTCAACACTGCTAAACGTGAGTTCTGCGATTGCGTCATCAGATTCGAGATTATAGGGGATAATCAAGCCACTTGGGAGATGTGATTGGCGCAGGTCAACGCCTCATGTCAAGGGCGGAGTAAAAGTAGGCCAGTGGTTGGCAGCAAAGTTGTTGAGTATTCGGGGGAGGAGGGGCGCTGGAGCGTAGCGGAAGCGGCCCTCCTCCCCCGAGGCGCGTCCGGGGGTAGAGTTCAGCGTTGGGAGGATGGGGGACGTTTACGGCGGCGTTGCTTGAGGCGGTAGCTGTCGCCGTTCATCTCCAGGATGTGGACGTGATGGGTGAGGCGGTCGAGCAAGGCTCCGGTCAGCCGTTCTGAACCGAGGACTTCAGTCCATTCTTGAAACGGCAGGTTCGACGTGATCAGAGTGGATCCGCGCTCATAGCGCTGGCTGAGCATCTCGAAGAGTAGTTCGGCACCGGTCTTGGACAGGGGTACGAAGCCTAGCTCATCGACGATCAGCAGTTCATAGCTGGCGATCTGCTTCTGAAAGCGGAGCAGCTTCTTGTCGTCACGGGCCTCGATCAGTTCACTGACCAGGGCCGCAGTGGTGGTGAAGCGCACGCGCTGTCCCTGTTGGCATGCAGCCAGTCCCAGTGCGAGCGCGATATGGGTTTTGCCGGTGCCGCTGTTGCCCAACAGGAGGATGTTCTCGCGACGAGCGAAGAACTCGCAACGCGCCAGTTCCAGCACCAGGGCTTTATTTACTGAGGGCATGGCGAGGAAGTCGAAGCTGTCCAGCGTCTTGACGACTGGGAACTTCGCCTGCCGGATGCGGCGATCGGTGGCGCGGCGTTCGCGATCCAGCAACTCCAGTTCGGTCATGCGCAGCAGGTAGCGTTGATAGTTGACCTGCTCGGTCGCGCACTGCCGGGCGATGTGATCGTACTCGCGCAGCATGGTTGGCAGACGCAGTTCCTTCAGGTGATGTTCCAACAGCAACTGTGGCGTGTCGGCGGTATGAGTCGCGCTGTTCGAAGTATCGTTGCTCAAGCGCATGCCTCCGTCAGTAGCGTCATGTAGTCGGCGGCCTGCGTGGTGTGCACCTGGGCCAGCGGCAGGTGAGGATAGTTCTGCATATCGAGTCGCGGCGGTCTGCGTTCGATGCGGCACAACATGAGATGGCGCACTGCATCGAAGCTGATCGTGCCGAGTCGCAAAGCGTCTTCGATGGCATGGCTTACCTCCGAGAGATCGAAGGTCTCCATCAGCCGCAGCACCTGAACATACTCGCGGCTGCCATGCTTCTTGAGCCTGGCTTCGAGCAGATGGCGCAGTTCGGCGAAGCACTCCGGCAACTTCCAACCGGCGAGTGGAGCCGCCTGGTCCAGAGCCCGCGTCTTCTGTTCGAGCAGCGCCAGATAGTGCAGCGGATCGAAGACTACCGTCTCGCGTTC
>JBAVOQ010000155.1:0-22064 GCA_049692235.1 Acidobacteriaceae bacterium | reverse complement strand
TGGCAGCAGGTATGACCAAAACAGCACTCGTTCGGCATCTGGCCGAGAAACTCGAATTGACGAACAAGCAGGTAGCAGGATTTCTGGATCTGCTGGCGGAAACCGCCGTCAAGGAAACCAAGAAAGTCGGACTTTTTGTCATTCCAGGACTGGGCCGTCTGGTGAAGGCAGAGCGGAAAGCCCGCATCGGCCGCAATCCGCAGACCGGGGAAGCGATCAAGATCAAGGCCAAGACCGTGGTCAAGTTCCGCGTGGCCAAGGCCGCCAAGGATGCAATCGCGCCCGCCAAAAAGTAACTCGGGAGCGGTACGCAGTTCCACGCAATCCGCTGCACGGGCCACGCTAGGACAGCCTGGCCAGGATGCTGCCACGGCGCAGGGTTAGGGGTTCATTCACCCACCCTGCGCCAGATTGTGTAACCACCCGGCGCCGCGGGAAGTGCCGGTCGTACGCGGCTGAAGAACCTAATTCCCGCATCGATCCCGCGGATTTCCCTCGACTTCGACCCACTTGTATCCTCTGAAAATCAATGTCGCGGGCAGCTTGCTGGCGTGATCGCGCGCGCATTTGGGCAAGGGATTTACGAATTCGCAGATATCGACGGTCGCCAGATCGCTCGCACCAGGAATGTGATCCCGACGGAGATCAACACTCCTTGCTCCAGAATGGTCACGTTGTATCGATGGGCAAAGATCAGGTACGTGATCGTCATTCCCCAAAGATGAATTTCTCCCAGAAAACCCTGTAGCCAACGGGGCCTCGCTGTGCCTGAGGGAATTCTCGGCACAATCGCGGGGACAAAACGCGGGACCTGATTCAGATATGCGGTGTAAACGTCGCCCCGCTCCATGGTCAGCTTTTGTTCCTCGGCCAACACCCATGCCACGATCAGCACCGTTACGGTCACCAGTGCGAACAGCGCACCACCCGGTGGCATCAAAATCGACAGAGCCGCGGTCAGCAGCCATGTTCCCAGATAGAGCGGGTTGCGCACGTAGCGGTACGGTCCATCGGCAACCACTCGCTCCGAGTGAAGCTCTCTGTCTTGCACCACGCCGGATCCCAGATACGCGGCCGCCCAGGTGCGCACCAGCGCCGCCAGCGATAGCGCGAACGTAGCCGCCGCGATGACCGCAAGGGTGGAAGTGGCGACGGGGAGAACGCCCAAGGCAGCCAGTGTGCCAGCCAGCCAAAGCCATGTGGAACCGGGATGCGCACCGCCCAGGCGTTCCCACGGCGCCCAGAACGCAACGACAAAAATCACGACGAGAATCAGGCGTCGAAAACGAAACAGGAAATCTGCGGGCTTCATCAAAGCGGGCGATCCTCACGCGCACAATGCAAGGGAACTGGAAGAGGTGCGGGGCTAACTCGCCGCTCCAAGAGCCGCCATCAGGGCGTCGAAGTCTTCCAGGCCGGAATACTCGATGGTCACGCGACCACGACCGTTCTTATCCTCAATGCGCACCTTCAGGCCGAGTTGACGCTGCAGGCGATCCTGCGCCTCGCGGACATTGGGATCGAGGGATAGTTTTGCTTTTTCTTCGCTTTTCTTGCGCTTCCGTTCGGGATCCATTAGCCCCTGAACATAGGTTTCGGTCTGCCGAACAGACATCGAAAGCGCGACCACCTTGGTCATCGCCTTGAGAATCTCTTCGGCGCCGTCGAGGGAAAGCAGCGCTCGCGCATGTCCGAAGCTGAGTTCGCCGGATTCCACCTTGCCTTGAACCGGGGCAGGCAGACGAAGGAGACGAAGAAAATTCGCCACCGTGGCACGATCTTTCCCGGTACGCTGGGCCACCTGTTCCTGGGTCATATGGAAATCACGGCTCAGGCGATCGTAGGCGCGGGCCTGTTCCATTGGATTCAGGTCGGCACGCTGGAGATTTTCGACAATCGTCATCTCCATCGCCTGCTCGTCCCCCACCTGGCGAAGGATCGCGGGGACCGTCTCCTTGCCCGCCTTGATGGAAGCGCGCCAGCGACGTTCGCCGGCAATCAGCTGGAACCGTCCATTGGGCAGCGGCCGCACGATGATGGGCTGGACCACGCCATTGGCGACGATGGAGCGCGCCAGTTCGTCCAGCTTCTGCTCATCCACCTGCATGCGGGTTTGGTACGGATTGGGATCGATCTGGTCCGTCGGAACTTCGCGCGGCGTACCGCCAGCATGGGCGACAAACGGATCGTCCGCAGTGTGCGGCATCGGCGTGGTTGCGGAGCCGGCCGCCGCGTAGGCGCGGGAACGGGCTACCACATCATGAGGAGCGGGTGTCGACAGCAACGACTCCAAACCCTTGCCGAGTGCGCGGCGCTTGGGGGGCTCAACTTTGCCTGGATTTTTTCCTTCATTTCGAGACATACAGCGAAGTTCTCCCTTCTATATCCATAAAAATCATCGCGAAAACGCAATTGGGACGGCTGGCAAAGTGCAGCCGATCTGGCTGGCGCATCAGGTGTAGGGCCAAAAGCGAACTTTGGCTCCATCTTTGGCGCGCTTCGATTCGGTCTTTCGAGCCAGCTCGCGTGGGCTTTCAATGTTGTTGCGTAATAGAATTTCCCTCGCCAGGTCCATATAGCTTTCTGCGCCGCGGGAACGTGGATCGTAGAGTTGGACTGGCTTGCCGTGACTGGGGGCCTCTGCCAACCGGATATTTCGCGGAATATTGGTCTTCAGCAGTTTGTCCCCAAAAAATTCCCGCAGATTCTCCGTGACTTGCTGGGCCAGGTTGGTGCGTTCGTCGTACATGGTCAGTACAACGCCCTCGATCACCAACTCCGGCTTGAACCCATCGCGCACCCGATCCAGGGTCTGGACCAGTTCGCTGACGCCTTCCAGAGCAAAATACTCCGCCTGCATTGGGATTAGGAGGGAATCCGCGGAAACGAGGGCATTCAGGGTCAACAAATCGAGGGCGGGCGGGCAATCCAGAACGAAGAGCTGCTCGGGCCCCTCATACTTTGCCAACGCCTTTTGCAGGCGGTAGGCGCGATCCTCCGCGCTCACTAACTCAACATTGGCGCCGATCAGGTGCTTGCTGCTGGGGAGCAGCTTCAGATGTTCGATGCCGGTCTCGATGGCAGCTTCGGCCACGGTCGATTCGTTGATCAACACGGTATAGGTGGAGGAGCGATCTTCGTCTCGCGCAAACCCCAGGCCGCCGGTGGAATTGGACTGGGGATCGCAGTCGATGAGCATGCAGGGAACGCCTTCAAGGGCAAATCCGGCAGAAAGATTGATCGCTGTGGTCGTCTTGCCAACTCCGCCTTTTTGATTCACGACCGCAATTATTTTTCGCATGGGCTGAGTCGGTAGGGTACCGAACGCAAGACCTTCGCGCAATTGGCTAGGCTGTGCATTTCCGGGACAAATCTGTGGAGAACGATTCGATGTCGCCAGTACAGTCGCGCTAGGTCTCATGGCTTGTACGAGTTAGCGCGTTCCGCGCGGTCGCGCTGAAAGGGAGCGCGTTCCGCCTCGCGGTGGAAAACTTTTCAGCGAAAGGGGCGGGCTCTGTATGTTCCACGTGGAACAATATGACCCTGGCATAACCTGGAACCTTGTATGTTCCACGTGGAACATACGAAGCGCAGCGAGAACCGCAGCGGAAGGGCGACATACCCAGTGCCTTACTCGACCCGCGACCCGAGGAGGATGGCCCTCTGATCGGTACCGGGGATGGGTTCCGGTGGCAGCCATTCGATCATCACCGGCTCGGCTTTCCCGCGCAAGCCGCTGGCGGCAATCATCGCCGGGACCTCCGATAGCGAGGTCAGCACCATGCATTTGCCGCCGCCAGAGCCATGAGGTGGCCGAATTCGGGGAAGCGCCGCTTGCATCGCCTCGCCCATCTTGTCCACGGCCCTCAGGGTGACCAGGTCAAAGACCGAAAACGTCGGCAAATCCTCCACCCGGCCTGCATGGGTCGATGCGCCTCTCAAGCCCAGTTCACGCGCCACCTCTCTCAGAAATGACGCTTTTTTCTTTTGGGATTCGGCGAGCGTGACCCGCAATTCCGGTCGAGCAATCTGGATGGGAATCCCCGGGAAACCGGCCCCGGAGCCGAAATCAAGCACCGTTTCGACCTCAGGAGGGATTCTCTGGGCCGCGCGCAGGCATTCCGCAAGATGCAGGCGGACAAGAACCTGCGGATCGAGCACTGCGGTCAGGTTCATCTTTTGATTCCAATGAGATAGCAGATGGAGATACCGCGCCAGCAGGGGGTAGACAGCCGCAGGTAAAGGCTCCAGCAGGATGGGCGAGACCGCAGCCTCGATTCCTGACGGGCTAAACCCGTGGAGATATCCGGTGTTCGCTCCCATGTTGGAGAGTTTACCCCAGCGAGTCGGTAATGGGGCGCGGCTGCCAAGCGGCGGCGGCCTCCACAAACCGGTGGAAAAGAAGGCGGCTGGCTGGGCTGGTTTCCAGGCTGCGCTCTGGATGCCACTGCAGCCCCACGACAAAATGCCCCGACTGCGTGCCCTCAATCGACTCGACAACAGCGTCCTGGGGGCAACGGGCGGTCACGCGCAAACCATCTCCCACAATTCCAATCGCCTGGTGATGGCTGGAGTTGACCGCTAACCGCAGAAAGTCCGCGGTATGCGTCACTTCCGGGCTATCGCCCACAATACGCGCTAGTTGAGAACTGGGTTCGATCAGGATCGAATGTGCCACCGCTACGCTGCCGCCAGCTCGGTGGTTCACTGGGATCTGCATCAGATCCTGCACCAGGGTCCCGGTGCGCCAGCAATTCAGGGATTGTGTCCCGTAGCAGATGGTCAGCAGCGGTTTGCGCAGGCTGTGGGCGTCCTGCAGCAGCAATTCGTCGACATTCTCCCTGGCCGGATCTGGCTCGGCGGTTTCGGGGAGGCGTTGTTCGCCATACTTGGCCGGATTCATGTCTGCCGGGCTCCCGGGAAGCAAAATTCCCTGACAAGTAGTCGCTAGCTTGGCAATTGCCGACGGGTCGAGTGTCAACGGAATCTCGACTGGTTCACCGCCGGCCTGCGCCACGGCCGCGGCGTATTGCGGCCAGGTGCGCTGGTTATAGTCTGTTTGGGCAAAGGTGGGAATCGGGATGCCAATACGGGGTCGTTGGGGTTTATGGGTCACAGGATGCTCAATATTGGTATCGCTGGGCTAAGCGCGGTCGTTGTCGCCAGCGTAACGCGTATACATCTCCGTTATGGTATCGCGAATCCGGAGAGTGAGCGCATCGGCGGTTTTGCTGGTGTATTCGGCGGTTGAAATGGGCGCGCCGACCGCCAATAACAGCGGTCGGGGAGTGAGATGGTAGGTGTGCATTGGCATCAGCTCATAGGTGCCGACTAATGCCATGGGTATGATCGGAACCCGCGCACGGATGGCCATGTAGGCTGGCCCGCTGAGAAAATCCTGCAGCTGACCGTCGAGGGAGCGGCCACCCTCGGGAAAAATGACCAGCGGCATGCCTGCCTGCAGCGCCTTGACGCCGCGATTGAGGCTGGCCAACGTGGAGCGCAGGCTGGTGCTGTCGACGGGAATCTGGCCGGAACGCTGGAGATACCATCCGATGAAGGGAATTTTGAAGAGGTCGTGCCGCGCCAGAATCCGAAACTGGAAGGGCAACTTGTTCAGCATCACGGGCGTGTCCATGTACGACAGGTGATTCGACACATATACCGCCGCATGGCCGCGCTGGAAATTCTCAGAGCCAATCACCCGTACCGGGGAGAGCGCGACGCGCAGGACAACTCCACCCCAGGCCTGGGCGATGGAGTGCTCAACGCGCCCAGTGCCGTCAAACAAGGAAGCGATTAGGGAGATGCTGCCGAAGATCGCGGTAGCGACGAAAAAAAGCGGGAACAGGATCAGATAGGTGAGCCAACGGAAGAAACCGGGATGGCGCGGTAATGCAGGATCGCGCGAGCCCTTGAATGGTGCGGAGGGCGATTCCGCAGAGGCAGGCTCCGCCAACGGGGTGGCTGCTACTTCCTCTGGAGCGCTGGACATGGGCTAGCCCTTGCCTTGCGGGTTCAGCAGCGAGTCTCGCAGCGCACCCACCAGGTAGACAGATCCGGCGCAGACAATCAAGCCGTTGGCGGCGGTTTTGGCCTGCGCCAGGTCCATTCCGACGACGGGAGAAGCGGCTGCTTCTGCTTCCACGCCAAGGGCTCGAGCGACTGCCCGCAACTCTTCCAGCGATGCGGTGCGCGGCGAGTTGACCAGGGTGAGAATGACGCGATCGAAGACAGGGAAAAGAATCTGCGCCATCTCCTCGACCGCCTTTTCGCGCAGACAGCCAAACAATAACGTTCTCTGGGTTGGAATTTGTGTGACCAATCCCGGCCAAGTACTGAGCGCGGAACGCAGCGTCCAGGCTCCGGCAGGATTGTGGGCGACATCGAGCAGAACGGCAGGACGAGTATCGGTGCGCGGAAAAAGTTCCAGGCGACCGGGCCAGCGGGCAGTGCTGATTCCCTCCGCAATTTGCCGCGGCGTTATATTGTAACTGTGACTGTTACATAATTCAATTGCGGCCGCCACCGCAAGCGCGGCGTTGCGGTGCTGATGCGTTCCCGCCAAGGCAGGCCGCAACTCCACCGATGTGCCTGCCACTGTTACAGAATAGGGTTCGGCGTAGAATCTGGTGGCTTCTTCTTCGGCGGAGCGACGCGGCGGCATATATTCGACGGCGCTGACACCGCGCACATTCAGATCGACCGCGACTTCTCCCAGCGCCTGGTTCGCGACAGGATGCTGCGGCAATGTCACCAGAGTTCCATTGGGCCGCAGGATGCCGGCCTTTTCGCGCGCGATGGCATCGATGGTTGCGCCCAGCCATTCCGTGTGATCGAGCGAAATATCGGTGATCACAGAAAGCAGCGGCTCGACGATGTTTGTGGCGTCGAGGCGGCCGCCCATGCCGACTTCCAGCACGGCGATATCGATCGCCTGTTCCGCGAAATAAAGGAAGGCGACGGCGGTGACAGACTCGAAAAAGCTGGGGTGCTGCGGCAGCTTGCCTTCACGCAGCAGGCGCGATCCGGTTTCGTCCACGCGAAAATAGAGGCGCGCGAAATCATCATCGGAGAGGGTCGCGCCGTTGATCTGCACACGCTCATTGACGCGGGTGAGATGCGGGGAAGTGTAGAGCCCTGCGCGATACCCAGCCACGCCAAGAATATTCGCCAGCATAGCGGCGGTGGAACCTTTGCCATTGGTGCCGGCGATCAGCACGCTGGGAAATTTCAATTCCGGCGAGCCCAGGGCGGCGGTCAGGATGCGCATCTCCGCTAAATCGAATTTTCGAGGAGGCGAGTCGGCAACACCGACAGCGTGGGCGCCCGCCAGTTCGTGCCCACGGGCATACAGACTCTCGATGGCCTGAGCATACGACATGGGTTGATTCTAGTAGCAGACACGCGTTTCGTGTCGAGAGATGTTTTTTGCTGGATCGGCGCCGAACAGTGATTCAATTTCTAGTTGCATCCGTCGTCGCCAGGGTGGTTAGCGTCCCGGTTTAGTCGCAGCCGTGTCCGGCGAGATCGTAAAACTGGCCCTGGATGCATAGCCCCGGATTATACGCAGGAGCCTTCGGCACCGAGCTGCTGACCGGGCATGAGTTCAGCGTGTTTGGAACGCAATTGCAGTTCCCGTAGGTGTCGATCATGGCGTTGTGGGGAGTGGCCCCGTAGCAGTCGTAGATGCCGCCGTTGGACAGGTCCGTTCCCGAGAGGGGCACGACGCAGGGGTTTTGCGGAAGGGTGATGACGCCGGATTGATCGCAGCCGTAGGTTCCCTGCGTACAGGGAGCTCCCTGGGTGTAGCCACAGTTGGCGGTGCACACAACCTGACCATTTTCGAAGTTCGGATGCAAATTACCGGTGCAGACATTGCCGGTGCAGGGCGTCAGACCCTCCCCGCCGCATGCCGTACAAGTGTAGTTCAACGCCGCGGAACAGGCGCCGCCGCCGGCGCAGCCGTTGCTGCAGCAGGGTTGGCCCGGACCGCCGCAGGCCTGGCACGTATTGTTCCGCGCCACGGTGCCGCTGGAGCATCCGGTGGAGGGACAGATGCCCTGGCCAGCTGCGCCGCACGGGTTGCAGGTACCGTGCGCGCCTTGCCATGGGGCGCAGACCGCGGCTTTGTCGCTGCAATAGTCATAGGCTGAGTCATTGCTGTCGGGATCTGGGCAACAGGCCTGGCCGATTCCGCCGCAAGCCGGTGGCGGCGGCGCGGCAACGCAGGTGTTGTTGGCCGAGCAGACGGCGTTGCTATTGCAAAAACTGATGTGCAGGGGACCCTGGAAGCCGCCATTCACCCAGCCGGAACAGCAGGCATTTCCTATGATTCCGCAGATATTCGAGTGAGGGATTGCGCCGTTGTATTGGCCCACAATCCGCCAGGTGCCGCCTTCCAAAGTGAATAACTGCACGGAAGGGCCGTTCGCAAAGGGCGCGACCGGCTTGCCTCGGATGAACTGAATGTTGGAGTGGACCTCCGCACGATTCGGAGCGATAAAGCGAATCCATATCTGGGTGCGGGTGTAGGGATGGAAATGCGACTGCGCGACGGAGAGCAATTTTTCTACTTGCCGCCGCGACGTCACGGTAGAGTGTGATCTGGAGGAAGCCTGAACCCACTCTGCACGGCTGGCGTAATGGGCGGCCCATGCCTTGGTGTCGCCATAATTCCAGGCCAGATCAGCCGCATCGATGGTCTCGCTGATGGCGCGAATGGCGTCGGTACGCTGGTTGCTGGAAGCCCAGACGGCTCTGCCTCGATCGCGCGCGGGAGGCCATGGAGCGGTGGCGGTGTGGGCTTGCGGGGCGGTCGTCTGCGCTTGGCCAAACAGGGCAGAAGAGCAGATGAGGAGACCCAGGCAAATCGCGGCAACAACGGACGCGAAGCCAACATGGGCTGGATTCAGGGTTAGGGGGAAATCTGCCAATGGGTGCGAAGTTTCGCGGAAACCACTCGACGTTTGGTCCACAACCCATCTCCCTTCCCGGTGTCGAGCGCAGGGCCCGGTAGCGAAACGAAGAGGACTTCGGGGCAGTGCGGACTGGTGGAGTCGTTGCGACGAGGAGGATCATAGCACCCGGGTTTCGGGCCGTCAAAGAAAATCAAAATTGCTCTTCGTCGCGTTTCCGGACACCAAAATCGGGCGATGCGAGACGTGAAGAAGCTTTGACGAGAGGATGCTTTATCCTGAAAGAGTGGCTGAAGATTCCAAACATTCCATCACGAGACGGCGCTTTCTTCAGATCTCAGGTCTCGGTGCGGCTGGCCTGCTGGCGTATTCCGGGGAGTTCGAGCGCCATCATCTGGAAATCGTACACCGCACGATTCAACTGAAACGGCTCTCTCCAGCGCTGGATGGCCTGCGGATCGCCCAAATTTCAGACATCCACTACGAGCAATACACCGAGCCGTCGTATGCCCGGCATGTTGTGGCGGAAGTGAATCGCCTGGCGCCGGATATGGTTCTGCTGACCGGCGATTATGTCAGCGAAGGGCCGATGCCGAAGGCCTTCGGGGCCAAGAGCAGCTACCCTTGCGCGGAAATTCTGTCGGGCATCGAATGTCCGGTGCGGTGGTGCGTGCTGGGCAATCACGACGTCGTGGTCGGCGCGGAAATTGTGACGGATGCGCTCGAAACCCACGGCCTGCCGGTGCTGGCAAACGCCTACGTGCCATTCGAGCGAAATGGAGCGCGGCTGTGGATCGGCGGGGTGAAGGACATTGGTGAAAGCGACCCGGACCTGCACCTGGCAGCCCCGCGTACGCTGCAGACGGCGAACGAACCGGTGATCCTTTTGGGGCACGAACCCGATTATGCCGACAGGGTGGTGAAACACGGCGGCGTGGACCTAATGCTCTCCGGTCACACGCACGGGGGCCAGGTGCGAGTTCCTTTCATCGGGGCTTTGTACACCCCGCCGTACGGGCGGAAGTATATTGAAGGACTCTTTCACCTGCAGAATGATTTGCAGTTGTATGTCAACCGCGGCATCGGCGCTGTCGGGGTGCCCTTTCGATTTGATTGCCGGCCGGAGCTGACCTTGATCACGTTGCGCAGCCCGCATGCGGTCACCGGATAACAAGTCGAGCGGCTCCAGGGCAACCGTTTGCAAGTCGATGGAGAAAAGACGGATGAAGGTTCATTTCGCATTCGGCAAACAGGGCTTGTCGCTGCAGCTCCCCGAAGGTCCTCGTTATCATGTCGTGAAGGTGCATTCCGCGCCACCTCTGGCGGACGCGGAGAAGACGCTGACAACAGCGCTGGATGCTCCTGTATCCGGACTGCCGCTGATGAAGTTGGCGGGCGGAAAAAAGACGGCGGCCATTTCCGTCTGCGACATCACCCGTCCCGCTCCCAATCCGATTACGCTGCCTCCCGTGCTGGAACGGCTGCATCGCGTCGGCATTCCACCGGAGAATGTGACCATCTGCATCGCCACGGGCCTGCATCGCGTGGCGACCGAGGACGAGCTGCGGACCATCCTGGGAGCGAAGATAGCAGCGACCTACCGTATCGCCAATCACGACGCGAAGGATCGGGAACTGCATCGCTTTGTCGGCACGACGCAGCAGGGAACGCCGGTCTATATTGACGAACGATTCATGGCGGCGGACCTGCACCTGACCCTGGGATTTATTGAGCAGCACCTGATGCTGGGATTTTCTGGTGGACGCAAGCTGGTGGCGCCGGGACTGGCGGCGCAGGAAACCATCAAGGTGATTCACTCGCCGCGATTCATGCGCGAGAAGCGGGCGACGGAAGGCTCGATCCGCGACAACCCGCTGCACGCCGAGCTGCTGGAAGTGGCGCGTATGGCGCGTCACGACTTTATGCTGGACGTGACGCTGACCAAGGCGCGGGAGATCTCCGGCGTGTTTGCCGGCGAGCCGGTGGCGGCCCATGCCGCCGGTGTGGAATTTCTGCGGAGCTCCTCGGTGGAATATCTGCCGGAGCCGGTGGATGCTGTCATCACCTCGGCGGCCGGATATCCACTGGACTTGACCTTCTATCAAACCATCAAGGGAGTCACCGCGGTGCAGCACATTTTGAAACCGGGGGGAACCATCCTGATTCTGGGCGAATGCACGGAAGGTGTCGGATCGCCGGAGTTTGCCGCCATGATGCGCCGCTATGCGGGTCCGCGGGAGTTTCTGAATGCAATTGAAAACACGCCCGTGGAAGTGGATCAATGGCAGCTGGAAAAGCTGGCGCTGGTGGGATTGAAACACGATGTCCTGCTGTACACGCCAGGAATCGCCCACGAGGATTTGGGTTCCATGCGGTCGAACGCCTTTGATAGCGCTTCAGCGGCGGTGGCTGGCTTGCTGTCGAGGCTGCCGAAGAATGCCCGTGTGGCCGTGATTCCCGACGGACCCTACGCCTACGCACGAGTGCAGGAATAAAAACGGACGCGGTTCCCGTAGGATTGCAAACAAGCCGTTGCAAGCCTGGAGCCACCGCAATGATGCTGCACATGCATGCACCGAATCCTTTCATCGCCCTTGGAGTCTTGGCATCGACCGCAGCCACCGATGCCGTGTATGTGATGTTCAACGCCGCCGTGACGGCGCGACGGCGCAGCGTGGCGGCCAGTTGGAGCAGCCTGTGGTATTTGCTGGCGGCTTTCGCCGTGATCAGCTACACGGGCAATGCGGTGTATGTGCTGTTCGCGGCGGCGGGATCGTGGCTGGGCGCATTTGGCGCGGTGCCCTGGCTGGACAAGGCCGACATGAAACATGCGGCGGGAACTCCACGAGCCTAGCAGGGAGAGCCCGAACAGGGGGGATTTCGAAACTGAACGGCCTCTACATTTCATGATTGCTAGTTGTTGCCGCTGTGGCGTATGTTCATCCTCACCACGAACGAACGACGGTATCGTCCAGATCCTTTGCTAATCCCTTCAGATATCTGGCCGAGCCCCCTATCGCACGACATTCCTGGCAATAAAAATCACTTCACGCCTAGGAGGCGAGCAATCCATGAAAAAGCAATTTGGGACATTCGCGGGACTGTGTTTGATGTTTTCAGGAATCGGTTTTGCCGGATCGGGATCGGCGAACGCGCAGGATTCACAGCCAAATCTGTCGCCGCCCAATGTGCTGGTGGTGCAGAGAGAAATGGTGAAGCCGGGCATGGCCGGCATGGCGCACCAGAAGTCGGAAAGTGCGTTTGTGCAGGCAATGCAGAAGGCAAAGTCGCCCGACCATTACTTCGCGGCAGTCTCGATGTCCGGCCCCAGCCGGGCGCTGTTCTTTATTCCATACGATTCATTCGCAGACTGGGAGAAGTCGAATGCGGCGATGACGAACGAATCGACGCTGGCGACGGACTTCGACAATGCGATGGAGGCGGACGGCAAATTGCTCAGTTCCTTCTCTACGATGGTGTTTCGCTATGAGCCGGACTTGAGCATCTCGCCCAATGTGGACCTGGCACAGATGCGCTACATGGAGATCACGGTCATCGACATCAAACCGGGGCATGAGGCGGAGTGGAAGGAACTGGCGAAGCTCCACAATGAGGTATACGGACAAGTTCCCAACACGCATTTCGCGATGTGGGAGGAATATTTCGGCGACGAAGGCGGCGTGTATATTGCGACGTCGCCCTTAAAGTCCCTGGCGGAGCTTGATGAGCATCGCGCGGGCGCACAGAAGGCATGGGCGGCTACCGGTGCGGACAAGAAAAAGAAAATGAGCGACCTGGAAGCGTCTGCGTTTGCCTCCATCCACACGAATCTGTACTCCATGGATCCGAAGATGAGCTACGCACCCGACCGCTGGAAGATTGCATCTCCGGATTTCTGGGGCAAGCAGTAAACTCAATCGCAGGAAAGCAAACTTTGGGCGGATGGAGCCAGACTTCCTCCGCCCAAACATTTTGAATCGCAGCCGACCGAGTCCATGACGCCAGAGAAAATTCTCGGCCAGACCCCCGACAAAGTGTCGCACGCAGACAACAAGCTGAAGCGGGTCATCGGACCGTGGGGGCTGGGCGCTGCTGCAGTCAACATCGCGGTGGGAGCCGGAATCTTCGTTGTCCCTGCCTTTGTCGCCGCAATCCTGGGGCCGTCCGCGATTGTGGCCTATTTCGTTTGCGGAATCGCCGTGGCTCTGGTGCTGACCTGCTACATCGAAATAGGAAGCTTCGTCCATCGTTCCGGGGGTGGCGTCGCGTATGTTGAGGAGGCCTTCGGACCGTTGATGGGGTTTTTGGCCTGGATGATGTACTCGGTAGGATATGAGGTGACTGCGTGTGCCGCGCTGGCTGTGGCGCTGCTGGGTTCGCTGGCGTTCTGGGTGCCTGCGCTGGGTCATGGAACACCTCGGGTTCTGACGTTATTTTTAGTGTTCGGCGGACTGGCTGCGGTGAACATTATCGGGGTTCGCCAGGGATTGCGCGTCGCCGTGGCTTCGACCGTCGCCAAGCTGGTTCCGTTGCTGCTCGCCATTGTCGCCGGAATATTTTTTGTGCACTGGCATCAGCTGCGATGGGCGGGATGGCCTCCGGCGGCGAAGTTGGGTGAGGCATCGCTCATTCTGTTCTTCGCATTTCAGGGCATTGAAGAAGCGCTCGCACCCAGCGCTGAAATTCGCGATCCGGCGCGCACCGTGCCGCGAGCCATGTTCGGCGCAACCGGCACGGTCATTCTGCTGTATGTCGCCTTGCAACTGGTTAGCCAGGGGAGTTCTCGGCGGCGAGTTGGCACACCAGACGACCGCACCCTTGGCGGCGGTCGCCGGGCGAGTCGTCGGTGTGGCTGGCTCCACGCTGGTGATGATCGGCGTGGCGGTGTCGATTTTTGGATCGCTGGCCGGCGGACTGTTGTCGACGCCACGCGCATTTTTTCTGGCTGCCGAGGACGGGATGCTTCCAGCGGCTCTCGCCCGAGTCCATCCGCGGTTTCGTACGCCACACGTGGCGATACTCACGGTGGCCACCCTGATGTTTCTGCTGGCAGCGTCGGGCGGGTTTAAGCACCTCGCTATCCTTTCCAGCACGTCCATTTTGTGCGTGTACCTTGCGATTTGCCTGGGTGCATTGAAGCTGCGCTACACGCGCAAGCGAGTGCCTGGGGCCTTCCGCGCACCGGGCGGCCCGCTGATCGGAATTCTGGGTTCGATCGTGGTGATCTGGCTGCTTTCCCATTCCAGCAAAATGGAAGTCAGGGCATTGTCGGGCGCATTGACGGTTTCCATCGCATATTTCTTTGTGCGGCGATGGTACTTGAACCGGCCCAGCGAAACGATCCGCTGATTTTTTTGCAATGTCGTCCGATGGCAGATCGATTTGGTTGCGGGCGTCTGCGCCGCAGGACGATGTCAGCTGGCAGGCTGCATAAAGTCGAGGGCGCGGATGAGATACTGCTTCAATTCCCGGCGGGGAACGACGGCGTCGAGCATTCCGTGTTCCAGCAGAAACTCTGATCGCTGAAAACCTTCCGGCAGTTTCTGGCGAATGGTTTGCTCGATGACGCGAGGGCCGGCAAAACCGATCAGCGCATCGGGCTCGGCAACGTTGAGATCCCCCAACATGGCGAAGCTGGCAGTGACGCCGCCGAAAGTGGGATCGGTGAGCACAGAGATATAAGGAATTTTAGCGTCATCCATCAGCGCCAGACGAGCGGAAATTTTTGGCAGCTGCATCAGGCTGACGATGCCTTCCATCATGCGCGCTCCGCCGGAGGTGGCGACGATGACGAGAGGATGGCGGGTTTCAAGCGAATGGTCGGCGGCACGGCTGATGGTTTCTCCCACCACGGCACCCATGCTGCCACCAATGAAGGCATACTCCATCGCACTCAGGACGACGGCGTGGTGCCCCATATTGCCGAGCGCGGTCAGGATGGCGTCATTCATTCCCGTATCGCGCTGCGCCTTCTGCAGGCGAGACTTGTATGGTTTCAGATCGGTAAAATCGAGCGGATCGGTCGAACGCAACTCCGTGTCGATCAGGCGGTAGCCGGGCTCAAGCAGGCTATCGATGCGAGCCTTGGCTGAAAGTTTGAAGTGCTTGCCGCATTTCGGGCAGACGTTCAGATTGGCTTCCAGGTCAGCCTTCCAAATGGTCTGGCCGCAGCTGTCGCACTTGGTCCACAGACCCTCGGTACGGACATTCTTCTCTGACGTGGTCTCAATCTCGTTTTCGTTTTCGTTGCGTTTAAACCAGGACATATTGTTCCTCAACTGTACCAAGCGGATGTGCGAACTGCGAACGTATGCGGCCGCGAGCGGCGTTGCCGCAATTTTAATGATAAGCGTACACTGGGTGCGTTTTCCTCTGAAAGAAGGGAGAATCCCGATGAAGTACATTCTGTCCGCCCTGTCCGCCCTTTCCGCCCTCGCCATCCTGGGCTTTATCGCAGCCACAACGCAGATCACAACCGCGCAAAGCATCGAGCCTGCCGCGAGTTCGACGAGCCCATCCCCGGTCGCGTACGTCTATGTCTCCGGCGTGTACGACATTGGCGTGTATAAGATCAACGCGTTTGCGGCGGCCGCGGATGGAAGTCTGACACCCATACCCGGCGAGCCATTCGCCGGCCCGGTAACAAGCATGGCCGTCAATGGAAAATATCTTTTCGGCGCGGACACGGACGAGATTCACATCGACTCCTACCTGATGGGAAAAAACGGCGCCTTATATAAGGCCACATCGACGGAAGATCCACGTCACCAGGGCAGCGATTGCGATGCGATCGGGCCGCTCTTTATGGATCACTCCGGCAATACTCTATACAGTCTGGAATCCGGCAATCCCTATTGCGCCAACAATACGTATCAATCCTTCCGTGTGAACTGGCAAACCGGTGGAGTGAAGTATCTCGATCATTCCGGCAACAGCCCATACCTGAATGTTCCGCTCAGCTTCGTTGGAAATAATGGATGGGCGTACGGTGCGGCGTGCGAGCTATTTGGAAATCCCGCGAACAACACTGGCTTTATTTACGGCTTCCAACGGAGTGCCGATGGATTTCTAGCCGCAAAAAAGGTCAGTGCTCCACTGCCACCCTTGACCAATACGAAGGGCTTCTATTGTCCGGTGCTGACAGCCGCCGATCCGTACAATCACGTCGCAGTTGTGATGGAAGGAATTCCAGACATCGGCGCGTATGGTCCGTTTCAGATTGCAACCTACACTGCGGACAATTCCGGAAATCTGAAGCTGACCGGCGGTTCAAATATGGCCTACGTCGATGTGGGCGCGGTGCTGGATATGAAGATGTCGCCTTCGGGCAAGCTGCTGGCGGTGGGTGGCGTCAACGGACTGCAGCTGTTTCATGTGGAAGCCGGCGGAGTTGTCGTTGCCTACAGCGGACAACTCGACACTGGCCAGGAGATTCAACAGATGTTCTGGGATAACGCGAACCATCTGTATGCGATCAGCACCAATTTTCAGCAGCTGCTCGTCTACACCATCACGCCGACCAGTTTGGTCGAAGCTCCGGGCTCGCCCTACTCGATACCGGTGCCGGTCAACCTGATTGTGCAGCCGAAAACTGCAGCGCCGAAGTTGTAGCGGGTTCTAATATTCGATACCGCGCTGCGCCAGAATTCCCTTCTGATAGGCATGCTTCACTTCACGCATTTCCGTCACGGTATCTGCAATCTCAATCAAGCTGGGATGCGCATTGCGACCGGTCAGGATCACGTGCACCATCTCCGGCTTCTGCTTCAGCGCTTCGACAACGCGCGCCGGATCGAGCATGTTGTAGCCGATGGCGTAGTTGATTTCGTCGAGGATCACCATATCCCACTCACCTGAGAAAATGGCCTGGCGAGCTTCTTCCCATGCGGCCTCCACCATGCGAATATCTTCCGGATCGGTTTCCGCGCCGCCAATTTTCACGAAGCCGCGGCCCATTTGCTTCATCACCCAGTTGCCGCCGAAGGCCTGGACGGCATCAAGCTCGCCGTAGTGCCAGGAACCTTTCAGGAATTGCAGCATCAACACCCGCATGCCATTGCCGACGGCGCGCAGTCCTGTGCCCATCGCAGCAGTTGTCTTCCCTTTGCCGGGACCCGTGTTGATCAGAATCAGTCCGCGCCTTGCATCTGTCATAAGCCAACCTTTAGCTATTAGCCTTTGGCTACCGGCTAAAAGCCAGCGGCTTAAGGCTGCACGTGGGTCTTAATGTCCTAAGTGATAAGGATGACCTTCGACGATGGTGAAGGCGCGATAGATTTGTTCCGCGAGAACGACCGCAGCCAGCTCGTGAGGCAACGTCATTGGTCCAAGCGACAATACAAGCCAATCGCGACGCGTGGTGGCTTCCCGTAGCACCGCTTCTGACCAGCCATCCGCAGGTCCAACCGCGAATGTGAACAACTGTATGCCGCGATCGCGTTCCCGTTGCAGCCATTCCGCAAAGGTTTCTGAAGACCATGTGCGGCCGCGATGGTCCAGCAAAATCAGCATGGAGCGGGCGCGACTTCCACGTTCCCAGGCGGCGAAAAACTTTTCCTCAGTCGCGTAGTGTTCTGTCCGGCAGCCGCAATGCCGCTCAATCCGCTGGCAATAGCCGGAATACATTTCATCGGCGGCAGCCTGCTTGCCAGTGGTGCGCCGCCCGAGTGTGACCAGCTGAATTTCCATCCTTTCCATACTTTACTGGAGTTTTCTGTCTAGAGGTGAGAGGTCCGTCGGGGAATGTGGCGAGCTTGCGGGGGCAGGAATCGAGGAAGGGGTAACGCGATGGTGGGGACGACAATTTCGACCCCATTGGCGAAGTGGTTCAGCGGGCAAGTTGCGCGGAAGAAGCGGTGATTCTAACCGACAGTGAAGATTATGCCGTCTCTCTGGCGAACGTTCCGCACTCGCATGGCAAAGCTTCTATTATTTTTCATATTCTCACATCTTTAATACCATAACTATCATCGATAATCTGTGAGCATCGGCGCGTAACCTATTGACTTTGCGCATTCTTTTATCTGGCCTATGAATTGCTTATTTTAGACCTCAATGGCAATCTACGGGTTTATCGAGTTGACGACCCCCGCGCCAACTTCTTCCTCGAGCCCACCGTACGTTTTCGACCTGGATGAGTAAGCCACATCACAGTGAAGTGTTTCAGGAAGCAGGAAGTGCCGTTCGTACACGACGCCCGGAAGGGCATCACAGTGTTTGACGAAGCACCGTTAAAGATAGGCGCGAGACCGGTTGCCGGCTCGTGAACTAAACAAAGCAAGAGAGGGAATTCAATGCAATTTCGACACAACGGCTGGATCCGCACCGCGGTCACCTTCGCAATGCTGCTGGGAGCAGCGATGTTTATTCAAACTTCGCAGCCAATCGCTTTCGCCCAATCGCTCACCTCGGGCGATATTTCCGGCCGCGTGACGGACCCAACCGGGGCGGCCATTCCGGGCGCGACAGTTGTCATCAAGAGCTTGGATACCGGCGCGACGTATACGAGTACGACCAACGCGACTGGTGGCTACCATACAGCGCTGCTGCAGCCGGGCACCTACTCGATCAAGATCAGCGGCCCAGGTTTTGAGACTACCTCGACCACCGCGCACGTAGCGGGCGGCGCAATCGCGAACGGCGATGTGAAAATGACGCTGGGCAAATCGTCGCAGACGGTGACCGTGACGGAAGCAGAGCCGCTGCT
The DNA here is from genome assembly GCA_049692235.1 of Acidobacteriaceae bacterium. GTDB lineage: Bacteria > Acidobacteriota > Terriglobia > Terriglobales > Acidobacteriaceae > JAKAAZ01. Next base: position 3,440 of record JBAVOQ010000155.1, on the reverse strand, counting down.
AAGCACGGAAAACGCCGACATCACCACGACCTTCAATACCAAGCAAGTTCAAAGGCTGCCGAACCCCGGCAACGACCTGACGTTCGTGGCGCAGACGGCCCCCGGCTCCGTCATGAACACCTCGACGCCCAGCAACAACAGTGGATTCGGCTACGGTAACTTCTCCTCATTCGGTCTGCCGGCAGTGTCGAACACGTTCACGGTTAACGGCATGTATTTGAACGATCCGTTCCTGAACCTGAACAACTCCGGTGCGACCAATCTGCTGCTGGGCAACAACGCGATTGCCTCGGTCACGGTGGTCAGCAATGCCTATGGTGCGCAGTACGGCGGCCTGGGCGGCGCGCAGATCAATGAAATCACCAAATCCGGCACCAACCAGTTCCATGGAAACGCGCTCTACTGGTGGAACGGTCGGACGTTGAACGCCAACGACTATTTCAACAACCAGCAGGGTAACAAGCGGCCCTTCGACAATGTCAATCAGTTCGCGGCCTCAATCGGCGGCCCGATCTACAAGAATAAGACGTTCTTCTTCGGAGATTATGAGGGTCTGCGCGTTGTGCTGCCGGTGGAAGCGGCGCAGCTCTCGCCGAGTCCTGACTACGTGGCCTGTTTGACAACGGGTATATCCGCGACTGGCGTTCCTTGCGCCTCGCTGGTGAGCGCCAGCCTGCCGAACGGTGTGCGACAGGTTCCGGCCAGCGACGTGCCGATTTACAAGCAGATTTTGAGCGTCTACCAGAACGCCCCGGGTTATAACAATGCGACGGTGACGAAGGCTGATCCGAACGTCGTCAGCTACAACGCGACCTCGACGAACTTCACCCACGAGTGGCTGTTTCAAGGCCGCATCGACCACCATATCGGCGAGAAAGACTCTCTATACGGTACCTATGACATGGATCGCGGCGTGCAGGCGACCTATACCGACCTGCTGGATCCAATTTTCAATGCGGCTAGCGTTCAGCCGCAGTATTCCGGCCAGTTGGGCGAGACCCACGTCTTTACGCCAAATATCACCAATCAGTTCACGTTTGCGCTTCTCTGGTATTCAGCGATCTTCACCGACCAGAACCTGGCTGCATCGAAGTTGCTAGTGCCCTACTCAGTGATTTTCGTTGATGGATCATTCGGGCCGAACTTCCTCGGCGGTGAAAACTTTGTCTGGCCTCAGGGACGCAACGTGACGAATTATCAGTTCATCGACGACGTCAGCGTGATCAAGGGCCGGAACAACTTCAAATTCGGCTACTACTTCCGCCGGGATGACGTGACAGACTACAGCCCGAGTATCCGCACCACGCCGGAAATCTTTGCGTCAGAATCGAGCTTCGCCGGCGTCGATCCCTATTCCGGCGCGAACATCACGCCATCCTTCGATCGGTATTTACAGTTCTATCCACAACGCCTGACACAACCGGTAGCGCTCTACAATGAAGCCGGATATTTCCAGGATGAATGGAAGCCGGTTCCGAATCTCTCGATCACGGCGGCAGTACGCGTCGAACATAACTCCAATCCGGTGTGCCAAACGAATTGCTTTGCGGTTCTCGGCGGCGATTTCGCAGGCGCGAGCACGGACCCAACCACCGCCTATAACAAGCTGATCTCGACGGGCCGTCACCAAGCATTTAAAAATTTCCAGTCCATCTCAATTCAGCCCCGCGTTGGGTTTGCCTGGTCACCGTTCGGCGATGGCACCTCGACGGTCGTCCGCGGCGGGTTCGGAATGTTCACGGATGTCTTTCCGGCAACGATTGCGGATTCCGTCCTGAATAACACCCCGGTCAACAATTCGTTCGCACTCTTCGGACCCTTATATGGATCTCCGACCACTATCAGCCCAAATCCTGCTGATCCGGTCAGCGGCGAAACTGTAACCGGTGCCTCGAATACGGCTCTAGTCACTGGGTTTGGACAGGGCGCAAGCTACAGCACCCTCTCTGCGTCCGTCGCAGGATTCGGGGCGCCGAACTTCACGAATCCTTATCACAACCTGCGGTATCCGGTTTATGAGGAATGGAACCTCGAGATCCAGCGCCAGTTCGGAAGGAACACCGTGTTCGACCTGAATTACGTCGGCAATCGCGGCTACCATGAACCAAACTTGAACAACAGCGTGAACGCATACGGTGCGCCGGCGGGTTTCACGGGTATCAACGGCACAGCTCCCCCCAATCCTAACTTTTCAGGTGTGACGGAGGTTTACAGCAACGCCGTTTCCAATTACAACGGCATTGTCGCCACAGTCCAGCACCGGTCTAAATCTCTTCTGCTGCAGTTTAACTATGAATACAGTCACGCGATGGATGAGATCTCAAACGGCGGTATCTTGAACTTCAGCGGATCGGGTCAAAGTGTTCTGTCGCCGACCAACCCGTTCAACCTAGCCCAGAACTATGGCAACGCGGACTACGATGTGCGGCACAATATCACGGCCAGCTACGTCTACGACCTTCCCTACTATCGGGGCCCGCACGTCATCACGGACGGCTGGGAAGTCTCAGGCACAGTCTTCCATCACACGGGCTTCCCGTTCACGGTGGTGGACAGCGTCGTGACGAACTCCCTGACCAACTATGGAAGCACGATCTTTGCCAAACAGCTGAACAATGTGCATACCTGCGGAGGCAGTCACGTATACAACCTTGCAGCCGGTACCAACACAAACCCGTGCGCCATCGTCAATCCGGCGAACTATACCTTGCCGACAGCCTTCGGACAGCAAGAGCGAAACCAATCGGTCGGGCCCTCCTATACAGACACAGATATGGCAGTTTTAAAGAGCTTCGCCATCCCGAAGTGGGAGTCTGCGAAATTTACTGTGGGCGCGCAGTTCTTCAACCTGTTGAACCACCCGAACTTTTCCAGCCCCAGCTCAGATATCAACCCTACCAATGGCTTTGCCGGTGCCATCACCAGCACGGTCAACACACCCACGAGCATTCTTGGTTCCGGACTGGGTGGAAACGCTGCTCCCCGGTTGATTCAGATCAAAGGTTCGTTCGAGTTCTAGGATGAACCTGGCAGCAATTAAAAGAGGAAGCCTTCGGGCTTCCTCTTTTAATTGCTGCACCCAGGTGGGACATGGAAACTTTAGATCCTTCTCAACGAAGGCTTTGTCATGCTCTGGTCGGGTAGTGTCGCACCGGCGACCGGAATCTACGTGTAGGCGTTTCCCCCGTCATACAGCGATCCTGGGGTCGCCACGGCGACCCCAGAATGACAAACTCTCAGGAATGCTTGCTGCGCAACGGGTACTGGCCAGCAACAAAAAGAGCACGAGGCCGGTGGGCCCTCTGCTCTTTTTGTCTAGAGCATTTCACCTATAGGTGTATATAGTATCCGCAATGGCGGAACCAGGCTTGAGGGTTGGATGGGGAGAGGGTGGGAATGGCCTCGGAAACAGCTTGGTGGAGGGCATCGGCGGATCGGGC
>JBAVOQ010000154.1:0-10950 GCA_049692235.1 Acidobacteriaceae bacterium | reverse complement strand
CAACCAGGAGCTTCGCTCCTGGTTGCACGCATACAACTGGCATCGCCCGCACAGTAGTCTGGGCCTTGCTCCACCCATTACCCGTTCCGGCTTAAATCGGAACAACCTGTTGATACACCACACCTAGTCCTTCTCTTCAGCAGTTGATGGAAACAGCGGACCATGATTGCATTCATCGGTACGTGTCTACGGGTAGGACCGTTCGGTCCGTTTTTTGTCTGTCGTATGGCAAGAATTTCCGTTTGAAATCGACATCTTCCCACTCCGTGCTCCATTGCTCCGAGGCCCGCATTCCGCTATGGATCGAAATCAAAAACGCAGGAAGATAGAAGGAATAGTGGTCTTGCAGAGTTTTGCTAAGTCTCTGTTCCTCCTTGATACTGAGGAAGCGGATTCGGCCATTGTCTTCCCGTTTGCGTCGTATCCGCGCCGCCGAGTTGACCGTAAGCTTTTCGTTGTCAATGGCTACTCGGAAGATCAGGCTGAACGCGGCTTGATATCGATTGACGGTGCCAGGTTTCCAGTTGCGTTTCTCAGCTTCGCTCTGAAGCCACGCGACAATCTCGCTTTTGGCAATAGAACCCGCTTGGCGTGTGCCAAATGCTGATTCGATGAGCGCGAACTTCAGTTTGAGTTCATGGGTTGACCGCCGACCATTCGACGCCGTGGAATATGCGATCGCATCTGAAATCAAAGCGGAGAGCGGCAGGGGCTTCTTGCGGAAATTTTCTGGTAATTTAATTTGCTGCAACTTCTCCGTTTTGCGCTTCGCCAAGAGGACAGTTGCGTCCGAATACCGCCCAATCTTTTCACGACGCTTATGGCCGCTGGCGTCTGTCCATCGAATCCACCAGACGCCACTCCCCTTTACCCGCTCGTAGATACCCCTTACACTCACGAGAAAAGACGGCAAATCCTGTCAGGCTCTCTCGCTTTATTCCGAAGCACTGGCAGCCTGCAGCACATTGCTCACGCCCACGATGGAGGAGTTTCGCCAACTGGTCGAGCGGGAACAACGGCTGCGAACTGTCGAAGTAAAACTGCGGCAAATGCACACACGCCGGCAACAATCTTCCTCGGCACAGGAAGCCTGGAAGAGGGTCTGCCTGCCAGAGACCCAGAAGCTCGAGATGATGCGGCAGGTCGACCTGTTTCTCGATGGCATTGCGAGATGCCCGCAGGCGGTCCTGCTCCATGGTCCGCCAGGGATAGGTAAAACTCTGCTGGCCACCACTCTGGCCGAGGTCATGGGCAACTGCCGCTTCTTCCGTCCCACGCTCGCCGAGTTGAAGTGTCCGAACCTGGGCCAGAGTGCGCAGAGGGTGGCGGAGCTCTGGAAGGAGGTTCGCTCCAACAAGCCTGCGGTCCTGTTCCTCGACGAGTGCGACGGTCTTCTCGGCAAGCGCGGCGCCGCTGAAACCGATGCGATCGGCATGGAACTGGTGCAGGCGTTTCTTTCCGAGTGGAGCGGCAAGGAGGAAGGCGTCTGGTTAATTGGAGCGACCAATCGCCGCGATCGGCTGGACGACGCCATTCTCTCCCGCTTCGCGGCTGAGATGGAGATTGGACCGCCAGCGGAACAAGCGCGCTCGGAGATCTTCCAGAAGGAACTGGAGGCGTTGCACGTTTCCGTTCATGTTCCGGCTAGCCTCGGCGCGCGCACCGTCGGCATGTCGGGCCGCAATCTGGCCATGCTGGCGAGTAAAGTGGTGGCTGCGGCCTATCCCGGAGAAGTGCAGGCACGGCACTTTGACTCGGCACTCCAATCGCTGCGGGCAGCGGGCAACACGCAGGTAGACGAGGAAGCCACCTGGCGGACGTTGATCCTGCCCCGGGAAACGGAAGAGAAACTCCGCGCTCTCTGCGCGCTGCTTGGGAACCTCGAAGCATGGAAAGCACGCGGCGTTTCCATTCCCACAGGGCTGTTGCTGGTCGGGCCTCCGGGTGTGGGTAAGACTCAGATTGCTCGCACCTTGGCGAATGAAAGCGGTCTGTCGTTTGTCGCCGCCACCACGGCCGACCTCAAGGCTAACTTCCTCGGACAGAGCGGGCACCGGGTGAAGGAGCTGTTTGAGCGGGCGCGGGCCGCGGCGCCGGGAATCCTCTTTCTCGACGAACTGGACATCCTGACCCGAGACCGCGCCGTCAGCGGCAACGACTCGCTTTTACAAGAGGTGATCGGACAGCTGCTGCAGGAAATCGACGGCATCTGCAGATCCACGGCGCATGTTTTTCTACTCGCTGCCACCAACCGCGTCGACCAGATCGATGCCGCCATCCGCAGCCGGCTGCAGGAGCAGATCGAAATTCCGCTGCCGAATCTGCAACCTCGCATTCGGCTGCTGGAGATTCTCCTCCGTGCGAAGCCGCTGGACTTTTCGCTCGCCGAAGCTTCACGCCCACTGGCCGAAAAGTCTCACGGTATGTCCGGCAGAGACATCAAGAACTGGATCGTCCGCGCCGAACAGAAAGCCGTGCAACGTGCCATCGCCCAGGGCGGCCCGCAGCACTTCACCCTCACCCTCGATGACCTCAACTAACCTGATCTCCCGGCTGCTTCTGGCCGGGAGGTCAGTCGAGCCATGAATTTTCACCCTGCCCGCGACGGGTGAATTTAAGGTCCGGCTCGAACCCGCGTCCTCTACCCCTGAGACCTCTGCCCATGCCGCATGAATGCTGGCAGTTTCGCGCGAAACCTCTGCCCAAATTCTTTCATATGTTGCAGATTTCCATGCAGACCACTGCCACAGATCTGCGGAGGTCGTGGGTTCCGTAGTTCATCGGACTACGATATCGACGTCGCGGTTGCCCAAGCCTCGGATAGTACTTCAGCCTGCTCCAGAACGGTCTGTGTCGCCCGCTCCTGCTTGTCTGGTGGGTAGCCGTACTTCTTCAGGATGCGCTTCACGATCACACGGAGCCGGGCCTGCACGTTCTCTCGCTGTGTCCAGTCGAGACTGATATTCCTGCGGACATTTTCGACCAGCTCGCGCGCAATCGTACGGAGCGAATCATCGCCTAAAACCTGAACCGCGCTGTCATTGACTTCCAATGCGTCATAGAAGGCAAGTTCATCCTCATTCAGGCCAAGATTTTCTCCACGACTTGCAGCTTCGCGCAGATTCTTCGCCAAGCCAATCAGTTCTTCGATCACCTGGGCCGTTTCGACAGCCCGATTTTGATAACGCCGGAGCGAAGCCTCTATCAGCTCAGAAAACTTCCGTGCCTGAACGACGTTGCGTCTTGAGCGCGTCCTGATCTCTCCACGGAGGAGCTTTTGCAGAAGTTCCACAGCGAGATTCCGTTGCGGCATCGACTGTATCTCAGCAAGAAACTCGTCGGACAGAATGGAAAGATCGGGCTTCTTCAGTCCAGCAGCGGCAAAGATGTCCACGACATCCTCCGACACAATCGCGTTCGACACGATCTGCCGAATCGCATGCTCCGTGTCCACTTGACGAACCTGCTGCGTCGGCGTCTTCGCCAGCACCGACTTCACGGCCTGAAAGAATCCCACATCATCGCGAATGCGGATGGCTTCTTCGTGCGGAACCGCCAGCGCAAACGCATGGGAGAGTTCGGCCACAGCACTGTTCAGCTTTTCCCGGCCTTGCTGCTGCGCGAGGATGTGCTCCTGGGCACCAGGCAGCAGTCCCAGCCTGGCGGCAGAATTCGCGTTGCTCCATTTCGACCAGTCAAAGCCATCGAAGAGGTCGCAGCACTCCTCGTGCTTCCTCAGCATCAATTCAACGGCTTCGTGCTGGGGCCGCGTCAGGTCGCCTTCCCCGCCGCCCTCCGTATAGGTTGATAGCGCCTTCTTCAGTTCCTGCGCGATGCCGAGATAGTCCACCACCAGCCCGCCGGGCTTGTCGCGAAACACGCGATTGACGCGGGCAATCGCCTGCATCAGGCCGTGCGCGTGCATGTACTTATCGATGTACATAGTGTGCAGGCACGGTACATCAAAGCCCGTGAGCCACATGTCGCGGACAATCACCAACCGCAGCGGATCGTCGGGTTTCTTGAAGCGTTCGGCAATGGCCTCCCGCCGCTTCTTGTTGCGGATGTGCGGCTGCCACTCCAGCGGATCGGTCGCGCTTCCCGTCATCACAATCTTGATCGCGCCCGTTGCATCGTCGTCGCTGTGCCAATCTGGCCGTAGCGCGACGATCTCGCGGTACAACTCCACGCAGATCCGGCGGCTCATGCTGACGATGAGGCCCTTGCCCTCGATTCCCAGAGACCGCTTCTCGAAGTGGTCCACCAGGTCCTTCGCGATGATCTTGACTCGCTTTTCCGTGCCGACGATGGCCTCGACCGCCGCCCAGCGCGTCTTCAGCCGTTCCCGATGGCTCAGCTCTTCCGTCTCGGTCGCTTCCTCAAAGCTGGAGTCGAGTTGCGGCTTCAGCGTCTCATCCAGGTCCAGCTTCACGAGCCGGTTCTCGTAATAGATCGGCACCGTCGCGCCATCGGCAACGGCGCGCTGAATGTCATAGATGGAGATGGTTTCGCCGAAGACCGCCGTCGTGCTGGCGTCGGTCTTCTCAATCGGCGTCCCTGTAAAGCCGATGAACGAGGCCCCCGGCAAAGCATCCCTCATGTGCCGGGCAAAGCCGTCGATGAAGTCGTACTGGCTGCGGTGCGCCTCGTCCGCGATCACAATCACGTTGCGCCGGTCGGTCAGTTCTTCCTGCTGGTCACCTGCATCCGGCGCGAATTTCTGGATTGTTGTGAAGACGATGCCGCCCGACGACACGCTCAGCAGTTGTCGAAGATGCTCCCGGCTTTCGGCCTGCATCGGCGGCTGGCGCAGCGTCTCATGGCAGCGGGAGAAGGTGCCGAAGAGCTGGTCGTCCAGATCATTCCTGTCCGTCAGCACGACAATCGTAGGGTTCTGCAAGCGTGGATCGAGCGCCAGCCGCCCTGCGTAGAAGACCATCGTCAGGCTCTTGCCGGAGCCCTGCGTGTGCCAGACGACGCCAGCGCGCCGGTCGCCTTCGCTGCCAGTTGCGGCAATGGTTGCGTCGATGGCATGGTTCACCGCATGGAACTGGTGGTATCCGGCAATCTTCTTCACCGTGCCCGCCTTCTCTTCCTCGAAGAGGATGAAGTAGTGCAGAAAATCCAGCAAGCGCTGCTTGTCGAACAGACCTTCAATGACCACGCGCAACTGCGGAATGGTCGCAGGCGCGGGCTTCTCGCCCTCAATCGTGCGCCACGGCAGAAAGCGCGCCGGCGGCGAGGTCAGCGAGCCGACGCGCGCCTCCATGCCGTCCGAGATGCACAGCAGCGCATTGTGAACGTAAAGCGACGGAATCTGGTGCTTGTAAGTCTGGAACTGGTCGTAGGCGGCCCAGATGGTGGCCTTCTCGTCGGTCGCGTTCTTCAGTTCAATTCCTGCGATGGGCAGGCCGTTCAGAAAGAGCAGAATGTCAGGCCGCCGCACATGCTGGCCTTCACGCACCGTGAACTGGTTCACGGCCACCCAGTCGTTGTTCTCTGGATTGTCGAAGTCCACCACACGCAAGGGAAAGCCGCCGAGCGTTCCGTCGGGTCGCGTGATCTCGACCGCGACGCCATCGGTCAGCATCCGCCACGCCGTCCGGTTGCGCTCCAGCAGGCTCGGCCCATCCACAATCGTCAGCTTGCGCAGCGCGGCCTCAATGGCATCCTGCGAGAGTGCTGGGTTCAGCCGTTGCAGCGACTGGCGCAGCCGCCGCTCCAGCACGACATCGCGAAAGTCAGGATCGGTGCGCTCGGCGGCAGGCATAGCCGAAGCGATCTCCGGCCTATGCAAAATCGTCCAGCCCTTGGCTTCCAGCCATTCCAAGGCGGCTTCTTCGACGACGGATTCGGTGAACTTGCTCAGTACAACCCTCCCCGGCTATTTTCGCTGCGATGTCGATCCGTGACGGTTCTCTGCGGATTATTGCATGTCCCCTTTGCCCAAAATGGTCCACGGTTGCTGCGGGTTCTTGGTATGGCGCGTATGGAAGACGTTCCCGAACACGTCTTGATAGGTCAGCCACAATTCCCATACATCGCCTGGAGCCTGTTCGTAATCAACCTGCTGGAAGCCATTCTGAAAAAACGCCTGAACCTTGATTGGTGAAGCAATGCAATCTTTCGGTCCCAGAGGTGAGAGTTCTGCCTGTGGCCGACCTACAGGATTGTGAAGAAAGCGAATCGTAAGCGTGAGACGCAATGCAGGGCCGCACCCAATGTTTTTCACGCTGCCCTTCACAAGAAAGAATGGATACGGATTGTCTGGTTCCGTATGGCAATTCACAACGCCACGACGCGCGACCGCATCTTGACCATCGTCCGGCACAAGCACACAGATGGGTCGGAAGGCGTCCTGATGCTGCCGCTTGTTCTGGCGGATGACCCACCAAGTTGCAAACGCCATGGCAACCGTGCCGACGGCAGTAAAGGCATCCCAGAACGTAGCCCAGGTCATAGAGCAGCCTCCACCAATTGCGCTGCCTCTTTCACTCGAATCTCGCCAGAGATGAGCTTGGGCAGCAAGCCATCGCGAACACAGGCGAGTGTGCTTGATTCAACATCATTAGCCCGTTGGCGTTTCAGCATACCAAAAGCATGAAATTCGAATTTGTCGATTAGCTCCATTGAAGGCAACAGCATCGGGAGTCCGTGAACATGGTTCCTGTTCAGTGTAGGCACAGCGGACCCAGCGTTGAACAGCTCAAAATTCAATAGACGCAAAAGGTAGAACGCATAAGCTGGTCGCGACTGTTTGAATTCTTTGATCCACAAGGATGTATTGAGAGGCCAAAAATCTTCATGTACGAAGAAAACTTTCCCCAGCACCCCGCTTCGACCTGTCGTTACTCCTGGACCACGAACCGTAAACTGATTGTGCGTCCCGCTAGGCCCACTGGCCGCAACAACGGGGAAATTTCCCGGTATGCGATTAGGCGTAGGCAGGTCAAATCCCCTTTGCAGAACGAAAAGATCATCCAGACGCCCAACCGTCCAGCCGGTGGGGATGGGGCCGAGTTCGGAGTTTTGGAAGGAGTCGGGAAAGAGGGCGGCGATGGAGTCGGGCAGGCCGGTGGGGCGGCCTTCGGCTTTGGCGCGGACGGGATCGAAGTCCACAAACCACGACTGGAAGAGAGCCCGCGCCATCGCCTCCAGCGTCTCATTCATCTTCCGGTTCAGCTCGATCTTGTCATCCAGCGTCCCAAGAATGTGCGCGATGGCCCACTGCTGCTCGATCGGAGGAACAAGCATCCGGAAAGAAGGAATGTCGTTACAACGGAGACTGTCGAACACAGCGCCTACGTTGAGGTATTTCTGAATCTCCATCCACCACTCAACGCCACGTACTGCCCACCTCAGAAATTCGGGTAATACTCGCCTTTCATCTGCCCTTAACAGCACTAAGTTCTGGCCGAGCGCAAACTGTGTATTGTCCCCAACATATGCTGTTTCTCCGGGATTACAGCGACGGCTCAAGACAATATCGCCCTTCTGAGGCAGAGTCTTTTTCGTCCAATCAATAAAGTCGTCGGTTGAAATCCGGCGAGCTTCGGCGAAATCTAATCTACCTCCTTTCATTTGCGGAATAGCAATATACGGGTAGCCTTCTTGAACCGGAACCGGCGTTCGATGATCGCAATCCAAAAGCTGCACTCCAGCCTCCTTCAACGACGTGATCTTCCACTCACTCGCCATGCCCAAGCTCCTTCCGGTGGGCGGCGAGGTCGCGGCCATCCAGCCTTGTACCAGCACATCCGTTGTTAAGCATCGTCGCCTCCCTCGCTTCCCGCCAGCTCAGCCTCAATCTCTTCAATACTGGGCAGGTTCTGCAGCAGGGGTTCGGACAGGTTCTCCAGGAGTTTGTACTCCGCCACTCCGATGGGTTTGTCGATGCCGTTGACCGCGTACTGTGCCACGAGCCGGTTCTGCTTCCGGCACAGCAGTAGGCCGATTGTGGGCTTGTCCTCCTGCGCTTTCACCTGCGCATCGACGACGGACAAATAGAAGTTCAACTGCCCGATGTGCTCCGGCTTGAATGCGCCAGCCTTGATCTCGACCACCACGTAGCACTTGAGGCGGGTGTGGTAGAAGAGCAGATCGATGAAGAACTCGTCGCCTGCGACCTCCAGCCGGAATTGGCGGCCCAGAAAGGCGAATCCCGAGCCCAACTCCAACAGGAAGCGGGTGATATGGCGGATGAGCGCGTTTTCGATCTCGCGCTCATGGGCATCGTCCGCCAGGCCCAGAAAGTCGAAGAGGTAGGGGTCCTTGAGGGTTTCATGGGCCAGCGCAGAATCGGACGCGGGCAGACGCAGGGCGAAGTTGCTGATCGCCGCGCCCTGGCGCTGGTGAAGGCGGTTTTGAATGTGCTGCTCCAGCGTGAGCCGCGACCATCCCTGCGCCACGGTCTGTATGGCATACCATTCACGCTCGGCGGGTTCCAGCTTGGTCAGCAGAGTGACGATGTGGAACCAGGGCAATTGGTCAGCAGGCTGCTGACCAAATTGCACGTCCGGGCAGTGCTCGGCGAAGTAGCGCATGTACTTCAGGTTGCTGGTGGAGAAGCCCTTCATGTCCGGGAAAGTGGCCTTCAGGTCACGGGCCGCACGCTCGATGACCTTGGCTCCCCACCCGTGCTGGGTTTGCCGCTGGAGAATGTCATGCCCGATCTGATGGTAAAGACGAATCAGCTCGGAGTTGACGGCCAGTGCCGCTCTGCTGCGCGCTGCCTGGATGCGCCCTTTGAGGGCCTCCAACCATTCAGGGTAGCCACTCGGGATGATCTCACTCGCCATAGCCCAGCTCCTTGAGGTTGGCAGCGATCGCGGCGTCGAGCTTGGCGGCTGCGGCCATCTGCTGGCGGAGCGTGACTGTGAGGCGGCGCATCTTCTCGTCGAAGGGCTCGCCGTCGTCCTCGACGGCCTCGGCCCCGACGTAGCGTCCCGGCGTGAGCACGTGGCCATGTTTGCGAATCTCATCGAGTTTGGCGGATTTGCAGAAGCCGGGTACATCGGCATACTCGCCCGCTGCGATCTCCGGGTGCTCTGCTGTCTTTTTATCCCCACGCCAGGCGTGGTAGGTTCCGGCGATGCGGGCTACGTCCGCATCGGTCAGCTCGCGGTGGACGCGGTCCTTGAGCACGCCGAGCTTGCGCGCGTCGATAAACAGCGTCTCGCCGCGCCGATCGCGGAAGCGCCCGTTCTTTTTGTACTTGGCGAGGAACCAGAGGCAGACCGGAATCTGCGTGGCATAGAAGAGTTGGCCGGGCAGCGCGACCATGCAGTCCACAAGATCCGCTTCGATCATGGCCTTGCGAATCTCGCCTTCGCCGGACTGGTTGGACGCCATGGAGCCGTTGGCCAGAACGAACCCGGCAAGCCCGGTGGGCGCGAGATGTGAGATGAAGTGTTGCACCCATGCGTAGTTGGCGTTGCCGGCGGGCGGCACGCCGTAGACCCAGCGCTTGTCCGTCTTGAGCAGGTCGCCTCGCCAGTCGCTATCGTTGAAGGGCGGATTGGCAATGACGTAGTCGGCCTTGAGGTCGGGGTGGCGGTCGGTGTGGAAGGTGTCGCCGTGGCCGATCTGCGCGTCGATGCCACGAATGGCGAGGTTCATCTTGGCCAGACGCCAGGTGGTGTAGTTGGACTCCTGCCCGTAGATGGAGATATCGCCGATGCGCCCGCTGTGCGCCTGGATGAACTTCTCGCTCTGCACGAACATGCCGCCGGAGCCGCAGCAGGGATCGTAGACGCGGCCTTTGTAGGGCGCGAGCATCTCGACCAGCACGCGGACGACGTGCGCAGGCGTGTAGAACTGACCGCCCTTTTTGCCCTCTGCGCTGGCGAACTGCGAAAGGAAGTATTCATAGACGCGACCGAGCATGTCTTTGGCGCGGTCTGCCGGACTGCCGAGTGCGATGTTGCTGACGAGGTTGATGAGCTGGCCGAGGCGCTGCTTGTCGAGGCCGGGGCGGGCGTAGTCCTTGGGGAGTACGCCTTGAAGCGAAGGATTGTCGCGCTCAATGGCGGCCATCGCGTCATCGACGAGTTTGCCGATGGTGGGCTGCGGCGCGTTGTCCTTGAGGACGGACCAGCGGCCTTCTTTGGGCACCCAGAAGATGTTTTCGGCGCGATACTCATCCGGGTCTTCCGGGTCTGCACCTTCAGCAGCAAGTGCAAGCAGCTCGGCACGTTTGGCCTCGAAGGCGTCCGAAATATATTTGAGAAAAATCAGGCCCAGGACGACGTGCTTGTACTCGGCTGCGTCCATGTTGTTGCGCAGCGCATCGGCGGCGGCCCAGAGCTTGGCCTCAAGGCCATCCATTGCAGAGGATGAAGATAAAGTTACAGAGTCAGCCATAGTCTTGTTTTGGTTCGGGTTAATCTTATCAACTTCGCCCCGATGGCCTGCCGAATGGGTTACAAACCGGCAGACTTTGCTCTTCCAGAAGAAGCGTTGATTTCCATTCAAGTCTTTAGTGGATTTTCCCGATAAACAATCCGTCATCGCCATTCGTGGGCTTTACAGATTTGTAAAACGCCTACGCTCTACCTCGTCTCTTGGTAGATATTAGCGGCTTTCCACGCGGCGATATCCGCGGCAGGTAGGGGTTAAGGTTTGAGACCGACACTAGAACATCAACCCGTCTCAGACATCGCGCTTTCCGCCACGCGGCTGCAGGCGCGGCTTTACGAAATCAATGCCTGGGTGCAAAAACTAACGAAGATTCGAGAGGGTGAACAGGAAAGCCCCGAGCAGAAGGCAGCAGCCGGTAGTTTGGTCCGCTATTTTTGGGTGCTGCGAATACACACCAAATGTGCGCTTTGACCTTGCCCGCGTAAAACGTATCCCTTAGCGAGCTGCTGTAATAGCGAAAGGGACGGGCAGATGAGGAACGGTAAACGAGGCAGGTACACGCTTGAGTTCAAGGAGGAAGCGGTGCGACTG
>JBAVOQ010000153.1:0-69359 GCA_049692235.1 Acidobacteriaceae bacterium | reverse complement strand
CTTCATCCTCCACGCGGCGTTGCTGCGTCAGGGTTTCCCCCATTGCGCAAAATTCCCCACTGCTGCCTCCCGTAGGAGTCTGGACCGTGTTTCAGTTCCAGTGTGTCCGTGCGCCCTCTCAGGCCGGATACCGATCACTGCCTTGGTGGGCCATTACCCCGCCAACTAGCTAATCGGCCGCGACCCCCTCTATCCGCGCATTGCTGCTTTGACCCGTAGGTATTATGCGGTATTAGCCCAGGTTTCCCTAGGTTATCCCCCACGAAAAGGTAGGTTAGTCACGTGTTACTCACCCGTGCGCCACTTTACTCATGGATTGCTCCACTTTCTCGTTCGACTTGCATGTGTTAGGCACGCCGCCAGCGTTGATTCTGAGCCAGGATCAAACTCTCGTTTGAAACCTGATGCATCTTGATTCGACGGAGGTCGAAGAGCAAGATGCTACTTCGCAGCGCTCGAAAGGCTGCGAAGCCTATACTAGTGAGAATGACTAAACCACAACTTCATCGTCATCTCACGACTGGCATATTCAACCAATTGTCAAAGATCCTTAAGAATTTTCGCCTGAGCGAGTTCTTTTTGGATCGAGCTGCCGGATGATTCCAGCAGGTCCTCGAACTTTGCGCGGGCCAGGAAGTATTGCTTTTCAACACTGGCGTCTGTTTTTTGCGCGACCAAACCAGACTATCAAGATTTGGCTACCACTGTCAAACAAAAGCGAATTTTTTTCTTCGACTCTCCCCTGAAAACCGGAACGTCATTCTCCGCCTGGTACCGATGACTTTTTAGAGGCGTCTTGCCTCCCGCATGACCGCTTTCAAAGCCGGACCTGCGGAAAAATCTTCTTGGCTATCTATTGGAATGGTAGTGCGAACAGGAAGCCTGGAATAGGCTATTCCGTTCTGCCGGACTACGAATTCTACTGTAGATATCTCGATGGGCTTGCGAAGTTCTTTACGCCCAGTGATGAACATACTCTTATTAGGCCCGATACGCAACCCCAGGCGCTGTTGAAAAGCTGCGGAAGATTGTTGAAAACACGTGGCAGCCTCAGCTAGAGCCGCGTCTCCGTGGACGCTTCGTTCAGAAAATCTCTTCGTCCGTATTGACGCGAGGCTGGGGTTTCGCTGCCTCCGCCAGGATTTGAACTCGCATATTGGTGATTGTCCGACGGTTCCAGAAGGCCACGGCCGTAGCCCCCAAAAGGGCAGAACCCGCCATCAAAAAGGCGGTCGACCAGCGGCCATGACTGGGAACCGGCTCAGGAGGGGGAATTGCGGCGATCCGTTCGTAATCCTTAATATCTTGTTTCCGCGACAGTTTCATCATCTCTTCCGTTCTCATCCTCGGTTGGCCGCTGCCTTCCTCGTCAGTATGGCACATCCGCCGGTGGATTCAGCTATCTATCTTTAGAATCAGCGGAAAAATGGATCTTTCGGCCCAGGCGTGCGGGTGACGGACGAGCTAGAAGCGCCTTTTTCTATGGAATTCTGGAGAAGGGACAGAAAAAATATATGAAAAATACAAATATTTCGTGCATTAGGCCCGATTCTGTGGCATCCTATGGTTGTAAAGGAATGAAGCTGCGCCGCCGAAAACACCCGGGAACAGGCGCTCCATCCCTGACAAGTTGCGTCACTGGCCTCCCGGCACGAACAATATACCGTTCGTGCCGTCTTTTTTTCCGTGACGCCCTTGTCGAAGTTAGTTCTACCGGCAGCGATTCACTTCTGCCATCTTCACTAGTCTAGTGTGTTCAGCATGTGCGCCGGATTACTTGCCAAGCCGTTTCTGCTGGTACATATTGGCGTCCGCCTTGGCGCAGAGTTCTTCCATGGTCTGCGCGTCATCGGGATAAATTCCCAGTCCGATACTGGCGCCGACAGGCAAGCGCACCGTTCCCAAAACGATAGGCTCGTTCAAGTCTGCCGCCAGCTTCGCCGCCAGGACGCGCGCCCCATGGGGCTGCAGCAGATCGGAGACAATCACCATAAACTCATCTCCACCGGCTCTGGCAATCGTGTCGGCTTTGCGGATCCGCATCTGCAGTCGAGTGGCCACGATCCGAAGCACTTCATCACCCACCGGATGGCCGTAGGTGTCGTTGATCTGCTTGAAGTGATCCAGGTCAATCAGCAAGACGGCGACGCGGGCACCGTTGCGCTCGGCTCTTTCAATCGCCTTGGTCAGGCGGTCTTGCAGCAGGCGCCGATTCGGCAATCCGGTAAGCGGATCGTGCAAGGCCAGATGATGGGTGTGATCAATCTGCTCTTCGAGCAGCGTCAATAGAATGCCGATGGCGACAATATATTTTGGCAGGTTCCAGACGGAGTCGTGAACGTGGAGGTCCGGCCGGAACATCATTAGGTAAGCGCTGACCGGGAACACCAGCGCCCACACTACCAGGCCCACGACCGCAGTCAATGAACCCGTGGTCCGCTGCGGAAATTTTCTCCAGTACTCAACGCCGGCCATCAGGTAGACCACAAAGTAAATGCAGTCGAGTCCGTAGTCCTGTTGCTTGTAATGGACCATGAGTCCCAATAAAACAACCAGCAAACATGCCAGCAATGCGTACACGTACCTCTCGCCGGGGCGGCTGTCCGGATCGTGAAACAAGGCGGCGATCACCGTAACAAACAGCAGCGCAACGGTGGCGTAATACCATGGCGTTGTCGCAATACCGAGATAGTCGATAAGGATATAGAGCAGGGTCGCAATCAAGCCTGTGGTGGCGATCCAACGCATGCGAAGGCTGCAGTAGGCCCCGCCCGCCGCATAGATAAAGGCGGCGCCCGCCAGTTCCAGCATGATGGCCGAAACCGCTAATACGGATGTCTGCAGGCCTCCGGGCCGGCCGCCGAACAGCTGCGCCGCAAAGTGCAGCAAAATAAAGATCCAGCCCAGCAACCAGGCTTGCAACTTGCCACCCGCGCGACGACGCAGGATGGACCAGAAGACAAACACAAGGATTGTCAGGGCCAGCAAGTCCGGCAACGGGGCGAAATTCAACATAGGAAATCAGCGCAGAAATCTTTGTCGGATGATTCCGTTGGCAGGAATACCTGTGACGGTTTCGGTCGGGTATACAGCCGACCGAATCGTGCATGTATGGTACGCCCTTACCCTAGCACTTTTGCGAATATTCAACGTAGATAAAGTGCAGCAGAGTCTCGCCAAGCGCATCCGCGGGGTTACCGTTGTAACTGCGCAGGAACATTCTTTGGCGCAGCTTTTCGGACGTTCCTGGACCAGCATACGCAGGGGTGCTTTTCCTTGGATGCGGATTTCCGCATCGCCGTAATTTCGTAAATTTCGGCTTTTCGTGAGAAGGATCGTACAATTTTGGAATCGCTTTCAGGAGTTGGATATCGATGCGTAGCCGTGTCTGGTTGACCCTTATCGTCGCGCTTATCTGTGTTGCCGGCCATGCCGAATGGACAGATCCAGCGGTGGATGTTCCTGCATTCCATGCCGCGCGTCCGCCAGCTGCCGCGAAGCTGCCGCCGATTCTCCACGGGAAGCAGTTGACCGGCGTGAATTTTCAACTGCCTTGGCAGGTGAATGTCTACAAGGATGCAGCCAAGGTTTCCAGTGTTCTGTACCAGCTGCCCTGCTACTGCCGCTGCGACCGGGCCATCGGGCACACCAGCCTGCGCAGTTGTTTTGAAGGCTTACACGGCGCTGAATGCGGCACCTGCGCCAAAGAAGGCTATTACGCCTACCAGATGACGCGCAAAGGGTGGACTCCGTCACAGATTCGTGCCGGCATTGAGCGCGGCGACTATAAGAAGATCGACCTGGATACAATTGCCGGCGGCAAACAACACTCCTGACATTGCCGGTTTTCGCAGTCGTCTTCGAAGCGCAGCCTCTCGCGAGTCGTCGCATCGCGCGCCCGTCCGAATACGCGGCGGCGAATCCACATCAAATTCGAACCGCGCGAATGCAATGCGGCCGCGGTCGATATAATGAAAGCTGATTCCAAGCGTTCACGCTCTCACCAAGGAGATTCGCGTCATGCCCTTACAGCCGACGAAAAACATCTGGCACAACGGAAAACTTATTCCCTGGGACCAGGCAAATATCCATGTGATGTCCCATGTCATCCACTACGGCTCGTCGGTGTTTGAGGGGATTCGCTGCTACAAGACGGAGCAGGGTGCGGCGATCTTCCGCCTGCAGGACCACATGCAGCGCATGCTCGATTCCGCAAAAATCTATCGCATGGACCTGGGCTATTCTCTCGACCAGATCAATGACGCGGTTGTCGAGACCGTGGAATCAAATGGCGTCGCGCCTTGTTATATCCGGCCCATTGCGTTTCGCGGCTATGGCGAGTTGGGTGTGAACCCCATGAAGAATCCGATCGAGTTCTACATCGCCAACTTTCCCTGGGGCAAATATGTCTCCGGCGATCGCGGTGCCGATGTCTGCATCTCGTCCTGGAACCGCATGGCGCCAAATACGCTGCCGGTGCTGGCAAAAGCCGGCGCCAACTACATGAACTCGCAGCTGATCCATATGGAAGCCAAGCTCAACGGATTCGACGAGGGTGTCGGACTCGATGTGAACGGCTTGGTCTCCGAAGGCTCCGGCGAGAATCTTTTTGTCGTGTACAAAGGCCAGCTGTTGACGTCCGATCTTGGCAGTTCCGTTCTCGCCGGGATTACGCGCTCCTCGATCCTGACGCTGGCGCGCGACTTCGGAATTCCCGTGGTTGAACAGCCAATTCCGCGGGAGCTTCTGTACATTGCGGATGAGGTTTTCTTCACTGGCACGGCCGCGGAAGTGACACCGATTCGCTCAATTGATCGCATCACGATTAAAGATGGACAGGCTGGCCCAATCACCAAGCAGCTGGCGGCAGAATATTTTGGCATCGTGTCCGGCCAGCGCCCGGATCGATTCAATTGGTTGACGCCGGTCAAAGTCGCTGTGGCTGAGCCGGTCTCGGCATAGTCTCAGACGTTCGCAGCATTTAACAAGGGGTTGTGCTGTTGCCCATCAACGACGATCTTGCGAAACTGGCGCTGCAGGAACAAGCGCTGGTTCATCCGCATTTCGACAATGACGTTGCGTGGCGCATCGGCACGACTCTTCGTGATTTGGCTCTCCAGCGCAAGCTTGGAGTGGTGATTGATGTGCGTCGCTTCGGGCAGCCGCTCTTTTATTGCGCGCTGGAAGGCAGCATTCCGAACAATTCCGAATGGGTGCGGAGAAAGAGCAATGTCGTCGCCCACTTTTTTCGCAGCTAGTATGCAGTAGGCTTGGACTTGCGGCGGAAGAAGACCGATTTGCTGGAAAAACACGGTCTGCCTTTTTTCGACTATGCAGCGCATGGTGGCAGCTTTCCTATTCACGTTGAGCACGCAGGCGTGATTGGTTCAGTGACGGTTTCAGGGCTTCCGCAACGCGATGACCATGAGTTGCTCGTCGAAGCCCTTTGCGTTGAAGCCCGGCAAGATTACGCCACCCTGCAGTTGGCGCCTCAGGATTGGTAAAGAAACCGGATGCTCTCAACTTTCAAGGGTCTTCGTGGTCGGCCAAAATGGTTTTCTGAGTCCTGGATTTAATCCATGCGCACGGAGAATCGTTCGAAGTAGCGGGCCGCAGCTTGGAAGGATTCTCGCTATCCGCTCGAATCAAGAGGAGGACTTTCCACGGCTCCGGGAGAGTTCGGGTCGAGCCATGTTTCATCCGGGTTAGATTCTGCGCCGATCAACTTGCCCCATCCCGGTAATTTCTGGCTGCCGGTGATCAGGCGCGGGCCAACGGAAAGCGCGAAGTACATCCAGATCCAGTGCAATAACACCACGATGCGATTGCGGAAGCCGATGAGAAAGTAAATGTGGATCGTCAACCACGCCATCCATGCGGGCAGGCCGCTCATGTGTGCATGGAACGGCCATTTCACATCTGCGACGGCGCTGTGGCGGCCGATGGTCGCCATGTCACCTTTGTCGAAATAGTGAAACGGTGTCCGCTGTTTGCCCGCTAAGTCCGCCAGAATTTCCTTGGCTGCATGCACGCCCATCTGCATGGCGGGCTGCGCAACTCCAGGAATGCGGCGGCCATTTTCCACCACATTTGCCAGATCGCCGCAAACAAAAATCTCTGGATGACCGGCTGGATTCAAGTATGGGTCGACAAGAATTGTGCCTTTCTTGTCCATCTCCGCGCCTAACATTTTTCCCAGCGGCGAGGCCTGCACGCCGGCCGCCCACAGTGTCACCACCGACTCAATCTTTTGCCCATTGGCGATGACATATCCGGCTTGCACGTCTGTGACCTGGGCATTCCTCCGCACCTCAACGCCAAGGGCCTGTAATTCCTCGGTGGCTTTGCGCGACAGATCCTCCGGATAGCTGGCGAGGATTCGTGGCGCTCCTTCCACGACGATCACATGCGCTTTGCTGGGGTCGATGTGACGAAAATCCTCGCGCATGTAGAGGCGCGAAATATCTGAAATCGCGCCTGCCAGCTCCACCCCGGTTGGTCCACCGCCGACCACAACGAAATTCAATGGCGGATGCGAGCCATGCTCCAGGGCCTGTCGTTCTGCCAGCTCAAAAGCCAACAGAATACGACGCCGGATTTCAATCGCATCCTCCACCGTCTTCAGCCCAGGCGCATTGGGTTCCCATGCATCGTGGCCAAAGTAGGAGTGGGTCGATCCAGTCGCCAAAATCAAATAGTCATATTGCATCGTTGCCGAGCTGCGAAGATGCACCGATTTGGCCTTTGTGTCGATGCCGGCGACCTCGTCCATCAGCACTTCCACGTTTCGCCGATTCCGAAAAATACTTCGGATCGGCTGCGCAATGTCTCCCGGAGACAGCGCGGCCAGCGCAACCTGGTACAGCAGTGGCTGGAATGTGTGGTGATTGCGCCGATCGATCAACAGCACTTCCACCGGCTTGCCAGCCAGATGGAGGGCGGCCTGCAGGCCAGCGAATCCGGCTCCCACGATTACGACGTGGGGTTTGCGAGTGATGCCTCCGTTCTCGATCGCCATGTTTCGCGCCCCTCCCTTTGGGATATTGGGACGGCCACGGTTTCCGTGTCGCGCACTTGCGGCGCGAAAATGCCGTCCACTTTTAGATGCAGCGTGATGGCGGAAGATGGAAGCTTCCACCGCCGACCTCTCAAGTTCCGCAGCTTTCGGCGCAGATCGGTGCCGGTTTGAGTCTTTCACCCTCCCGTTTGCATCCACTCCCCGATACACTAAATGGAATCTCGGCGCATTCTTTTTTCGGGCCGGGCGAGTGATTGGGACAGGCTTTAGAAGGGACTTTCATGTACTTTTTGTAGCCAGCACGGTACGGTTGAGACGGCTATTAATGAAGAGATTATGACAGACGAAATTCGCGACACCATTATCGTCGGCACTGGTTGTGCCGGACTTACGGCTGCAATTTATGCTGCCCGCGCCAACCTGAAACCGTTGGTCCTCGAAGGTCACGAGCCGGGAGGGCAGCTTTCCATCACCACCCTGGTCGAGAATTTCCCGGGTTGGCCGGAGGGTATTCAGGGACCGCAGTTGATTGAGAATATGCGGCTGCAAGCGTCACGCTTCGGCGCAGATTTTCGTCTGGGTCACCTGACAAGCGTCGATCTATCCAAGCGGCCATTCCAGCTCCAGGTTGGAAAAGACGTGCTGCACGCGCGCACCTTGATTATTGCCAGCGGCGCTTCCGCGCGCTGGCTGGGATTGCCGAGCGAACATGCTTTGATCGGCCACGGCGTCAGCAGTTGTGCCACCTGCGACGGCTTCTTTTTCTCCGGTCAGGAAATCGCCGTGATCGGCGGCGGCGATTCTGCCATGGAGGAGGCATTGTTCCTGACGCGGTTCGCCAGCAAGGTCACGCTGATCCATCGCCGCGAAGAATTTCGCGCTTCGAAAATCATGCTAGATCGCGCCATTGGCCACGAGAAAATTCAGTTCCTCACCAACACGACCGTCGAGGAAGTGCTGGGCGTCGAGAAGAAAGAAGTGACAGGACTGCGCCTGAGGAACCTAGTGACGCAGGAGGAGTCCATTCTTCCTGTCAGCGCTATGTTTCTTGGCATCGGCCATGTGCCCAACGCCAAAATGTTTACGGGTCAAATTGAACTCGATGACGATGGATACGTTCGCACCCACGATTACGTGTTTACTCGCGTAGCCGGCGTTTTTGCCTGCGGAGACGTGCAGGACCGGCGCTATCGCCAGGCCATTACCGCGGCGGGCAGCGGCTGCATGGCGGCTCTTGAGGCGGAAAAATACCTGGAAGAGCACGGACGTTAAGGCGTTCTCCATGTCTATCGCCGACTCCATTGCCCGCGTCGAGGAAGAGGTTGCTGCCGCCTGCCGACGCGCCAGGCGTCTCCGCGAAAGCGTCCAGTTAATGGCGGTTTCGAAGACGCATCCACCGGAACTCATCGTCGAAGCTTTTGCCTGCGGCATTCGTTTGTTCGGCGAAAATCGCGTGCAGGAGTTCGCCGCCAAGCAGTCGGCGTTACAGGCCGCTGGAATGTCTTCCAATTCGGGACCAGCCAGCTTTCACCTGATCGGCCCGCTCCAGTCGAACAAGGCTACGCGTGCGGCGCAAATCTTCGACGAGATCGATTCGGTCGATTCGCTGCGCCTGGCTCAACGGTTGGATGAAGCTTGTGCAGCCGTTGGAAAACGCCTACCTGTTTTGATCGAGATCAAGCTGAGCCCGGAGGCTTCCAAGCACGGCCTCGCTCCTGACGCGGCTGAGTTGCCTCAATTGCTCGAGCGCATGCCCGATTTGACAAACCTTACATTCCGCGGATTGATGACCATCCCACCGTATGCGGACGACCTGGAACAAGTACGTCCTTATTTTCGCCGACTGCGCCAACTCCGTGATTCTCTTGCGCAGCGATACCCGGCGCTCGTGTTCGACGAGCTTTCCATGGGCATGTCGCACGATTTTCGCGTCGCTATCGAGGAGGGCTCCACGCTGGTGCGCATTGGCACGGCCATTTTCGGGGCGAGGCCTCCGGCGTGACCGCGGAGTCCGCGATACGAATACGCGATACGCCGCAGGGAGCGGTCTTCGAAGTGCACGTTCATCCGCGGGCCAAACACACCGCGATTACGGGTATCCTCGACGGCCGTGTAAAGCTTGCGCTCGCTTCGCCGCCTGTCGACGGACGCGCCAATGAAGAGTTGCAGCGATTTTTCGCAGGGCTTTTCAAGGTTCCCCGAAGTGCTGTCGTGCTTGTCGCCGGTGAGCATACTCGCGACAAACGCGTCTTGATTGCCCAGCAAGATGGCGCCGCAATTCTCGCTGCGATTCAGCAGGCGTTCACTGCTTCAGGTGCGCCGTCGTCATAGTCCTCGCCAATCTTCGGCCGTGTCATTCCCGACTGCCTTCTATACACTGAACGGGTTCTTTCAATTTTTTCGCGCGGGTCGAATTCATGCCATCGCTCTATGCCGTGGTTTTAGCCGTCGTTGTTCTTATGCTGCTGGTCGTCTCGATGTCGCAGCTTCGCGGCGTCAAGACCAAGGCGGACTATTTGCTGGCGGGGCGGTCGCTGCCTGCGTTCGTGCTGGTGTTCACGCTGTTATCCTCGTGGATTGGCGCCGGCTCCTTGTTTGCGGGCGCGGAGAATGCCTACCGCAACGGCTTTGCCGCGCTGTGGCAGCCTGCCGGTGGCTGGGCCGGTTTGCTGCTGATTTATTTCATCGCGCCGCGAGCCAGAAAATTCGCACAGTTCACCATCCCCGACCTGTTGGAAGCACGCTATAACCAGACGGCACGCGTGTTGGGCGTCATCGCCATCCTGTTCGCATACACCGCCATCGCCAGCTATCAGTTGCGTGGCGGCGGCGATATTCTGCACCTCATCTTTCCGGATGCCATCAGCAGCACGGCGGCGATGTACATGATTACGGCGTTTGTCATCGTGTTTACTGCGTTGGGCGGCATGGCCTCCGTGGCTTATATGGATGTGGCGATCGGCCTGCTGGTTACTGTCGCATTGCTGGTCTCCGTACCGATTTTGATGCATGAGGCGGGCGGTGTCGCGGGGCTGCATGCGGCGTTGCCGGCCAGCCACTTCCAAGTGCTAGGGTCTATCTCCTTCGCCCGCGCCATGGAATTCTTTTTGCCGGTGCTGTTGATCATGCTGGGCAATCAGGCCATGTATCAGAAGTTTTTTTCCGCGAAATCGGAGCGGGATGCGCGTCTCGCAGTGGTCGGTTGGGTCATCGGCACCGTGATTCTTGAAACGGTGATCATCGCCATCGCCGTGATTGGTTCTGCCCTCTATAAAAGCGGGGAGGTCAGCCACAACCCCCGCGAAGTGATTGCCTTTACCGCGCGCCATGGTTTGCCCGCGCTGCTGGGCGCGCTTTTGCTGGGGGCTGTCTTTGCCAAGGTGATTTCGACCGCGAACAATTATCTTTTTTCTCCGGCAACGAACCTTGTCAACGATGTCTTCCTTCGCTACATGCAGCCGCAAGCCAGCAACAAGCGTATTTTGCTGGTCTCGCGCCTGGTGGTGGTCGGCCTCGGCATCTGGGCGCTTATCCAGGGTGCCTACACGGTGTCGATCCTGGAGAAAGCGCTTTACGCCTATACCATTTATTCGACCGCGCTAACGCCGGTTATCCTGGCCGCTTTCTATTCTCGACGGATCAATTCCTACGGCGCAGTCTCCTGCATCGCGGCGGGCACATTTGTCACTGTGGTGTGGGACACAGGCCTGGTGCATCGTCATCTGCCGGCCATGTTCCTGCACCGCGACGCAATTTTCCCTGCGCTGATCGCGTCGCTGATTTGCTTGTTCGTTGTCAGTTGGCTCACGCCCCCTCCGCAGCGAGACAAAGTCGCGCAGTTTCTGCCTTGAGCGCCGCTCTATCCACGCCGTACAATAGGATCGGGGGTGTTTTCATGATGCGCCGTGTCTACATGGACGCCAATGCGACAACGCCGTTGCTGCCGGAGGTTCTGGAGGCCATGCAGCCGTACTTTGTTGAGCGCTTTGGCAACGCCAGTTCCGTTCACTCCTTCGGCCAGCATGCCCGCGGAGCGGTAGAACAGGCGCGCATCAAGGTAGCCGCATTGTTGCACTGTCGCCCGGCGGAAATTGTCTTCACCAGCGGCGGCACCGAGAGCGACAATCTGGCGCTGTTTGGCGCTACGAAACCTGGCGATCACATAATTACAACGACCATCGAACATCATGCTGTGCTTCATGCCGCTGAGCAACTGGCGAAGTCGGGTCGCGAAGTGACCTTTGTTCCTGTCGACGACAATGGCGTGGTCGATCCAGAAGAGATTAGCCGTGCCCTGCGTCCCAACACGTGTTTGATCAGCGTGATGATGGCGAACAATGAGACCGGGGCCATCCAGCCTGTCGAAGCGATCAGTGCGATTTCCGCAGAAGCGGGAGTGCAGTTTCACACCGACGCCGTGCAGGCGGCCGGCAAGCTGCCGATGCATGTCGAGAAGATAGGCTGCAATCTGCTCTCGATTTCGGGCCATAAAATTCACGCGCCGCAGGGCACGGGAGTGCTGTTCGTGCGCAAGGATACGAAGATTGAGCCGTTGATGTACGGTGGCACGCATGAGCGTCAACGCCGCGCCGGCACGGAGAATCTAGCAGGGATTGTCGGCTTGGGTAAAGCGGCGGAAATCGCTGCCACGTCCATGGAAGATGGGTCTACGCAGCAAATTGCGGCTCTCCGCGACCGGCTGCAGAATGAAATTCTGGCTCGCGTTGCCGATGCCGGTGTGCATTCCGGCCAAGTACCGCGCGTTCCCAACACTATCAACATGTGGTTCGATCACCTGGAGGGGGAGGCGCTAGTCATTTCACTCGATCTGAAAGGTCTGGCGGTTTCCGGCGGCGCCGCCTGCGCCTCGGGAGCCAGCGAGCCATCGCATGTGCTGACTGCGATGCGTGTGCCCGCCGATCGTGCCCGTGCCAGCCTTCGTTTTAGCCTTTCCAAGCTGACTACGGTGGAAGACGTGGACTACGCGATTGAAATCGTGCCGCAGGCAGTCGCCAAGTTGCGGGAGCTGTCGCCCTTCTATCACAAAAACGATACAGTCGCGGCGAATGCAATCCGGGTTGCGACAGCCCAAATCTAGTCGAAGAAAGATACGTTTCTCAGAACCATGCCCACACCCGAAACCATAGCCGTTGCCATGTCTGGTGGAGTTGATTCCTCGACCGTGGCTGCCATGCTGAAATCTGAAGGCTATAACCTCGTCGGCCTGACGCTGCAGCTATGGAACCAGCGTCGCCTGGCTGGCCGGCCCGGAATGCCGGAGACCAGTGAAGGCCGTTGTTGCTCGCTCGACGACGTCTACGATGCGCGCCGTGTTGCGGAGCATCTTGGCATCCCCTATTACGTCGTGAATCAGCAGGACCGGTTCGAGCATGATGTGGTGCAGCCGTTTGTTCAGGAATATTTGAGTGGGCGGACTCCGGTACCGTGCACGCTCTGCAATAACCATCTGAAGTTCGCCCAGCTGCTGGATACGGCGCGTCAGATTGGCGCCGAGCGCATCGCCACCGGGCACTACGCGCTCAATGAATATGATCCTGTGCGTGGTCGCTGGATATTAAAGCGGCCAGCCGATACCGGCAAGGATCAGACCTACTTTCTTTTTGGGTTGACGCAGCAACAGCTCAGTCGCAGCCTGTTTCCTCTGGGCGGGTATCGCAAGCCGGATGTCCGCACCATCGCGGAGCAGCAGGGACTGGCGCTTGCCAACAAGCCGGACTCGCAGGAGATTTGCTTCATCCCCGGCGGCGACTACAAGCAGTTCCTTGATGCCTATCTTGCCGATCGCGGTGAGGTGATACCGGACACCAGCGGCGATCTTGTCACCACGACGGGCGAAGTGGTTGGGCATCACGAGGGCATCCACAACTTCACCGTGGGCCAGCGCAAGGGCCTGGGATTGGCCACCGGCTCGGCATTGTATGTGATTGGCATCAACGGCGCGGACAGGAAAGTTGTGGTGGGCAGCAACGAGGAACTGACGTCGAAAACCCTGCGAGCGAATCGTCTCAATTGGATTTCAATTCCGCGCCTCGAAGGCACGATGCGGTTGCAGGTGAAGATCCGTCATCGTCATGAGGCCGCGTGGGCGTCGCTGGAAATGTCGGCCGACGATGTCGTAACGGCGACGTTCGATCAGCCGCAACGCGCGGTGACGCCAGGACAGGCAGCCGTGTTCTACGATGGCGACGAGGTTGCGGGCGGCGGCTGGATTTTATAGTTGCTGAAAAATGCCGCGGACATTGCGCGGCGTTTGACGTGGATCTTTTCAGTTAGCGAGTGAGAACTACTGGCCGGACTGTTGCGGCATCTCGTTGGTTTCGGCCATCTGGGCCATCGTCATGCGCATATATCGGTGAGGATTGACGGCGGTGTCGTTGATCCGAACTTCGTAATGCAGGTGCGCGCCTGTGCTGTGGCCGCTTACCCCGACGTATCCAATCACCTGGCCGCGCGTGATGCTCTCACCCGGAGCCACTGTCATCGACGCCATGTGTGCATACAACGTAGTGATTCCATGACCATGATTTAGAACTACTTCACGGCCATACCCGGTACCCCAGCCTGCGCTTGCCACCACCGCGTCTCCGGTCGCGTGAATGGCGGTTCCCGTCGGAGCGGCAATGTCGATTCCACGATGGAACTCACCTTCGTCGCCGGCGAATGGATCGGTCCGCTCTCCAAAGGAACTGGTGATGCGTCCCATCACCGGCCACAGTGTAGGAGCGCTGGCAAGATTGACCCAGTCGGTCAGCGTGGAATTCGGTCCTAGTCCGGAAGTGAGCGCTCGAGTCGCTACGCCGGAAAGCGCAGTATCGCGCAAAGCGTATAAGCGGTCGAGAGAGTTTTTGTAGGTGTCGTTGTCAGCCAGGATGCTGGTTGTCGCGCCAGTGGTGCGGGGAGCTTTCACAACACCGAGCTTGCTCTGCCGCAGCCCATACAACACGGATACTTCACTGGCCAGCGAGCCGAGAGAAGCGACCTGAATATCTTTCTGCTTCGCGTCCTTCTGCAGCAGTCGATATTGCTTGCGAAGTGTTTGCTGTTCGCTGCGGACTCGATTGAATTGTTCGGTCTTCAGCAGCATTCTGCCGTAGGATCCGGCGAGTCCAGTAATCGTAAACAGACCGACAACCGCAGCCGTCACGAAGGCGTACGCGTAGCGCATCGGAATTGTGACCTTGTGCAGCTGGCCCTGATCATCTCGGGTTACATATACGATGTAATGATGCTTACGCACGCGCGAAACTCGTTTCCTTTCAGCGAGTCCAATTCTGGACGGGACACAACCCCCCGAATGATTCGGTTGGACAAGAGAAGGTACACATGCGAATCGGGGGAGATGCGCACTATGCCAGTGTATATGCTGAGGAACCAGCCTAGCAAAGCGGGGTTGGGGCGTCAATGAAGAAAAGTGGGGTTCGAGACCGGAATCAAAGGCAGCATGAGCAGACCGATAGCTCTCCATCTGCAATGATTTACGAGAGGAAGCGGTATTCTGGCATTCGATGCGACGACCATCCATCCGCGGCGAACGCGAGTTCCTCTTATCCTTGCGAGAGCGTGTAGCGCATTCGCAAGGCGAGATTGGCAACCCTTCTCGGAGTCGGCGCGAAGTCAGGGCGCCCTCGTTTTCGCCTGTAATTGAGGGCATTGGCGACGATTGCGCGATTCTCCGCCCGCCTTCTGGGAATGAAGTGCTTGTCACAACGGACTTTACCTTGGAAGCAGTGCATTTTCGGCGCGAATGGCATTCGGCGGAATCGGTTGGACATCGGTGCCTGGCGCGCGGATTAAGCGATATCGCCGCCATGGGTGCCAAGCCTCTGGCTGCGTTTTTATCGCTGGCGCTTCCGGTAGAACTGGTGCGAAGTCACGCTGGACGTCCCTCGTGGCGGGAACGTTTTTTTGACGGATTTCTCTCTCTCGCGGACAAATACAAGGTTCCTCTCGCCGGCGGAGATACCGCGCAGTCGCCTTTGATCGCGGGTCCAGCGCCGCGGCGCGATCGACAGGATGCACGTCAGATAGTCACAGGCTTGGCGCTGATGGATATTGTTCTGATTGGAACTGCGCCGCGAGGTCGGTCGCTTCGCCGCTCTACGGCTGGTGTCGGCGATCGTATTTTTGTCACCGGCTGCCTGGGCGGTGCCGCTGCTGAGTTGGCGCAGCTGTCGGCAAATCCTCTTCGGTATCGGAACGCCACAACTGCAACTGCCGAGCCAGGTACGCCGAATCCTCATCCGCATCTGTTTCCAGAACCGCGTCTGGCCATCGGTGCATGGCTGCTGAAGAATCGTCGCGCCAGCTCCGCGATCGACATCAGCGATGGTCTGTCGACGGACCTCGATCATCTCTGTGAAGAGTCCAGTTTGGCTGCTACGGTCGATGCGTCTGCCATTCCGATTCATCCGATCGCGCAGCGCGCGGCAGGATTGGATCGTGACAAGGCAATGCAGTTCGCGCTGCACGGCGGCGAGGACTACGAATTGCTGTTTACTGCGTCACCGAAGATGCACGTTCCGCGCAGGATTGCGGGTGTTCCCGTTACCTGCATCGGAGAAATGCGTGCTGACAAACCCCGAACTTCCCGTGTCGTGATTCAGGAAAGACTCAATGGTCGCAAGTGTGTGCGGCCGCTGCCGCCGGGCGGTTGGGAGCACTTTACCTAGCGCCGCTTGCCCGCAGTCTTAGCCGGTTCGTCGTACCGACACGCCTGTACTTGCGCCGTTCGCACAGGAACTACCGGCTCCTTTGTTACCATCAGGATTCATGAGTTTGCAGAAACCCCGCGTCCGCTTTGCTCCTTCGCCAACTGGCCAGCTCCACGTTGGCAACGCCCGTACCGCGCTCTACAACTGGCTATTTGCCCGACGTTTCGGTGGAGATTTTTTGCTGCGGATCGAGGACACCGACATCGAGCGAAGCGAGGCGCGCTATGAGGCGCAGCTACTGGACGATCTGCGTTGGCTGGGACTGGATTGGGATGAAGGGCCCGAGGCCCGCAATGGCGAAGGCCCGTATGGACCTTATCGGCAGTCGGAGCGACTCGAAATTTATCGGGAGCATACGGATCGCCTGCTCGCTGAAGGTCGCGCCTACCGTTGTTTCTGCTCCGCCGAGCAGTTGGATCGTGAACGCGAACAGGCGATTGCCGCGCATCAGCCGCAGGTGTATTCAGGTCGCTGCCGAAATATTTTGCCGGAGGAAAGCGCCTCCCGTGCCGCCGCGGACGAGCCTTTTGCGGTGCGCCTGAAAATCGGACCCGACCCGATTGCATTTCACGACATCGTTCGCGGTGCGGTGGAGTTTGCCGCCGATGCGGTTTCCGATCCCATCCTGGTTCGTTCCTCGGGAATGCCGGTCTACAACTACGTTGTCACCATTGATGACGCCCTGATGAAGATCACTCACGTGATTCGCGGCGATGATCATCTCTCCAACACGCCGAAACAGGTCGCTATCTATCAGGCGTTCGGCTGGCCGGTGCCGGAGTTCGCGCATCTTTCCACAATTCTTGGGCCGGATAAAACGCGGCTTTCGAAGCGTCATGGCGCTACTTCGATCGCCACGTTTCGCGAGATGGGCGTGCTGCCGGAGGCGCTGACAAATTACCTGGCCTTGCTCGGCTGGGGCGCGGAGGGTGGAACCCGCGAAACCTTCACCATGTCCGAACTGGCGGCGGAATTTACGCTGGAGCGGGTCACGCCGTCGCCTGCGATTTTCGATTTCAACAAATTGCATTGGCTGAACCGGCATTACCTGAAACTGGCTGAACCGGCTCGCGTGCTCCGGCTTGCGAGACCGTATTTTGTCGCGCAACATTGGCTGCCTGACGCCTGTACGCCTGAAATCGACGGATGGTTGCTACAACTGTTGGCGCTGTTTGTGCCCGCCGTCGACCAGCTAGATCAACTGCCGGAGAAGACGCGCTTCATTTTTGTCGTGGATCCGGCGGTAGCATTGGCCAATGAAGAAAACGCCGCAGTCTTCGCGAACCCGTCGGCGCGTGCGGTCCTCGAAGCATTTGCACTTCGTATCGGCGCGCTTCCATCTTCGATCACGGCGGAGGCATTCAAAACCGCAATGAACGAAGTAAAGGCTGCCACCGGCGTGAAAGGGAAGGATCTTTTCCACCCGGTGCGGATCGCAATCACCGGCGCTCACTCTGGTCCCGAGTTCGACAAGCTGGTGCCGCTGATCGAAGCCGGACATGCGCTGGCGTTGGCGACTCCGATCCTGAATATACGACAGCGTGTCGAAGGATTTCTCGCGGCGCTTCAACCCGCCTGAAGTTTGCATGGTTTCTGTTTCGCAAAGGAGGTTCGCGAGTGCAACCCAAGAAGACGCTGTTGAGTTGGAGTGGCGGTAAGGATAGCGCGTGGGCTCTCTATACCCTGCGTCAGGATCCCGCGTATCAAGTGGCTGCATTGCTAACCACGGTGAACAAACAATTCAACCGCGTGGCCATTCATGGTTTTCGTGAGGAATTGCTGGATTTGCAGGCGGCGTCCGTCAGATTGCCGATCTGGAAAATTCCGTTGCCCTACCCATGTTCCAACGAAAAGTATGAATCCCGCATGCAGGGGGTATGCGTGCGGGCGGTGCAGGAAGGATTTGAAGCGGTCGCATTCGGCGATTTATTTCTGGAAGACATTCGCGCCTATCGCATCGAACATCTTGCCGGTACCGGACTGGAGCCGGTGTTTCCTATCTGGGGAATTCCGACAGATCAACTGGCGAAAACTATGGTTGCCGCGGGGCTGCGGGCTCGCATCACTTGCCTAGACCCCCGTCAATTGTCCTCTTCGTTTTGCGGACGAGTTTTCGATGCCGGCTTTCTGATCGACTTGCCAACCTCGGTCGATCCATGCGGGGAGCGCGGGGAGTTTCACAGCTTCGCCTATGCAGGACCGATGTTCTCGCAACCGATTGATGTCGAACACACTCACAACGTCGAACGAGAAGGATTTGTATACGGGGATCTTGTGCTGACCGGTTCCGCGCATGCGCAATAAAGTTCGTGCTCGGATCACTACCCTTCGAGGGAGAGACGATGAAAGATACCACCCGACTGGTTCGGGTTGGACTGCCTGAACCACCAGAAAAAGTAGCGGCTGGAGACCCGATTCACCCTGGCCCGATTTTCGCTTCCGCGTATGCCACGCCCGGCGATCCTGCGGAGTCCGCGTATACCTACGCTCGATTCCACAATCCAACCTGGGACGAACTGGAGCATGCGCTGGGAACGTTGGAAGGCGGCATCGCACGCATCTTTCCTTCCGGAATGGCGGCGGTCATGGCTGTGTTTGCGGCGGTTCTTCGCCCCGGCGACACGATTGTTCTGCCCTCCGATTGCTACTACACCACGCGCATTTTGACGCGGGAATTTCTGGCGTCGTTCGGCATCACGGCACGACTGGCTCCGACCGCCGGCAATGCCCAGGGAAAGCTGCTGGAGGGAGTGAAGCTGCTGTGGCTGGAGACGCCTTCCAATCCCACCATGGATATCTGCGATATTCGCCTGCTCGCGGATGCAGCGCACAGAGCCGGCGCTTTGGTGGCCGTGGACAACACCACGCCGACCGCGCTCGGCCAGCAGCCCCTTTCGTTGGGCGCCGATATTTCCGTTGCGTCGGACACAAAATCTTTAACCGGCCACAGTGATCTTTTGCTTGGCCATGTTGCCGTGAGCGATCCGGAGCTGAATGCCAAAATTGATCGCTGGCGAACTCTTTCCGGCTCCGTGGTGGGACCGATGGAGGCATGGCTGGCGATGCGATCGCTGGCGACTCTGCCGCTGCGGCTGGAGAAACAATCGCAAAATGCCCAGGGCATTGCGGAGTTTCTGGAGGGCCATAAAGTCGTCAAGTCGGTGAGCTATCCGGGGCTGAATTCACATCCCGCACACGCCTTGGCACGCGCGCAAATGCGCTATTTCGGGCCCGTGGTGAGCTTCGATCTGGTGCATCGATCGGCCGCAGAACGGTTTCTGAAAGCGTCGAATTTACTGGTGGAAGCCACCAGCTTTGGAGGCATTGTTTCCTCCGCCGAGCGCCGGGCGCGGTGGGGTCATGATGCCGTTTCTGAAGGATTTATCAGGCTGAGTGCGGGGTGTGAAGATCTCGAGGACCTGCTCGCCGACCTGGACCAGGCCTTGACCGCCAGCGCTGCCGACTGATTGAGAAATTCGCATGGTGCTGCATCCGATTCATCCTAGCGATTGACTTCCGATGACATTTGAAAAACTCCACCGTCCCGAAACAACGTTTCCCCACGATTGGCAGGTTGAAATCCTGGAGGCGGCACCGCTGATCGCGCCCACGCGGCACTATATTTACCCGCAAGCCGTTGAAGAAGTGGAGCGGGGAGCCCTGCAGATCTACTTTCGGTCGCGGCCAGAAGCGGAGACGGCGATGGCCACGTTTGCCCTGGGATTTGCCGAGCCATCGCTGCCGCACGGAGTCTGGAGCTGCCCGAATCCGCGGCAGATGTGCGCGATTGCGGGGGGATACGCCTACTTGGTCGACGTCAATCGCCCAGACGAATGGATGCAGATCCCGTACCGCCCTGTCACCTGGGTCGATGCAGCGCCAGAATACAAGCTGCTGCTATTTGCCAGCTTTCACCGGTTGTGGGCATTGGGCATGGAGGGAAAATCCTGGGAAACAAGCCGTTTATCCTGGGAGGGATTGCGTGTGACAGGAATCGTCGGCGGGCAATTGCAGGGGTTTGGATGGGATTTGGCAACCGACGTGGAGGTTCCGTTTACGGTGGATTTGACAACAGGCCGACACAGTGGCGGCGCCGGTGGATCGGATGAATGAGATGGTCGAAATAAAAAAGCGGCCCAAGCAACACATCGCTCGGGCCTTTTTGAAAAAATAAGGAAGACTACTGACCAGCGACAACCAGCGGTTGGAGCGAGGCGCTGGCCTCATTGGCAAGCGATGCGCGATAGTTGCTGAAGACCACTTCGCTGCCTTGCGGACCATCCAGAAGCAGTCCGAAGCGGAGCGGTTCCTGCCAGGCGGTAAGAACTCGACTGACCGCAGCGTTCCCCAGGGGGTGCCAGGCGCTATCGCCCTGATGCCGCCAGAAGAAATGCACGTCCTGTGCGCCGCCGCCGGAGACGCGAAACTCGAATTGCGAGCTGGTATTGACGGGTTGGCGAGCTAACACTCTGGCGGAATTGGGTTCAAGCTGCCAAAGGACGATGCTGCCATCTCCCAGGCCAATCACCACTGCGTGGGTCGCATCGCCGACCAAGCCCAGGCCGGAAATGGAAGATGTGCTTTTGGGTGCGCGGGTCAGCTCAACCTCGGCGGCTGTACCGGAAGCGTCGGCGTCACGACTCAGGAGCACAGTGCTATGCTCGCGCGACTTGATCCGGACCTGATCACCCTTGAAATGGAGCTTGGGGCTCTGGCCGGGGAACGAATACCATCCCGCCTGCGTTGAGCCGTCGAAGACAACATTCTCGACATGACCCGTGGACCAGCTGCCAACCTGTTGGGCCGATGCCGGGGTGCCAGTGAAAAAAGCAGCACAAACAATCGGAACCGCAGAAAAAATCATACCGCGCAAAAAGTTAATTTTCATTTCATCAATCCTCGTCTACTAGCCTCGACCAACGTTTCGTTGGAGTGAACCTAAGGTAGCGGGCTACCTACACCATAACAAGGAATACGGTCACCGCACTTTAGTTATGCCAAGGTAACCCTGGTAACTGACAGGGTTCCAAAATGAAAACACGAGGCCTGTATGAAAGTTCCTTAATCGCCATCAGCAGAGGGATGTGACGCAGTATTTGTATTGCAACGAAAGAAGGTTAGGGCTGCTTCGCCTTGTTCGATCCTGCGGTAGGGCTGCAGCTGCATGTTCAGCTTTGGCAGGCTATAGCGCCGAGAATGCTCCACGATCACAACGGCATCCACGTGAAGAACTGGCTGCTCTGCCAGAAACGTAAGAACTGTCTCATACGCTAGCTTGTCCTTATAGGGTGGGTCAAGAAATATCAGATCTAGGAGGATTTCCTGTTTCAATAGCCGCCGCAGCAGGGGCATGGTGCCTGCGGGCTCCACCATGGCCTGATCACGGATTTCCAGCCGGGCGAGGTTATGGCGCAACGCTGCCAGCGGGACCTTGGCGTTCTCCGCAAAGTACACCTGGCGAGCCCCGCGGCTGATGGCCTCGATCCCAACTGCTCCGGTACCGGCAAACAAGTCCGCAAAGATGGCGTCCTGAATGTGGGGAGCGATCACGTTGAACAGGGTTTCGCGCAGCCGATCGCTGGTGGGACGAGTGTCGCTGCCTTTTGGGGAGGCAAGCGGCTGCGAGCGGTATTTGCCAGCGATCACGCGCATAGATTCAGTATCAGCGTTGCTTTCGCTCGCTTAGACACAAATTCACTCGTACCCCGGGTGCTTTTCGTGACCCTCGGCCCGTTCTTGCCGGGGAAGGTGCAGGCAACTCCATCTACAATACTGGAGAGGCTTCGACATGCGCGGTTGGTCCATCCCGATGGGGCGTTTGCTAGGCGTGGAGATTCGCCTGCACTTTTTCTTCGCGCTGTTGCTGGGTCTCTCCCTGTTGTACACGGGGATGAGCGGCATGGCGGCGATTCGGGGTGTCTCCCTTTGGTTGCTGCTTTTGGGAATCGTTGGATTACGCGAAGTAGCCCGGGCCATTGTTTGCGCGTACCACGGGTTGGAAATGCGCAGTCTGTTGCTGCTGCCGATTGGAGGGTTGCCCTCCTATGCAACGCCGGAGTCGGCGGAGCATGCATCGGAAGGAAGCGCCCAATTCGCCCTGGCCATGGCCGGGCCCATCTCGAATTTCGTGGCGGCATTTGTCTTGCTGGGTTTTATTGTGGGAGTTTCGCCGAGCGTCTCGATGATGGCGAAACCCTGGGTTAGTGCCCAGCACTTGCTTCGTAGCGCGTTCTGGCTGAATATTTTCCTGGCCGTCGTGAACCTGCTCCCAGCCTACCCGCTGGATGCTGGAAGATTGGTGCGAGGCAACTTCTCGCGGGCCCAGGGAGCTTTGAAGGGAACGCGTGCCGCCTCCGGAATCGGCCAGGTCATCGCCCTGGGGTTGTTCGTGGCCGGGGTGATCTTTCAAAGTCCATGGCTGCTGCTGGCAGGCTTTTTTATTTTTGTTGGGGCGCAGTTGGAGGACCAGGGACTGGTCTTTCAATCCGTTGTGGATACGGTGCGGATGCG
This sequence comes from Acidobacteriaceae bacterium, assembly GCA_049692235.1. Taxonomy (GTDB): domain Bacteria; phylum Acidobacteriota; class Terriglobia; order Terriglobales; family Acidobacteriaceae; genus JAKAAZ01. Next base: position 47,099 of record JBAVOQ010000153.1, on the reverse strand, counting down.
CGACATTATGCTGACGGATTTTGCCTGTCTTTCCGCCTCGGACACGCTGGAAGATGCGGTCTATAAATCCATCCATAACCTGCAGGATGATTTTCCAGTGGTGCGCGGCGGGCTGCTGGTGGGTGTGGTTTCGCGGCAGCGGATTGTGGAGACGCTGCAGATGGACGGCAACGGCTACGTGCAGTCGATCATGTCGCGCGGGTTCCAGGTGGCGCAGCCGGATGATTCCCTGGGAGTCACCTTTCGCCGCATCAATGCGGGACGCGGCCTTTCGCTGGTTCCGGTGTTGGATGGCGAACAGATTGTTGGCATCGTGACGCTGCAAAACCTGATGCATAGCATGGGCTTGCTGGCGGAAAGTCGACGACTGCAGCAGCAGTCCAGTTGAAACTCTAATGGCCAAAGACGCCCACCATTCGAAGTATCCATCTTCGACAATGGAGAGTGGAGCGGCGAAGACGCTTGTGCCGGGACTTTACATCGTCGCAACGCCGATTGGAAACCTGGAAGACATCACCCTGCGGGCGTTGCGAGTCTTGCGCAGTGTCGATCGAATCGCCTGCGAGGATACACGCCAGACACAAAAACTGCTTTCGCATTTTGGCATTGCCGTGCCGACGGTGAGTTGCCATGCGCATAATGAGCGCCAGCGCGCGGAAGAGCTAATTGCGGAACTAAAGAGTGGGGCGCGCATCGCTTTGGTCTCGGATGCGGGGATGCCAGGAATCTCCGATCCCGGGTCGTACCTGGTGGCTGCAGCGGTGGCCTCTGACATCCCAGTGATTCCGATACCGGGCGCATCGGCCGTGGTATCCGCGCTTGCTGCGTCGGGCCTCGATACAACAGCATTCCTGTTTGTAGGTTTTCCTCCGCCACGAACCGGCGAGCGGCGCAGTTTCTTTGAGACGCTGCGTACCGAACGAGCGACCTTGATTTTCTACGAAGCGCCGCATCGCGTGGTGGAATCGCTGCGGGATGCGATGCAGATCTTTGGGGCCGAGCGGCGCGTCGTTCTGGCGCGAGAGATCACCAAGATCCATGAAGAGTTTCTGCGTGGAACATTGCGGGAGCTGGAGGCCATCTGCGCGAGCCGCGAATTATTAAGGGGTGAGATGACATTGCTGGTGGCCGGAGCTGATCAGGCTGACTCGGCATCTATGGGCGCAGCGCCCGAGAGCGATCTTCGCGGCGCCATGGCCGTGTATCTTGGGCAGGGATTGGATGAGCAGTCCGCTTTGAAACGGGTCGCCCGTGACCGCGGAGTGTCAAAAAGTGAAGTGTACCGGGAGTGGCAGCGCGAACCGGGGCGTCGCAAATAATCCGCACCTTGGGGTGCGATCGGACTTAATGCGTGTTTGCGGCAGTTTTGGGAGCAGCTTCGCGGCCTTTTAGCCGGTCATACAGGTACAAATCGCTGACTGTGCCCAGCGCGAGGTTGTAATAATCGATGGTTCCAATCGCCTCGCAAAGCTCTTCATCGAACGCATGCAGGGCGTGAAGGTGGGCAGCCATGGCGGCGACTTCAATCTTGCTGGTGCGCAGGAATTTTTGATACCCGCGGTCGACCAGAGTGGAGATTTCGCCGCCAATCAGGCAGCCGGGCCGGACCACGTAAGCAGCGCCTCCATTTGACGTTTTCGCCAGCACTGCGCCACAGCCATATTTGCGGACTTGCACCTGATTTGCGACTCCAGGCGTGTCCGCGACATCAAACTGATGGGAGCGAAAGTAGGTCAGTGCAATCTCTAACGTCTTGACTGGAGCGCTTGTTTTCTTGCTCATAGGGATATCGACTGAATGTTCATTTGCGAACGTGTATGGTTATGCAGCATGAGATTGCGCTTGCGACATAGCTTCGCAAACTCGACACATTTAGTATATCTGGCGAAGCCCATGGACTCCTGCCATGCTGACAACTGACGAATCGCAGAAACGAGATGTCGATGTCCGGCCCAACTTGGGAAGCGGCCATATTGGATCGCGTCGGGAACACCCCTCTGATTCGAATCGACGGACTCGACGATCGCATTCGTGACGTCGCGGTGCTGGGAAAGGCCGTGTGGGTGAATCCAGGCGGTTCGGTGAAGGATCGGGCGGCGAAAGCGCGCGGGAAATGGCTTCGAACCATCCAGATGAGTATTGGTACGCCGACCAATATTCAAACGCCAATAACTGGCGCGCGCGTTATCGAACTACGGCGAATGAAATCTGGAAGCAGACCGAAGGCCGAGTGACGCATTTTGTTGCTGGACTGGGAACCAGCGGAACCTTTGTGGGGGCGACGCGTCGCTTGAAGGAATTGAATCCGCACGTCCAATGTATTTCGCTGGAGCCGGATTCTCCATTCAACGGCCTGGAAGGCCTAAAGCATATGGAGACTGCAATGGTGCCGCGTATTTACGATGCGCATCTTGCTGGCCGGAAAATGGAAATCGAGACGGAAGCTGCTTATGAGATGGCGAGACAACTGGCGCGCGAGAACGGCTTGATGGTTGGCATCTCGGCTGCCGCTGCGGTCGCGGCTTCAATGCGAGTCGCACAAGAGTTTGCGGACAGAAATCAGAAAGCGGTAATCGTGACCGTGTTGTGCGATGGAGCGGACAAATACTTGAGCGAACGGTTTTGGCAGGAATAGGGATCGCAATGCTGCGCATGGCACAGGCACAATTCGACGCGATTCGCCGGCATGGGGAGCAGACCTATCCAAACGAATGCTGCGGGGTATTTCTGGGTCATGCGGAAGCGGACGGCAACACGGTGATCGAGGCGGTGTCGGCACAGAATACGCGATCAGACTCTGCACGCAATCGCTATCAAATTGCGCCGCAGGAACTGATCCGTATCCAGCAACAGGCACGGCGTCGCGGGCTGGACATCGTCGGTTTCTATCATTCGCATCCCGATCATCCTGCCGAGTGGTCGAAGACGGACTTGGAAGAGGCCCATTGGATTGGGTGTTCCTATGTCATTACAAGCGTCGAGGGGAATGACATAGACGATGTTGGAGATGCCGTGCGATGTCGGGCCATGGAGACAAACTCCTTTTTGCTGGCCGGAACGGGTGAGGAAGATAAACGCCTTGAACGCCAGCCAATTGAGGTCGTGACTGAGGTTAGCGCCCGATAATCTGCCGCCTAGTCCCATCCACCCGATCAAAATTTAGAAACATGCGAGGATTGCATCATGCAGATTCATATTCCCACTCCATTGCGCGCGTATGCGGGAAAACAGCCGGTTGTTGAAGTGGCAGCGACCACCGTGGCGGAAGCGCTGACGGCATTGACGACGAAGTTTCCAGAATTACGCAAGCATCTGTATACCGAACAAGGCAAGCTGCGCGCCTTCGTCAACGTCTATCTGAACGACGAGGACATTAGGTATATCGCGCACAAAGAAAATGCGCCGGTGAGAGATTCGGACTCGCTATCCATCATTCCGTCGATTGCAGGAGGTGCTCCCATTGCGGCGACCTCAGCTTCAGCGGACGTGTTGACTCCGGAAGAGATGGCGAGATATTCGCGACACCTGATTCTGCCGGAGGTGGGTGAGGAAGGACAGCTGAAATTGAAGGCCGCGCGCGTATTGTGTATCGGTGCGGGGGGATTGGGCGCGCCGTTAACCATGTACCTGGCGGCGGCAGGCGTGGGAACACTGGGCATTGTGGACTTTGACGTGGTTGAGGCCAGCAATTTGCAGCGCCAGGTGATTCACGGGACCAACGACATTGGCCGGCCGAAGCTTGACTCCGCCGAAGACTCGCTGAAGGCCATCAATCCCAACGTGAACATTGTGAAGTTTCCTGCACGCCTTAGCAGCGAAAACGCAATGGAAATTTTCAAGGATTTCGACATCATTGCGGATGGCACGGATAATTTTCCAACGCGCTACCTGGTGAACGATGCGTGCGTGCTCACTGGAAAGCCGAACGTCTATGCTTCCATTTTTCGCTTTGAAGGGCAGGCGAGCGTCTTTGGCACGGAAGAGGGTCCATGCTATCGCTGCCTGTATCCTGAACCGCCGCCGCCGGGACTGGTTCCTTCATGCGCAGAAGGCGGGGTACTGGGCATTCTGCCGGGCCTACTGGGAATCATCCAGGCGACTGAAGTCATCAAGCTGATCCTGGGAGCGGGAGAGCCGTTGGTGGGGCGGTTGTTGCTGGTCGATGCGCTGGCCATGCGATTTCGTGAATTGAAGCTCCACAAGAATCCAGATTGCCCAGTGTGCGGAACTCATGCTTCGATCAACAAGTTAATTGACTACGAGCAATTCTGCGGATTGCCCTCCAAGTCCGCTGCACACGCTACGGTGGTAAATGGCATTCCACAAATGCAGGTGGAGGAACTGAAGCGACGCAGGGATGCGGGAGAAGATCTGTTTCTGCTGGACGTGCGCGAACCCTATGAATTCGCCATTGCGCAAATGGGAGGACACCTGATTCCATTGAATGACCTGCCTCAGCGAGTGCGAGAACTAGATCCGACGCGGGAAATTGTGGTGCAGTGCAAAGTGGGCGGCCGGAGCCAGAAAGCGGCGGAGTTTCTGGCGCAAAATGGATTCCAAAAGATCCACAACCTTGCGGGCGGCATTCTTGCATGGTCTGAAAAAGTGGATCCGAAAGTGCCGAAATATTAGAAATCTGGGCGTTCCTACCCGCTTGTATTTCGGCATTCAGGCACACTTATAGCTCCCAATGCGTCTTCCATTGAGCGCGGCCGCGCAGCTTCCATGTTGCCGTGATGAGTGCCAACAATAGAAAGAAGCTGACGATGACGACAGCCGGCCAGAACTCCCAACGCCGAATGTGCAGCAATCTCTCGCCATACCAGAAATAGGCGATCAAGCCGAGCAGCCAATTGCGCGCGGCATTGCTCTCCGCTTGCAGTGCAACGGCGAGCGGAAACATCAGGAAAAGAAAATCGTAAATCTGATGTTTGAAGCATAGGAGACAGGCGGTCGTGAGGCATGCCAGGAGCATGCGACCGTCGACTTGTTTGCCGCACAGGAAGAAGTACGCCGCGATGCCGATGGCAAGTGCGATTCCGCAAAGGTATGGAATCGCGACCGCCCATCCGGCTGCGGGAGAGAGGTAGAAAGCATCGGGCACCGGATGAAACAGCATAGGATGCCGCAGGGCGATTTCGCTGACGGCCATGATGTTGGCCAGCCCGGGGGAGACGTTATTCGTAGAAGTGCGAAAGGGTTCCCATAGCAGAGTCCAGAAGGGCGTGCGCAGCCATCCATAAAAGAACAAAAATCCTGCTGCGGGCGGCACGAGCGAATAGATCAGCAAGCGCCAGCGATGGCGTAACAGCAAAAACGCGGCCAGCACAGGTGGCACGCTGTATTTGGCCCATGCAATTCCGAGTAGAAGTCCGCGCGATCGGGAAGACAGCGCCACAGTCCATAGCGCCAGCGCCGCAAGCACCAGTGCTGTCACCTGACCGTTCCCGATGGTCACTCGTGCCGACGTGCTGGCAAGCACCAGAAGCGTAAACAACCATGCTTTGCGGCCGGTGAGTTCGTACATTCGCGCGACCAGGCGGCAGCTCAATAACACCAACGCCACATTGATGCTCGCCCAGATGATTTTGGCCGGCATGAGTGGCAGATAGCCAAAGGGTAGCATCGCGACGTAAAGCTCATGCAGGTCGTTGGGGACCTGATTCAGCAGGATGCGATGGCTGGGGTCGCCGACGAGATACGTGGCCCAGGGATCCACGTGATGCGCGAGTAGACGCGTCGGGCTCCATTGAAAATCCAACGAGTGGAGGATGCTGTTGCGTATCCCATCCGCAACGGAGAGGAACGCGAGAGCTGTGCCTATCCACAGAGCCGGCAGAGACAACAGCCAGTCCAGCCAAGGGTCGGTAAGCGCGCCAGACTCGTCGATCGGTGATGTCTGATTTTCAGGTGGATTCATGGATGCGCGTTGCCCTTGTTTGGAGTGTACTGAAGGGCAATGCGTTAAGAGAGTTGAATGTGAACCAGTTCCTGATCCTGCACGGACCCGGTCGGTGGTAGGCCGGGGGAAATCTTTGAAGTCTGCGGAGCGCGCCAGTGATCGATATATGAAACCTGATGGACACAGGAAATCGTGCAGTTGGGCGCACAGGTCTTTTCGGTCAGGAATTCACGTTTTACGTCCTGGCGGCGATATTCGGACAGCGGCGTGCCGGGCCAGCCGCGTTGTTGTGAGCAGTAATGCACCAGGCCGTTTTCGCAGATGTAGATATACCGCGCACCCGCACGGCAGCGCCAATCGTTCGGCTCGCCTTTGACGATGGCTTCCTGAAAGTGATTGAAGCGCGAGTAATGCTTCTTGCCTAGATTCTTCACCTGGTAATAAATCCGGCGCTCTTCGCCGCCCAGCGGTTTCAACTGACCATCGCCATCGTGAATGATGCCGATGGTGGAGGTAAATCCCAGCTCCAACGCTCGGCGTGCAATCGTCAAGGCGTCCTGCGGGTACTTGATGCCACCACCGACGACGGAATTGATGTTGACATGAAAATCGGCATGTTCGGCCAGCATCTGCAATTTCTTGTCGAGCACCTTGAGGCTCTTTTTCGACACTTCATCGGGCTGCACGTTGTCGATGGAGATCTGCATGTGGTCGAGACCGGCGCGATTGAGGCGCCGGATGCGATCGGGCATCAGCAAATAGCCATTGGTGATCATGCCGGCGATGCGACCATGATGGCGGATGCGGGCGATGATCTGCTCCAGTTCCGGATGCAGCAACGGCTCGCCACCGGAGATGGTGATGACACTGGTGCCTAGCCGGGCAAGATCGTCAATGCGGCGAAGCATTTCCGGCAAAGGAACCGGGTCGGAGACATCGTCAAACTCATTGCAATAGGTGCAGGAAAGGTTACAGCGCCGCATGGGAACGATGTGCGCCATGTAGGGATGGCTGGTCGATGCCAGCGCGTGCGCAATGGAGGCAAGTTCGCGAACTCGCCGGGTCGCAGCCTTGAAACGGCGGGGAAGCGACCTGTGGGCCAAAGTAGAGGAGCGTTCCGTCATCTCTCTTCATTGAATCACAGCGGCGTAGTCAGCGAACAGAGGCAGGACCGGCTTTCACCTCGCCCAGGCAACATCGACCCGCTCCGGGCTTACATCTTTCTATCCTGTCAGATCCTTTGTTTTCTGTCCCAGACGCACTAAGCGCGGGACCGACAGCAGGGTGATGGCGTACAGAAAAATCGAAACTGCAGTGAACCCCAGATGGCCGTGGGGCATGTCTTCAAACACCAGTTTCGACGCAACAAAAACCAGGGCGCCATAGGCCAGCCATGCTAGCTCCTTGCGCTGCCATCGGGAGCCGGAATAGGCCAAAACAAGGGCGAGCGCACAGGTGGTCAGGGTGCGGATAACAGCTACATGGCGGGCTCCGGGAGTGATGGCGACCTCGGTGAGGCGAACCAACGCATACACCAGGACAGCCGCGGTGGCGCTGACGGGCAAAATCGCTGACAGGACATCCAAAAAATAATGCTGCCATTGATCGGCCTGGAAGCGACGTTCCACGGCGTAACTCACAACGGCCGCAGCAGCAACAATCGAGATCAACCCTGTGGGTGAAGCTGGAACAATGCCGGCGAAAGCGTGAGCGATATAGACGAGGAGGCCAGATGAGAGCGCGGTAGCCCAAAGAAACACAAGCCCATGAAACTCCAGGGTAAGATGCTCGGTTCGAACGCCGAGAATGGTTGTGATGATCGTAGCCATGACGAGGACGAGAACGAGCCAGATCGTCGGCAGCGACAGGTAGACGCCCACTAGAAAAAGAGCCGCGCTGCCGGAGGCATATACGTGAAAATTGCGCTGCTCGGTGGTTGCGTCGAAGCGGGCAAAGACAAGCGCATAGCCCACGGCGGATGACAGCAAGCAGAGCATTCCCAGCGCGATCGAGCCAGACCCTGATGCGAATGCAAGCATGCTCCAGGCGGCCAACAAGAAGGCTACGAGTGTTTGCGAGGCTTCGAAAAAAGTAATTTTCCGACTGCGCAGTATTGTTTGCGCAGTCACGCTTGCGCCGTATAGCAGCAACAGAATGGGACCGAGCGTGAGGATCAGCCACTCGCTGACCTGTTTGTAATCGAGGCGAGAGTCCGCAGGCCGGGAGGCAATGTAGATCAGGGCGCATACAGCGATGTCGGCAGAAGCGGCAACCCACAGCCGGATGGCCGAGCTGCGATTGTGGGCCGCTGCATACTCGCTAGCCACGGCCATGACCAGGATGGCCACGATGAACGGCACCAGATCATGCGTTGCAACCGCCATGATTAGAGCAGCCGTGCTGCCGACGGCAGTTGTTACCCAGACAACGGCAGCGAAGTGACGTTTCCACGCCAGGACAAAGGATGCGACAACGAACGCGGCGAGAACAGAGGCGGCCATCGCGGCGGGAAAGACGCTGAATCGCAGCGTGAGTTCCCAGAGCATGGGAACAAGAATCAGGACCGATGTGGCGGCGTATGCGATGCTAGCAAACCGCGCCTCGGCTTTTACCCGCGTCGCCGCCACCAGCCACATGGCCGCATAGGCAATGGCGATGGCGACAACCGCCGCGCGTGGGAACGTAGTCGATTCTGCCATCGCGCGCAGCAGGTAAGCTCCTGCGATCCCAAGCATTGCTTTGCCGACGACGGAGAAAGCCCCGCCTGCTTGCGGGGAAGGCAGTGGCTGGGCAAGGGGCGCAGCCATTGAATGAATTTCTTCCGTTTCAGAGGTCGACGGCTGGTTCGACGCCGGGTGTTCGAGAGCGTACACACGGTGCTCCAGGGTGTCTACAGTCGCGCTAAGTCGAGCCAGAGCGTCGGGAAGAAGTTCGTCCATCGTCGCCACCGCTGTTGTTACACAAGCGCTGCGCTACCCTGCGGCGTCTCTGTGGGAATTTCAGCGCTCTCTGTCTTTGGCCATGGAGGAAGCAGCTTTACCAATACCCACAAGATGAACAGCGGAAGAATGGTCAACGCAATGGACATGAGTAGCCCCTCCCGCGTGGCCAACTCCATCTTGTAGGTCGTGTAACCCAGGAAGCTTTTAGAAAACAGCTGCCCTCCAATTACCACGTTCCAGCGCATGGCAAAGATGCCGATCAGGGTCAGACATCCAGCGACTGCATAGATGCGCTTTCGCGCAATCACAGAGAGCTTCAGTAATTGGGTCAAGGCCAGCAACAGGATGGGAGTCAGGGTCCCCACAAAAATCTGCAGAACGATCTGAGAAAAATAGAGCTTGGTGTGGACCATGAAGTTCAGGCTGCGAAACGACTCATCTGCCTCGTAGATGCGATGGATCAGGTCAAGCATTTCCAGGCTGAAATCAACGATGAACATGTAGAACAGATAGCGCGCGATCGTATCCACGCACAGCATGTCGATCTTCTCCCTCCGGAGCCGCATGGTCAGCATATACAGCAGCATCACGGCGGCGATCCCCGAGACCATGGCGGAGAAAATAAAGACTACCGGCATCAATGGCGACGACCACCAGGGATTTGCCTTGATTGAGCCGAAGATGAAGCCGACATATCCGTGTAGCAGGAAGGCGGAAGGTATGCCAATCAGCGTGATCAGCCAGCCCACCCGATCGTCGATGGCAAGCGCTCGCTCGCTGATGTTGCTGGAGCCCAGGGTGAGCACCTTGTAGAACCAGCGTTTCAGGCCGGTCGAAGACTCAGCCATCACAACAATGTCGCGCCGGTAGTCCAGCCAGATTTCAACGGTCAGGACGGCCATCAAGTACCACAGATACACGAACCCAAACATGGCCATGGCTGACGTGCGATGAGGAGTGAAATACATCTCGTACGAGCGTTCCGGGTGCCCCAGGTGTAACTGCAACGGCAGAGGCGCAACCACCAGAAAGGCCAGCGCTGTCAGCAATGCCAGTCGGTAGGTGGGCTTCACCGCGTCTACCCGGAAGACCCGCTCCAGGGAGGCGAGAATGAACGCGCCCGCTACCAGTCCGGTAATGTAGGGGTACAAAACGATCAACACACTCCAATAGAGCGTGATCTCGTTCGGATACATGTAACCTTCAACGCCGGTCGTCATACTGCCAATCTCCTTCATGCGTCCAGACACCTGAGCGGCGCTTATCGCACTGAACCATCCAACCCGTTGTAGAAAACCTTCGCTCCTGTCGCCATTTGAGGCTTCAGGATTTGCACATCGTGGGTTTTCAGAAACGCATGAATGGGGTCTTTCGGATTCTTCAGGTCAGCCAATTGTCGCGCGCCGGTAGGGCAGGCCTCGCAGCACGCCGTCGTCAATCCTTTGGTGATGCGGTGGTAGCAAAGGGTGCACTTGTCCGCAACTTTTTTCTGGGGATGGATGTAGCGACATCCGTAAGGGCAGGCCTGGACGCAGTAGGCGCAACCCAGGCAATACGTCTGGTCCACCAGTACAACGCCATCCGGGCCGATAAAAGTCGCTCCCACGGGGCAGACCTGGGTGCAGGGCGAATCGGCACAATGGTTGCAAAGTTTGGGAACGAAGAAATATTTTCCATCCGCATCTTCGGTGACCGAGGGAAAGCCTTCTTTGCCTCCGTCGGGCGAGATGACTTCAGGATTCTCCAGATTCCAGTCCGTCACGTGGTAGCGCTCCACCCAGGTGCGAAAGAAACCATCCGGCACATCATTTTCCGCCTGGCAGGCACGAACGCAATTGCCGCAACCGATGCATTTGGGGATGTCGATCAGCATGCTCCACCAATGCTCGGTCATCTTGTAGTTGGGGGAGGACTCGGGTGTGCCTGCCAGAATGGATTCCCATGCGACGGCGGCCGCAGGCAGCAGGATCAACATTTGGCGCCGGCTGATGTTCACTTTGCACCTCCCGCGCTGATGGCAGGGCTGTGCGGCTTGTGGCAGGTTTCACAGGCAAGACCGTTGGAGTGATCCAAAGCCGCGACCTGCGGAAAACCCTTCGGTTTGGCGGCGCTGGCCGCGTGGCAGCGCACACATAATATGGCGGTGTCCAGTTTGGCAGGCTGCACGGAAGGATCATCGGCGTGCTTGGCCAGCGGGCCATGACAAGCTTCGCAATTCACCTGCGCGTGCATGCCGCTCTGCTTCATTTGTTGAACGTCGGTGTGGCAGGTCTCACATGCCTGGTGACCGGCGAAATGGATCGGGCGAGCGGCAATCTCCGCGATCGCGTTTCCGCGGTAGTGCCCATATTGTCCAAAGCTTTTCGGCACAAGAAAGCCACGTATGAACAGAAACGTCAATGTGCCGACTGCATACAGTGCGGCCAATCGAAAAAGGTGTCCTGAATCTTTGAAGACGCTCATATACAACCAAGTTCCTTCCGCGTGATCGTACAGGCGGTTTCGCAATGAGTCCTGAGAACATAACTATTTCGAATTCGATAGATGGTTGTATGTGCGCCGTGTCACGTTCGTCAGCGCGCCGCATGGATCGCACAGCTCGACGCGAATTGAGGGGGGCGTTGGACCGCAACTCGCTTCCGCTTGAAACCGTTGCGGTTTTGTGGGATCAGCACAGGGCGATCTGTCCATTGATACAGTTAGATGGAGGGCGTATATGAACGACGCAACACTGGTGGCATGCGAGGTGATTGCGCGGGTTCGAAGCCAGCGGCCGTTAATACACCACATCACAAACTTTGTGGTCATGAACGCGACCGCAAACATCACGTTGTGCATGGGTGCGCTTCCCGTAATGGCGCACGCACCACAGGAAGTGGAGGAAATGGTCGGCGCTGCCAGCGCACTGGTGCTGAATCTGGGAACGTTATGGCCGGAGCAGGTGGAAGCGATGCTGCTGGCAGGACGTCGTGCGAATCAGCGCGGCATTCCGATCGTTCTGGATCCAGTTGGCGCGGGCGCGACCCGACTGCGAACTGAAAGCGCCCACCGTTTATTGGAGGAGCTATCGATCGCGATTGTTCGCGGCAACCTTGCGGAGATTGCAACCTTAGCTGGGATGGATGCCACGATTCGCGGGGTTGAATCTGTGGGCTCGACGGGAGATACCGCCTTTGCAGCTTCGCAGCTTGCAAAGAAGTACGGGTGCGTCGCTGCGGTCACGGGGCCTATTGATGTGGTGACGGATGGCGAGCGGCTGCTGCGGATTGAAAATGGGCATCCGATCATGGCCACCGTGACGGGTACGGGATGCATGGCGACATCTGTGGTCGCTGCCTGTGCCGCGGTCGAAAAGGATGCTGTCATCGCAACCGCCGCGGCACTGGCCGGCTATGGGCTGGCGGGCGAATTGGCTGCGGAAAAAGCGCAGGGTCCGGGAACGTTTCAGGTACATCTGTTCGACGCTGTTGCCGCGCTGACGGACGAGGTACTCCGCGCTGGAATGCGAATCGATGAGTGACGCCAAAAACAAATTCAATCGACGCGACAGCCTGATCCGCGGCGACAAAGGGACGAGGCTATCGCTCAAGCATGGGTGGGTTGTTGCACGATGGCTCCTGGTGCCCGCGGTATCAGTTTAAAGAGAGTCGCGTTGATCAGGATGGTGATCAGTGACCCGGCCAAAGTGGCGTTGTAAACTTCCGACGTAATAAGGTGGGAGTGCAAGGACACCTGCGCAAGAATGAAGGAGAATTCACCAATTTGTGTCAGGCCAATCCCAACTCGCCACGCGGTTTCTCGGCTGTAGCGGAATACTCGTACCACTGCAAACCAAACCACAAATTTGCCCACCAGAATTAGCCCGACCATTACAGCAAGAAGCCGCCAGCCTGACAGCCAACTCGTCGGATCGATCAGCATGCCGATTGTGACGAAGAAAAGGGCCACGAAGACATCTCGAAGGGGAAGCGTTTGGGCGGCCAGTTTGTGGGTATAGGGAGAACTGCCCAGCAACATGCCGCCAACGAATGCGCCCAGGGCGAGGGACAGGCCGACTGCTTCCGTGATGGCGGCGACGACGAGGCAAAGCGCCAGAGCCAGCAGAAGAGAGATCTCGTCATTACAGGTTTTTTCAATGTAGGAGAGCAGACGCGGAACGAGCTTCCAACCGAGCAGAACAACAGGAACGAGAAGAAGAAGCGCTTTACCGATTTTCAGGAAGACGTGAAGAAAGTCTGCGCCGTTGGACGAACCCAGGCTGGGAAGTACGACCGTCAGAATCACAACGGCAAGATCTTCCACCAGCGATAGCGTAACCATGATGCGACCGGACTCCGAACCGAGTTCGCCGCGGTCCATCAGCAGGCGCATCAGCACCATGGTGCTGGCGACGGAGACGATACAGCCCACAGCGATACTCTGGAGAACAGGCCAGCCAAGCAGCTTTCCGACGCCGATCCCGAGCCCAACCAAGAGAGAAATACCGATGGGAGCGCCGATCAGCGCGACCCACTTGACTCGCAGCAATTCCGGGATGGAAAACTCGATACCGACGGAGAACATCAGCAGGATGACCCCTACTTCTGCCATGACTTGAAACGTGTGCACGTCATGAACGTGCGGACCAGGCGTGAGCGGGCTGAGCACGAGGCCGGCAAGGACGTAACCGAGGATAATCGGCTGGCGAAGACGCCAGCACAAAAAGCCAAAAAACAGGGCCGACGCCAGAACCATTGCGACGTCACGGAATATAGACACAGGTTCGGTCACAGCAAGACTCCCATCCAGTGTGGCGCGTTACGCGAGATCAATCGGTATTGCAGCAGAATTTCTTGAACAATGACAGCGGTTGTGTTGCGAAGAGTCATCTGCCCGAATTGCGCTCATAAGTTTGGTTCGATTGCGCAGGTGCGAGCCTATCTTCGGAGGGTACTGGTTGGACGCGGGCAACGGCAATAGAAAATAGTATGCATCACAATTGTTACAGCGGATACTCACAAGGCCACCGTGTCGACTTGCCGCCGCGAAGTTGAATTGGATCCCGAGAGAATAGAAAGACGACGGTGGAAGCTTGGTCGCAAACCGGCGAATTGTGCGACATACGATCTTGGATCTGCCAACCGAATTGGCTGAGGTCGATTGTCTGTGTGAAACTGGGACGAGCGTTTCCAACGAAGTGATTCCTCAAGAAAAGGATCGGAAGGCGACGAAAACGGAGATCGGGCGAAATGCTGATAAACTCAGCTAACCCAGTCAGTTAAGCGGCATCTGGGCCTGTAGCTCAACGGTTAGAGCAGAGGACTCATAATCCTTTGGTTGGGGGTTCAAATCCCTCCGGGCCCACCATAAAGTTCTTCGAGGGTAACCGTTTGCCTCAAAGCCACTTAGCCTCACGGCTGCTGTCGGTTTGAGGTTGTTCCCTCGTGGTCTGTCCAAGCAACCGCTCCTCGATCGATTTGCGGAATCGTGAACTTCACTCGATCGCCGGAAACGGTACCGTTCAAGTTGATCGCAGTGCCAAGAAACGGCAAGAAATGCAGTGTGGTGCCGCCGCGCAGGGGAGCCTCAAGAACTACATTCTTCTCCGGTACAGGTATGGTGGCAGCGCCCTGTTTCAACCCCTTGAAATTGGCGAAGAACCAATGGGTCTGGTTCTGCACGGCAGCGATATAGACGACCATATCGGGTGATGCCTTAATAGAAAAATCGGAATCCTTTTCGAGGGAATTCAAGAATTGCGATTGAGTGTCTGGAGAAGCGCCGTCGAAATCTTTCTGCGCCAGGTCAAGATAATTGCTGCCTGGATCGCCTTGAACCTGAACCAGCTCCTTAAGGCGAGCGAGGCGAGAATCGGTATTGCCAGTCGAAATTATTTTGCAGGATGCAGCCAAGCGATGTAACTCGTCGATCTCCGGCTGACTGAGAATCCGAACGTCGGGTAATATCAGGGTCGTGCCATGAAACGAGGCGAGTGTTCTAGGCGTGACGATTTGAAATTGAATATGGCTGCGTAACAGCAGCAGTAGAACGCCCTGGTAGGAATGAATGAACTCATCCGGATAGTAGTTACGCGTGGAGTCAGAGAAATATACGCCCACCTCGCCGATAGGAGTTCTCGGCGAGCTGAACGTTGACTGATTGGCCGCGATCCAATGGAAGATCTGGATTCGCGTAGCCATGTCGTTCGAGCCGGCCATGCTGTGGCCGGGAGCATCCCAGAAGTTCGCACCAGCCATTAATTCTGACATGGCAAGGTTCTTCATTGCATCGCTGGGAGTTACCCGCGGGTTGCCATCCCAGGAATAGTTCAGCATCCAGGTGGGCTTGTTTCCGGCGAATGCGCGAAACGACTGCATCCCGACCTGATACAGGAACCAGTCGAACTGACTGCGACTGGCGGCGGTGTGGTCCTCTCCCTCGCCAAATTCATACTCATGCGCGACCGCATCGACAACGGGATAAAGCTGATACACATCCGCGCCAACTCGCACCGCCGATTCTTCGATGCCAGGATATATCTCTGGAATGACTGCAATGTTCGGATTGACGGAGATCGCATTCTGGCGAACCTCCGCCATGAAATCGGTAATGGTTTGAATGCGAAAATCAATCCACTTGCGAAAGCCTGGATCATTAAAATCGCCGAGCTTGATATCTGTCCGGGCATTCAGGCCGGTGCGATCGTGAAATGCCTTCACCGTAAAGTCATCGAAGCTGGCCCAGCTGTTTTCCCATCCAGTGAAATGCGTCATCCAATATGGGATGTCAACGTAAATGCCGTCGATGCCGGTGGCGGCAATCTGGCGAACCCGTTGCATATAAATTTTTCGCCATTCCGGCGCGTATGGCGTGACCCAAACATCTTCGTCGCCCTTCCTGATCCAGAAGGCTGCATTGGCGGTGAACATCGCCGGTTCCCCTGAACGCTTGCGCTGCAGCCAGTTTGGATGATCTTTGGCCATGGTGTGGGGAGAGTTCGCCGCGTTGGCTGTGATGCACTCGAACCCAGCGATGTAGACAAAGGCGTGATTGCCATGTTCGTGAGCCAACATTGCGACCTGTCGAATGGCCCGAAGCTTGGCGGTAGGATCGACGAAGCTCTCATATCTGCCAGGGATATCGTTGTCGACTTCAATTCCATACACGCCGCTGCTGGTTGCTTTCTGAACAATCTGGGCGGCATTCGAATCGCTCAGCCCGTACGCGCCGATGCGTACGTTGTTCATCCACGCGCGAGGGTTTTTGTCGGACTGCTGGGCCGACAGAGGAGCTTGAGAGAATAGGGAGCCCGCTACCAAAGTTGTTGTTGCGATCGACACGAAATAGGACTGTTTTCGCATAAGCTAGCTCCCATAAAGCTAGGCCACTTCTTTCGAAGTGACCTAACCAAGGTGAACTCTCTAGAATTTCGAGAGTTGGATTGGTGGTGAGTCCAGATGCGCTATCAGTCCACTAAAACTGATAACGCAACCCGAGCTGCATGTTCCTGGGTAAGTAGCCGCCAGCCGTCGACGAAATAACGCCGAATGTCGAGTCTCCATAGCCAGTATCCGGCAATCCGAAGCGCTCGGTATTTGTGCAGTTGAAGCAGTCCGCATGGGCCTCAATCTGCCCCTTACGACCACCCAGCTTATAGATCTTTTCCAATGAGATATCTGCTTCGTGGATACCATCCGACCGCAGTTGAGAGAAGTACCGCGGAACATTCCCAGCCTGCTGATCGCCAGGATCGGCGAAACAGCTGGAGTTCAGCCACGGTGTTCCATACCGACCGGCTGCATGAATGCTCATGCCGGTCGTCAGCCTGGTAGTGCCTGGGCAGACCAAGTTCGGCCGCTGGTTTCCGTCCGCCAGTCTGGGATTCCCCATATAAATATCCAAGGGCTGACCAGTTTGGTAGGTTGCCAGCGCGGTGATCTGCCAGCCGCCCACGACTGCATCCAGCGCGCGGTTCATGTTTGTGCCCACAAGGTATCCGCGACCAATGGGCAGTTGGAAGATGACCGAAGCGACCAGGCGATTGGTGGCATCGTTGGCGCTCACTGACCATTCACGCTTCAGGTGGTCTAATTCCTGGGGAAGTCCGTATCCCAACGTTCCGACCCAGTCATTATTGCCTGCCGAAGAATCATCCATACTCTTCGACCAGGTATAGTTCCCCTCAAAGTTCAGGTACTTGCCTCCGCGTTTTTGGAAGACCAGTTGAAGCGCGTTATACCAGGAATTGGCCCCGATAATTTTGTAACCCTGAAAAACGCCATCGAACTGCGGGTAAGGCCGCAGAAGATTCAGGGTTGGAAGTTGGGTGTCGCTATAGCGCGACGACGGCACATTGAAGATAGCTCCAGGACCAGCAAACAGACTATAAAACGGGTTGGTCATCAATTGGTTCAGTCCCTCGCTGGTGTAGTTCTGTCTTACCGAGGAAGAGATAAAATTGCGGTTGTCTGTGCCGGCAAATGGAAGATAGGTACTGCGATTGGCAGAGTAGTTGATTGCGATGACAACGTTGGCAGGGAGTGCCTGTTGAATTCCAATGTTCCACTGGTAGATCTTTGCGTTCTTTGCAGTCTGCGTTCCCAGACTATTCGGGTTTTGCAATCCCCACAGTGCCAGCTTGCCATATCCCTGGCCCTGGGCTGGAGGGATTCCGCCTGGAAACGGATCTTCCATTGTCGCGTAGCGGGTAATTCCTCCATCCTTACTAAAGAATGCTTCGGGACTCGCAGTATAGGCTGCACCCGGATATTGGAAGTTTGTAAAGCCTGAATATCCGGTATAGATACCCGCTCCTCCGCGAATGACCATCTTTTCATTCACCATGTATGCAAAGCCGAGGCGCGGATCGATGTTGCTGTAGTCCGTGGGAACAGTTCTCTTTTTGGATGAAGCGAAGATGGTGGTGCCTTTCAGTGTGCCGGGATATCCTGCGACGGAAATCCCGCTATCTCCCGTGAAATCGCTGAACTGACTATTGTTGTGTCGTTCTGTATACGGGGTATCCCACTGGTAGCGAAGCCCTATGTTCAGGGTAAGCTTGCTGGTCGCTCTCCAGTCATCCTGCACATAGAACCCGGTTTCTGTGGATTTGTCAGCGACGGATTGGGTGACGTTGATGCCGCTGCCGCCCGGGTCGCCCCATCCAATCAGTAAGCTGGCGAAGTCGTTTCCCTGGGTCGCATTTGCGGTATCAAACGGGGACTGTGATGTCACAAACTGATTAAAGCTGAAAAAGCCATTAGGATAGTTCGGCTGAAAAAAGTTGTTGTAAAAGATCTGCTGCTCACCGCCAGCCTTCAAGGTGTGCTGTCCCTTGGTCCAGGAGAACGAAGAAGAGTAATTGATCAGCGTATGAGCAAATTGTGTGTCGACGCAGCATTGGTCGTAGATGGAAGTCCATTGCGAATCTTCCATGATGATCGATGGCATACGTACAACGCCATTTTGTTCCAGATAGGACGGAAATCCGACTGAGGTCGGGCTTGGATAGTTGGTGTGTGACGGCTGAGATACTCGATCCAATCCAACCGTGGAGGTCCACAACGTGTTCGGTGTCGGCGTGTAGGAATAGTTGATGCCATCGTTATAAACGTGCGTTGTATATGCTAGTCCATCGTTGAATTCCCCGTCGCCGAAGACGGTGGGAACCGACCCACTGTTGAAAATATTGCTATACCGCACGGAAAGAGCAGACTTCGGCGTGAATTGCTGGTCTATTTTGGCGTCAATTTGAAGGGAATGGGACGTACTGAGAATCACATCGCGATAGTTATTTGCACCGGTGGCATCTCCAGCAGTGTTGGGCTTGGGATACAACTTCATGATCGCTTGCCCTACAGGATCAATTTCGGTCGGCAGGATTGTGTTGTTGTTGTAAGCCGGACGTGTGGGGTTATTGGGATCGGTTGTATCGACGAGGAATGGATCGAAAATCTGGTTCTGAATCGGATTTCCATTCGGGTCATAGGTCATGGCCGCCGAGAAATTCCCGTTGATCTCATCCGCTGTTGGGACGGTCGCGACGATGTTGACGGGGTTGCTGGCAATCACCGATTCCAAATCGCCGAAGAAGAACGTCTTGTTCTTGACAATTGGGCCGCCCAGAGAAAATCCATCTTGATTTTGTGTATGGCCCGGCTTAGGTCCGCTATTGAAGTAGTCTCGGGCATCATATGCCGAATTTTGGTTGAACCAATAGGCGCTGCCGTGTAGCTGATTCGTACCGGACTTCATCAGCTCATCGATGATCGTTCCGCCGCCGTACTCCGCAGTGAAACTGTTGTTCTGAACTTTGATCTCCTGCAGACCCTCCACCGTGGCTTGATAGTAGGTGTTGGTATTTCCGCCCTCGCCCTGTTCAGCACCGGTAATCAGAACGCCGTCGAGCCGGATGTTCGCCGTAGAATTTCTCTGACCATTCGATACAAAATTTGTTCCTGACGGGTAGGAATTGCTGATGCCCGAGCCAGCGGACTCCGTGACGCCTGCAGCAAGAAATGAGATGCCAAATGGGTCACGATTTTGCAGCGGTATCTGGGTCAGGTATTTGCTGGGAATGTCCGTCCCCAATGTTGCGGTGCCCGTGTCCAGCAACACGGGAATACCTTGCACCGTCACACTTGTCTGTTGACTCGCGGGCTTCAACGTTACGTTGAGAGTGGAGGCCTGGTTGACGGTGAGGGTGATGCCTTCCTTCTCGACTGCGCCAAATGCAGGAGCCTCGACCAGTAGTTTGTAATTGGACGCTCGCAGCGCAGTAAATGCGTAGGTTCCAGTCGCATTTGACGTGGTGGTTTGGGAAATATTGGTCCCAACGTCCGTGATGGTGACTTTTGCTCCGGCGACGATGGCTCCAGACGAGTCGGTGATGGTTCCACGAAGCTGCGTCTGGTTAATCGACTGGGCCAAGACGGCTGAGAAACTACAACCGATCGCAATTACCAGTCCAAGAAGAATGCCGAACCGACCTGCCCTCATTACGATACCCTCCAAAAGAATAGAAAACGAAAATATTTAATCCTTACGCACAATTGTGTTTATTGCTAGCTTATACAGTTTGTCAAGCATGAAATCCAGCGTATTTCGTTTCAATACCCACAAAGACGGGAACAAGTTTCCTGCATTCACGACGGCAACTCGAACACCCGTGTCGACATGCCAACACCTGCCTTGTTGCTTTATTGGACTGCTTTATACCTCTGGTTTTCCCTGGGCACGAACCGCGTCGCGATCGCACCGCTGACCTGCAATTGAGACGAATCGACTGCCGTAAGACCATCCAAACCGAGCGCTGTCAGCTTCACAGCGTAACTGCCCGCATGCGTGTACGCGTGGGTTACATGAGCATCTTTGAGGGATACTCCATCTCCGAAATCCCATTGATACGACAAGACAGGATCGCTGGAGTCGGCAGCCGTAGCCGAAAAAGAAATCGTCTCGCCTGCTTTTGCGGCGGACGGATGATTCGGGTGCACAACCGGTGGTCGCGCCGGAATGGCAGTGTCGATAATTTTTAGCACTCGAACAGAGTGAGGCGGTTGCGACACAACCAACGGCTTTGAGGCCGAGATTGAACTCCGCTGCTTATCGAACACACCCGCGACCGTATACGATCCGGTTGCGTCCAGTCCCAGTCTGGCAAGCGTGACGGTGTGGGTACGGGCCTTATCCGTCCAATTGAAAATCGTCAAAATGCTTTGTCTGGAGCTTTCCTTCAGGAAGAAGATGCTTGGTTGCCGGTCATCGGGCGGATACGACATCAGGTCCAAAGGAGTTGACGACCGTCCCAGGCGAGCCATATTGATCAAGTCCTGATTTTGCACCAGTGCGAGGCGATCGGGTTCCGATCCGAGCGTCGGCAAGTCGTCACCAATTTCATACATCCCGCCCGACACTGCAGCCAGAGTAATGGAAACCTCAGCTTCATCCTGCGACAGCGGCTTGGTTGAGTTGTGCCACGATTGATCGTCGACGGTCTGCCTTGAGACACTGAATGCGTCGGGGTCGGCCACAAAATAATTGCGGTTCATGAAGTAACGAGCGGCGATGCCGGAAACAGCTTCGCTGCTGGCTTCAAACGTGTGGCCGGTATCCTGGGAAATTCGTCCGAAGTCCACAAAACCGACCGGGTTGAGCATCACGCTGCCATCTTTATCGAGCAGAACCTCATTTCCAACCGCCTGGCGAATGATCCCCAAGCCGATCCGCTGCGCCTGCAGGGCGGAGGTGTTGGGGCGATAGAACTTGCCCTCAATCGCGGTGTCGTCCATAAAGTCCATCTTGATGTAGCGAATTCCCCAGTCGCGAACCAGGGTTTGATAGGTTTTCCGCAAATATTCCTGGGCTCCGGGATTGGTGCTGTCCAGTACATACAGCGGATCGTTGTGATCTGTTACCCAACCGATATGGATGGGTTCACCCTTCGCATTGTGGACGAGCCAGTCCGGGTGATTCTGGTATACCCACGAGCGCACAGAGACTTCAAAGGGAGCGGTCCAAATTCCCGGGACCAGCCCGAGATTTGAGACCTTTTGCTCCATCCCCGCCAGTCCATTGGGAAATAAGGTTGCATTCGGCGTGCCGTATTCTCCGCGCGCGTACTGGTAGCCCTCATCCATGTGGAAGAAGTCGTAGCCGAGTGACTTCAAATGCTGAGACTCCCATTGTGCGTTGGTCAGCGCAGTTCCGGAGTTCAGGCCAAAATAGTACGCGGTCCAGCTCCACCAACCCATTGGCGTTGGCGCCGAGACGCGAGGGTGATGCAGTTGGCGGATCAGGGTTCCATAGGTGTCCAGTTGGTGGTGGTAGTCAGAATCCACGCTGAGCAACAATTTTTCAGAGGCGAGTTCAGCGCCCGGCGCCAGTGGGGTCTGCAACTTTATTTCATCTTCAGGCTTGGCGTCGTGCAGCGAGCCCCACTCATCGGTTTCCATCTCCGTTGTTCCGGTGGAGTCCACTTCATAGGCTGCGATCTGTTTCGTGCCGCCATTCTTGTCGAGGTGGATACGGAGGATGGTCAGGAAGCGATCGGAGGTTAACGCGCCAGCAAAAAAGCTCTCGTGGCTCTGGCGGTTATAGATCAGCTGACTGCCCACGCCGCGATACATATCGTCATCGCCCAGGTCGTGAATTGCAATATTCGGACGATCCTCACTGAAGCTATCGGAAAGGATGCGATCGTCCGCAGGAGCTCCAGTCAGGTTGAGGATTGAATTTCCGAGTGCCGCCACAGGTCGAATGGACTCGACATTGACCGGCTGCCCCGTGGTATTTCGAACCAAGACCTGAATGTCCGCGAAGGGTTTGTCGGGATATGCGCGCAGACGATAGAGCAGATCGGGCTGGCCAGCCAAACCGGAAAATGTAACGGCCCACTCGTGGGCAGTCCCCATGTCATCGGACACGGTGGATTCTTCAGTCGCGTGTTTTGGATAATTTTTAGACTGCAACCACTGGCCATTGACTCGAGCCGCGACACCCGCGTGCAAAACAAATGCATTCGCGCCTGCAACGCCAACCTTATATGCTCCGTCGGCGGGGTCGATTTGTATGTTCAATGCTTTCATCTGCGCCTGAGCCCTGGCAGCACCAAGGAACCAGGAGGTCGATAGAAGTCCGCATGCGATGCAAGCAGCGGGAATGGTCCCGCGCCGCCGAATCCAACCGCTCTTCACAGGTTTCGTTCCTTTCTTTCGAAAAGGGCAATTTGAGCTGGCAACGTGCATTCGACAACCTATCCGCACCGGATAAGCGTCACTGTCTATCGCCAAGGGAAAGAAAAAAGTAATTGCGGTGTTCGAATCGAACAAAATCCTCCGGGGGGATACTGCTGCGGAGGGGCAAGACTTCAAGGTTGCGAATCTTGCCGGGTGGAAATGCCCTGCAAGACAATTGCGAGTATAACCCGTTCCATTACGAATAGTACCCTTTTAATGCATATAATCAACCTTTTTCCTTCGCATTCCCCTTTTTTGGGGCCGGCGAGGTCCTGGCGATGGGATTGGCTATAGGAGAAGTTTTGAGGATTGTTCGACTGGTCTGGAGTTCTGATCGATTGGTCGGAATCTGGAGGCTTTCAGCCCTTGCTCCGAGCTTTCCCGGTCACCTGCGGGAGCAGTTCGGCCGAGCGGTGCAGCATGAAGCGACGAAAGGCGCCTGCATTCCCAGTCGGCTCCGGTCCCAGCGGATAGGCAAGCGAAAACATTCGAGACAGGCGAAGCTTTCGGACGCGCGCAAGCCGAAGTGTGCCCAGTGCCAACTGGTTACGCACCGCCCAGCGCGACACGAAGGTGACACCCAGGCCGGCTTCCACGGCACTCAGCAGGGCTTCAGTGGAATCGAGTTCCATAGTCGTTTTCAGATCTTTTTTCTTAAGGCCAGCCTTCGATAATGCGGTCTCCACGACCCGGCGCGATCCCGACCCAAATTCGCGCATGAGCAGATGCTCCTGCTTCAGCTGATCGATCTCGATCTCGTGGTCAGCCCACTCGTGGCTCGCCGGCACTACCAGGACCATGTGGTCTTCCATGTACGGTTCGATATGGACATCTTTGCGCAACCCGGGGCCTTCCACCAATGCCAGTTGAATCCGTCCGGCAGTCAGGGCCACAAGCATTTCATCGGTATTCCCGCTCTTCGCGGTGATTGAAATGCGCGGATTTTCCCGGAGGAAAGCGGCCACCAGCTGTGGCAGAAGATATTGCCCAATGGTTTGTGACGCGCCCAGTGCAAGGTTTCCCGCAGGATGACGGCCGGTGCTGATGACGGCCTCGTACGCTTCGTCTGAGATTGTTTTCAACTTGTTCGCGAAGGGAAGCAAGGTATTGCCGGCCGGTGTCAAAGCGATTCGACCGCCGCTTCGATCGAACAGGGGAACACCATATTCCTCTTCGAGGGCTTTGATCTGCTGCGTGACGGCGGGCTGAGAAAGGGAAAGTTCTTCCGCAGCGCGACTGAAATTCAAGTGTTGCGCCACCATTCGGAAGACTTTGAAACGAAAATTCTCCATCGCAAGGTCAACTCGTTCAGGCGGAGTCGAGTCCGCCGCAATCAATTGGACTCGCTTCGGCAACGCACGAGCCATTCTTCCGATTGTCGCAGAATGTCGCGAATCAGGCCGATTTCTGGATGAGCTTTTCCATGTTGCCGGTCTAAGCAGGAGCAATTCGCGATAAGAACTTCCTCTTGGACTTGCGCCTCTGCCGCCGGGGAGACTAGAGACTGGAGGAACCGTTGAATTCGAAGACCATCTTTTTTATTGGGCTGATTCTGACCGCAAGTGGAATCGTATCTCCAGCCGTCGCACTGGTGGCTGGGATCGCCTATGGGTTTACCTTTCCTCATCCCTACCACATGGACAGCAGAGTCCTCTCTCACTTTCTGTTACAGGCCGCAGTGGTAGCATTGGGCTTCGGGATGAACCTGCGACAGGTGATTCACGCTGGCCGCGCTGGGTTTTTCTATACCGCGATCAGCATTTCTGTTGCCATGCTGCTGGGGTGGGCCCTGGGCCGCATGCTGGGAGTGACGAAGAAGGCTTCTTTCCTGATCACTGCGGGCACGGCCATTTGCGGAGGCAGCGCTATTGCCGCGATCTCGTCGATCACCCGGCCGGATGAAGAAGAAATGGCGATGTCGCTGGGGACAGTGTTCGTTCTCAACTCCGTGGCCCTTCTGCTTTTTCCCGCGATTGGCTTCGCATTGCTTTGACTCAGACGCAGTTTGGTCTGTGGGCGGCACTGGCCATCCACGATACCAGTTCGGTGGTGGGGGCAGCCGCGAAATACGGAGCTCAGGCATTGCAGATTGGAACAACGGTAAAGCTGGCAAGAGCCCTGTGGATCATCCCGGTGTCGATGGTGACGGCTTATGCCAGCAAAAGCAAAACCCGCATCCAGTGGCCGTGGTTCATTCTTCTGTTCTGCCTTGCCGCTGTGGCGAATACGTATCTTCCCGCAGGAGCGAAGATCTATCCCATGCTGAGTCGCCTCGGTCAAATTGGTCTTACGGTCGTCCTTTTCTTGATCGGCACGGGGCTATCGAAAAACACAATTCGTCGCGTGGGCATTCGTCCCTTTCTTCAGGGTGTGTGCCTGTGGGCGGTGATTGCAACCGCGTCGCTGCTGGCGATTCGAGCGGGTTGGATCACTCTCTAAGCCCGTCGGAGCGCGACTGAAGAAATGCTTCTGATCTGTGGAGTGGATTCCGTTGTCGCAGCGCTGCCGCTACCATTTCTTCTTAAACAGTGTGTCGAATGCGACTCCACCATTTTGGTCGCGGGTCACACTGAACGACACTCGGGGCGATACATTGTACTGGCCCATGATCACCTGATTCTGGGTGGTGGCGACGTTGGTGGCGAATGTGACGAAGAGATTCCCAGTGACTCGTTGCTGAATGGTGATGACGGCTCTGGACGGCCCCTGGATGCTGCCGCCGGCTAGCACAGGATTGATGGAGAGTTGGGAGATGCCAGCGATTTTCGCAACGCGGCTTGTGATTTGACTACTGACCTGAGAAGCGACCAGGCCCATCGCTGCTTGATTGGTCGGTGTCATCGGATTGGCGGCGCTGGCTTCGGTTGTCTGACCGAACGCGAGTAAGTTAATGATGTTTGCAGTGGGTAGGGATGGATCTGACGTGTAGTTTGTGTGCAGTTGATCCACCGGGCCGTTGAAGCGCAGATGAATGTTGTATTGCTGGATGGTGGTGTTCAGGGCAAGGTTGACAACGGGTTTCGTCTCGGACGGGTTGACGAACTGAACAGTTCCTCCGCTGACGGTGAACCGATTGCCGTTGAAGATCACATCTCCATTCGTAAGATTGATGCGGCCCAGAATTACTGGTTGGGCGACGGAACCGCGCACTTGCAAGTTCGCGGTTCCGTCCACGCTGAGGGTTCGGCTAACCAAGTTCAAGTTGTTGAAGGAGCTGATCGCGATGTTCAGTCGTGTATTTTGAGCAAATCCCTGCGACGGCGGAGGGGCTATGCCTCCGGAGAACTGGCTGGTGAAACCGGCTAAATCGAAGCCGGGCGTGAACGACAAATTTTCAATTTGCACGCGGCCGCCGAGTACAGCGTTGTCGGTATTTCCTACCAGGCGAACGTCACCTGCTAACTCCTCTCGAACGCCCCGGGGATAGAGCATACGAATATCTTTCGCGGCGATTCCCACGTCGAATTGAGGCGACGGGCGGAATGTAACTCCTCCCTGTGCAGTTACAGTGCCGCCACCCGAGTTGGCCTTGAAGGTTTTGATGTTGAGGCGGTTCTTCGTCAGGTTAAGACTCCGTTGCCGTGTTGAAGACCGAGCGGCAGGTCACCGCCGTAGAAACTGGCGTCGACCACATCGACCTCTCCTTCGATGTTTGGATCGGTTCTCGCGCCATAGGAATTGATGTTGAAACGGAGTTGTCCGGAACTCTTGAAGTCTGGGTCAAGAAGTTGCGCGATTTGCAAATTCATCGTCCCCAGAAGCAGCAGTTCGATAGGACGATTGCCGACGGTCGGAATGGTTCCCTGGATTTGCAGATCTGTGTCAGTCCCGCGGATGGAAGCTCTTTGGAGCGCGATTAAGCCATGAGTATAGTCGACATGAATGGGAGAGGCAGCGGCAAGCTGGACTGAATTGCCATAGTTCACTTTCAACTCGGGCAGCGTGGCGTGAATCTCCAGTTGCTTCCAATTCTTCAGTGGACCCTGTAGCGTCGCATGGACTTCGGTCATTCCGCCCAGGTTAGCGGCCTGTGCCGGCGCATACGTGACGAGCAAGGGCTGCAGCGGGATCGATTGTGTGTCGAGAGTTGCCTGCGCAAAGTAGTCGCCTTTGAGGTTGATCTTTGCGTGTGCCCGTATCGAGATGTGGATCGCCTGGGAGTTGAGATCCACCGTTGCAACATGATTCGCGACGGAAGCCTGTAATGCCAATCCATCGATTGTCTGGTGACTGATCTCCAGCTTCAAGGTCTGCACGGTTGCGTTGAACTGTGGATTATTCAACAGCCCTTCGCCACTTGCATTCAGGTTGACGGTACCGTTTGCGTCAATGTGGTGGGCTTGGAGAATTTCGAGCTGTGCCAGCAGAATGCCGGTCGCCGATAGTTTCGCGGTATAGCTCTTTTGCTCGGGGCGGAAGCTAAATGCGGTTTGCACAGTACCGGAAGCGAGATGGGCGGAGAGATTGCCTTGAACCTGCCCGTCGGACCCAGTGAAGTTCAAATTTACGGAGCGGACCGGCTGCTCATAGATCCTTGCACGCGTCAGAGATATCTTTCCGTGGCCGATCGGGTTCAGGTCGGTCCCGTGGATATGTAGATTTGCCACCAATGTTCCATCCACAGGCAACCTCGAATTGACGAGGTTGGTTATATCGACGAGGTCGAGCTGTCTAGTGTAGAGTTCAAGTTGAATCGGATTTTCCTTTGTGAACGACCACTTGTGGAGCGCAACGCTGCCAGAGAAATCAACAGCTCCATGGGGCTCTGGAACAAGGGTTCCACGCTGGACGCCGATCGCGGACGCGATATATTCCGCACCTGATAGTTTCGCGTGCGCATTCAAGTAGCCCTGCTTGGCCAGCTTGTTCTGCAGATATTGTGAAGCGTTGGTCAGTGTTTTGCGGCGATAGTTTTTCCCTGGACGAATTGCGGCTCCGCGGAGGCGTGCCCACAAAGTTTGAAGATCGTGGCGGAGCTTTGCGGTTTGCTGCGGCGTTGTGCCTGCGATATCGATCCGTCCAAATTTACTACGCCGGTTCAGGGTTACATGGAAGATAACGTCGACCAGTCTATGCTTACGTCGACGCGAGTTTCAGGTTCAACCGTGGCGAGGAAGTATCCCTCCTGCCGGAAGAAAGCGATGAGCTTGGTCGTGGATTGTCGAATGTCATCGGCATTGAACGCCGCCTCTGGAGGGTAGTTCGTCACCTGTATCAGGCGAGAATAGGCGAAGCGCTCGGCGCCGGGAAATTGATAGATTCCGAAGTAGTAGGCAGGCTCCAAAACCATCAGCACGCGCACTCCGTTTGCCTCGGGAGATACCTGGAGTTGGATCGTTTTGAACTTTCCTGTGCGTTTTAGGTTGGCGACTGTCGCGTTCAGCTTTTCCGTTGAAAAAGGCTCGCCGGCACGTTGCGAAAAGCAAGATGCGAACTGGCTGGTGAGCAAATCCGGACGTCCGGCAATTTCGATTGTGGTGACATTCTGTCCATCATACGATGGCAAAATGTCGATTGTCTGGGCTGAAGTCTTGGGCGTCCCGCTGCTTGCCTGCGCGAAAATCCTCGAAGGAGTTGCAAATCCCAAGGCCATGAGCAGGACGGCGAACATTGTTTTGACCCATAGCGATACAGAGTTCGAGGGGACGCGGACGCCACGATGCGTGTTCGTGGAGGAGCGAACCCGATGTGCGAACCGTCTGCGTCTCATACTTCCGCACTGTTGGATGCAGGCCGCGTCCACAGCGGTTTTAGGGGTTATAGGGGTCGAATGCGTAGGATGGAAATGAAGGGAACTGGCCTGCGTTTCAGGGGGCGCGCGAATTTCGAGCCGCGTGAAGGCGGCCTACATTCGCGCATACAGATGTTGCGGCTAGGTACCTCTCACGTCGACCCATTGCCTAGCGACATGACTTTTCAGCTGAGCGTCCATCAGCAGCATGTGCCGCAAGCCGTCCACAAGCTCGGGATAATCCGCTGGCGCATCTGGCTGCTGGATGGATGCATAAAATCGACGAAAGACCTGCTTGAAGGTGTCGTCATAGCCTTCGCTATGCCCGCAGGGAAGGTCCGCATAACTGCGTGCCTTCTCCTTCATCAGCCCAGGATCCTTGATGTAAATTCCATTGGCGCTGTCACGATGTCCAACCCACAATTCATCCGGACGCTCCTGGTTCCAACTGAGCGATGCCTTAGTCCCGAAGATTTCCATTCGGAGTTGGTTCTTGCGTCCTGCGGCCATCTGGCAGGCCGTCATGGTGCCGCGCGCACCCTCGTCCATTTGGAAGACAACCGCGCCGAAGTCTTCTGTTTTGACAGCGATATTTTCGCCACCGCTGGCAGGCAATGTCGAAAGCTGGGCGATGGAAGCCTGAACGTTTTTCGCGGGCCGTTGGCGCGTCGGATAAAACGTCTCCAGGTCGGCGCAGAGCGAACGAACTCGCAGTCCCGTCACGTGCTCGGCCATATCGAACCAATGGGTTCCGATGTCTCCCATGGTGCGTAACTGTCCGCCCGCTTCGGAATCGATGCGCCAGTTCCAGGCCGACTCATCCAGCAGCCAATCCTGCAGGTAGTTGCCCTGAATCATTAGAATCCGGCCGAGATCGCCATCTTCGCGCATACGGCGCATTTGCTGGACCATCGGATAATAGCGGAGGTTATGGCAGACACAATTCCGTAGATTTCGCTCGCGGGCGAGTTTGACAAGTTCTTCCGCCGTTTCAATCGAAGTCGAAAGAGGTTTCTCGCAAAGAATATGTTTGCCGGCCAGTAGTGCGTCCTTCGTCATCGTAAAGTGAAGCGCGTTTGGAGTGCAGATGTGGACGGCGTCGATACTAGGGTCGCGCAACACGTTGCGATAATCGGAATCAAACTTCTCAACACCGTAGCCTGCGCCCAGGCGTTCGGCTGAAGCCAGCTCTCGTCCCACGATCGCAATGACATCGACACCCTCGATGCGACGGAGCGCCTCGAGATGGACGCGCCCCATGAATCCCGTTCCAAAAATGGCCGTTCGAATTCGCTTCAATTCCCCTCCTCAGTCGATATCCTGTTCGCAACGCAAACTGCCGCAAAATGTGTAAATTTCCTTAAGTCCACCAGGGGGCTGTGGGTTGCTGCTCGATGACAAGGTCACGAAGAAATTTCGCTGCTTTGGTCAACCCTTCCTCGGGAGACATCAGGCTATCTTCATGTTCGATGGAGAGCACTCCGTCGTAGCCGAACATCCGCAATGTGGAAACGAATTCTTTCCACCATTCTGCTCCATGGCCATAGCCGCAGGTACGAAAAATCCAACCACGATTGCGCTCCTCGGTGTACGGTTTGGTGTCCAACACTCCCGTCCTGGGCAGGTTGGCCGGATAGAGCTGCGTGTCCTTCGCATGCACGTGGAAGATGGCATCTCCCAGTACGCGAGTGGCCGCGATGGGATCGATGCCTTGCCAGAACATGTGGCTGGGATCGTAGTTGCATCCAACCGACGGGCCGGCAATGGATCGCAGTCGCAACAGGGTTTCCGGGCTATACACGACGAAGCCAGGGTGCATTTCGATTGCGATTTTCACATTGTGTTGGGCCGCGAATTTTCCGTGCTCGATCCAATAGGGTGTGACGATTTCGTTCCACTGCCAATCGAGAACGTCAAGATAGTCGGGCGGCCAGGGACAGGTGACCCAGTTGGGTGCGGTGGATTGAGGTGAGTCGCCTGGGCAGCCGGAAAAGTCAACGACGACCGGAACCCCGAGTTTCTCGGCGAGCCGGATTGTTTTGCGGCTGGTGTCACGGGCTTGTTGCGCACGTGCCGGGTTGGGATGCAACGGGTTGCCGTGGCTGCTGAGAGCGCTGATGCTGCATCCATGATCCGCGAGCAGCCGCTGGAACTCGGCAAGTTGGCGGCTGTCTTCCAGCATGGACAATTTGCAGTGGGCATCGCCAGGATAATTTCCCGTAGCGAGTTCCACCGTGGAAATGTGTAGCGCCTTGAGTTTTGCCAGCACGTCTTTCAGCGGTAACTGGGACAGCAGCGGCGTAAATACTCCAACTCGCATGCAGATTCTCTTCTCTTCATTAGTCGAAGACGACACAGACAGGGGAGTCGAGCGGGTACTGGCGGCCAGTCGACGCGAGCTTTCCAGTTTTGGGATCACACTTCAAGACGACAATGTTCGCGGTGTCCTGGTTTCCCACGACCAGCCATCGACCATCCGGCGCAACAGCAAAGTGTCGCGGACTTCCGCCTTCGCAGGAAATTCTCTGTATCAAGGCGAGATGGCCATTCGTGGGATCGATAGAAAAGGCAGTGATACTGTCGTCCCCGCGATTCGATCCGTAGAGAAAACGTCCATTGGGATGGGCCTGTACCGTGGCCGCGTCCGTGGGAGACTTGTGCTCCATCGGCAGCGATGAGATCACCTGGAAGCGAGTGAGCGTTCCCTTGTCGCCGTTCCAATTCATGCATTCGATAATGCTGCCCATTTCTGCGATGGAATAGGCCCATTTTCCGTTTGGATGAAAGGTCAGGTTGCGCGGACCGGAGCCGGGCGTAGCGCTGTAAAACGGCGGATCGTTCGGCGTGAGTTTCGCGGTCGTGGGATCAAAGTGAAACACCATAATGCGATCCAGACCAAGATCGTTCACCAACAGAAATTTGTTTTCCGGAGAAACGGTTGTGCAATGGGTGTGCGCCTCCTTCTGCCGTTCAGGATCGATGCTGTGGCCCTTGAAGAAAATATTGGAGACGGGCTGGCTTAGACTTCCACTGGAAAGAATTTTGTAGCTGGAGACGCTGCCGCTGCCGTAGTTGGCCACGAACAGCGCCTGGCCGGTGTGATCCGTTGTCAGGTTGCAAGGAGCGGAGCCGCCGGACGGGACGACATTTTTAGGGATCAGCTTGCCCGTGGTGTGGTCGATGGCAAACGCTGAGACATTCCCGGTAGCGTGGTCCTCTTCATTCACGCAATATAGATCGTTATGGCTGGGAGACAAGGTCAGGAAGCTGGGGTTTGGAGTTTTTGCGGCGAGGCCAATCTCTTCCATCTCGCCGGACGCAGGTTTCCAGCGGTACACGTAAACGCCCTGGCTGGATTTCTTGGTGTAGGTGCCAATGTAGATGTGCTTGCTTCGCGTGCTGGCCGCCAACGATAACTGGCTGACTACCGGAAGACTCGCAAGCCCCACGATGAAATTGTGCCGGGTGATTTTTTTCATGTTTTCCAGTGTAACTCGGGTTGATACAACGTGGCAGGCTCAGGCGTAACTCGAAACCGCACTCTTGTTCTTACTTCCACGTTCCGCTGCAGCGCGCTCGATGTAGCCACTATCGCGAAGTGCCTGCAAAGGATTTTCGGCAAGTCCACGCACGCGTCTCCACTGCCGCAGGGCTGGCCGGACGTCAGTCCAGAAAGCAGATCTCAAGCATTCCTCCGCTTCCACTAAGCGGCATTCACGTTGCAGTTGTGCGAGCTGTGCCTGATCGACCAGGCAGGCTTTGGCATACAGTTCCTGGGCGGTCAGCACGGTTTGCAACATGGCCTCCAATTTATTTTTCAGGTTGTGACTCTGGTCAACGACATAGGCGGGCGCGGTCGCTCCCGGGTGCTCCGAGTGGTACGACAAGATCTCATGGAACAGGCGGAAGACCTGATAGGGATCGATGGAGCCCAGGGTAAGATCGTCATCCGCGTAACGGCGATCGTTGAAGTGGAAACCTCCAAGCATTTTTTCGCGCTGCAGCCATGCCAGGATTTGTTCGATGTTCTGCGTCTGATAGTGATGACCGGTGTCGACGAGGACGAAAGCCTGGGGGCCGGCCGCGCGCGCGAACAGCAGCGCCATTCCCCAGTCCGCGATATCCGTGTGGTAGAAGGCCGGCTCAAACGGTTTGTACTCGACCAGCATGCGTTGGCCGGGCGCGAGGGCTGCATGAGTTTTGGACAGTCCCTCCTGAAACCAATCGATGCGGTGACGCATATTTTGCGTGCCGGGATAATTGGATCCATCGGCGAACCAAAGGGAAATGTCGGCGTTGTTGAGTTCGCGAGCGATGGCCACGGATTCCAGCACGTGATCGAGCGCCTGTTGGCGGATTGCGGGATCGGGATTGCCAAAAGAGCCAAACTTATAACTCTGGCTCTCAAAAAGATTCGGATTGATCGCTCCGGCGCGAATTCCATAATGTCGGCTGAGATCGCGAACCTTGGCGACGTCCCGGACACCGTTGGGAAAATCCCACAATACATGTGTCGCCATGCTGGGGCTGGCACCGGACAGTTGATGCACCTGCGCGGCATCTGCAAATTTTTCTTCCAGCGTGCTGGCGGCCGAGGGCTGGACGAATTTTCCGAAACGGGTGCCCGTGTTGGCGAAGCCCCAGGAGGGAACTTCAATCGAGAATCGATCGAGCTGCTTGGATAGGCGATCAGTGATGGTTGCCGAATCTGCATTCGATGGGTCAAGTGTAGTCATGGACGATTTCCTCGTTCGGCGTTGCTGCGCCGCTTACCCTGGGTACGATTGTATTGTTGGAGTCGATTGCGCTTGCGCATTGGCTAGCGCGCCTGCCCAAGAAGAGACTGCCTCGCGATCCACCCGTTGCTGTTCCAAATTCTCACGACACTCGCCGGCCGGGTCGAGCTGCAGCCTTTCCATGGCAGCTAGTTGGATGGATACATTGCCCAGAGTGGAACTCTCTTGCGCTCCACACACGAGTTCCAATTGAGTTGCCAGTTGTGTGAGGCGGTTCAATAAAAGATTTCGGCTGCCGCCGCCGACGATATAGAGTCGTCGAAACTGTTTCGCCGTCAGTGTCTCGATCTGATGCAGGACAGCTGCATAGCGCGCGGCCAGGCTGTGAAGAATCAAGTTGATCATGGCCGGTGGCGAGGAAAGAAAAGGCTTCTCAGAAATGCCAGCTCTTTCCAGTTGCATGGCGATGCGCTCGGGCATTCGCCCCGGAGCGATCAGTTGCGGATCATCCACATCAATCAACGCCTGCGGGGAAGGAAGCGTCGCGGCCGCTTCAATCAATTCTTCCACGGTGCGATGTTCGCCGTCCGCTTTCCACGCTTCCATGCACTGATCTTGCAACCACAGCCCATTGATGTTGCGTAGAAAGCAGATCCTTCCGCCGACACCGCCCTCATTCGTGAAGTTCAGTCGCGCGGATTCTGGCCCTGCGCAGGGCTGATCCAGCAAGGCGCCGACCAACGACCAGGTGCCGGAGCTAATGTAGGCCCAATCATCGCCTTGCGCGGGAATTCCCGCAATGGCCGACGCCGTGTCGTGGCACGCAGGAGCGATCAGCAATGTGTCTTGAAGTGCATCCAGCTCCGCCAATGGTCCCTGCAGACAGCCAACGATGGAACCGGGGGCCACAATCTCAGGAGCAGCGGAGATGTCCAAGTCAGCCGCATCCAAAATTTCCTGCGACCATTGTTGTTTGCCGAGGGCGACCATCGACGTGTGGGTAGCGTTGGTGTATTCCGCAGCCGGTTTCGCTCCCCAACGATACAGCAGGTATTCCGGCAAATTGAGCCAGGGAAGATGGGCTGGGATACCTGCGATACCATCCGCATACAACTGATACAGAGTATTCAGAGGAAGGACCTGGATGCCGGTCAGCGCGTAGAGTCGTTCGGCTGGAATTTTTGCATGGAGCGCCTTCATCGCTGGCCCGGTGCGTGTGTCGCGATAGCAAAATGGGTCGGCGATCGGTGTCAAACGCGCAGAATCTGAGGACGCGGCGGCAAAGTTGCCGTTCAGGCGGACATAGTCCACCGCCCATCCGGTGACGCCGACAGCTGCAATGCCTTCTGTCGCGATGGCTGCGCAACGACGCAGCCCTTCATCCGCGGCAGAGCAGAGCAAGGAAAGGTTCCAGTGCAGATGGCCGCCCTTTACTATCGGTGCGTTTGCCACGCGATGAACAAGCTGCAGACTCGGATTATCCGGGAGCCAGCGGAGCAACGACACACGACAACTTTGCGCGCCTAAATCAACGGCAACGATCGCCCGCCGATCCGCTGGAAGTTTCACCGCAGAAAGGCCTCGGTCAGGCCACCATCGACAGGAACAATGTGTCCGGTAGTGCACCGCGCTTCTGGGCCGGCAAGGAAAAGGGCTGCTCGCGCGCAGTCGACCGGATCGATCGGCTGGTGCGTCAGAGTACGCTGCGCATAAAACTCCGCCAGCAGATTGCGGAGTTCGTCGTCGCTCGCTGAAGAGTCAAAACCGATGTCGTACTTCTTTAGCGAGGTCATGACGCGCTCGCGCGGAAACATCGTGGACCCGCGGATGACAGTCGCGGGGCTAATGCCGTTGACGCGAACCAACGGCGCAAGCGAGACTGCCAGCTCGCGAACCAGGTGGCTGACGGCGGCCTTGCTGACGTCATACGCTTCGCTGCCGCGTTTTGCCACCACGGCGTTTGCAGAACTAGTGAGCAGGATACTCGCATCCAGGCCCTGTTCACGGAAGACGTGCGCCGCCTGCTCGGCGAGAAAGTAGTTGGCGGTCACATTGATTTCGAGCGTCTTTCCCCACTGCGTTTGGGAAGTCGTGTTGTCCGGCGACACGGGGAACAGAGCGGCTGTGTTGATCAGGAGATCGAGACCCCCGCAATGTGCAATGACGGAACGCAGCGCAGTCCGGATGGAAGCTTCCTGCGTGATGTCGATTTCGATGGCGTGTGCAGCGTCGCGACCGTAGCGCTTACGAAGCTCCGCGACAACCGCCTCGGCAGCAGGAACATTGCGATCTGCGACGGCAACCGTCGCGCCGCTGGCACCTGCCAAAAGCGCGGCCTCGCGCCCGATGCCGCTGCCCCCACCTACGACCATGGCGACGCGGCGGCTGAGAGGTTTCTCCGGAGGCTGTCGGCGAAGTTTGGCCTCCTCAAGAGCCCAGTACTCGATGCGGAATGCCTCTCCACTCGGCAGTGCAACGTAGTTGGAGTAACTCTCAAACGCCGACGACGGCGCTGCCGGCCCCGCTTGCGGATATTCCGCAGGATTCTTCTTCGTTGCATTTGCGTCGGCCAGCGCGGAAGCTCCTTCCATCACGTGGATCGCATTCACATAGAACTCGGAGGCAAGGCGGGCTTCGGCACGGCTCTTGGCGAAACTCAACACGCCGATGCCGGGAATTAATACGATCGCCGGATTGGCGGGGCGCATCGCCGGTGAGTCAGACAGGGCGTGCACTTGATAGTACGCGGCATAATCGCGACGATACTTCGCCAGGGCAGCGTCGAAGGCAGAGCGAAGCTGGGATAAGTCCTGGGACGGGTTCCAGGGAACAAAAAGGGGCCGAACCTTGGTGCGAATGAAATGGTCTGGACAACTGGTCCCAAGTCCAGCCAGCGTCTCAGCTTCTTTTGAATTTACAAATCGCAAGACTTCTGGAAGCGCGGAATAGTTGCCGATGACTCGCTGAGGGTTCGATAGGCGGCCACGCAGGAAGGGCAGCAGATCGACGGCGATGGTTTCATGGTCTGGATGCGATGAATAGAGTGGACCGCCAAAAAGCTTATTTCCGCAGGCGTCAACATGCTCCTGCACAAACTGACCCAGCTGATCGATCAGCTCGATGGTATTGAGATAACAGGATTCTGAAGTGACTCCCCAGGAGAACAATCCGTGTCCACCGAGGACGATGCCGTCGCAGTCTGGATTTGCTTCGACGGCACGTTTGAGCATCAAGCCGAGTTCAAAACCCGGGCGTTGCCAGGGGAGCCAAACCAGTTGGTGGTTGAAACGCCGGTTGAATTCCTGCATTCGCTCTTCACCGTTGGCAGCGGCCGCCAGCGCGATTCCCCAATCGGGATGCAAGTGGTCGATATGACGTGCAGGGAGGAAGGCGTGGAGAGGAGTATCGATCGATGCGGCGACAGTATTCTGGCCAAACGCGCAAAGCGGGTAGAACGTGACCATGTCGTCTTCATGCTCGACGCCACGATAGATACCGGCGAGGTTGCAAAATTTGTCGAGATAAAGAGTTGCGAATCCATGGATGGAAATCGTGCCCAGGTCGCCGCCACTGCCTTTGACCCACAGCACTTGCATGGGTTTCCCGTCGAGCGGGTCTAGCTGAGTGACCTTGGCGCTGGTGTTTCCGCCGCCATAATTGGTGATGCGCAAATCGGATCCGAGCAAGTTGGAGCGGTAGCGCAGAAGTTCAGGTTCAGTCAGCGTTGCGGCAAGTTTTATATCCCAGCTATTTTCCAGGTAATGATTCGGCATTATGCCCCTTCTGGCGGCTAGGGACAAGGAAGGTCGCCCTCACGCTCCTGGTCCAATACGGATTGAAACGGATTCGCCCGATCCACGGCAGATATCTGTCAGACCTGGATCCAGGAACGGGCAACGGGCTGCAGCGCCCAGTTACAGGATATCTGTTTCGGATTGCGCGCTGCTGGCTCCAGCTCGCACGATTATACAATAGGGCAACTGTTTCAGATGTGAAACAATCGGATTTATTTCCTCAGTTTTGCACTTTCCGGCGGGGACTCCGGTCGTTCGACGACCTTGTGTTCCACGTAGTTGTAAGGTGGAACGTTTCGCCCGGCCAACATGGAAAGTCCCAGCTGGATCAGACCTGCGCCGTAGGTGTCCGCTTCATGCGAGACGGAGCCAATCAGCGGGCTTCGCGGGGAAGCGATTTCTTCCAGCGCCTCTTCAATACAATCCTGTCCGACGACGGCGACGTGGCGCTCGCGTTTCAGCGCCCGGGCCGCCTGCACCGCTCCCAATGCGCTGGTATCGGTTGCAGCCGCAATCAGGATGGCGCGGTTTTTGGGGTGGCGATGCAGAAAGTCCAGGACGAGATGGTAGCTGACGTCCTGCAGCCCGCGGCCATCCATGCGAACAAAGGCTTCGATGGGAATGTACGGCAAGTTCGAGCGCACACCTTCAAACGCTCCCGTGATGCGGCTCTGCACCAGTGGGCCCGCTTCCGCAAGATCGAGTCCAAGAACCCAGCTCGGTTTGCCGGCCCAGTTCTGCCGGGCGTAACGGGCGAGCAATTGCCCGGCCTCGAATCCGACTCGAAAATTATCGACTCCAAAAAACACCGCATGGGGGTGCGGAATATCGACAGCAATCAACGGAATGCCGGCGCCGGCAATCTTGTCTCCAATGATAGCGGCTACGTCCTGATCCACTTGAAATTCAATGACCAGATCGACTCCGTGACGGATGAAATCATCTGCGTTACGTACAGCAATCATTGGGTCGTATTGGTTGTCGAGAATCAGTAGATCGATGCCGGTATCAGCGGCTGCGGACTGCAAGCTCTTCGTGACTGCCTGCGAGAAGGACATCTCAGCCGACTGGCAGCCGAAGCCGAATACCTTCTTGGTGGGGCTGCTGATCGGTCGATAGAGTCCGTCTTGCGACTGTGCAATGTAGCCCCGATGCGTCAAGGTTTTCAGAATGCGATACACCGTAGTTTTTGAGATTTTCGTCCGCTGATGCATGGTTTCCAGCGACATGGGCTTGCCCTCGCGTTGGAGAATCTCCAGCACGTCGAGAGCTTTGGAAAGAACCGGGATGAGATAGAGCCGCTTGGGAGATGTCGTAGCCAACCGAGTCACCTGTAAGATCCTTTTTCCAATGTACAAATATGTTCTCGACGAAAGCGCTAGACGCGATCGCTTTCGTACAAGGTCTCAAGTCACAATCACGCAGTCCAGCACTCGCGGCCCATGCACACCCTGAATGCGCGTCATCTCAATATCCGCGGTGGCAGATGGGCCAGAGATCAATGTGATGGGCTGCAGGCGATGCGGTCTAAGCGCGCTGAATCCTTCCGGCACAGTTTCGACAATCGTGGATGCAGAGACAACGCAAAGATGGTAGTCCGGAAGCAAGGTAAGGGCCCGACGGCTGTCGTTGGAAGTGTGACACAGGGCCAGTGTTCCCGTGGTGGCAATCGCGACGGTACATCCCGTCAGCACGCCATCGCAGGCCTCTATTTCGGAATACGAAAATGCATCGTCGTAGACAAATTTCGGGCCTTCCTGCGGCAACCAGTTCGGGTCGACATCGGATGACACAAGAATTTTCTGTTTCTTTCGAGACCGCAGAATGTCCGCGACATTGGCAGCCACATCCACCGACGGGCACTGATACACGCCTGCGCCGTAGTCGACCAATCGCTCGGTAAGCAGTTGGACACGACCGGTGTCTGCAAGAGAGCCGTTTCGCCGGTAGGCTCGAGGAATGGCTCGCCATGACTCGTCCGGTGTAAGTTCACGATCCGCGCCGAAAACACTTCGGTTTGCGGAGCGAATGCGGGCGAGAATCTCCGACCGCGCGCTACTGGGGTCATGCATCGGAATGTCATTCATGGCATGTCTTGGGGTGGGGCTGCGGATGATGTAGACGCGTTGTTTCGAGCATGAAACCATTCGCGGAAACTTTGCTGGGGGAGCGGGCGCAGGTCCCTGGTACGGGTCCATCCGGAGAGCACACTCGGGAGCTTCTCAATCCAGCCGCTGCGGCGAATCCAGGGCCGTTGTGCGATCCGGCCCACGCGTTGCGCCACGCTGAAACGCGTCGCGTTGGAAAATATCCATAGCATGGCGCGCATCACGATGGCTTCCGGATGAAGCGCGCGTAATGTTCCGGGTCTGCCAGTGACGACTCGGTCGCGGAGATGAATCAGAATTTCCGGGATGTTGATTTTGACCGGGCACACTTCATAACAAGCGCCGCAAAGGCTGGATGCATAGGGAAGCGATTGGCCGCGTTCCATCATTGCCAGCTGCGGGGTCAAAATGGCGCCGATGGGGCCGGCATATACCGATCCATATGCATGGCCGCCAGTTTGTCGATACACGGGACACGCATTCTGGCAGGCGCCACAACGAATGCAGTGCAGCGTCTCGCGCGCTTCCGGGTCGCGCAGGACTTCTGTTCTGCGATTATCGAGCAGCACAATGTGAAACTCTTCCGGGCCGTCGCCAGGATGAATACCTGTCCACACGGAGTTGTATGGATTCATCCGCTCGCCGGTCGCCGACCTGGGCAGCAACTGTAACATGACCTCAAGATCCTGAAAGCGGGGAATGATCTTATCGATGCCCGCAATGGAGATCAGCTTCCTGGGCAGCGTCAGGCACATCCTTCCGTTCCCTTCGGATTCCACAATGCAAACGCCGCCGGTCTCCGCGACAAGAAAGTTTGCGCCGCTGATAGCCACAGGAGTGGAAAGGAATTGCCGTCGCAAATGCAGGCGTGCGGCTTCCGCCAAATCCTCGGGTCGGTCGCCGAGGTCTGGAAGGTTCATGGTGCGAGAGAACAATTCG
Source organism: Acidobacteriaceae bacterium (assembly GCA_049692235.1). Taxonomy (GTDB): domain Bacteria; phylum Acidobacteriota; class Terriglobia; order Terriglobales; family Acidobacteriaceae; genus JAKAAZ01. The sequence continues at coordinate 7,232 of JBAVOQ010000153.1, read as the reverse complement.
CGCACCTGGTGGCGATTCTTGTGCAGGGCAGGCACAACAATATGCGACGGCTTGTCGTGCCCTAGTTGCACGATCAATTCCGCCAGGTCGGTCTCGACTGGGCTGATGCCGGCGGCTTCCAATGCACGGTTCAGGCCAGTCTCCTCGGTGGTCATACTCTTGATCTTGATGACCCTGCCGGTTGAATTCTGCGCCAGCCGAACCACGATTCGATTGGCCTCTGCAGCATCGCGGGCCCAGTGCATGTGTCCCCCAGCCGCAGTACAGCACTCTTCAAACTGCTCGAGATAAAAGTCGAGGTACTCGAGGGAATGCGCGCGAATCCGCTGCCCGGTCTCACGGAGCACCTGCCAGTCGGGCATTTCGTCGACAACGCGCGCCCTTTTTCCCTGGATCACGTCGGTGGCGTGTCGAACGTTGTAGCGCAATTGCGTGTCTTGCAGCAACGGAAGCGCGGCCGTCGGAAAGTCCGGCGAGCGGGAATCCTTGAAGTCTTGCGTGGATAGAGTGGGCATTATCGGACGCCATTCGATGGAACGCAACGGTCGTTGTCACTGGCGAGAATTGTCGCGATGTGTTCCGTGCGCATGTTGGCGCGCTGGCGATGCAGCGCTCCGCCAATATGCATCAGACAGGAGTTATCGCAGGCGGTGCAGACCTCGGCTTGCGTCTTCTGGATGTACTGCAATTTTTCCTGGAGCATCGCTCCCGAAACGCGGGAATTCTTAATGGAGAAGGTACCGCCAAACCCGCAGCACAAATCGCCAGCTTCCATAGGAATCAATTCCAGCCCGCGTACGTTGCACAACAGGCGAATTGGAACATCCCCAAGGTGCAGGTTGCGCAGCGAATGACAACTGGAGTGATACGTGACGCGGTGCGGATAGACAGCACCGACGTCCTCTACCCCCAGACGATGGACAAGCAGTTCTGTGAACTCGTACACGCGGGGTAGCAAGGCGGACACCTCGGATTGAAGCGTTTTGTCGCCCGAAGCCAGAGCGATTTTTTCGTAATGCTCCCGCATCATAGTGACGCAGGATGACGACGGAACGCAGACCACCTCACTGTCGCGGAACACTTCGACAAATCGGCGCACCAATGGCAGCGCTTCCGGCTGATAACCGGTGTTGTAATGCATTTGTCCGCAGCAGGTTTGCGCGTACGGAAAATCGATGGTATGCCCAAGCCGCTCCAGCACTCGCACCGCTGCAATGCCTATCTCTGGAAACAGCGTGTCGTTGTAGCACGTGATAAACAGAGAGATTCGCATGGAGAATTCAATTCCAATGGCAGAGCTGTTGCGCAATGGACTCCATCTTACCGCAGTTTCAGATTCGCGGCTTTCAATACGAAAACAGTTTTCAGTTTATTTTTGCATCATCAATTTCACGCTGAGGGCGGGTGCGCAAATCCCATCGGCGAGACAAAGAGCTCGAGGTGAAGACAACCGGTTTCGACGGACAGAGGATAATAGAAAGACATGAAATCGCAAAAAAGTCAGATGGAATCTTTGCCAAAAGAAGAGCTGCCAACAGACGGTCCAGAGTCGGGCGGCAGCCGTTTTGTGCGCGCGTGTTTGCGGCAGCCGGTCGATCGAACTCCGGTATGGTTTTTGCGGCAGGCAGGTCGCTACATGTCGGAGTACCAGGCCGTTCGCCGGGCGCATACCTTGATCGAGATTTGTAAACGGCCGGAGTTGGCCGCCGAGGTAACGATCACCGCGGCAGAAAAACTGGGCGTCGATGCAGCGATTATTTTTGCCGACCTTTTGTTGCCGCTCGAGCCGATGGGCCTAGATTTCGAGTTCCAGGCCGGCGAGGGCCCGAAAGTGCACCGACCGCTTCGCAATGCGGCGGACATCAGCGCGTTACGAACCGATCGAACCGCCGATCTGGGGTATGTCGCAGAGGCCATCCGCCAGGTGGTAGCGCACTTCGGCGACCGCATGGGCATGATCGGATTCTGCGGCGCACCGTTCACGCTGGCCAGTTACATGATTGAAGGCGGCGGTTCCCGAAATTACATTGAAACCAAGCGCCTGATGTACGCGGATCCGGCTGCATGGCAAACGCTGATGGGGAAGTTGACGACGGTGCTGGTCGAGTACTCGGCGCAGCAGGTGAAGGCGGGTGCGGACGTCATCCAGATTTTCGACAGCTGGGTGGGAGCGCTCTCCGTTACGGATTATCGGGAATATGTATTGCCGATTACGCAGTCCATGGTGCGCCAGGTACAGGCCCTGGGAGTACCTGTGATTTATTTTGGCGTCGACATGGCTTCGTTGCTTCCAAGCATGCGGGAAACCGGCGCGGATGTGATTGGGCTCGATTGGCGAATTCCCCTCGACTTGGGAAGGCAAGCTGTTGGGAAGCAGTGTGCGGTGCAGGGAAACCTTGATCCCATCGCGTTGTTCGCTCCGGAAACAATCTTGCGTGCTCGTGTAGAAGAGGTGCTGCGGCAGGCCGGAGGACATCCTGGGCACATTTTCAACGTTGGCCATGGAATTGTGCCGACGACGCCGGTTGAAAATGTGCAGCGCGTGGTTCGATGGGTGCACGAGATTTGCGCACAGATGAAAGATGAGGGTGTCGGCCAGTGGAAGGCCAACGCGTCGAGGCCAGTTCGATGACGCCACGTCAAGCGAGTGCATCGGCTTCGGTTGCTGGGAGGCGCAAGGTTGCGGTGCTTCTCCTTGCCCACGGTACTCCAGACACCGTCGAGGAGATACCCGAATATTTGAAGAATGTCGTGAGCGGGCGCGCCATGCCGCAGCATGTTGTGGAAGAGATTCAAAGCCGCTACGCGCAAATTGGCAGGAGTCCGCTGACAGAATGGACGCTGCAACAGGCGAAGCTATTGCAGCAGAAAATTGGATTACCTGTCTATGTTGGCATGCGGAATTGGAGACCTTATATAGGAGACACGGTGCGGCAGATGCGCACGGATGGAGTGACAGATGCGGTGGCGATCTGCCTGGCGCCGCAAAACTCCCGCACCAGCGTCGGACTGTACCGTCGAGCAGCGTACGCAGAAGCGGGAAATGCCTTTCAATTTCACTTTATCGATACGTGGGCAGATCATCCTCGACTGGCGGATGCATTTGCCGATCGTTTGCGACCGATCTGGCGAGAAGCGTGTGACTCTGTAGGGGCAAAAGTACCGGTGCTGTTCACGGCGCACAGCGTGCCTTGCCGGACCATTCAGGTTGCGGGTGCGTCCGGTCAACCGAGCCACTCGCATTCGGAGGCACAGCCAAAGGGAGGCGAAAATCCTCCCGCGGCGACGCCGCCTGGACCTGTGCGGCCCACAGTGGAGGAGCGTTCCTATGCGCTGCCACCGGGTACATCGAGTGGGCCCGATCCGTATGCGATCGAGACGAAACATACCGCGCGCCTGGTTGCCGAACGGCTGCTGTCCGACGGGCTCACTTCGCAAGATTGGTATTTCGCGTTTCAAAGCCAGGGCATGTCAGGCGGACCCTGGATTGGTCCAACGGTTGAGGAGACGCTCGAATGCCTCCATCGGGAAGGCCGTCGCGGGGTGGTATTGCAGCCCATTGGTTTTCTGTGTGACCACGTGGAGATTCTGTACGACATCGACATTGCCTTTCAGGGATTGGCCCACAAGTTGGGGCTGCAGTTGTTTCGGCCAGAATCGTTGAACGCTTCGCCTTTGCTGATTGCTGCGCTGGCGGATTTGGCCTCTCAGGGCCTTTTGCAGCTTGGCGCTGCGCAGTTGGAAGGTCCAGAGGCAGTTGTGTCATCCAATCAAAAATGAAGCGAATTGCCATCATTGGGGGCGGCATTGCAGGGGTCTCAGCCGCTTTTGAGCTAGCTCTGCAGCAACAGGCTGGGGCATCGATTGAATTTGTCTTGTTTGAGGCGACCTCTCGACTGGGTGGCATTGTTGAAACCGTGCAACGCGATGGATTTGTCATTGAATGCGGACCCGACAGTTGGGTGACCGAAAAGCCCTGGGCGCGCGAGCTGGCGATCGAACTTGGTTTTGAAAGCGAGCTGGTTCTTTCCAGTGACGAACGGCGTAAAACATATATCGCCGAAGGCCACACCCTGACCGCCATGCCGGACGGCATGCGTATGATGGTGCCGACGCAATGGGAGAACGTTCTGGATTCGCCTCTGTTCAGCGAGCAGGCGAAGCTCGCATATCGGCGCGAACCAGAACTTGCGGAGCAATTGAAGACTAACGCGCTTGATGTTGGCGATGACAATCGCGATGAATCGGTTCGCGATTTTGTTGTACGGCATTTTGGTGACGAAGTCGCGAATACGATCGCTGTGCCTCTGTTGGCCGGCGTTTTTGGCGGAGACATCGCGACTTTGAGTATGCGCGCTGTCATGCCGGCCTTCGTTGCGTTGGAGCGAGAATACGGTAGCCTTATCCTCGGATTGCAGCAGCGGATGACGGTAGGGAAGGCATCCGCGCCCATTTTCACATCGCTGAAGAGCGGGTTGGGAGCGTTGATCGCAGGTATGGAATCTGTCATTCCGGAGCGCAGCCTTCAGCGGAATGTTGTCGTCGAGGCGATTGAACACAGTGCAGGAGTCTGGCGGGTTCACGGAACATCGCGTGGAAATTCTAAATCCATCGGCCGAAGTTTCGATGCGGTTTTCGTTGCGACTCCGGCAACGACCACAACGAGACTATTGCATCCTCTAGATAGCCGCATTGAGCAGTTGTTGCCGCAGCAGTCCTCGTCCGCAATTGTCGTTGCCCTGGGATTCACTGCGGATCAGGCGCGCTCGATGCGTATTCCTCCCGGATTCGGATTCCTGGTTCCGCAAGACGGACCACACACCGAGCCAGATGGGGACGTTGAGCTTGAGGCCACTGATCGAACGGGCGCAGCCGCTGCTAGACAAGCGCTACTCGCGTGTACTTTTCTCGATCAGAAGTTTCCGCATACGGCGCCGGACGGCGCGATATTGCTGCGCGCGTTCTTCGGTGGGCCAGTGGCTCCAAAACTTTTGGAGCAGGATGATGCGACTCTGATTCGTTTGGCCCGAACGCAGCTGGAACACTATCTGGGAAAATTGCCGGCGCCAACGGTTGCGCTCGCTCGACGCTGGCCGAACTCGCTCCCACTTTACGAGGTAGGCCACGCAGATCGCATGGCGGAACTGGATTCTCGGATCGCTCACCTCCCAAATCTTCGGCTGATTGGCAATGCGTATCGAGGCGTTGGGCTGCCGGATCTCATCCACTCCGGTAGGACGGCTGCGCGAGAGATCGTGGCGGACTGAGATGCCGCTTTCATGTCCGTATCTTCCGGTTGAAGCGGCGGCATGCGGTTCGGGCGGTTGCCTCTGCTACTCGTACTTGAGCGATTCGACGGGATCCATCTGGGCAGCGCGTGTTGCGGGCAAGGTCCCGAAAAGGATTCCAACCAGCATCGCCGTGGACAGGGAAATGACGACGGACCACGGGGAGATAGGAATCGTATAAGCGGGAAAAAGGAATCGGACCGAGAGGGGAAGCGCCAGCCCCAGCAGCGTGCCGACAATGCCGCCGCTGAGCGAAATGAGGATCGCTTCGGCCAGGAACTGAAGTTGGATTTCCCGATATGTGGCACCGACGGCTTTACGGATGCCAATTTCACGGATGCGCGATCGGACCGTCGCCAGCATGATGTTCATAATGCCGACCCCGCTGACGGCCAGCGTAATCGCGGAAACCAGCAGCAGGACGAGTGTCATGATATCCGCAATGTGTGCCGCCGTTTCCACAAGCGCCGTGTATTCCACCACGTCGTACACCGACCCGGCGCGATGGCGAGACTGGATCACCTGCGCAATCTCATCCCGCGCCCGCGGCGTGTCGCCAAAATTCCGAACAGAGAAAAACAACTGCTTCACGGCGTTGGTTCCGGTGAAATATCGGCCCACGGGGTAGGGAATCAGGATGGTCTGCTTTGCAATTTCGGACATACCCCAAGTGTTTACACGCTCTTTAAAGACACCAATGATGGTGAAGGGAATGCCGCGTATCGTAAAGGTTCGATTGATGGCCCGGTCGGCGCTTCCGAAGAGACTCTCGGCAAATGGAACCGTAACCACGGCCACTTTGGCGTGGCTGAGGGTGTCCTCTTCGTCGAAGTAACGCCCAAAAAGGACAACTAGATTCCGTACATCCTTATATTGCGGAGAAACACCCAGAATCAGGATGTCCTTCACCTTGCCGTCTCCGAAGCTGATCGGGACCTGCATCTCAAGCATCGGCGAAGACCAGATGATGCCGGGAACCTGCTGGTCGACGGCGGTCAGGTCTTCGTAGGTAAGGGAGTCCGGATTCATGCCGCCGCACTGGCAGTCCGCGACAATCATGTTGGCGCCGATACCCTGGATGAGATTAATTGCGTATTGTCTGCCGGTCAGTCCAATCGTGGCGACCAGAATCACGGAAGCCGATCCCATGACCATGCCGAGTGCGGTCAATGCAAAGCGGACCTTGTTGGCGCGGAAACTGTCGAGCGCAAGCGAGATAATCTCGCTGAGCACCATGGTTTGCTTGGCGCTGGCCAGCGTGCGGGCAAAAGACGAACTATGTGTGTTTGCAGCAGCCATGGGCAAATGTAGGGTTACGCATACCCCAACAGCAGCCAACACTTCCGCTGCTGTTCAGGCGCTTCTCCAAGCATACCGCTTGCACTGGATTCACAGCGGCCCCGCACCGCCGTGGTATCCGGATGCAAACGAATCGGCGCCTCCAGGGGCTGCTCAGGGCGAATGTCGGATCGGATGTCACTCCAGTCATGCGGCCTCAAACAGCTTTTTCATGTCTGCAGCACTCACGGGACGGTCGGCGAAAGCTCTTGGACTCCAGCGCCGCAGAATGGTTTCGTCTATGCCTGGAATCGGATCTGCATGTTTCAGCGTTTCAATGGCTTCCGTGGTGATGTTGGACATCAATCATCTTCCGTTCAATAAGATGATGGAGCGGGATTCACCGGTTCAATTTTAAGTGGGCGATTCTCCGCTACCTTTCAGCGCGGAGGGCTGATGGCAATTGTTTTTTCGCTTGGCCGACAACGCAAACGGCTGGAAACATATCCTGCTTGCCGACCGAGAAGTCTCGAATGCGGTCTAGATGTGAAGTTTCAATAGGTTGTCCATTCGAACCGGAACGTAGAAGCTGATAGTGACGAAACCCCAGCGACTGCGGAGGAACGAATGGACTACCACCAGAATGCCAGATTGATGGTTCATCAG
>JBAVOQ010000152.1:0-23831 GCA_049692235.1 Acidobacteriaceae bacterium | reverse complement strand
CGTTATCGGCAGTGATGCGGATGACGGCCGTGTCCACCGCGCCATCGCAATCATCCGGGCTGGCGTGCGGGGAACGAAGCTGAAGACATTCAATCTTCTGGATTTTCATGTACACTCTCCTTCTTTGCGATAACACGGTAACTGGAACGTGGAGTTTCGGCGAGATGGTTGCTCCGCGTCCAGATGCAATCAACTATCTTGCTCTGGAGTAAACTAAGGAGGCATTTTCTTTGCAACTACTCCTTGACCCCATGATTTTTGTCTGACCTATTCCGTCGAGTGCAAGTTCTGTTGTCAGATCAAACATTCATGGCCTCTGGCGAATCGACGTTAAATCTGCTTAGGTGTTCTCGAAGCAGAAGGGTTTCTGAGACATTGTCAGTCCGGTTGCAGCCTTGCCAGTCCGTCCAGACATATTCAAGGGCGAGAAATCCGCGATAACTTCGATTTGCCAATCTTTCTAGGATCCCTTCAAAATCAATCTGGTTCTCTTTAACCGAGGTTTGCAGGTGTGACTCGGCTCCTCCGCGCACGTGGACATGCGATGCAAAGGGAACCAACGAATGGACCGTTTCCAACAATTGCCCAGCAGCTATAAAGTGACCGTAGTCTAATGTCAGAGTGAGACGCGGGACAGCCTTCAAAAATGTCAACGTCGAGTCAACATCCGGGCAAATAGAACCGATGTGGGGTTCGATGGAATATTGCAGTCCGGCTAGTGAGGACATCTCCATGCGCCACGCTGTTTCTGCTACTGCGCAGTCATCGTCACGAGTTTTCTCGATTTCCGGATGACGCACGCCGGGAAGGCCCGAGAGATGCCTGCATCCAAGGTTTGCACATAGATCCAAGGCATAGTGAAAGACTGTACGGTTCCGCTCGCGCACCAGCGAGCTAGGGTCATTCACGGCAAAATCTGCAGGAGTCTCACCTATTTGAAGAAAGATATCCGAAACGGATAAGCCATTCTTATCGAGATCGTGCTTCAAATGCTTTGTAAAGTCGGATGGCATTGCCAGTAGTCTTTCCGGAGACATTTGTGAGCTGCGTGCGAACAAGCCGAGGTCGACATATTGAAAGCCAAGGAGCTGGATCAGGCTGAGCCGCTGAAGAAGCGATAAAAGAGGGAACGTATAGTCGGCGCAACTGAATTTAAGAGCCATGTGTGCTGCCTTTCAAACTGGCCCGGTACAATGCGTCAACAGTATCTAGGGCATCGGTTGCCGAAATGTTGTGCCGCAGATACTCGATGATCGGCAGACCGCCCTGCTCTTGTAGCCGGATATAACCGCTGTATCGTGGCCTGACGTATGCAGTCTGAATGGACGGCAGAGTTCGTTCGAAAAAATTATCAGTGACGAGATTTAGGATCGGATCATTCCAGGCAGCCAGGCTTGCAGGCTGGCCGCCCGCCAAGCCATAGAGGGTAGTCTGGCATTCGGCGCCTGCGACAAAGACGCAATACGAAAGGGCTACATCAGGGGTGTCGCACTGGCTCGATATTCCAATACCGGTCCCTCCAAGAACAGTGCGCAGTGGGCGGTTCGCGCTCAACTTTACAGGGGCACGAAAGCGGAGCCTGTTCGGAGCGAATCCTCGTCTTGAGTAATTGCTGTATGTGTAGGCGAATGGACAATAGGCGATGGTATTGCATCCGGCCATGGTCTCATAGAGCGAGATAGGGTTGTACGTATAAATCGTATCGGGCATCAGGCTTGCAAGTTCACGTAGTTGGTCAAGGCATTGTAAGGCGATAGAGCGATCCAGAAGTTGATCGCGGTCAGCGGCAACGGGGCTGCCATATGAAAGGCATAACGCCACAAAATTCAGGAAAAGATCGACGGGAAAACCTGGCATTTGAACATATCCAAGGCGCGCTAGATCGATGATATCCGCCCATGTTTCAGGCTCCTTTAAGTGTGCGGCCTCGAGAATATCAGGCCGGCAACTTGCCGCTGGCGCTGCAGCGTCAATGGGTAGGGCATAGAGTCTATCGTGGAACAGGTAGCTATCGAGACAAGGCCCAGTCGCATCTCTGGCAAACTCGGTTAATGTTTCTGGAGGTAGCATAGTGTGCAAGTTCAGTAGATTTCCAGCCTGTTCCACATCTCCCAACATCGGGTGGTCAATGACCAGGAGATCAAACGATCGCGATAGGGAAGAAAGGTCTGTATGGCCAAACTCATGCAGGCTGCGCCGTTCCCACCGAATCCGCACGTTCTGATTCTGCTCTTCAAACCGCTGTGCAGTTGCAACAAGTGGCGGGAAGGCTCGACTATGATTCCAGGTGATGCCTCGCAGGGATACTGGCTTCATTTGGGTTGCCTAACTAGATCACGCACGAAAATATTCTTTCCGCTTCGGGCAGACACGCAGGCCGCTTCAATCACTTCCATGGCTGCAACTCCTAACCTGCCTGGTGAGTGGTTGCGGGCAGGATCGATGATGGAATCGATGAGATTCTTCGCGGGTGCCTCGTGCGGGTAAATATCTGCGTCTTGCAGCGCCGGGTAAATATCGCAGCCGCCAGACATTCCGCAAAATTCCATGTAGCCCTTCCACAAGTCTAAGAAGAGCATCCCATTTGTACCAAACACACGCAGTTCGAAGTCTCGGCGATCAAGACTGGTAGCGCCAGTACTGGCGATGGAGACAAGACTGCCATCCTCCATTTTGAGGTTTAGCGTGTCATAGATGTCGAGAAGTGCGCCATCGTTGTGAAATCGCGCGAATACTTCGGCGGTCCGCATGCCGGTAAGAAACGCGATGTATGCCGCGGCATGGCACACTTGAGCGTAAATTTGGCCGGCGCCAGCAACAGCCGGGTCACTGTATGTACCTTGTTCCGGAGCCAGATAGGGGGTTGAGGTGCCGTGCGTTGGTTGTGTACTGGTTCCACGAATTAAGTGACTGACGGGATTTGTCATCAGCACGCTGATCATTCGGATCTTGCCGAGGTACCCGTCGCGAACCAGCCGTTGGGCAATCGGCGCATGGGGAGTGTAGTGCCAAGGGCAACTGATAAGTAGTTGAAGATGTTGCTCGGAGGCTAACTGTTGGAGTTCCGATGCCTGGGCGGTCGTCAGCGTCATCGGCTTCTCAATTAAGAGGTGCTTTCCGTGCCGCAGTGCAAGGGCGGCCTGTTCATAATGCATATTCGGGCTGCTGCTGACGACAACGGCATCCAGGCCTTCTATGGCTAGTAGTTCGTCGATAGTGGTACAAGCATGGGGTATGCCGAAATCATCGGCAACCTTTCGAACTCCGGCGGGATCTCGCTTTTGAATCGCAACAAGCTCTGCGAGCGGATGCGCAATCAGAGCCGGAATATGAGCGAACGTGGCCCACCAGCCTGCACCGATTACTCCGCATTTAATCTTTTCTGGCATATCGTCTCCCGCAAGCTTTGAAGTTGGCGAACAGCCTCAAAACGTGACGCTTTCGAGCAGGTCACGATTGAGTTCCACACCAAACCCAGGCGAGTCTGTGAGGGTAACGTGTCCGTTGCGAGGCAGTGGCTCGTTAACAATAGCTTCGAAAATCGGACGTACTGTCGTCCCATCGCCAACCGAGAGATACTCCGCGAAGGGAGAATTGAGGTTGGACTGCACAAAGTGATAGTTGTACACACCGGAGCCATGCGGGATGACAGGAATATCGTAAGGTTTTGCCATTGCGGCAATTCGTCGTACGGCAGTCAAGCCGCCGCACCACTGCATTTCCGGCTGGATGACATCACATGCTCGTGCCGCGAGAATTGCTGCAAAAGCCTTGTAGTCGAACTCGAGGTTGCCGATCGCCACCTGGATCGGAGATATACGAGATCGCAGTTCCGCGTTGTGGTCTTCGGCCCAGCCATTTTGGAGAGGGTCCTCAAACCACTTGACATCGCAACTACGAACCCGTTCAGCCAATCTGGTGGTGAATTCCATATCCCAGGACAGGTAACAGTCGACCATAAGTTCCATATTGTCGCCCAAAGTCAGGCGACATTCTTCGATGCACTGCTGCATCTTTCTGATTCCTTCACGACGATCATCTGTTCCCCACGGTGCCGCAATTTTCACGCCAAGAAAACCGCTATCTTTCCAGTACGAAACAAGGTCTGGATGGGTTGTGACATAGCATGGAATACTCGCTTTGGTTTCTCCGCCGAGCAGCTTATAGACCGGCTGCCGCAGTGCTTTCCCCATCAAATCCCAAAGTGCAAGATCGACCCCGCTCATGGCCATTGCGGTAACACCGCCCAAACCGTATGGCATGGTTGATCGATACATCTGGTCCCAGATCATTTCAATGTTGAAAGGATCCTGCCCTAGAATGAACCGGCTGAAATGCTGGGCAATGATTAGGCAAGCGGGAGCCCCGCCACCATAGTTGACGGCACATCCGACAAGGCCCTCGTCGGTGACGATTTCAATTGCATATGGATCTTGTCCCGGGCCCATCCAGAGAGATCTAAGCTTGGCATACTGCGGATAGTTCGACATGGGATTGGCGATCAGTGCGTGAGTTTGCCACCCGCCGCCCCAGTATTGGGATTCGCCAAACCTGGCGCCTCTCTCTCCAAGATTCCCTGAACGAACCCGGTACAGCTTGATCTCAACGACTTTCATCTCGTCTCCAAGAACGTCTTCCAAACAAGCACACAGCAAGGAGAACGATTGTGGCAATGGCAAAATACGCCAATTGACAAATTGCGCATATCGCAAGTACGATCCAAACTGCCGGTCGGGATCGCACGGCAACAGTCAGTGGATCCCGCAGGGACATTTCTGGAGAAGTCGGCCGCGCATGTCCTCATCACAGTACAAGCTGGAAACAGTCGCTCGCGCCTGCGGCATTCTGCGCCTATTCGCCGATGAACGGCAGGCCTTGACGTTAAAGCAGGTTGTTGAACTGTCTGGGCTGGAACAAACAATATGCTTTCGACTTCTGGTTACGCTTGCGAATGAAGGTCTCCTGCGAAAAGCAGACGGAAAAAGGTATTCGAGCAATGTTCGACTGTTGAAGGGAACGCGGTATCGCATCGGATATGCTTCGCAAGGGCTCGATTCATTTTCCAGTGCGGTCAGCCAAGGAATACGGTGGGCGTCGACGGAACATCAGATTGACCTAATCGAATTAGGCAATCAGTACAGCATCAAGGCCGCGATTCGAAACGCAGAGTTGTTCATTCGGAGAGAAGTTGACTTGGTGATTGAATTCCAGACTTACGAGCGCATCGGACCGCGGCTTTCTCAAATGTTTGCCGAAGCCAGGATCCCCGTTATCGCGCTCGAAATCCCTCATCCGAATGCGACGTTCGTAGGTCTCGACAACCACCGTGTCGGACTGCTCGCCGGCAAAGCCCTCCTCAAGGCGGCGCAGCGACAATGGCAAGGAAATTGCGATGAAATTGTATTTCTAGATCTCGAAATTGCCGGGACTGTTCCTTCCCTGCGTTTGTCATCCGCCGAAAGTATCCTTCGCCATGGGCTTGTTGGGCAATATGCGATATCTCATCTTCAATCGCATGGAGAGTTTATGCGCTCTTTCGAAGTTGTCCGCAAGCACCTGCGTTCATCGCGCGCACAGCGTGTATTGCTGACTGGGGTCAATGACTTCGCAGTCTTGGGAGCGCTGCGTGCCTTTGAGGAGGCAGGTCGCGGCAATTCCTGCATGGCCGTTAGCATCGGAGGGGGGCCAGAAGCTCGCAGGGAGTTACGGCTGCCATCGAGCCATCTACAGGCCTGCGTAGCGGCATTCCCAGAACGATACGGGGAGAGCGTGATCCAACTCGCCATCGACATTCTCAACCATCGCAGCACTCCGCCCGCTATTTACATGCCGGTTCAGGTCCTCCATGCGAAGAACGTCAATGACTTTTATCCGAAGGACATTTTTAGTAACTCCGGAGACGGCGACTCCCACGTTCGTTAGTACGTGTGATGCCTTTGTGGAACACTCATGAGATGATTGCGATTTCCGCAATTCATCGGGTGTCGCACAATTGCATTTGCAAGAGGTCAACGCGAGCGATAGGGTTTCGCCCAGAGTATGGCTCCGAGCAACGTGAACTCGCAGAAGTCTATTTCGATCAGTCCAACGCGGCGGATTGTCCTCGTTGAGAGCACTGCTCAACAATATCAATCTGAGCTTTGCCCGCTATGCACGCGCCAGGCGTGTTCGACATACGTGGATTGGGGTTCATGACTTCTTTGAAGGCCGGACGGTACTCAATCGGGAGGAGCTCTATGGACAACATGGCGCGTACTAGTCACAGAACGACTTGGATGTATGGCATGTATATATTTTTCCGTAAGGCGATTTACGTCGCGGTGATCATTGTGCTTGTAGCCGGCGTGAGCTCACTGTCCGCACAGGTAGCGCCCACAGAATCGATCACCGGAGTTGTAAGAGACAAGGCTGGAGCCGTCGTTTCTGGCGCCACGGTTATCGTTACTAGTCAAGCCACCGGAGTATCCCGGACGCTGACAACCGATAACAGCGGTTTCTACTCGGCAGAAAGTCTCTCCGTCGACTCATATACGGTAACGATATCGAAGCCGGGCTTTGAGTCGAGTGTTACCCAGGGAATCATGTTGAACCCAGGGCAGCGCCGAGCAAACAATGTTGTGCTGCAAATTGGAAATGTGAATGCTCAGGTAACGGTCTCAGCGAGTAGGGTGGCGGTCAACACCGAAACTTCGGAGAGCAGCGGCACGCTTGATGCCAAGCAAATCAATAACCTGATGTTGAATGGGAGAAATTTTCAGTCCCTGGCTGTCGCGATTCCAGGCGTGGCGAATGAGTCTTATGCGGACCAAATGTATGGAGGAGGGGCGGCGGGCAGCGGCACAACGCTCATCGTCAATGGCGCTTCGGTGGAATATACCACCTACACAATTGACGGCATGTACAACATGAACACGGGCAATCTCTCGAACGTAAATATTTTGCCAGTGCCGGACGGAATTCAGGAATTCAGTGTTTTGAAAGACAATTACAGCGCTAAATATGGACTTGCAGGTTCCGGTCAGGTTGTTGTTGTTACAAAGAGCGGGACCAGTAGCTATCACGGCAGTGCATGGGAATATCTGCGCAATGACACTTTTGATGCGCTCAACTATTTCTCGATAGCCCCTCAACCGCTCCACCAGAATATCTTTGGGTACACACTGGGTGGTCCCGTTATCCTGCCCAAACTTTATAACGGGAATAAAGGAACGAAAAAGACCTTTTTCTTTGCGTCGAATCAATGGTACATCAACACCTACGGGCAGGTAAGGCGAGGCGCAGTTTTCCCGCAGGCCATGAGGAATGGAGATTTTAGCGCAAGTCCTACTCTTCCGACGGATTCCAATGGAAACACTCTTCCGTTGTCGCTAGACCCGCATAGCCTAGCGCTCCTGGCGTCGGAAGGCCGAACAAATTGTATCCTTGGTCCCACAACCCTCAATCCAGAATGCCTTGATCCGGTTGCCGTGGCTTTATTGCAAACGAATGTTCCGTTGCCTAATAATCCCTCGGGAGGATTTCTCAATTATCAAAATTCGGGTCCAGAAACCACGAACCAGCTAGATTATCAATACCGGGTAGATCACTATGTAAACAAGAATAATCTTTTGACGGTTCGTATCATGTACGAACCTGTAAAAAATGGCTTTCCCTTCGACCTATGGGGCGGCCTTCCATACAACACTGTCACGGACAGCTTCTATACGACTGGTTTTAATGGGATGGTTCGTCTTCAGTCGACGATCACCCCCAATTTGATCAACGCTGCCACAATTGGGGAAACGTATAACCACTTGACGGTTGGCAACAACAATAACCCGAATGCGTTGCTGCCACCGGGCGTTTCCATCATACAGGCATTCCCCGACGCCCCTGCGCTGAATAGGATCCCGAACGTGTCTATCGAATCGGGATGGTCGGGTAACGGAACCGGCAACGAGCCATTCACAGCATCGGATGGAGAGGGCATACTGTCTGACGACATGAGCTGGGTGAAAGGCTCACACATTTTGCAAGCCGGCGCTCTCTACATTGCCGGGATCAAAAGACAGAGTTCCATTAATGCAAATCCTGTCGGCAGCTTTTATTTTAGTGGAGCGCATACAGGGGATCCAGCAGCCGACTACATGCTTGGCTTAAATAGCACTTATTCGCAGTCAAGCGAAGACAGATACGGCGTCTATCACTATCGCCAAGGGGAAGCCTACGTGCAGGACGACTGGAGGGTGAAACCGCGACTCACCTTGAACCTCGGTCTCCGTTGGGTCTATTTTTCAAGTGATACGGTAAGTGGTGATCAAGTCACCAGCTTCAATCCCGCGCTGTACGACCCCAATCAAGCTCCAGTAGTGAATATTGACGGATCGTTACTTTTGAATGCGTCGAATCAGGCCATTACTTCATCGGGGCAGGTCGCAAATCTGCTGAATGGAATTGAATATGCCGGAAAGAACGGGGTCCCCAGTGGCTTCTTTATCCCTGTTAAAACCAACTTTGCTCCACGAGTGGGTTTTGCCTTCGACGTTTTCGGAGACGGCAAAACTTCGATTCGCGGTGGATACGGAATTGGCTACACAAGAGTCGCATTCCAGTCCCTATATCCAGCTGTGGAATATAACCCTCCATATAATCTTACAGCGAATATCTATAACTCTTTGCTCAGCAATGGTACTGCCGGGGGTGTCGCCGCCGCACCAACCACGCAATACATAGCTAACATGCCATATCACTATGTTCCGGCCCAGTTGCAGTCCTATAGCCTGACTGCTCAACACCAGTTCATCAGGAATATGGTTGCCACTCTCGCGTATGCGGGCAGCCAGGGACGTCACCTAAATGGTACCCAAGATATTAATTTTCCACTCCCGGTAACTTCTCCGAGTACTGGAGGTTGCCTTGCGCCTGGGCAGACGCCTTCTGCTTCCTACGATTTCGATCCTTGTATCAACCTTGGGTTAGCAGCGCCAGATTATACTCGTCCTTACAAGGGTTATACATCAATCAACGACGGCGGATATGACGAAGGGATGTCCAACTATAACGCACTAGAGTCATCTGTCGAATATCGGGCTGGAAACACGGATGTGACCCTTGCTTACACTTACAGCAAAACTCTGTCTAATTTAGGCTCGACGACCGGAGGGACGGCCACATCTGTCGGGTATGGTGCGCAGAATCCGCGCAATTTTCATGCTGAGTACGGGCCTCCAAACTACGATTTCACGAATGATTTTGCGGCTACATGGGTCTATCCTCTTCCGTTTTTCTCGCACGGAAGCAAGGCCGCTGTATTTGCCTTGGGTAACTGGAGTTTTGCAGGACTGATACTTCATCAAAGCGGGTTTGCAAATTCGCCATCGCTTCAGACGGGTTTAGGCGGCGAGGCAACACGTCCAAATCAGGTGAAACCGTATCACAAAATTGGAAAGTTGAACGAGTGGTTTAATACAGATGCATTCGCCGCTCCTAACTACGGATTCTTCGGAAATGCAAGCAATGGAATTATTCGTGGACCAAGCTACACGGGCGTGAATGTCTCTCTCTACAAGACATTTCCGATACACCAGAGCTTTAGCGCGCAATTGAGGGCTGAAGCATTCAATGTGCTTAATCACCCAAATTTTAACTATGTGGACTATGGTCTTGGAGATGGAAGTTACGGCCAGGTAGCCGGTGCGGGAGACGCCCGTATTCTAGAGTTTGCGGCGAAGATTGATTTTTAAATCTGGTCATCTTAATGGTGAGTGGTCTGAAGGTGGCTTGCGGCTGACCGCCTGCTCGAAACAGAGCAGGTGATCAGTTCCGTGAACTTATTCGGACCATTCAATCGGGAAATCAGAACTCTTCAGATGTTATCGTGTCTCGCTACCTATAGCGATTGTCTGGTTGAAGATCATGGATCCGATAGATATACGGAACCCATGGTAGGAGTGGCTTTGCGGAGGAGGAAATCGTCATCATGTCTGAAGTGGCCATTGTTGCAGATTTCGGCGATCTGTGTGGCGAGTGCCCGGTCTGGAACGCTGAAAGCAGTGTCCTAGAGTGGATTGATTGTGTTGGAGAGAAGCTACTTCAACTCCAGTGGCCTTCGCGTCACTCCACCATCAAAAAGAGCGGACTGGCCATTAGCGGGTTTCGCCGCAATCGACCCGGAGGATATGTCATCACCAACAGCCGGGGGGTCTGGCTTTGGGATGAGGCGGAGAAATTGTCTTCTGTTGTGTCTGAACTGGATGGAGGTCCATGCCAGGTAAATGACTGCGTTGCCGACTCTGCCGGTCGATTCATCACGGCAACCTATTTCTATGATCCAGCGGGCGAGTATCGCTTAGGCAACTTAATCTCGGTGAGTACCGATGGGAAGGTCAGCGTGTTAGACGAAGGCTTCCATCTCGCCAATGGATTGGGTTTTTCGCCTGATGAAAGGACTCTGTATTTTACAGATTCAGTGGCTCGACGAATTTACAGCTATCAGTACGACGTTCGCGCTGGCACCGTGCGCAATCGTCGAATGCTGGTAGAAGTTTCTCGCGAGGAGGGCTTGCCAGACGGACTCGCTGTTGATGCGGAAGGTTACATCTGGTCCGCGCAATGGTACGGAGGGTGCATTGTGCGGTATGACCCGGATGGGAAACCGATACTCCGGATCCAGATTCCAGCAAAGCAGACTTCCTCACTGGCCTTTGGCGGACCAGACCTGACGGACATGTTCATTACATCGGCTGCGCAATCCGAGGCCATGCCCGTCATGCCACCCGGCTACGATCCAAAATTGGGCAATTTCGGCGGTGCCTTGTATCACGTCAACCTTGGCATTGCAGGACAACTACAGCATCCTGCAAACATTCGACTTACGAAAACAATATGATGAGTGATCGAATTTCAGGAGCATATTTGCAAACCTTAGCCGTCGGAGCTGCAAAAGTCCTCCTTCCTTTTTCATGGAAGGTTTGGTTCTGAGGCGACAATGCTAGTTTTGAAGCCTGCTGGATGCAAGTGAACTGACTAGATCAGGAACATATTCAGGATTTATTTATGCATCTGAAAGGGCTACTTGGCCTGGCGTGGTAAATGGCTTCTGGCGCTGAAAGCCCGTGCGGACTAAAAAAGGGCGGCGGCTAGCATAATGGAAATCGAATCGGCGGAAAATGACCTCCACTCCTTTAGGCAATAAAGTTGCTTTCATCACGGGCGCCGGAGCCGGCATCGGCGCTGGGATTGCTGAACGTTTTTCTGAAGCGGGCGCGGCAGTTGTCCTCTTTGACATCAATGGCGAATCGGCTGAACAGATAAGCCGGAAGATTGAACACTCGGGGCACGGCCGCTCGCTCGTCTTGCAGGGGGATGTCTCTAGCGAAACCGATGTCAAGGCCGCCGTCGAGCAGACTATCGAGAAATTCGGCACAGTCGATGTTTTAGTCAACAACGCCGGAATCGATGTGGCCAGTCGGGTGCCTGACATGAGCGCGAGCGCCTGGGATCGTGTGCTGGCAGTCAACTTGAAGGGGGCGTTTCTTTTCTCAAAGCATGTGATTCCACAAATGCGCGGGCGTGGCGGGGCCATTGTAAACATCTCGTCCGTACATGCTTTCGTTTCCTACGAGTGCTACGCGGCTTACGATGCGTCAAAAGCCGGCCTGATTGCCTTGACGCGTACTCTCGCGATAGACCATGGTTGCGACAGAATTCGAGTGAACGCCATCTGCCCCGGTTACATCAGCACTCCAATGACGGACGAGTGGCTCAAAGAGCAGCCGGACCCAGAGGCAACGCTCAAAGAAGTACTCAGTTTCCACCCGCTGGGCCGAATGGGTACGATGCGCGATGTGGCGGACGCGGCCCTTTTCCTCGCATCCGACGCATCCGCATTTATCTCCGGAACATATCTGGTGGTCGACGGCGCATTGACTGTGGCAGGACGGTAGGTTCCTCCAGGAGAAGGACGGCAGATATCAGGCATCAATATCGATTTGATTTTTGTGGATTGGTTTGTGCTGACTCGCGGGAGACTTCAAATTAACCATGAGGGACATTATTATGCGCAACTACTTAAAAATAGCGTGCCGAGCGTTGGCGTGCGCTCTGTTAGCGGCCATCCTGTGGAATTCGCATTGGGCGACAGCTGCGCCTGCCGCCGGATCGAACCCTCTGGGAAATGGACAAGTGCCGTCGGTCGTACTGAAGGCTGCTCCGTTGGTTCAAATGCCAGGGGTTCCGGTTCCTGAACGGAAATTGCTCCATGCCGTGGACTCCAATAGCCCTGTTCACTGGGACGGCGACACCATGTATATGTTCGACTCCTACAACCATCCATACCGGCTGTCTGGATCCAACCTTGAGCATCTCGGCAATCGCGAGCGGGTACGGTTTAACGGCCTGGACGACAATCTGGACATTTGGATTGAGGCGACGTGGAAGGATCCTGACGGGACGCTGTACGGTGCTTATCATTACGAGCCGGATACTATTTGTTTTTCGAACTCCCACCTTCCTACCGCTCCTCGCATTGGCTGGATAAAGTCAGGGAACAACGGAAAGACTTGGCAGGATCTTGGGTTTATCCTCGACGCTAATCCGAGTGCGATCAACTGTAATTCTGCTAGCCCCTGGGATACGGGCGGCACCGGGGACTTGGTATTTCTCCCTGATCGCAAAAATCAGTATTTCTATATTTACGGCACAAGCTACGATCCGCGTTTCGCAGAACAGGGAGTGTTTGTGGCCCGCATGGCCCTCGCCGACCGGAACAATCCTTCCAGAAAGGTGATGAAGTGGTACCAAGGGAGTTGGAGCCAGCCCGGCCTGTGGGGACATGTCACTCCCGTATTTCCCGCCCAAAAGGACTATACCCATCCGGACGGCGAGATGTTCTGGGGGCCTTCGATCCATTGGAACACCTACTTGAATATGTACGTGATGGTCCTGAATCATGCGATCGACACGCGCCTGAAGGGCGGCGGAGTTTACATCAGCTTCAACCGTCATATTGGCGATCCCAACGGATGGAGCAAGCCTAAGATGATTCTGGATCGTGCCCAGGTTCAGAATTTAACTCGCGGCGGGTCCGCGCAGCCTAACTCACTGGAAAATGGCTGGTACCCGGAAATTATTGGGACCGGCAAAGGGGAGTCTGACAAATTATGCGGACAAACAGGACGCTTATTTGTGGCTGGAATGTCTCGCATGGAGATTACTTTTGTGAAGTCATGGCAAAACTAGAACGAACACAGAGCGGCTGATTCGATATTCGACCGACTTGCCTGCTTGCAATTACTAACGCAAGGAATCACTCCGTTACTCCTTGCGTTCTGTTCGCCTGGCCGGGAGTTGCAGCGAAAGCCCAGTCGCGACGAATGGCAGCTTGCAATGATGAGGGAAAATCGTGAACAGTATAAAAACTCGTGGCAAGAACAGTGCTCTCCGGCACGCCAGGATTCCAGCGAAAGTTGCGCTTGTCGGTTTCTTGATCAGTCTGGGCATTGGACTGGCGTTGGGGCAGCAAGCAGTGCCTGGAGATGAGCAGGAGCCGCGAGTCATTCTGAGCAAGGCGCCTTTGATCTTGATGCACGGTGTCGATTCCAACAGCCCCGTCCATTGGGATGGGAAGACGCTCTACATGTTCAACTCCGCCGACGGGCACCAGTATGTCTCCTCAGGGCCCGACATAGCGCACATCGGGTATCGGACGCTTGTCCACCTTGGCGACACGGACGACCGACTGTATATATGGATTGAGGCCACATGGAAGGCCGAAGACGGAACCCTGTACGGCGCGTATCACTACGAACCGGATGCGCTTTGCTCTTCAAACAATCATCTGCCGACGGCTCCGAAGATTGCCTGGATACGGTCGCGAGACAATGGCAAGACCTGGGATGATTTAGGGTTTATTCTCGACGCGAATCCTTCCGCGATCAACTGCAATTCAGCCAGTCCCTGGGATGCGGGTGGTACCGGAGACTTCTCATTTGTCCCTGACCGCAAGCATGAGTACGTCTATTTTTACGGAACGAGCTACGATCCGCGTTTCGCCGAACAGGGAGTGTTTGTGGCTCGCATGGCCTTCGCCGACCGGAACAATCCTTCCGGAAAGGTGATGAAGTGGTACCAAGGGAGTTGGAGTCAGCCTGGCTTGTGGGGACATGTCACTCCCGTCTTTCCCGCCCAAAAAGACTATACCCATCCGGATGCGGAAATGTTCTGGGGCCCGGCCATTCACTGGAACTCTTATCTTCATATGTACGTGATGCTGCTCAACCGCGCGATCGATCCAGAATTAGCGACCGGCGGGGTATACATCAGTTTCAATCGTCATATCGGAGATCCCAATGGGTGGAGCAAACCGACGCTGATCCTTGATCGTGCGGGAATCCAAAATGTCATGGTCGGTATCAATCTTTCCCCAACCAAAATGGCAAACGGCTGGTATCCGGAAGTGATTGGTGAAGGACCCGGTGAGACGGACACAGTGGTAGGCAGGACCGGACGTCTGTTTCTTGCGGGGGTTTCGCGCCTGCAAATTACTTTTCTGAAACCCGGGGAAGGGACCGCGTCAGAAAAGAAATAGCCGCGAACGCATTATGCAGGAACACTGGCGGCTGACTTCTTCATTTGTAGGCCGGGACGTTTTCGGTCTGCACGCGATGGACAGGACCTAGATTCTGATGATGAACGCACCATTCGACAGAAGAAAATTTATTCAGGTTTCCGCTCTCACGTTGGGCAGCACTTTGGTTGGCTGGCCAGAGCAGAGAACGAGCAGTGGGACGGTGCAGGTGTGTCCCAAGTCCGCTCCTCCAGCGAAGACGCTTTTTGCATTTCGTATGGGGGACATTACCACGCGGGCCTGGGATCTGGAACTCACATTATCATGCCTCCAAGGCATTGTGAACCGATCACAGCCACGCCTCTATCTGATGCACGATCGCTATGACGAACTATGGCTGGAGTGGCTACTGGAACGCGGCGATGTAAAGAATGTTCAATGGATTGGGATAGGAGAACTGTTCGAGCGCTTCTTGCCGGAAGTGGATCGAATGTTCGTGACCGATCCCGCAGTGCCTGCAAGCGTCAACGTGGCCACCATGCTGGCAGCGGTCCGCGGGGGGCTAGTCGCCACGCCCGACCTTGCGGAACAATTCAACTTGCCGATGGGGCGCTCTCCTGATTCGAGTGGGATGGGCATGGACCTGCACGCGTTCGGCTGGAAAAAAGACCTGGACGCATACCGATGGGCCTATCGTGAAATTGGGGATCAGTTGTCACAGCAGGCTGTTGCGATTTTCGACCCGCATGAAACCGCACTCCGGGACTATCTGGTTGAATTCAAAATCCCCATTCTTTGGATTTCCGGCCGTGGCGATGCGGAAATCAGTCCGGCGGCATCTCCCGCGGAAGACGAGGAGTTCGCCCGTCAAATCATGATGCGATGGCCGCCGAACATCCCGTGCCTAGGCTGGCCGTCCAGCGGATACAAGCAAGGAGGAATCGGGGAGGGACCCGGCGTACAACTGGCCAGCCAGTGTGCCAAATTTACTGTTTGTACCGCATACGATGGGTTCTCGCCCACGGTGGGGAACCTTTCGGTGCACTCGGGGACGACCGCAATTTTGAAGCAGTCCACCCAACAAGCGATGCTGCACAGGGACAAAGTCTATTACGCATTCATACGATCGGACGGCGATGGATGGAATTTTCAACGCCAATACTATCGGAAGCTTTTTGACGATCCGAAACACGGGGCCGTCCCGATCGGCTGGCAGATAGGGCCGACCGCGATCGATGGCCAGCCAGACATCCTGGACTACTACTACAAGCATGCTCGTCCAGGAGACTACTTTGTGAATGCGTTGTCTGGAGTGGGGTATATTCACGAGGACGATTACGCGGCGAACTACCCCTCTGAACAACGCGAAAAAATCTGGCGCGAATATATCGAGCTATCGGAAAGATACCTTGCCAGGCTGGATAGTAAGGTCCTTGCAGTGTATTCGGAGATGGAGCCGAAACGGATGGACATGTTCGCCGGGATGCGCGGGGTGAAAGGAATTTTTGCCGACTATTCGCGCAGCCATGAAACCACGCTCGCGAACCAGACTTCCACCGTGGATGGAATCCCGTGGTTCCGGGCCGTCAACGATTCTCCCGGCTCGTTCACCTTCACCCCGTGGGCCCGGCAGGCCGCAGTCGATTTTATGGTGGATAACATCCGACGATGGACCCCGCCGGCACGTCCTGCCTTTTTGTATGTGTTCCTTGCCAATTGGCTGACAGAAATGGGCATGGCGCAAACTATCGCGCAACAGCTTGGAAGTGACTATGTTCCCGTCCGCGCCGACGAGTTGGTGAGTCTTTATGGTCAGCATGCGGGGAAGTGAAGAGGCGGCCGTTTGGTTAATTCGGGGCAACTCTGGCGCGGAAATCATCTTGGCCCACACGCTTCCTCTTCTTTCTTGGGGCCTGTTCGGGGCGATCGCTTCACTTGAGAATCGCAATGCCAGCTGGTCCGGCGCGTTGTTTCATGTTCCATCACAAGGAGGATCGAGATGATCGAGAAGCCAGGACAGTACACTCGGCGCGACTTTTTGGGAAGGACGATCGGGGCCGGTGTGGCGTTGTCCGTGGGATCGATCATGCCGGGAAGTGCAGAAGCGTTTGGGGCGACGATACCGGGCGAAGCTGAAGCGGCTGGATCGGAAGGGGCAGGGGGAGATGGACGGATTCGAATCCATGTAAAGGGTCCCGTGGGCGCCCCGCCGCTGGGGGCTCCGGTGGAGACGAGTGTGCCCTTTGCGAGGGGGAAAGTGCGGGACAGCGCGGCGTGGGCCGTGTATTCGCCAGCGGGGAAAGCAGTGTTGGCGCAGATGCGGCCGGGAATGAAGTGGCCGGACGGAAGCGTGCGATGGCTGTCGGTGGTTTTCGAAGCGGAGGCGGGACCTGGGATTTACGTGCTGCGGGAAGGGAAAGGGATTTCCGGATCCGAGATGATACGGGAAGAGAACGGGCAGGTGGTGATGGACAGCGGAGAAGTCCAGGTAAAGATGGCGCGTTCAGGCCGCGGCTGGATCGAGGAAATCGGCGCGCCGGGACCGGACGGAAAGATGGAAGCCGTGGTGAAGGGGGCGGGTGCAGCCGATCTGGTCCTGACGCGGCATGACGGGCGGAAGTTCCGGGCCTCGTTGGCGGGGGAGAGCCGGGTGGTGGTGATCGAAGAGCGGGGACCGGTGCGGGCCTCGGTGCGGGTGCAAGGAAAGTGCCGCGCGGAGGATGGGGAGGGCTTGTTCGATTACATTGCACGTTGGACAGTGTATCGAAAACGAGGCGAGGCGCACCTAAAACTGACGTGGATCAATGCCACCGAAAATCCTTCCGAACAGGTGCGAGATATTCGGGTGATGTTTCCGTATGACTTTGCAGGGGAACGGCTGGTGTTTGGCTGTGAGCAAGGGGTGTTTGACGGGCCGTATGTGAAGGACTGGCCCGTGTATCTGCTGCAGGAAGACCACAACTGGTATTGGGCGAAGAAGCACAATCCGGACGGGCGAATCCAGAACCTGACGAGTGGAGGCTGCAACGGAGAGCACTGTCCGGGATGGCTGTATGTCGAAAACAAGGACCGGTGCCTGGGCGTCTGGGTGCCAAATTTTTGGGAGGAATACCCGAACGAGATTGAGTTGCAGGATGGAATGTTGAGCGTGGGTCTGTGGCCGGAGCGGGCAATGAAGCACTTGCTGAGCAAGCCGATCCTGCCGGCGAATCCGGACGGACAGCAACGCTATGTCAAAACGAAATACACGCCGGTGATGCCGCATCCATACATGGCGTTTGTGAACGAGCAGGAGAAATGTCTGGACGCGGTGCAGGGCTTGGCGAAGACGCAGGAGATGGTGCTGAGCGTATGGGGAGGGAAGGGGGAACATTCGACATTTGAGACGAAGTGGTGGAGCCAGAGCCTGCAGCCCGTACGAGGACACCTCGACCCGGAATATGTGGCGACAACGGAAGCGCTTGGCCTTTTCTCCCCGCTCGACAGCAAGAAATTTCCTATTTACGAGCAGTTATACAAGGGCTGCTACGGATGGCTGAATCGCAATATTGACGCAATGAAGTGCTACGGCAAGTTTGATTACGGCGACTGGAAGTATTTCACCGCAGCCACCGACTATCTCTGCGGACCGGGAACGAAATGGGGAGCATTGGGAGAAATGCCCCGCGAAGGCTATTGGCAAAACAACGAGCGCGACCAATTATTGGGACTGCTCCTGTACTACTACAGAACAAGCGATCCGGTTGCGTGGGAACGGATTGAGATTGTCGCGCGCCATCTACTGGATGTCGACATCAAGCACCACCCGCATTGGGGAATGTGGACCCACAGCTACGGGCACTGCTATGTTGCAACAGCAGCGGCCGGGGAGCCGGACCATTCATGGCTTTGGGGCACGCTGGTCTGGTCGGGCGTGAGCGGCGATCCGGTGGTGCAGGAGTGGGTGAGCCAGTGTGGAAAGAACCTGTTAGACACGAAGATTGATTTTGAACAGACGGATGCTCGCACGGACTCCGTGTATCTCCACATGATGTGCCAATTTTATGAATACACAGGCCAGCAAGAATACCTCAACGCAGCCGAAGCTCCAGTACAGGCATTTCTGAAGCTGCAACGGCCCAATGGTAGCTGGTTGGCATTCATGGGGAACCTTCAGTCCCCAAAGGAGGAGGGCTTTGTTGAACACGCGATTATGGCCCTTGCAAACTACTACGCCGTTACGAAGAAGCAGGAAGTGATGGCGCCGCTGAATCGGGCCCTCTACTACACGTTTGGGGACAAGGGTGAGATTCGAGGAGCGATCGGCGAAGCGCCATTGGCGGTGTATGGTTTGGCCGTCCTGGCAAGCGAGACCGGCCAGCAACACTATTTGGATGTTGCATGCAATGTGCTGACAGCTTTCTATGAAGCGCAGAAAAAGGGGGACAATCCTGCCTGCATTGGCCGGGGCGACTACTGGGCAGAGTGGGGTGTCAACAACCCGCAAGCGGCAAAGGGAACGGGCCGTCCACCGCAGTTTCTGGGGGAAACCCGTCCACTTTCGCCGGGCTGCGTTCTTGCCTATGGCCAACAGATTCTTGCCCCGCTTGCAAAAAAAAAGGATAGGCACGGATGAGCGCCAGTGAGACAAGTTTGGGAGATAGAACCCACGAGGTAGTTCTGAGTGAGTCGAATGGGACAACCCGAACCTGGATCAGGAGCGTACTGGCGTTTCTCAAAGATCACGGCGTCTCTAACCAGGAAATCCATGTGACCCGGATGAATACATTTTCGAATTTTCCGTTTCAGATGGCCGCCTTGAGACAGAGTGGCAAGTTCTTTCATGGGATTGTTTGGCTGATGCTGTCCTTGTTTCTTGTGTCGAGCTCTGCTGTTTCGCAAGAGATTCCCAGCATGACAAACCCTTCTGTCATGCAAGTGCGACAGCAGTTTCTCACCCCTCCAGACGATTCACGGATCATGATGCGCTGGTGGTGGTTCGGCGCGGCTGTCACCAAGCCGGAACTGGAGCGAGAAATCAAGGCGATGAAGGCCGCCGGAATTGGGGGATTCGAAATCCTGCCAGTCTACCCACTGGCGCTGGACGATGCCGCGAGCGGCATTCAGAATCTCCCTTACCTCTCCAGCGGTTTTCTGGATGCACTACATTTTGCGGCAAGCGAAGGACGCGCCGAGGGGATGCGGGTAGACCTGACGCTGACAAGTGGCTGGCCGTATGGGGGTGCATACCTGCCCGTTTCCCTTGCCGCTGGAATGTTACGCGTTGTTCGAGAGCCGATCTCAGACGGCGACGATTCCATTCCCATTCCATCTTTGAGCGAGGGCGAAAAACTGCTTGCGGTCTTTCAGGTAGATGGCGATGGGAATGATTTTCACGCTTCTCAGCCGCAGCCCCTGCCGCTGGAAATAGAAAATGGCCGCCTGGAAATTGGCCACGGGCCACACAAACAGGAGACGGCATTGTTTTTTCTTTCCAGCCGCACGGGCCAGATGGTCAAGCGGCCCGCTGTCGGCGCGACCGGATTTGTTCTTGATCCCTATGACCGCGCCGCAATTGAAGACCATCTGCATACGGTTGGCGATCCGCAGCTTGCGGCCTTTGGAAAACATCCTCCCTATGCAGTCTTCAGCGATAGCCTGGAAGTTTACGGCGCCGATTGGACGCCAGATTTCCTCCAGCAATTTAGACAGAAGCGCGGCTATGATTTGACGCCGTATCTTCCAGCGCTGGTAGGGGACATGGGCCCTGTTACGCGCGCGGTCCGTCACGATTGGGGCCAGACACTGACGGAGCTGGCTGAAGAAAACTATCTGACGCCGATCCACACCTGGGCGGCACAGCACGGCACACGCTTCCGGTCGCAGAACTACGGAACTCCCCCTGTCATCTTGTCCAGCAATGCGCTGGTCGATCTTGCTGAAGGAGAAAATTATCACTGGCGGGAATTTTCGGAAACACGCTGGGCCTCCTCCGCCAACCACCTGTACGGTCGACCCGTTACATCCGCGGAAACATGGACGTGGCTGCACTCTCCCGCTTTTCGTGGAACGCCACTCGATCTGAAGGTGGAGGCCGACCTTGATTTTCTGAATGGTATTAACCAGCTGATCGGGCATGGCTGGCCGTATTCTCCGCCCTCAGCGGGCGACCCTGGATGGAGTTTTTATGCCGCGGGAGCCTGGGATGATCACAATCCATGGTGGTTTGTCATGCCGCCAGTCACACGCTACCTACAGCGGGTCAGCTATGTGCTTCGCCAGGGAAGCCCAGTCAACGACGTTGCGGTTCTTCTACCGACCGACGATGCATGGGCAAACTTTACGCCCGACAATGAATCTGTCAGCGATCAAATGCACACACTCCTCGGGCCAAATTTAATTCCGCAGATTCTCGATACTGGTTTCAACTTTGACTTCATTGATGCGGCTGCGATTGCCAAGGTCGGCGTACCTTATCGGGTGCTGATCCTGCCTGGTATTACAAGAATTCCACTCTCCACCTATCGTGCTATTCAGTCGTATGCGCAGCATGGAGGTATCGTAATCGCGACCCGGGCCCTGCCCTCCATTGCGCCTGGGTGGTTGAATGCGTCGACTCAGACGACAGAGATACAGCAGCTATCCAAACAGATGTTTGAGGAGAGCGATGCGCCCGGACATTTCATTGCAGATGAATTGCAGTTAAGTCCGATCCTTGCCCATACGGTGCAGCCAGATGTCGTCATGACTCCGCAGACGCACGATGTCGGATTTGTCCACCGCAAACTAGCCACCGGTGACCTGTATTTTCTGGTCAACACCAGCAATCAGACCCGAAACTTTTCGGCGACATTTCGTGTTTTGGCAAGAACGGCGCAATGGTGGAACCTAGATTCCGGCGCTGTAACCGGGGCTGCTACCAGGGATTCGTTGAATATTTCAATGCAACCCTATGAGTCGCGCATTCTGGTCTTTTTATCGGATAACGTAAATTCAGTGAGGGAATCCCCTACTTTAGTGCCATTGCCTCAACCCATGGACCTAAGCGCGAATTGGAAGGTAGAGTTCCTTCAGCAGAATCGAACTACAAATTACTCCACATTGTATTCGTGGACGGACGACTCGCCGACGCGATTTTATTCCGGGCAAGTCGCGTACGGAAAAACGTTTCGGATACCGAAATCGCTGCGAGATCCAGGAACCATTGTTCATTTGGATTTTGGGCCGGGAGAGACCGTCACTTCACCGGCGCATTCCGGTTCGGAGCTGCGTGCGCTCCTTGAAAGCCCGGTTAGAGAAGCGGCCCAGGTCTATGTCAACGGAAAACTTGCTGGAAGTATTTGGCACCCACCTTATGAAGTAGATGTAACAAGGTTTCTTCAGCCTGGAGAAAACCATCTGCGAATCATTGTGGGAAATCTTGCAATCAATGAGATGGCTGGCCGTGCATTGCCTGACTATCGCCTACTGAATCAGCGCTACGGCGAGCGGTTTACTCCTCAGGATATGAACCATCTTGAACCGCTTCCATCCGGGATATTACGACACGTCTATCTCAGCGGATATCGAGAACTTGTTAGTTCAAAATAGCGGACCGGAAAATTATTCCACGGGTCAAGAGGAGCATGGAAAGAGGGTGCTGCGCATCGCCTGGAAGTCAGGGGGCGTGAGGACTTAAATGTGTTGGACGTTATTCCAATGAAGTATCTGCCAAAGAAGAGGTGAGCGATGAATGATAAGTCTAGTTTTGGGGTTGACCGTCGTACGTTTATGAAACAGGCAACAGGCACAGTACTCGCAGCGGGGATGACGGCACGGTCGTATGCCAGAATTCTGGGAGCGAATGATCGTATCCGCCTTGCCCAACTGGGATGCGGCGCAAGAAGTGCCGGTCATGTCAGGATGGTCCAACTTGCCGGCCAACAAACTCCTGTCGAGACCGTCGCGGTGTGTGACATCTGGAGTCTCGCCCGCGAAGCACGCGCTGCCCAGGTGAAGAAAGCGTTCAACCTGGAACCACAAAGCTACAAATACTCAGAGGATTTACTGACCCATAGCGAGATCGACGGAGTGATGATCGCTACTGCCGATTTTCAACATGCCAAGCTGTGCGTTGACGTAGTGCGGGCGGGTAAGGATTGCTACGTTGAGAAGCCGTTTGCGAATGTCCTGAGTGAGGCCATTCTGGCCCGCGATGTTGTGAAGGCGTCTAAACAGATTGTCCAGATGGGAACACAACACCGCAGCCAGCCGTACAACCTGGCAGTCCGCGACATTGTCCGTTCGGGCCGCATCGGCAACGTCGTTCAAATTGAGCAGGAATGGAACGTCAATGAGGAGCGCTGGCGGTTTCGCAAGGTGGATACCGGCCGGACGGACCAGATGGAGATGGATGAACACATGGAGTGGAAGCACTGGCTCTATGACCGGCCCTCGATGCTGAAGGAACAGGACACGGACTGGGAACGCTGGCTGCTTGGCAAGCCTTCCCGGCCTTTCGACCCACACGTCTATCTGGAATTTCGAATTTATCAAGAATTCTCATCGGGAATTTTCGACCAATGGCTTAGTCATGCCAGCGACCTTGTCCACCTCTGGATGGACGAGACCCATCCAGTAAGCGCAGTGGCACAAGGCGGCATCTTCGCGTGGAAGGACGGACGCGAGAACCCCGACACATGCACGGTTGCATTTACCTATCCGAAAGGGTTCCTGTATATGTACCGAACTACTTTCGGAAATAGTTACAGAAGCTTCAGCCGCATTCAAGGCCGAGACGGAACCATCGTGAATTATGGCGGAGAAGGCGCATCGCTTTTCGTCGTGACGCGGGAAGGCGGGCGGGAAGAATTCGATCCTGGAAAATCGGGGCCAGTCTACACCGAGCCGCCGGCACTGGGTCCGCAGAAAGATGGCGCGGAAATCGTCCAGGTGAAAGGCGCTCCCCAGGCCAATTCCATCGGTCCGGAAGATAATGATGCCAATCATCTATTGAACTGGCTGAATGCGATGAGAGATCGCAAACAACCCAACGCCAACGTAGACCACGGCTTCTCCCATTCCCTGGCTTGTATTATGGCTGCCCAATCCTACTGGAGTGGAAAGAAACAATACTGGGACCCGAAGAGCGAGCAAATCGTAGAGCAGCCCCTTTGATCGAGCGTTCATACAGGATTCGATGTTTTAAGGAGGATCGAGGCATGAAAAAAGAAATGGGACTATCAGGGATCAAGCGCGGATGGAACGCGGAAGCTGATCCATTTGAGACCTTCACTGACAGGTTTGAGATAGGTCGCCGTGAGTTCAT